>NZ_VTOW01000002.1:0-600000 GCF_012184425.1 Candidatus Manganitrophus noduliformans
CATTCATCGACAGTCTGCCTCTGGCCAAGGAGAAGATGCTCGTCGCATAAGACGATCTGACAATCAGGAGAAACCAAACATCCAGGAACCCCAACATAAAATGTCAGATCAAATCTTGGTTTTTACAGTTAAATAGTTACTACGTAAAAATAACTTGAATCTTTATTTTAATCCTGTTAGAATGTGATCCATATCACATCCTCATCATTCTTCTCCGATTTGATTCCTGGTAGGCATTCCGAACTCCATCACTAAACTCCAACGGGACGACATCTTATGTTAGAGTTGATAACCCTTGATTTACATAAATTAGTATTTATACCCAGGAGAAAATCATGTCAACTCATTTAAAAACGATCTTAAAAATAAAAGAAATCCCAAACAAGAAGATCGGGAATAAATTCATCTTCCGGAGAAGGGTCTATCTTTCCGATACCAACGCTCAAGGAAACGTTTATTTTGCTAAGTACTTTGAGTGGCAGGGAGACGCACGAGAAGAGTTTTTCCGCACGGCCGTTCCCATTCATGAATCCTTTTTCTCGGCTGGGTATCGGCTCCTCACCGTTGAAGCATCACTTGAATATAAGGGAGAAGCGAAACTTTATGATGAGGTCGAGATAACGATTACCGTCGGCTGGATCAGAAGAGCGAGCGCCGAACTCAAATTCATCTTTTCCAATGCAGAGACAGGAAGTACCATCGCCGTCGGAAAACAAATCATTGCTTCCGCCGAAAAAGATGGAAAACCGGTGGCAGCCCCTCAGGCGGTTCGAGATCTTCTCCTTCCTTACTGCGAGTCACCTAAAAATCCATAGGAATAATTCTCTTTATCGCCAATTCTTATTTTGCGTCTAGATTTCGATTTTCAAATGTGCTACTTATAACTTCAGGAGTGTCGCGTATTTCTTTTCTTTATTTTCCTATTCACGCTCACCTTAGCAAGTGCACTACTGATGAACGCTTACGCGTTGTCTTCTTTCATTACTTTTATTTCAGTCTTCTTCATTGGAATCGGCGTCTTCCTACACAGACCCGAAGAAAGGGTGAACAGACAATTCGTCCTCTTCTCGACCGGCATCGCCGTCTGGGCCGGAGGACGTGTGCTCTATCTCACCACGCCAGATGAGGAGACTGCGTTATTTTGGGCCCGGGTTACGATTGCAGGAACGGTCTTTATCCCTTCTCTCTTTCTCCATTTTGTATCCGCCTTCCTGAAAATACGCAACCGTTGGCCGATCCTGCCCTCCTATGCAGCCTCCCTCTTCCTCTTTGTGGCCAACCTAACCCCTTGGATGGTTCAGGGGGTTTCAATCAAACATCAATCGGCCTATTTCGTTAATCCTGGCCCACTTTACCCTTTGCTTTTAGTTCTTTTTAGCGCTGACCTGTTAGCTGCCTTTTACCTTCTTCAAAGACGCTATCGACAAACATCAGGACTAGAAAAGAATCATATCCGGCTTCTCTTTTGGTCTACCCTCATCGGCTTCGCGGGAGGAACAACTAACTTTCTACCCGATTTCAATATGGAGATCGACTCCCTGAGCGCTTACGCGACCTATCTTATTCCCTTATACGTTGCCACTCTCACTTATGCAATCATCCGCTATCGCTTCCTTGATATCGAAATTGTTATTCAAAAAGGAGTCGTCTACTTTCTCACCCTGCTTATCACAGCGATTCCTTTTTTTCTTTTGACCGAATTCTTTCAGCAGGTTCTCCCTCTTCATGCCGCCAATATCGCCAGCTTTCTCCTCTTCGCCGTCATTCTTCTTGTCTTCGCGAACATCAAACCGCTGACGCAGCAGTGGGTGGAGCGCTCGATTTTTCGCGAGCGGTCCCGCCATTACCAATCGATTCATGAATTCAGCCGGTCGGTCGTCCAATTTCTCCATCTTGAAGATCTAACGGAGAAGTTTTTTACCACCTTGGTGAAGACGCTCCACCCCACTTCGATTTCTCTGTTCCTTTCAGATGGAAAGGAAAATTACCGCCTCCATCGGACCACCGGCCATGAAGAGGGTTCAGTCGATGTTCTCATCCTTCGTGAACATCCTCTCGTAAAGAGGTTGGAACAGCAAAATCGGATTCTTTCCCTTGAAGAGCTCGAGTGGGAAGAAGCGGCGCTTCCTCTGGCCCAGCAGATGCGGGATCTCCGAAGCATTCTCTGCATTCCTTTGAGCTTCGAGACCCGTCTAATCGGGATCTGTTACCTTGGCCAGAAAGAGAACGGCCAAGCTTATTCCCAGTCCGAGCTCTTTATGCTTCAGACCCTCGCCGCAAACGCTTCGGTTGCTTTCAAGAACGCCCAGCTTTTCATGGAAGTCAGCCGATATGCGGAGCAGTTCGGGGCGATCAGCCAGGCGATTAATCTCAGCCCCGACGTCGACCAAATTTTCGATCTCCTCCTTCGAGAAATCCAAAAATACACCCCCTTCGACTGGGCGAGCATCGCCATCTACAAAGAAGAAGGAGAAGTTCACTTTTACCGGGTGAAGGGAAGAGAAGGAAATCCGCTGCCGGAGAACTACACCTGGCCCCTGACCGATCTCAACCTCCTCTCGCGCCTGACCCTGAAGCAGGAACCGCTTCTTCAGGCCGATCTCTTCGGGGAAGATGTCACGGAGTCCGAGCGCAAACTAGCGAGAACCGGCGTACGGTCGTATCTCATTCTGCCTTTGTTGGTGCGGGGGAAATTGATTGGAACGTTGAACCTATGGAGTGCGAAGGCATTAGAGCGGCCGGCGCAGGCGCTTGAATTTGTCGTTCCTCTGACGTATCATCTCGCCCCTTTCCTGGAAGTGGCTCGGCTCTTCGAAGGAATGAAGCGGGCCAACGAGGCGCTCCGGATGAAAAGCATCGAATTGGAAGAATCCCAACGCCGGCAAACACGATTCTATTCGTTTATCACGCACGAATTGCGAACCCCTCTCAACTCAATCATCGGTTATCTCTCCTTGATCCTTAACGGAACCTATGGACCGATCGAATCAAAACAGGTCTTTCCGATGAGTCGAATCAAGGAAAACGCAAATCTCTTAGGCCAGCTGATCAACGACCTGCTCGATCTTGCCCGGATCGAATCAAAAGAGATCTCTCTCCATCTGGAAGAGATCGAGCTGGAGCAATTCGTCACGAAAATGGCGATCAATCTCGAACCGCTCTTCCTGGAGAAGGGAACCGAGCTTCAGGTGGAGATCGACTATCCCGGAATGCTCTACTGTGACAGCACCCGCCTGAGGCAAATCTTTCAAAACCTTCTCAGCAACGCCGCCAAATTTACGGAAAACGGTTTTGTGCGGATCTCTGCGACGGAAATCCCGGAGCGAAACGGCGTGCTCATTCAAATCAGCGATTCAGGAATCGGCATTTCCGAAGACGACCTCCCCCACATCTTCGATCCCTTTTGGCAAGGAACGTCCGAATCCCAGCGTACCTCAAAAGGGAGCGGACTCGGCTTGGCGATCGTGAAAAAGTCGGTGGAAATCTTAAAGGGAGAAATCACCGTCTCCAGTCATCCCGGCCAAGGAACCACATTTACCCTCTTCCTCCCGCGGCAATATCCGGGGGGCCAATTGAAAATCGCCTAATGTTCACAGATTGAACCCCTTCCGTTCACGCGATCCGGCGCCCGGTCGCGAGCCGGACGACTAAAATCACCAGGGCCGCGACAAGCAACATATGCAGCGCGCCGCCGAGCGTGTAAGAGCTCACGACGCCCAGCAGCCACAACACCAATAAAATAACAATGATCGTTTCCAACATCTCCATTCCTCCGAGGGTGAATGCACCGACCTCCCCTTTTGTTTCAAGGGGAAATCCTCCCGCAAAATGCGATCTCTACTTTCAGTATATTCAAATCGGGTAATCCGATGCAATTCCATGGGCTCGATCGAACCGCGAATATCCGATCGAGCCCTTGACACGAGACGATCCGTTTCTCTATTCTAGGAAAGATCCGGCGCTTGCGCCAAGCCGACTTTTGTGGCCATCAAACAATCAATCCGTCATCCATGAGAAATCATCCCGATCAACACACCATACGGCCCGCCTCTCTGAACCGAAAAATCTGCGGGACCATGATCCCCCTTTTTTCCATTCGGAGCGAGACGAACTTCGGAATCGGAGAGATCCTCGATCTGCTCCCGGTGATCGATTGGATGGCCGATCATCATCTCCATCTGCTCCAGATCCTTCCGGTTTATGAAACCTCTCCGATGGAGACAAGCCCTTATCAAGCATTGAGCGGCTTCGCGCTCGATCCGATTTATCTTTCCCTGCTCGCCTGGGACGATTTCAAGAAAAGCGATGCCGCCAACCGAACCTTCTCATCCCCTTCCATACAAGAGACGCTTCACCGATTACGTGCGAATAAAGATGTCTCCTATGAAGCGATCCGCCGGCTCAAAGCCCCCCTCCTGGAGCAGACGTTCCGCTCTTTTCTCGATGAGGAGTGGAAAAAGAACACCGGCCGCGCGCGATCGCTCCAACGATTCATCGACGCGCATTCCGACTGGCTCGAGGATTACGCGCTCTTTCGTCTGTTGAAAGAAAAAAACGATTGGCGCTATTGGAAGGAATGGCCGGCCCCTTACCGGAACAGAAGTAAACCGGAGTTGAAGAAGCTTCAGGACCAGGAGGAAGAACGACTCCTCTTCTTCAAATATCTCCAATGGGCCCTCGCGGAACAGTGGAAGGAGGTTCGGGAGCATGCCAAACGGAGAAACGTTCTCCTCATGGGAGATCTCCCCTTCCTCGTCAGCGGGGACAGCGCCGATGTCTGGAGCCATCCCCATTCATTCAGCGCCGTCGATTCGGTGGGGGCGCCCCCCGACGTTTTCAACGACAAAGGACAGGACTGGGGTCTGCCTCTCTTCAATTGGAAAGTGATGGAGAAGAGGAACTTTCTCTGGTGGCGGCTTCGGATTCGCCAGGCCCGGGAGCAGTATGATTTGATCCGGCTCGATCATGTCGTCGGATTTTATCGGGTCTGGGTGATTCCCAAAGATGGACCGCCTCATTTTGAGCCGAGCGAAGAGAACGAGCAGATAAAACGCGGCCGACAGCTTCTCAGCGCAATCATCGAAGAGGCGGGGATGTGTATCCCGGTCGCGGAGGATCTCGGCGTCATCCCCGACTTTGTCCGCGAGACGCTCACTCGATTTGAAATCGCCGGGCATAAAGTGCTTCGATGGGAAAAACGCGACCAGGTCTACTTGGACCCGAAAGACTATCCGTTCATCTCACTGGCCACCACCGGCACCCATGACACCAGCACGCTCATGAACTGGTGGAACGAAATCTCGCTGGAAGAGCGGGCCGCGTTTCTGAGCATGCTGGATGAAGGATTGGAATTGACGCCGGAAGCGCCGTTCTCGGATCGCTTACACCAGGCGATCTTGGAGCGGCTGATTCGCTCGGGGTCGAGTCTGGTCCTCTTTCCGATCCAGGATATCCTCGGCCTTCCCGATCAGATCAATATTCCCGCGACCGTCGGCCTGCATAACTGGCGCTTCCGACTCCCGGCCCCTCTCCACGACCTCGACCGCCTTCCTCCCTTCACGGAAAAGTTGGCCTCCTTCAGATCCCTGATCGATCGGCATCTACGTTATGCCGGATCAGAAACGCTGATGACCCCTCCTTCACCGCCGTAAAACCCGCCTCTTGACAACCGCCCGCGCTTCTTATAGAGTACTTAAAAATAAACCAACCAGTCGGTTTTATGGGCCTGAAGGGCGAAACAACGAAGCAAAAGATCCTTGAAACAGCGTGCAACCTGTTTTATTTAAGAGGATACAACGGCACCAGCATCGACGATATTCTCAAGGCGGCCAAGGTCAAGAAGGGAAATTTCTACTTTCACTTCAAAAGCAAGGAAGATCTCGGCTACGCGGTGATCGACGCCTACGCCGCCAGAACGATTCCGCTGCTTCAAGAAACGTTGAAACAGGATGGAAACCCCCTCCGCCGGCTCTTTTCGCTTTTTCGAAAACAAGACGGTCGGATGAAAGCCTCTCAATATCGGGGAGGCTGCCCTTGCGGAAACCTGGCGCTGGAGCTTGCAGACCACCATGACGGCTTCAGACGGCAGCTGGACGCCATCTTCGATGCCTGGGCGCGGGAGATCACGCTCATCCTAAAACAAGCGCAGAAGGAAGGGACATTGGAAGAAACGGTCAATCCGAAAGAAATGGCCCATTTGATCGTCGCCGTGCTCGAAGGAAGCACCCTCTTGGCCAAGACCAAGAAATCGGGCGAGGTGTATCGCTCTTGCGTGAAGAGCCTTGAATCTCTGATAAATGGTTCACCGTCTAAACGAGCCGCACAAATACACTGATCTCATCAGGAGGACGACATGGACTGTCCACGATGCAAAAGCGTCATGATTGAAGAACGATTCCAAGATATCAACGATGATACCGGGAAGATCCACTTTTTCGGCTATCGATGCCTCTCCTGCGGGGAAATTCTCGATCCGGTCATTGCCCGCAACAGGAGTCATCGCCCGGCCCGCCCCCTGCGGGGCAGAGGAAGGCATGTCAAGCCGGTCGCGGCGTGACATGCCCCGCCGCTCCGGCATTCTAAGCCTGCGCTTTCCTGTCTAAAGACGCTTCGTCAACATCCGCCTTCGATTCACCCGCTCATCAGGGGACGTCTCCCCCCTTAGAAACCCAAGCAAAGCAATTTCATTTCGGGAGAAATACAATAATGATTGACAAATTTACGAAAGGAAGGGTAGGCTAAATCTATATTCATTGAGTTGAATCAATGAGGAAACCGTGATGATGAAGGGCCGGGGAAGCGCGTCCAATCCCCCAAACCGGTTTGAGAAGACGCATCGTTTTATCGAAGAAGAAGAGAGCGGAATGACTCTGCCGGTCACTCAGTTTCTTCAGGACTGTTCTCGAAGCATCATCGCTTACAACAATAGTCCGGACGTCGGTTTTGAGGCGAGCATCAACCCTTACCGCGGATGTGAACACGGATGTGTTTACTGCTATGCGCGCCCGACCCACGAATATCTCGGGTACTCGGCCGGTCTCGATTTCGAGACAAAAATCATGGTGAAGGAAGACGCCCCGCTTCTGCTGCGCAAGGAGCTTCAGCGCCCCGCTTGGAAACCCCAGGTGCTGGCGATGAGCGGCGTGACCGATCCGTACCAACCGGTTGAAGGAAAGCGCCGACTCACGCGTCAATGCCTTGAAGTCCTCCTTGAGTTCCGGAATCCTGTTGTCATTATCACAAAGAACCGGCGGGTCGTCAGAGATCTCGACCTGTTGTCCGAGTTGGCCGCTTTTCAATCTGTTGCTGTGTTTCTCTCGATCACGACGTTGAACGGCAACTTATGCGCTGTTCTGGAGCCACGGACCTCTCCACCGGATAGGAAACTCGAGGCGGTCTCGATCCTCGCGAAAGCCGGTGTTCCGACGGGTGTTCTCGTCGCGCCTGTCATTCCCGGCTTGACTGACCATGAAATTCCGAACATCCTCCGTTCCGCCGCGGCTGCGGGCGCCGCCTTTGCCGGGGTGGTTCCTCTTCGGCTTCCCTATGCCGTTGCGCCGCTCTTCGAAACGTGGCTGGAAAGATATCTTCCGGACCAAAAAGAAAAAGTCCTCAATCGGATCCGGTCGGTCCGCGGCGGCAAACTGAACGACCCCCGCTTCGGGAGCCGTATGGAGGGAGAAGGAATATTTTCAGATCAGATCAAGAGCCTTTTCAACCTTGCGTGCCGGAAATACGGGATTGCAGGGCGGCCTCCCCTACTCTCCACTGCGCACTTTCGCTCATCCCAACCGGTGCAGGAGCATCTTTTTTAATAAAAACTTTCATAAAATGCAGAATTTATCTATTTTTCACTTGAAAGAAGATTAAAAATTTTGTACGCTTCTCAAGCGTTTCCTCGCTCTTCCGCTTGATTGCGTTCGTTCATGACAAGGAGGTTCTTTTGAAGAAATTGTGGTTGGAAGTGGACGTTTCCGGAACGCTCGGCGACGATGCCTGGGTCGACCTGGAACAGCCGAAGGGTTTTATCGATGGCGGCATCACGAAAGAGTCATCACAATCCGGCTGCAATCACCCGATCGATCTCCCCCATTCCGAAGGAGAATGGCGGGAAGCCTGGGTTCAGATTGAAGATCTCCACGTCGAAGATGCGATTCGTTTTTACAAGGAAAAAGAACGTGTTCTTTCGGTTGAAACGGATGCCTGAGAATCGATCAATAACACGATCCTACGGTTTTCAGGTAACCTCTCATTGCTTGACGAAGTAGTAATTTCGATAGAAGATCAGCTCGTTAATTGACTCCCTAATATCATCCAAAGCCAAGTGGTTTCCCTTCTTCATCGGCGGCGGTGGTCCGTTCGGATACCACCGTCGGACCAACTCCTTCAGGGTGCTCACATCCACGTTTCGATAATGAAGATACTCGAAGAGCGTCGGCATATAGCGCTCTAAGAAGCGTCGATCGTGCCCGATCGAATTGCCGCAGAGAGGAGAGGTCCTTTCGGGGCAGTAATGCCGGATGAATTCGAGCGTCATTTCCTCTGCCTGCCTGACATCGATCGTGGACGATCCGACCCGCTTCAGAAGACCCGATTTGGAATGGGTATCCCGGCTCCATTTTTCCATCGTCTTCAACGCCTCCGGATCTTGATGAATCGCGATGGCGGGCCCTTCGGCCAAAATATTGAGCTGGCTATCGGTAATGATGGTGGCAATTTCGATAATCGCACAACATTTGGGGTCGAGCCCCGTCATTTCGAGGTCAAGCCAAACCAAATTCGAATCATTCTGCAGATGGGACACAAACACCTCTTTTTTTAATTTTGACCTAAAGAATTATCGTATTCGAGACGAACTGTCAAGGAAAGAAAAACAAGTTTCAGGCTTTCTCCGCGATGAGGTTTAGCCAGCGCCCTTTGCGCTCCCGGTTGCAGACCGTCTTCAGCGAAAGGATCTTCCAGCCGGCCCGGGTGAATACCTGAGCCAACGCATCCTTCTTCCAATAAGAAAAGTACCTCCCCGGAATCCAACCCTGCGTTGCGAATCCCTCTCCCTTTCCATGGGCGAAGGTCGCCCCGAATTTCCCGCCCGATCGAATAAGCTGTCGCAACGCGACCAAAACGCGATCCAGTTTTTTCTTTGGAAGATGAATCAGCGAGGCGGCCGCCCAGATTCCATGAAACGCGTCAAACCGGAAAGGCATCGCCTCCAGATCGGCCATGACCAGGGAAAGACGACGGGAGCGCCTGCGCGCGTGAGCGAGAAACGGCCACGTCCCGTCGAGCGCGATCGGACGGAACCCCTCTCTTTGAAGATAACGGCTGTCCTGACCCGGACCGCAGCCGAGATCTAAAATCAGGGCCCCCTTCGGAAGAGGATCCACCCACTCTCTGAGCAACGGCGGAACACGATAGGTTCGGCCGCGGTCCCAATGCGCCAAATAATCATCCGCCCCGGCCGTATACGATGCGAGGGTTTTCCGGTTGGGCCCAAGCTCCCTCTTTTTTCGACCTTGATTTCGACGAGGCATTTGCATTATTTTGCAGATATCCTTGAAGCGCTCATACTCTCGTATTGAAGACAACGGAAGGGACCGAATCGATGCAGCAGGAAAGCTCGGAACATACCGGCAAGGGAGACCCGAACCTGCCGCCTGCTCCCACGGCCCCTCTCTCCGCAATCATTCAGGAACCTCCTCCCAATCCGGCCGGGGGCCGCACCCTGATCGTCGATGGCGCCGATCCCCACGCCTATCCGAGGCCGAGCGCCGCGCTGAAAGAGGCCAAGCCGGAAGATCAGATCTTCATTCGACCCGGCGCTTATGAAGATAAAATCTTTCTGATACACAAAACCGTCCGGTTGATCGGCGCGGGCCGGGATGCCGTCCAAATCTTCAGCCGCCGGGGCGGCCCGCTCTACCTTCAACACGTGCCGGAAGGGCTGATCAGCGGAATCACCTTCCGGTACATCGGGAGCGACCCACATTCGGCGATGAACGTCCTCGATTCGGTCTGCACGATCACCCAATGCCGGATCACGGAGGGGATCCTTTCGGGCCTCGTCGTCTACGGCCCCGAATGCCGGCCGACGATCACCGAAAATGAGGTCTGCTACAACCGCGAATCCGGGATCTTTATCTTCGCCGGCGCGCGGCCCTACATTTCCAAAAACGACTGCTTCGGGAACCATCACTTCGGCATTGCGGTGCGCGATCCGCAGACCCGTCCCGATCTGGTGCGGAATCTCTGCCGAAAGAACATGCTCAGCGGCATCCTCCTCTTCTATCATGCAGAAGCGATGATCCTGGAGAATACCTGTCGCGATAACCACCATTGGGGACTCGTGACCACTCCGGAGTGCAAGAGCTCTCCCGATCGAGAAGCGTTGGCTTCGGCCAATCTCTTCATCCAAAATCCCCGGGGTCCTCTCTTCATTACCGAGGAGCCGCTGGCTGAAATCGGGCGGTAAAACCGGCCTCCTTGCTCCGAGGAGAGAATCAGGTCGACTCACTTTTCAAGACGGATCGGTAAAACCGCTGACCTTGCGCCATCATCGTTTCGGAAAGCTCGGAGAATAAAATCCCGCCGATAATCAGCCCCCCTCCCAGCATCCCCCATGTTCCCATCGTTTCCTGAAGAAAGAAATAACCCAAAGCGGCAGCCCAGAGCGGCTCGACGGTAAAGATCAGCGCGGCGCGGGTCGGCGTCGTGTCCCGCTGATAGCGGGTCTGAATATAGCCGGTCACTACCGTCGCAAGAATCGCCGTGTAGCCGAGCGCGAATAATGCCCCCTGCGTCGGCCTGAACACCGGCGGTTCGAAAAAAGGGAGGAGAATCCAGCCGCAGACGGCGGGAAAGGATATCTGGAGGAAGGTCATCAGAAGAAAATCATACCGCCGGGTCGTCCAGTCGAGCAATACGATAAACAGGCCGAACACAATGGCGCAGAGCAGGGTGAGAAGATCTCCCCGGTTCAATCCTCCCCCGGAGGGATTCGTCAGAAACCAGAGACCGACGGAAACAACAATCACTCCAACGAGATTTCCCCATCTCGGACGCCGTTTCAAAATGAGCATTTGAAAAAGAGGGGTGAAAATGACCATCATCGTGGTGATGAAGGCCGACTTCGACGTCGTGGTCTCTTTTAAGCCGAGGGTCTGCAAGAGGAAGCCGGCAAAGATAAGAAACCCGAGAAAACACCCCCAGAAGATCGACTTTCGATCGGCACGGAGAAGCGCTTTCATGCAGAACGGAAGAAGAACAAGCGTTGCCAGGGTAAATCGGATCGACACCATCAGAAGGGGGGAGAGATCGACCAGACCCTGTTTGATGATGACAAAGGTTCCGCCCCAAATAAATGTCGTGGCAAAAAGAAACCACTCCGCTCGTCCTTTCGCCGTCACGGCTCGAACGTTCCTTTCAAAAAATGGTTTTATGGTTTAGGAAAAGCGCGCATCGCGGATTCGGCTGAGGCTCTCTTCTTTGTGAACCCGCTCGTCATAGCCGATCTGACGAACCGCATCGGCCATCGATTTGAAATCCCCGAAGTCGGATTTAAACGCGCTCTCAAAGGGCTCCGACTCCAACTCCGGATGTTCTTGAACGTAGCGCATGTATTCATGCTCGGCGTGGTCTTCGAACTGCGCATTCAATGCGTAGCTCATGGAGGGACGTATGACATATAAAAACCAGCAAACATGATAATAGAAAAAAGCGATGATCTGCGGAATGATCCGATAGAGGAGAAAATTCTCCCGAATCTGCAGACGATGAACCCACTCTTCCAAAATCAGGAGATGCCACTGCTCATTATCCTGCTGAATTCGGCTCTCCTGCACCCGATCAAAAATCCTTCGGGCGAAATCGGCCTTTTTATAGGTATGGGTGATTGCGATATAAGCGACATGCTCCCAAGCCTGATAGGGAACCCGGGCGATCACCTCGAGCACCTTAAATTTACTGAGGCTTCTCCCCTTCCCGTATATTAGGTCCATCACCACAAAAAGGATCTTCGCGAGAAACCCATAATGCAGCTTCTGAGCGGACAGGGTATTTTCTTGCTCTTTCCTCAGCTGCTCGGCAGTCAGTCTTTCCATTCAACTTCCTTCTCTAACGGAGCCATTGAAACAATCGAATCTTTACAATTATAATGCCGGAGCGCTGAACGATCAACCTCCCCCTCTGCGTGATGGAGAGATCTCCGGCGGGAAGATCGGAAAAGGAAAATTAGGGCATTCAAGAGCGCTTTAATGAAATTCCCTCAATTACGAAATGTTCAAAAGACGGCTCCTCCGAGGATCGATCAGGTCGCTCAACGGGCTTTTGTAGCCGCCGAACTCTTGGATCTCCCTGAGCAGCGGAATATGCTCAATCGGTTCGTCGTCTTTTCTCTCCCATGAAAGGGTGCAGCGCGCGGTCGCCTGCTTCAGCGTCTCGATCAATGAGACACCCCCTTTCCATCCGGAGGCATCCGACGCCGAGCAGTGAAAGAGGACCCGTTTTTCCAGATCTGTCTTGTTGAAGAGGATCTCTTTGAGGGCCTCCGCCGACCAGCGCCGGGGAGCATCAAGAATGATTCTGATTTGATTTCGCTCCGACGCGTTCTTGAGCAGGTGGAGTTGAATCGTCCCCTCTTCCAGCAATGAGCGAAGCTGCTGCATCACCGTCCTCACCAACACCCCGTCGGGAAGCGAGTTGATTGAGAGCCGGGTCCGGGCCCCCTCCATCTCTGTCTGGATGTCGGCCCTCAGGATCAGCTCCCCTTTTCCATCCGCGTAGAGCGCGCGGACGGCGGTGTGTCCGCCGACCACCCCGCCGGAGGCGAAGTCGGGTCCCGGGAGAAACTCCATCAGCTCATCAAGCGGCAGCTCCGGCGATTGCCGGATCTGCTCGAAGGCGGTCCAAAGCTCTTCCAAATGATGCGGAGGGATCTGTCTTCCATCGGGCAAGCTCGCGCCGTTCAAAAGGGCGAGGGGAAGAAGCGGGGCCTTTCCGACCGGCATGACGATATGGGAAAAACGAGAGAGCCGAAGCTCCACATATTCGGGTCCCTGTGGGACCTCATCATGCGGGTCGCCATACATACCGCGCAGCTCAAAATGGGGATACCGGCAGCGCCACGGAAGACCGAGCTGGAGGATCATCCGGTAGGCATATCCGAGGCTGTCCGGGGGATATGACTCGATCGGCTCGACGTAAGAGCTAAGGGCCTCGCAATCATATTCAAAGTCATTCTCGTCCATCTTCCAATCGTTGAGCGCCAAGACCTTGAGAATATCTTTCGCGTTAATCAAGATCCGATCATTCGGCGCTTCCGCGCGGCAGATATCGATCAACCGCCGCTGAAGCGGGGTCAGCCCGTCTAAAAAGAGAAAATCATCCATGTCGTTCCTTTCCGATAGAAGCGATTCCGCAAAAGGTTATTTTATAACACGGCTTTTGTCCTTGTCATGTTTTTTCTTCTTGAAGCGCGACGTTTTCCCCCTTTGAAGCGGAAGCCATGTTATGGTATAAAAGAACGGGTTATTCAGGAGCCAAACGTGCATTTCTGGAACAACATCTCCAAGCCGATCATCGCCCTCTCCCCCATGGACGGGGTGACCGATCCCTGCTTTCGGCGGATCGTGGCGACCCACGGGAAACCCGACCTGATTGTGACCGAGTTCACCAGCGTGGAAGGAATCCTCCATGGCGCCGAGAGTGAGTTGGGGGGGTTGGTCTTCGATGAAATCGAGCGCCCCATTGTCGCCCAGATCTATGGCTCTAACCCGGAGTCGTTCTTTCTGATCGCTCAGCTTGTCTGCGAGTTGGGATTCGACGGCCTCGACATCAACATGGGCTGTCCCGCCAAGGCGGTTTCCTCCAAGGGATGCGGGGCCGGGCTCATCGCCGATCCCCCCCGCGCGAAAGCGATTCTCCAGGCGGCCCGGCAAGGGATCGATGCCTGGGTGGCCGGCGGCGCGCTTCCGATGGTCGATCTTCACCCCAAAATCGGTGAATGGCTCACCCGCAGAAAAGAGGTGGGACAGCTCCCCCCTTCCGAGCGGCGTCCTCTTCCCGTTTCGGTCAAGACACGGATCGGCGTCAATCGCGTCGTCATCCAAGAGTGGGTCTCCCACCTGTTGGAAGAAAAACCGGCCGCCATCTCTATCCATGGCCGAACCCTGCACCAGGGCTATCGCGGCGCTGCCGACTGGAAGGCGATCGCCGAAGCGGCCTCCATCGCGCGCGGCTCCGGCACATTGATCCTTGGAAACGGCGATATTCGATCGCTCAACGAGGCCGCCCAGCGCATTCGCGAGAGCGGCGTCGACGGGGTCCTCATCGGACGGGCCGCCCTTGGAAATCCGTGGATCTTTCGAAAAAAGAGCCTTCTCCGCGAGGCACTCAGCCATCACGAACCGGAACTCATCCCGGACGAGCCGGCCTCTCCCCTGGAGCGGCTGGAGGCGGCGCTGGAGCATGCCCGCCTCTTTCAAGAGAGCCGTCCTCTCTCCCGGTTTGCCGAGATGAGAAAACATCTCGGCTGGTACTGCAAGGGATTTCCCGGCGCAAGCCAGCTGCGAGAGAAGCTGGTCCGTGTCCGCAACGTCGATGAGGTCGAAGCGCTGCTCGCCCCCTTCCTGAGCGAAGTTTCATACCGATGAGCCCTCCTTCCGGCGCCCGGCGAGAGATCATCCTCGCCTCAACTTCTCCCCGCCGCAGAGAGATCCTCTCCCTTCTCGGCCTCCCCTTTCGAATCGTCCCTCCCGATTTCGAGGAGATCCTCAGCGAAGGGCGGTCTATTGCCGAAGAGGTGACTGCGTTTGCCGAAGGGAAGGCCCGTTCGGTCGTCAAAGAATTTCCGGAAGGGGTCATTATCGGGAGCGACACCCTGATTGAGTGTGAAGGGGAAAAGGTCGGAAAGCCGCGCGACCCGGAGGATGCCAAGCGGATTTTGCGCCGGTTAAGCGGCCGCTCTCATCGAATTTGGACGGCGGTCTCCTTGATCGATCCGCATCAGCCCCCTACTGAAACGAGCGTAGAGACCATCCGGGTCTTGATGAAGCCTATCGCTGAGGATGAGATCGACCGTTATGTCGCGACCGGTGAGCCGCTCGATAAGGCCGGGGCCTATTCTCTTCAGGGGGAAGGACGGCGCTTTATCGAACGGCTGGAGGGGGACTATTTGGCGGCCGTCGGACTTACCCTCAAACCGATCGTTTCCTTTCTCCGAAGGCATGCGATTGCCGTCCCGCTCGACCTGGAACGGCTCTATCGTGAAAGGGATTTCCTCAACTGGAATACGTTTTAGAGGGGGGGTGCAAATCGGAAAATTCTGTGTTATATTCACGGTTGAGGAGAGGCGACACACCTTTCCGAGTCCCCAACGCCTTGGGGGCGGCCTTCCGGGCGGCGATCGGCGCGACGATTCGGAGGGGGGCAAGGTCTGGGCCTTGCCGCAACGTTCCACGCCGGCGGAAGGAGGTGGTCCAGTGGGCAGTACGAACCCTACGGCAAGTGAGGTGGCGGCGTCCTGATTGACGCGTCACAGTACTAGGTAGATGCTAGGGACGCACGTCCCCGGCGCCACCGAAACCCGGAAGCGCGGTTGCTGTAGCCGCTTTGAGATCGAAAGATCGCTTCCGGGTTTTTATTTTTAAGCCCATACCGCTCCCCCCTTCTTCAGCCTTAAAATCAGTTGAAAATTGTTGATGCCAAAGGGGGGTCTCTCTGTGTATAATGGCAGATACAAACAGTTTAAGGAGACCCAAAATGTCTGAAGAAAAGGGAAAATCCGAAAAGAAACAGGACGAGACGCAAGACAAGAAAAAGGAAGAGAAAAAGAAAGAAACCACCCACATCCCCCTTCGCTTTATCCGTAACAATAACGAAGAGCTCGAGGAAGATATGAAGGAAATCTTCGATGAGGATAAGGTGACCCACCGCCAGGGATCGAGCGAGCCCGAAGCCGACTAAATACATCCCCTCTGGAACGCCGAAGTCACCTATCTACTCTAATTATCTCTATTTATCTATTTATTTTTTTATTGCAACGGATCTTATCCTAAGCCCCCTTCTCCCCTACCCCTTGTTTGCTTTAAGCTTTATTTGCTACGATTAAATTACAAATAATTAAAGCGGATCTTTTCGAATTTCGGCAGGCGTTCGCATTTTCCTTCCGGTTTTGTCGGACTTGTCCGAATACCCCGCGGGTCAGTTTTAGCCCGGAAGGGCAGCGCACCCTGAAAGCTTGATGAGGTATAGAAATGATGGTAGAGAGGAGATTCTCTAATAACTCAGCCAGAGTAGCGATATCGTCCCTGCTCTTTTTACTGCTGTTTTGGACGACAGCGGCCTCGGCGCAGAGTGCCAATCCCCCGCCGACACAAACTCCACCCTCTTCCGTGGAAAACAGCACCCCGGGAGAAGGGATGGAAGGAAGCGCCCCCGCTGAACCTCCCCAGAGAAGTCGGGTCGACGGCTGGTTAAATCGTTCCGGCTCCGGACTTTTCATTTCACTGACCCCCTTTGCCACGGGGGTCACCCTGTTGGTTCTTTTGCTTATTATTTTACTGCCCTTTCTCATTCGGGCGGCATACAAAGGAGGGACGAGAGGCTATTTTAAAACCGTCCACACAGGACAGAGGAGGGTCGCATGATCTCAGGGAGAGAGTTAATCGGAATGCCGATTTTTTCCTTGGATCGCGGAGAAGAAATCGGGGAGGTCGAAAATCTGATCTTCGATCCGGATCAGAGAAAAGTAGTCGGGTTTGTTCTGGAAGAGGGGGGTCTTTTTCGATCCCCCGAGGTGATCCCCTTTGAAAGCATTGAGAGCATCGGCCCGGATGCGATTGTGTTAAAACGAAGCGCGTCCTTAGAAGCGCCCTCCGATGAGATCGATCCGAAACAGATCAAAAAAGAGGGTTTTAACTTGACGGGACGAAGGGTGATTTCCAACCGCGGACACGAGATCGGAACGGTGTACGATTTGGAGATCAGTGAATCGACCGGCGGCGTAACCGGAATTGAAGTAAGACGCGGCCTCTTCCAAGATACGGCCGAAGGGAAGAAACGGATCGATTTCGAATATATTGAGCAGATCGGAAAAGACGCCATCATCGTATCCGAGGCGGCCCTGGAGGCCCTTGCCGCCCAGAGAGGGGGACTCACGAAGACCTACGAGAACATGAAAGAGTCTGGGGCCTCCACTTATCGGAGCGTAAAAGAGTCGAGCGTCGAATCATTGGAAAGAGTCCGGGGCAGATCGGGAACCTTCGGCGCCACCGCACGAGAGAAGAAGGAATCGTGGGGAAAAAACGCTCAGGAGCGGATGGAAGAGATGCGGGAGCGGAGTCGATCCGGCCTCGACCGAGGGAAAAGCGAAGCATCGCGCTTTTGGGAGAACTTACGGACCGGTTTCGACCGCTTTCGGAGAAAGGCAGAGGACTATTTTAATTGGCTCCATAACCGGTTCCTGCAACGCCGCATCGATCAGGCGATCGGACGCCGGGTCAGCCGAACCATTTTAGATCCCTCTGACGATGTGATCCTCAACCAGGGAGAGATGATCACATACATCGCAATTCGACGGGCGAAGGAAGCAGGCGTTTTGGAAATTCTGCTCGATTCGGTCGTGAAAGAAAACATTTTCGCGCTCCGCCGTAAAGAGACCCAATCGGCCGCCGAGGAGATCTTCGCGAAGCGGCCTCCGCCGCCTGCGCAGACGGATGAACGGCTCCAGAAGAGCGCTTAATTCAAGGAAGGAGTTACAAATGGTATACGTATTGGCTTGGTTATTGGGGGTTCCGTTGAGCCTGATCCTGATTTGGCTGCTGCTGACAACCGTCTTCTAAGGAACTCGACCCGAAACGAAAGAGGCGGGCCGCGGCCCGCCTCTTTTTTTGCCGAGCCATTCTACCTATATCACCCACTCTCCGAAAATATATCCGGTGAAGACCGAAACAATCGGCCAGAAAAATCGCTGCATGATGCCGAACGGATCGATGAAGACGAGGACGATCAAAAGCAACATCCCATACGGCTCGATTTGACCGATCAGCCGCGACTGGCGCTCCGGCAAGATACCGACCAAAACACGCCCGCCGTCCAGAGGAGGGATTGGAATCAGATTGAAGACCATCAGAAGGATATTGATCGTGACCGAAAACCGAAGCATCAGAAGGAGGGGAACAAAAAACGCCGAGAGAAGCCCGTCGGAACTCCCGAAGTTTCCAACCCCGCCGAAGGCGGAAAGTTGGGGATAGATCAGGAGGATGGCCCGGTACAACACGCCGCTGATAACGGCCAGCAGCAGGTTCATTCCCGGACCGGCCGCCGCCACCCAGGCCATGTCGTGCTTCGGACGGCGGAGATTGAGGGGATTGACCGGAACCGGTTTGGCATAGCCGAAGATGAACCCGGTGGTCATAAACATAAGAAGCGGAATGATAATGGTTCCGAACAGGTCGGTATGAACCCAGGGATTCAGGGTGATCCGCCCCAGCATCCGGGCGGTCGAATCCCCTTTCTTATCGGCCACCCAGGCATGCGCAGCCTCATGCAGCGTCACCGCGAAGAGAAGCGGCAAGACCATAATCGCAATTTGCTGAATCGTTTGATTCAATACTTTAGTCCTTTTCCGTCCGGACTTCGACGAGCACCTCGTCCGGATTCACCCGATCTCCTTCTGAAACGTAGATCTCCTTGACCACCCCCGCGATCGGGGTGTGAACTTCGCTCTGCATCTTCATCGCTTCCACGATCAAGATCGTCTGCCCCGCTTTGACCTTCTCACCCAATTGAACCTTGATGCCGACCACCGCGCCGGGCATCGGCGTGGTCACATCCCCTTCATGGGCCGCCTTGGGCCGGGTCGATCGTCCCCCCGCTTTTGCATCGATCCTTCCCTCGGCGCTGGGAACCACCTCCAGGAGCGACTCGACCATCACCTCTTCGAGCAGCCCGTCGACATAAAGGAAATACGGCCGCCCCCCTTCCCCCGGATGCCCCATCCCGCCCACCTTCACATGAAACGTCTCCCCATGGACCTTGACATTGAATTCGCTGGGGGTGAGGAGAGGGGACGGGGGAGGCGGTATCGATTCGGTTTCCTTCTCGTTGGAAGGCGCTTCAAGCTTACTGCTAGGATCGTTCTTCTTGGCAAAAAAGTCAAGTGCGACCTTAGGAAAAAGGGTATAGGTGATAAGATCTTCGACGCCTTGAGAGATATCTTTGAGCTCCGCTTGGGAGCGGCTCAACTCCGGCTCGATCAAGTCGGCGGGGCGCCCCGTCACCACCTCTTCATCGCCGATCGCCCGTTTGCGGACCTCTTCATTAATTTCTCCCGACGGCTTTCCATAAAGTCCCTTCAAGTAATTTTTCGTCTCCGTGGTAATGACTTTATAGCGCTCCCCGGTCAGGACATTCAACGTCGCCTGCGTCCCGACGATCTGGCTGGTCGGGGTCACCAGCGGCGGATAGCCGAAATCCTTCCGAACCTTGGGGACCTCTTCCAACACTTCTTTCATTCGGTCGAGCGCCTTTTGCTCGGAGAGCTGGAGGGCGAGGTTGGACAACATCCCTCCCGGAACCTGGTAAATCATGACATGCGGATCGACGCCGGTGTAATCCGATTCGAAAGCCTTATATTTCTTCCGCACCGCTTTGAAATAATCGGCGATTTCGGCCAGCAGATTCAGGTCCAATCCCGGGTCGTGTTCGCTCCCGCGCAAGACGTGAACAATCGTCTCCACGGGGGGCTGAGAGGTTCCGGACGCAAGCGAAGAGATCGCGGTGTCGATGATATCGACCCCCGCCTCGATCGCCTTCAAGCAGGTGGAGAGGGCCATCGCCCCGGTGTCGTGGCTGTGAAGATGGATCGGCACGCCGACCTCCCGCTTCATCTTGCCGATCAGATCAAAGGCGGCGTAGGGGGAGAGAAGCCCCGCCATATCTTTGATGCAGATCGCATCCGATCCCATGTCTTCGAGCCGTTTCGCCATATCGACGAAGAGGCCGTTGCTGTGAAAAGGGCTGATCGTATAACAGAAGCTCCCCTCGATCTTGCCGCCGTATTTGGAGGTCGCCTTGAACGCCGTCTTCAGATTGCGAAGGTCGTTGAGGGCGTCGAAAATCCGAAGGATGTTGATTCCGTTGCCGATCGCGCGTTCTATGAACCGCTCGACCACATCGTCGGCGTAGTGGCGATAGCCGACGAGATTCTGCCCTCGAAGAAGCATCTGGAAGGGGGTTCGCGGCATCAACTTTTTAAGCTGCCTGATCCGCTCCCAGGGATCTTCCCGCAGATATCGGATCGCGGCGTCGAACGTCGCCCCTCCCCACATCTCCACGGCGGCATAGCCGACCTGATCGATCTTCGAGGCGATCGGGAGCATGTCTTCCGTCCGAAGACGCGTTGCGATGAGCGATTGATGGCCGTCGCGAAGGGTCGTGTCCATAATCCGGATCGGCTTCGGTTTCTGCTTCGGCTTCGAATTCGGCGCCATGGGTCTCCTTATCTTTTCGAATGGGCGGCGATCGCCGCGGCGATCGCGAGCATTTTATCCATTCGAAAATAATCGGCTGCAACGTTCAACTTGTCGAGGTGCGAATCGATATAGGTCGTATCGAAGTGGCCCGTCTGGAAATCGGGATCTTCCATGATCCGTTTGTAGAATGGGATCGACGTCTTCACCCCCCGGATGACATATTCATCGAGGGCGCGGCGCATCCGCTGCACGGCGCCATCCCAGGTGCGGGCCCGGACGGTCAGCTTGGCCAGGAGGGAGTCGTAATACGGGGGGACGACGTATCCCGCATAGACGTTTCCGTCGATGCGGATGCCGATTCCTCCCGGCGAGGAGTAGGCGGTGATTTTTCCCGGGGTCGGGATGAAATTTTTCTGCGGATCTTCGGCGTTGATCCGGCACTCAATCGCATGGCCTCTGAGGAAGACCTGCGATTGAGGGATGGAGATCGGCCTCCCGGCGGCGATCCGGATCATCTCCTTCACGAGATCGACCCCCGTAATCTCCTCGGTCACCGTATGCTCGACCTGGATCCGGGTGTTCATCTCGAGAAAATAATAACGCCGGCTCGAATCGACCAGAAATTCGACCGTCCCGGCGCTGGTGTACCCGACCGACCGCGCCGCCGCGATCGCCGCCTCCCCCATCTCCCGTCGAAGCCGCTCGTCCAATAACAACGACGGAGCGATTTCGATCAGCTTTTGATGTCTTCGCTGGATGGAGCAATCGCGCTCTCCCAGGTGGATCACGTTTCCTTCCTGGTCGGCGAGAATTTGAAATTCGATATGGCGGGGGGCATGGATATATTTTTCCAGGTAGACCGCTTCTTTCCCGAAAGAGGCCTTGGCCTCCGTCTGGGCGATCGGGAAGTGTCTTTTCAGATCTTCTCGATCTTTGCAGATTCGAAGGCCGCGTCCCCCTCCGCCGGCGGAGGCCTTCAGCATGACCGGGTAGCCGATCTCGTCGGCAAATCGGACCGCATCATTCAGCGATGCGATCGGCTCGATCAGGCCGGGAACGATCGGAACGCCGATCTCCTTCATCTTTTGACGGGCGGAAACCTTGTCCCCCATCGCCCGCATGGCGGCGGCCGGCGGTCCGATAAAGGTCAGCCCGCTCTCTTGGCAGGCCTGGGCGAACTCCGGATTCTCGGCAAGGAAGCCGTAGCCGGGATGGATCGCATCGACCCCCTTCTGCTTGGCCAGATCGATGATCCGGTAAATATTCAGATAGCCTTCGATCGGCCCCGGACCGACCAGGCAAGCCTCATCGGCTTTCCGGACATAGAGGCCGGTCGCGTCGGCCTCCGAGTGAATGGCGACCGTGGGGATGGAGAGTTCCTTGCACGCCCGTATAATCCGAAGCGCAATCTCCCCGCGGTTGGCGATCAGAACTTTTTTGAACATGGAGCCTCGCAAAGAATAAGCGACTTAATTCACCTGCACCAGCTTTCCCTTTTGCACCTGGATCAAGATCGGCTTCTTGAGGACCTCGCCGTCTCGGATTTCGGAAACCAGTCCGGAGACCCCCTGGAAATCTTTTGTATTTGCGAGCGCCGTCTTCACATCCCGCGAGGTCAGCGCCCCTCCTTCCAACGCCGCCAAAACCAAGCGGGCGGCATCGAATGCCTGCGCGGCGAATAAATCGGGCTCCTGTTGGAACTTCGCGCGATACTGTCCGACGAACTTGCGAACCATTGGATCGGGGCTTCCAGCGAAAAATCCGTCGATAAAGGTCGCTCCCTCCGCATAAGGGCCGACCAACTTCAGGAACTCGGGGGTGTTCCAGCCGCTGGTCCCCAACAAGGGGACGTCTTGGATGTTGTGAAAAACCAGTTGAGGAATCATCAATCCCGCCTTGCCGGCATCCCCCGGCAGGAAGATCGCATCGAAACCGGGCGTATAGGAGACCTCCCGCTTCCTCCTCCCCTCCTGCACGATCTCCACGACCCCGTCTTTCTTTAAATCGGCTTCTTTCAACCGCCGGATCGTCGCGGTAAAATCGGTCGCATCGACGGGATAGGGCTCGGCATGAACGACTTCGCCGCCGAGACGGCTCACCGCTTCGGAGAAACATCGGACCCATTCGGTCCCCAGCCCCTCCTTCGGGAAGAGGATGGCGAACCGCATCAGGTTCATCTGGGTGACCGCATACTCCGCGATGGAACGGCATTGAAAGCGCGCGGTGATCGCATTTCGGAAAACCGATTTGCCGAGGGAAGGGAGCCGCGCCGCCGTGGCGGCGGGAGTGATCAAGACCAGATCGGCCCTCTCCGCCACCGGCGCAATCCGATCGACCTCCCGGCTCAAAAGGGGCCCGACCATGGCGATCGGACGGAATTCATCGATCCATTCTTCCAGACTCTGCTGAGATCGGCTCCCATCTTCGTCCAGATCGCGGACGACCAGACCGACCGAGGCCCCCGGCAATGCTTCCTTGAATTGCTGCAACGCCAATTGAACGCCGTTCAACGCGTTGTTCCCGAACGGGGCCAGCTGGCCGGAGAGGGGAAGCGCCACGCCGAGCAGAAAACGGTGCGCCTTGATTTTCTCCCGTATCCGGCCGATCAACCGTCTCGCCTCTCCGGCAAAAAGGTGATTCGGGAATACGGAAAGGAACCGCTTAATCTCCCGCTCCTCGCGGTAGTAGTCTCCCCGGCTGTCGTAGATCCCGATGAGCCGAACCATCGCCTCGTCGGCCGGGAAAGCGGACCCGTATTCCTTCAAGACCATCTGAAGTTCTTTCTCCGGAAGTTTTTCCCTCAGGATCGAGGTAATCGCTTCCCGCACCGCGCCGCTCGCGACCGGATCGACGATCAACTCCTTCTTCTTCATCAAGACCCGAAGCGCCTCCAGGAATTCATTCCGATCGAGATAAGCCTGGGCGACCTGCTCGTAAATCAACATCTTGGAAGATTCCTGATCGGGAAGATCGATCCAGAGGTCCATCGTCTCCCTCAGATCACCGAGCATCAGATAGAAATCGCTTAACTGGAGACGGGCCGTATCGGCCCGAGGATGTTTCGGGAATCGATCGAGGATCGTCTTCAAAGCATCGATCGCCCGCTTCATCTCCCCCCGTTTGGAATAGAGTTGCCCCAGAGCGAGATAAACATCCGGGAGAAGCGTGCTGTCCGGAAATCTCAGGACGAACTGCTCGAAAGAAGGAAGCGCCGCCTCCGCATTGCCGGACGCGGCGGCAGACGCCGCCTGATCAAAAAGCGCTTTTTCTTCCGGGGAGATAGGAGGGACGGCGCCGTCGAGGGGGGCGCTTTGATTCGACGCGGGAGGCAGATCGGCGCGAGAAGAACCTTGCCCCATCCCGGCGGGAGGGAATAGAAGGAGGAGAACCAAACTCAAAAAAAAACTTCGTTTCGCCAATCAGACGCGCTCCTTAAAGGGGGAGGGAAGGAACATCCCCTCCAGGGAAATTTCTTGATGATAGAAGAATTGATTCACCTTGTCAAGAATCTGAATTTCCGATAGAATCTCCGCAAATGGATACGCTGATCGATCGATTTCTCAATCATCTCTCGGTTGAAAAGGGACTCTCTCCCAATACCCTCTCCGCCTATGCTCAGGACCTTCAAAAACTGGTTGAATTCGTCGAGCAAAAAGGAATTTCGGGGCCGGACCGAATCGAGCGGAAGGAGATCCTTCTTTTCCTCTCCGACCTGAAGCGGCGCGCCCTCGCGGCCGCTTCGACCGCGCGCATCCTCTCGACCCTCCGGACCTTTTTCCAATTCTTGATCACGGAGGGGGTCCTCCAACAGGATCCTTTCGCGCATATTCACTCGCCACGCCAGGCGTTCCGCCTGCCGAAGGTGCTCCATCCAACCGAGGTCGAAGCGCTCCTGAACTTACCTAAGGGAGACAATCCGATCGGACTCCGGAACGATGCGATGATCGAGCTTCTCTACGCCACCGGACTGCGCGTTTCCGAACTGGTCTCACTGCCGATGGGAGCCATCAATTTGGAGGCCGGGTATCTGATCGCCTATGGCAAAGGGTCCAAGGAACGATTGGTGCCGATCGGAAAATGCGCCCGGGAAAAACTCTCGCGTTATTTGATCGCGCGGCCGCTCCTCCTTAAAACAAAGACCACGGCCTTTCTTTTCATCAACCGGTCCGGAAAGGGAATCAGCCGGCAGGCCTTCTGGATGCAGTTAAAAGAGACGGCGCGAAAAGCCGGCATCCGAAGATCGATTACGCCGCATATGCTTCGCCACTCGTTCGCCAGCCATCTGTTGGAAGGGGGGGCCGATCTTCGATCGGTGCAGATGCTCCTGGGACACGCCGATATCTCCACCACGCAGATCTACACCCATGTGGCGCGGGAGCATTTGAAAAGAACACATCAGAAAACACATCCCAGAGGTTAGTCAGAAAGCGGAATTGGAAGGTAAAACTTTATTTAGGCAGGCACTGAGAGACGTGGAAGAGAAGCTCTTCGGGAGGCAATGACTTATCGATGAATCCCGCCCCGCCGAGTTTTTTTATTTCATGCACCGCATCAAGGTCCTTGTGAGTGCCGGTGATCACCAGGATCGGCGCATCCTTTGCAAGGTTTCCCGCTTCGATGATCCGAAGGAGCTCAAAGCCGGTCAGCCCGGGCATCTCCAGATCCATGAGAATCAAATCGAACCGCTCATGACCGAGCCGTTTGAGCGCTTCGGTCCCGTCAGCCGCTTCTATCACTTCATAGCCGTCTTTTACAAGAATCTCGGAGAGATTCTTCCGGACGGTCTGTGAATCATCGACGACAAACACCCGCTTCCTGGATGCGCCCATCTTTACTCCATCATATTATTCAATCGTAATATTCAGAGCCAACTCTCCAATGTTTGCACTTCCGGCAACACAAGTACCGCCACTCTGGCTGGTTACGGTTAAGGTTGTCGAGTCAGGAATAGAAATTTCACAGGTCACATTGACGGTCGGGCTATTCGTATCGGTCACTCGGACGGTGTAATTGCCTCCGACAGGAACGCCGGAGATACTATAAGCGCCAAGACTGGATGATTCGACGGTGTCACTCTTGTTCAATTCGGTGATCGCCACTTCTCCAGACGTTGCAGGGTTTCCCTGCCCTCCCTGTGTGGTTCCCTGCGTTAAAATTCCCCGCAGGATGATCGTGACATCATCGTTGTCCCGGCCCCCCCCTCCGCAACCTGATATACTAACCATTAAAAACAAAAAAAAGGCCAATCTTTTCATGGTACTTCCCCCTTTCCGGTTAAAGAATAGCACAAAAGCGTAAATATGCAAGGGATAAGAGCGAGCGGAGTTTTGGAATGAATGCTAAAAGGCAAGCAGGATTGCGCGGAATACCTATTCGTAGGAGATGAGCGCGGTGATCGGAATCCCCTTCAGCTTGTCCCGGCCTTTTAATCCTAACAGCTCGATGACAAAGGCCACCCCCTCAATATCTCCCTCGAGTTGGCGAACCAGATTCACCGTGGTAAGGATCGTCCCGCCGGTCGCCAACAGATCATCGACGATGAGGACCCGTTCTCCCGGAGAGATGGCGTCCCGATGGATTGCCAGACCGTCCGAACCGTACTCTAGTTTATACTTCTCTTCTATTTTATCGGAGGGAAGTTTTCCAGGTTTCCGGACCGGAATCAGGCCGGCCCCCAGCCGCTCGGCGAGCGGCGCGCCGAAGATAAACCCGCGCGACTCGATCGCCACGACTTTATCGATCTTTTTGCCGATGAAGGGGGCCGCCAACCGGCGGAGCACCTCTTGATAAGCGACCGGCTCCTTCAAGAGGGTCGTGATATCGTAGAAAAGAATCCCCTCTTTCGGAAAGTTCGGAACCTCGCGAATTTTTGATTTTAAATCCAATGTCCTCTCCTCGATCCTTTAGAGAATTTCATCCGGTCCGATCGTCTTCTCGGTGATGATGGTCCGGAGCTTCCGAAGCGCGCTCGACTCGATCTGCCGCACCCGCTCGCGCGTCAACCCAAAAACCTTGCCGATCTCTTCGAGGGTATGCGGCTCATCCCCCTCCAGCCCGAATCGAAGGACGATCACCTGCCGCTCATTGTCCTTCAGCAACGACATCCAGCGGAGAATGTCCTCCCGCCTCCGGACCCCCTCCGCCTTGGTGATCGGCGAAATTTGGCTGGTATCTTCGATAACATCCCGGAGGGCCGTTTCCTTGTTCGCGGCGATGGGGCTGTCGAGAGAGTAGGTCTTCCGGAGCAGCTGCTGGATGTGATCGACATCTTCCGGATGGATCTTCATTTTCTTCGAGATCTCATCCGTCTGAGGCTCCCGGCCGAGTTCCTGGACCAGATCTTCGACGTGCGAGAGATAGTGATTGACCCGCTCCACCACATGAACCGGAAGGCGGATCAGCTTGCTCTGATTGATGATCGCCCGCTCGATCGACTGGCGAATCCACCAGGAAGCGTAGGTCGAGAAGCGGAAACCTTTTCGATGATTATATTTTTCGACCGCCTTGATCAGGCCGATGTTCCCTTCTTCGATAATGTCCGAGAAGGGAAGGCCCCGATTCATATACCGCTTGCCGATACTCACCACCAGCCGAAGGTTCGACTCGATCATCCGTTGACGGGCCGCCTCATCCCCCTTGGCGATTTTTTTGGCGAGCATAACCTCTTCTTTAAAAGTCAGCAGGGTCGAGCGGCGGATGTCTCGGAGATAGGTCTTGACCGCATCGGCGGGCGGGGCATAACGGTCTTCTTCCTCTTCATATTCGGCCGCGGGAGATTCTTCCGTTTCGGAAAAGCCCTCCCCATCGGACTCTTCGTCCGATTCCTCGCCGTCGATGTTCTCTTTCTCCTGCTCTACCCACTCTTCGCTCATGGCCTATCCTCGTCGAAGTTTTTCTTTCATTATAGTAGAAACAAAGGAGAAGACAAGCAGAATTTAAGATCGAATGGAGAACGCGTGAAATCGGTTCGAGGAAGGCCCCCAGGAGATGTCGACCGCAGTCACCTTCGATCGCGGCGGACCCTGCCGGAGGGATTGAACAAGCTCTTCAATCTTGGCCCTCTCCCCTTCTACTTCGATCTCCACCCGGCCGTCCGCCAGGTTTCGGGCATATCCCTTTAGCTGAAGGTCCGCGGCGCGCCGTTGCGTGAAATCCCGATATCCGACCCCCTGGACCTTCCCGCTCACATAGATGTGAATCGATTCGATCTGCGGCATAAGAAAAAGGACGATCGGTAACGATCGTCCCCTATGAAAATGGTCGGGGCGAGAGGATTTGAACCTCCGACCCCACGGTCCCGAACCGTGTGCGCTACCAGTCTGCGCTACGCCCCGATACTACTAGAGAACTATTTTCCATTTATCATTTTCCATTGATCATTTGTCAATTGAATATCCCTTTCCAGAATGGAAAATGAAAAATAACAAATGGAAAATGGCAAATCTTACTTTATCTTTTCAGCCTTCATCCCGAAGACTTTCGCCACCCCGGGATGGACCACCTTGCCGTCGTGGGTGTTGACGCCGGCCGCCAGGGCCGGGTCGGCTTCGATCGCCCGCTTGAAGCCGAGCTGCGCCAATGCTTCAAGATAGGGGAACGTCACCCCGGTCAACGCGAAGGTCGAGCTCCTCGGCACCGCTCCCGGCATATTCGTCACACAGTAGTGCAGGACGCCGTCGACCTCGTAGACCGGCTCCGAGTGGCTCGTCGGTCGGGAGGTTTCGAAACAGCCCCCTTGATCGATCGAAACATCGACCACCACCGACCCTTTTTTCATCTTGGAAACCATCTCCCGAGTCACCAGATGAGGGGCTTTGTCGGCCGATCGGGCCACCGCTCCGATCACCAGATCACTCGCCGCGACCTGCTCCGCGATGACATCATGGTACGGAGGGAGGGTCACCACCTGTCCTCGAAAGAAATCGTCGAGATAGACCCGCCGCATGGCGTTTTCATCGATCACGGTGACCGACGCTCCAAGTGCGAGGGCGACCTGCGCCGCATTCTTCCCGACGACACCCCCCCCGATCACGGTCACCCGTCCCTTTTCCACCCCGGGCACGCCGGAGAGGAGCAGTCCCATCCCGCCCGCTTGCTTTTGCAGATACTGGACGCCGACCAGGACCGACATCCGTCCCGCGACTTCACTCATCGGCCGGAGAAGAGGACGGCTGCCGTCGGCCGACTCGATCGTCTCATAAGCGATCGACGTGACCTTTCCTTTGAGCAATGCCTCCAACAGCGCAGGGTTGGCCGCCATATGGAGATAGGTAAAAAGAAGTTGGCCGGGATGAAAGAGCCCATATTCACTCGGGAGCGGCTCTTTCACCTTGACGATCAGGTCTGCCTGATCGAAGAGCGACCCTTTCGATGTAACGATCTCGGCCCCCGCGCTCCGGTACGCGGCGTCGGGGATTCCGCTCCCCTCCCCGGCCCCGGCCTCAACTAGGAATTGATGGCCTTCTCGGTAAAGGGCGCCGACGCCGGCGGGGGTGACGCCGACGCGATATTCGTGATCTTTAATCTCTCTCGGTACGCCGACTTTCATCTTCTGGACGCGTACCCTAACAGTTTTGCTCAAAAAAGTCAATCGATTCGAGAGGAGAACGTAAATGCCGCCGATGAATATTTTGTCCCCCGACGGGGAGATGGCCGATTAGGTCGCCCCCTTCCACTCGCCCGGCGTCGCCGCCTTGATCGTAAGGGCATGGATCTCTTTTCCCATCTCGTCCTGCAAGGCGGAGAAGACCATCCGGTTCCGATTGAGAAGGGAGATTCCATCAAAACGGTCGGAGACGACCTGCAAAACGAAATGCCCTCCCCCCGCGGCCGCCCCCGCATGCCCGGCATGTTTCCAGCTCTCATCGATGACCTCGACGAAGGTCGCCCCCAATGATTCCTTCATTTTCCGCTCGATCTTTTGCCGTGTTGCCTCACTGGCGTCGCTCATTGCGCTTCCCCCATCCGACTGAGATTTGATCGCCGGCATCATAACATATCGACCTCCTCTCCTTCTACCCGGTCCGCAAGGATTTCACTTGACCCTGGTTGAAAACCACGTTATCTTTGACCAGGATCATCAAGGGGATTGATGCGGATCACCTTCGCAATTCGGTAAGGCAGGGGTCGTTCAGTCCCTTCGTTTAATCATCAATATAGGACCGGCATGAAAAAAATTTTATTTCTCTGTGCGAGCAACGCCACACGAAGCCAGATGGCGGAAGGGATGGCGCGCAAGGCGCTCGCCGACCGTTTTGAAGTTTACAGCGCGGGAATTCAACCGATCGCAATGCACCCGCTGGCGGTCAAAATCATGAATGAGATCGGGATCGATATTTCCGGGCAAAAAAGCAAATCGATCAACGACGTTCCCTGGAAAGAAATGGACATGATCGTCACCCTCTGCGGCACCTCTTCCAAAAGCCTTCCCACGCTCCCCCCGACGATTGAGCGATTGCACTGGCCCGTTCCCGATCCGGTGACAATGACCTCCCACTATGGTTTCAAGAGTTCGGCGGAGGGAAAACAGATCGCCTTCAAGGAAGTTCGCGACATGCTTCAGAAGCGGATGGAAGAATTCGTGCAAGAACATAAATAACGAGGGTGTAGGGCGTTCCCTATCACCCTATACCACCCCCTGCACCCTCCCGTCCTTAATATAACGAAAGCGGCGCATATCGCATCGGTATTCCGGTCAGGCGCTGCAGCCACTCCTCCATCCGTTCCTCCGGAAGCGGCGCCCGATTCAGACGGATTTCGATCTTATATCCCGATGGGCCGCCGACCACCCCGACCACGGCATACGCCTCTTCCCCTTCCGGCAAGAGCTGCCCGGTCCGGAATTCGCACAGATTCGCCAAGACCCTGGCCGCCGGTCCGATCGCCTCGACCATCTTCGGAAGGTCTTTTAGCGGCGCCTGGATATAACCGCGATAAAGAAGGCGGGACAACGGCTGAAGGCGGTGAAACAACGCCAAGGCTTCGGGGGTAAAACCGGAGAAGAAGGTCCGGATGGTGGCCGGACGCACCCCCCGTTTTGAGATCAACCGCGCCGCCGGCACCAGCAACTGATAGGGATCGGCGACGATCTGCTCAAATTGGCAGGGGCCGAATGCATCGGGCCAGGAGCAGGAAACGGGCCAAGCCGGATCTTCGGAAGAGAGGGAGAGGCTCCCCTTCTCCCACTCCACGAAGAGAGGAAGATCCAACACCTCCACCGCCGCCGCAAAGAGGGAGGCCCGCTCGCTCAACCAAGAAAACCGCCGTTGATCGCCTCGCCGCTCTCCGGGGGTGATGATCTCGTTGGGGGTCAGGCGAACACGGATGAAGCCGTGATCTTGGCGGAAGCCGATCCAGAACATCGCCTCATGCTGGTGCAGCCGTACCTTCAGCTCGGGCGGAATCGACCAGGGGTGACTGAGGGAGAGATAAGCCTCCATCGAAAGATGCCGGCGAAAGAGATCATAATGGCTTCCCGCCAGAACGAAAAAATCCCCTTCCCATCGATCGTTGACCTGGACCAAAGTCACCTCATCCACCGGCCACGCCTCCAACCGGTTGATCTCATCGAGCGTCTTGACCCAAAACTCTTCAAAGTAGCAAGAAACCTCTTTATCGATCCCCTTTACGTCGAGTCCGCGTTCCGAGAGAGACCGGGAAAGGGCGACCACCGCATCAAAACCGATCGCCTCCTGGGATTCCCATCGACGTTCGCGCATCAATTTATTCTTTCAGATAAACGTGGAAGAGCGATTCGAGGGCGCCGACGGAATCTTCCGTCGACTCGTGGAGGGTAAAGGCGAAAACATCGAGATTGGCCAAGGCATTGAGATTGGCGTCCTCATTCGAGGCCGTTTGGAGGCGGCGCAGCAAGCCGATGTTAACCCCATTGATCTCTCGGTAAATTTTCGATAGACCTTCAAAAGCGAACTCGGCGGAAAACCCTTTTTTCTTTCGAAAATATTGCGCCAGAAGATACATCCCGGCCGATCGGAAAACCGTCTCGTCGATCGAAGCGAAGGGGAGATGAAAACGGACCATCGGGCGAAGCCGGTCGAGCACGGGACAACCGCTTGTCACCATGTAAATTCCGAGAATGGAGTAGAGGCCGTTCTGCGCCGCGGTCCGCTTGAAGACGATCCGGTCCTCGGTCGTCACCACGATATCGGCCTCCTGGTAGGAGATCACATTCTTGAACGAATCGACCAGGCCGGCGATGTTCACCGCGACGGGACAGTAGTCGGTCCGGGTTCGATCGAGCGGGCAATTCTCACAAGGGGCATAGTCAAGGCGGGCCCAGCCGGGATAGGTCGGAGCGGGGTTCTGCATCGCCAACGATTCCGGATCGAGCGCGATATCGAACGTCTTCATCGTCCCATCGGCAAAAGCAAACGCGTATCGATACGTGACCATTCCCTCTCTCCGAGTCATTCTAAAAAATGGTACTGGGATTTCAAAACGAAGTCAAGGAAACTCGTCGGTTCGAGTCGCGGGGATTTTCTCTTTATGCTTCCGGCTGCTTGCTTAGAAGACCGAGAGGGAATGTCTTGAAGATCGAATGAAAAGGGAGGACGGTTTTCCCGTTCTTCTCCTCCGCCTCTATTCGCTCCCCGGTCAGCACATTCAGATAGGCCGCGCCGGGCTCTTCCCCTTCGAGAAGAAGATCGACCCCCTCCCACACCGCTCCGATCGGATCATCCAAACGCCCATCCATCCATACGGAGAGAAAACGCGGGGCGGCTACGACCACCCGTTCCTGATTCAATTTCCTGGAAAAGGCGATCAGATGCTCCTTGCCCGGCCCGATCACCTCATGCGGAAGGTAGGCTCCGTTTAAAAACAGGCGGCGATGCGCGCGGCGGAAATTCATCGCCCGCCAGGTCACGAAAAGTTTAATCGTCCCCTCTTCTTTTTCTCGAAGAAGACGCTGGATCAGCGAAGGGGAGGGGAGATCGGACATCACCTCCTTTTTGAGCCCCTCCAGGCGTCGCATCCGGGAAGGATAGTCGATCGGCCGCCGGTTGTCGGGATCGACCAGGCTTAAATCGAACAGCTCGCAGCCTTGATAGAGATCGGGAACCCCCGGAGAGGCGATCTTCAGCAACAGCTGCGAGAGGCTGTTGAAGATCCCGAAATGGGCCACTTTCCTTTGCAGTGTCCGGAAGTCGGCCAAGAAAGGGCCCGATCGACCGGGATCTAAAATCGCCTCGATGAAGGCCGACAGGGCCTGATCATATGCCTCGTTGGGGCTGATCCAGCTGGTATTCACCTTCGCCTCCTTCGAGGCTTTCATCATATAGGCCTGAATCCGCTTCACGAATTCTTGATATTCACCCGATGAAGGCTCCCCGAACGGCCAGGCGCCGAGCAGCGTTTGATAGAGAAGATACTCCTCGTTGGCGTCGGGCGCCGGATCTCCCTCCAGTTCCGACTTCTTCGCGCGGTTGAGATCGGCCCATCGCGTCGCCGCCGCCTGCCACGCGTCCGGCATTTCGGAGAGCACATTGATCCGGGCGCGGACATCCTCGCTCCGTTTCGTATCGTGCGTCGATGTGGCGAGCATCGAATAGGGCCACCGCTCCAGCCGCTCCGCATTCTGCGCATGAAAATCGGAAATCGAGATGCCGAAGGTCTGCGGGTCTCCTCCCACCTCGTTCAACGAGACCAGTCGGTTGTAGACATAAAAGGTAGTATCTTCCAACCCCTTGGCCATGATCGGGCCGGTGCACTGTTGGAATTTTTGGACGAAGGCGAGTTGCTCCATCCGATCCTCCTCGGTGAAGTATTCGGGATGCTGCATGAGGAGGATCCGCTTGAGGTAATCGAAGATGGAGATGTCGGTCGCCGGGCTTCGCTGTTTGGCCTTCGTCACCGCCATCTCGATGAATTTCCGGTCGTGCTCTTCGAGGCGTTCCAGCCTGGTGATATACGTCCGGTAGATCGGAAAACAGGCGATCACCTCGCGGATCGCGTCCCGCAGGCTGTAGAGGGTAAAATCGCGCGAGAGCCGGTCTTTTTCGGAGAGCCGATTCAGCTGGTGGGAGAGGACATTGATCTCGCTCGCCATCGTGGTGTTCATGATGAATTTCTTCCGTTCGTAGACAATATCGAAGAAGCGGCCCTTCCTTCCGTTGAAGTCGGCGTAAATCTCGTCGAACCGCTTGGCATGGCGGCTGTCGACGAAGAGAGCATTCACGGCATTGAGATATTCATACCCGACCGTCCCATGCACCGGCCACCGCTCCGGCAGCCGCTCCCCTTTGCTGAGGATTTTCTCGACGATCACATAATAGGGCAGCCGCACCCCCGGCCGGGTCCGGCTCGCCAAAAAGCGATCGGCCGCCTCGGCCAGACGCTCCTCGACCCTTTTTCTCTCCTCTTCCGGCATTTCCTCCGGGATCTGCCTCATACCGCGAAGGACAAAACAACGCTTTTGAAGCCGCCGAAAGTAATCGACCGGATCGTACAAACCGTCGGGGTGATCGACCCGAAGTCCGTCGAGCTTTCCCTCTTGGATGAATTGGAAGATCAACCGGTGCGTCTCCTCGAAAACCTCCTTCCGCTCCATCGCGATGGAGGCGAGCTCGTTCACATCGAAGAAGCGCCGGTAGTTGATCTCGTCCGAAGCGACCCGCCAGTAGGAGAGGCGGTAGGACTGATCGTTGAGAAGCTGATCGAGCAGGTCGAAGCTCCGCGGGTCCCCCTTCCTCCCGTTGAAGAGCGCCACATTCGCGTCGATGAACTGCCGAATTTTCCCCTCTGCCTGATAGAGTTTCGCCAACCGTCGCTTGATCCAGTCGATCTGGCGGCGCTCTTCCGCGACCCGCTGGGGATCGGACTGGATTTCAGCGGGAAGATGGAGCAGGGCAAGCGTGATCCCGTGATACTCCTGAAGGCTCTCCGGATCATCGCCCATCTCCTTCTCCAACGCCTCCAAGCGGTGCCTCAAGAGCCTCGGATAGGTCCGGGGGGAAATCGGGAAGCGGTTTTCGTAATAGGTCACCCAGAACGCCCCCTCGAAGAAAACCAGCTTCAGCTCTTGATTCTCCAGGACCTTGCCGTACTGATCGCCCAACACGGGAAGGAGGACTTTTCCGCTCAACTCTTTTTTGATCGGATGCCAGTCGATATCGAAATAGTGGGCGAAGGGAGAGTTCCGCCCGTTTTCCAAAACATCGAGCCACCATTGGTTTTCCGTCACCCCCATATGGTTCGGCACGATGTCGAGGATGTGCCCGAGATCATGCCGTCGCAGCGCGTCGACCATGCCGGCATGATCGGCCTCGCTCCCGATTTCCGGATTCAGCGCATTATGATTACAGATGTCATATCCGTGAAGGCTCTTCGGCCGCGCCTGTAGATAGGGAGAGGCATAAAGGTGGGTGATGCCGAGATCGTTCAGATACGGGATGATCTGCGCGGCATCCGAAAATCGAAACCGGTGATTGAATTGCGCCCGATAGGTTGCGGCGGGGGCGATCTCAATGTCCGAAAATCGGGCGATGAAAGCGTGAATGAAAGCATCGATCCGATCTTTCCCGAACGGCGGAGTCTGCGACATCGTCATCCCGGCTAAGAAGAGAGAAACGGCTGAAAACAAACCTCAGGAGAGAACATTCCCAGCTTTTATGATCGCATATTTAAAGGAGGCGGAACAAGGGAGAGGAAAGATAATCGGGCGAGGGGGGGGCCGGCCCCTACTCCCATTCGATGGTGCTGGGGGGCTTGGAGGAGATGTCGTAAACGACCCGGTTGATCCCTTTGACCTCGTTGATGATCCGGCTGGAGATCCGTTTGAGAACGTCGTGCGGGATGTCGGCCCAGTCGGCGGTCATCCCGTCCTGGCTGGTGACGGCGCGCAGCGCGATGGCATTCTCATATGTCCGCTCGTCCCCCATCACCCCGACGCTGTGAACCGGCAGATAGACGGCGAAGGCCTGCCAGATCGCATTGTAGAGACCGGCTTTCCGGATCTCTTCCTCGAAAATGGCGTCGGCCTCGCGCAATCGATCGAGCCGTTCCTTGGTGATCTTCCCAAGGACCCGCACCGCCAGGCCCGGACCGGGGAAGGGATGCCGATAGAGCAGCACCTCCGGAATGCCGAGCTCGACCCCCAGCCGCCGGACCTCATCTTTGAAGAGCATCCGAAGCGGCTCGACCAGCTTGAGGCGCATCCGTTTCGGAAGTCCGCCGACGTTGTGATGGGTCTTGATCGTCGCGGAGGGACCTTTCAATGAAACACTCTCGATGACGTCTGGATAGAGGGTCCCCTGCACCAGGAAATCGACCTTGCCGACCTTTTTGGCCTCCTCGTCGAAGACCCGGATGAACTCCTTCCCGATGATCTTCCGCTTCCGCTCCGGATGGCTGTCGGCCGAAAGCCGTTTGAGAAAGCGATCGGAAGCATCGATGAAGCGGATGTTCAGCTTGAGATTTTTCTTGAAGGTATCGAGGACCCGCTTCGCCTCCTCCTTCCGCAAGAGGCCGTTATCGACAAAGATGCAGGTCAGCCGCTTTCCGATCACCCGCTGGACGAGGACGGCCGCCACGCTGGAGTCGACCCCGCCGCTGAGGGCGCAAATCGCCTTCCCCGCTCCGATCTGCGCCGCAATGGTTTTCTCCGCTTCTCTCAAGAAGGAGCCCATGTCCCACGTCGGTTTGCAGCCGGCGATGTGATAGAGGAAGTTCTGAAGGATCTCTCTTCCCTGCGGGGTGTGGACCACCTCCGGATGGAACTGGAGGGCGAAGAAATTCCGCCGCGGGTCTTTCATCGCGGCGGCGGGGGAGTTGTCGGTCCGGGCGATCGCTTGGAACCCGGGAGGAAGCGTTTCGATCCGATCGCCGTGGCTCATCCAGACGGAGGTTCGGTTCGGCAATCCTTTAAAGAGATCGGAGGAGTCATCGATCAGCAGGTCGGCCCGGCCGTACTCCCGCTTTGTCGCCCGGGCCACCTTTCCGCCGAGAAGATGGGTCATCAACTGCATCCCGTAGCAGATCCCCAAGATCGGAACGGAAAGCTTGAAAAGGCCCGGATCGCAGAGGGGGGCTTTTCTATCGTAGACGCTAGACGGTCCGCCGGAGAGAATGATCCCGCTCGGCTGCGCCGCTTCAATCTCTTTCAGCGGAAGATGATACGGGACGATCTCGGAGTAAACCCTGCTCTCCCGCACGCGGCGGGCGATGAGCTGGGTATACTGCGATCCGAAATCGAGGATAAGAATTTTAGGTGTGGACGATGACATCAGACCTGTGTGGCGGAAAATCGAGCGCTGTTAGGATTCTCCGCCCCGTTCGTAGTTCGGAGATTCCTTGGTGATGATCACGTCGTGCGGATGGCTCTCGCGCAATCCGGCATGGGTCAGCCGGATGAATCGGGCCTTTTCTCTAAGCTCTTCGATATCCCGCGCGCCGCAATAACCCATCCCGGCCCGCAGGCCGCCGACGAGCTGATAAACCACCGCCGAGAGGGTCCCTTTGTACGGAACGCGCCCCTCGATCCCTTCCGGAACGAGCTTCGATTCCGGCTCGAACTCCTGGAAGTAGCGGTCTTTCCCGCCGCGCTGCATGGCGCCGAGCGACCCCATCCCGCGATAGACTTTGTAGCTGCGTCCCTGGAGGAGAACGGTCTCCCCCGGGCTCTCCTCCGTCCCGGCAAAGAGCCCGCCGATCATCACCGAATGGGCCCCCGCGGCGATCGCTTTGGTAACATCCCCGGAGTATTTGATCCCGCCGTCGGCGATGATCGGAACCTTATATTTCTTCGCCCCCCTGGCGCACTCCGAGATGGCCGTCAATTGGGGCACGCCGGCCCCCGCGATCACCCGCGTGGTGCAGATCGATCCAGGCCCGACGCCGACCTTCACCGCATCGACCCCCGCCTTGATCAGATCGACCGTCGCCGCGGCGGTCGCCACGTTGCCGCCGACGATCTCCACTTCGGGATAACGTTTGCGGACCGCTTTAATCGTATCGAGAACGGCGACCGAATGGCCGTGGGCGGTGTCGACCACGATCAGGTCGGCCCCCGCCCGAATCAGCGCGTCGACCCGATCTTTAGAGTCGCCGCCGATGCCGACCGCGCCGCCGACGCGCAGCCGTCCGAATGTATCTTTGCAGGCGTTTGGATATTTGATCTTCTTCTCGATGTCCTTGATCGTAATCAGTCCCTTCAGCTCGAAGTGGCTGTTGACCACCGGCAATTTTTCGATCCGATTTTTGTGCAGAATCTTCCGGGCCTCTTCGAGGGTCGTCCCCTCCGGCGCGGTGATGAGGTGCTCCTTCGTCATGACGTCGGAGACCTTGAGATTCATCCGGGTCTCGAACCGCAGGTCGCGATTGGTCAGGATGCCGACCAGCTTTCCGCTCTGTGTCACCGGAATGCCGGAGATCCGATATTGGTTCATCAGCTTGAGCGCTTCATGCAGCTGCTGATCGGGGGAGATGGTAATCGGATCGACGATCATGCCGCTTTCCGATTTCTTGACCCGGTCGACCTCGGCCGCCTGCGCTTCCACAGAAAGAGCGCGATGGATGATGCCGATCCCCCCCTCCCGCGCCATTGCGATGGCGAGCCGAGATTCGGTCACCGTATCCATGGCGGCGCTCAGGACGGGGACCTGAATTTCGATATTTCGGGTGACTCGGGTGCGAAGATTGACGTCTCTGGGAAGGACCGCCGAGCGGGCGGGAATCAGAATGACATCATCAAAGGTTAATCCCTCTTGGAGTTTATCGGACAACATGCCGGGGCCCCTCTGATTCGTTGATAAAAGTGATTATTATTATCATAACTGGGTATCGAGGTCAAGGGAAGGAGTTAAAATAAAAGAGCCCCGCAGGAAGGCTCCCGCAGGGCTCTTCGGGGTTGTTCGTCCGCTACGCAGCCAGACTGACGTTGATCGCCTGCGGGCCCTTTTTCCCCTGTTCAACTTCGAATTGAACCTTTTGGCCCTCTTCGAGCTTTCGATAACCCTCCCCCTGAATCGCTGTGTAGTGAACAAACACGTCGCCGCCATCATCGCGAGTGATAAACCCAAACCCTTTGTTGGCGTCGAACCATTTGACGCGCCCTTTAATCATGGAGCCTTCCTCCTCAGTTCTCTCTTGATTGACCTTGTTCTTTGGCAGAAAGAACACTGCCGCTTGTTTGAAACAAATCTCTATTACCAGCGCCGATTTTCCGTCGGCGACTTCGGACAGAAGCCGGGAGGCTCTCCGAACAGCCTCTAGAAAGCTTCCTCAAACAAGATCAATTCACCCTAGCATAAGGCAAAAATGGAAGTCAACGCGCTCGAAAGGATGGAAAGGAAGATCACATTGGATGGCTAAAAATGAATCAGTCGTGATGATCTTTGTCGCCGTTCGGATGATCATGGTCGTCTACATGCGGCTTCTTTTTTGGGGAGTCGCTCATCTTGGAAGGGGCCGGCTTGGCCGGCGCCGGATCATGGGGGTGATCCCCTTCTTCTTCGTCGTGGTGGTCGGCCTCCTCCGGATGATCGTGATCGTCCACATGAGGCTTCCCTTCAGAGTGGCTCCCCATCTGAGAGGGCGCCGCCTCGGGTGAATCGGGATCGTGGGAATGATCCTCCTCCTCGTGGGGATGATCCCCTTCGTCGTGGTGGTCCCCCTCCTCTCCCATGACGGCGCCCTCCTCCTCATGGGTATGCCCCTCATGCTCCTGCGCGGGCACGGCCCATCCGTAGACAGTGAGGGCGATCAAGGAGAGGCCGAAGAGGGCGCCGAGGCTCAAGATTCCTTTGCGGGCTCCCAGGCGCCGCTCCTGTCCGCGATCCAACAAGGGAACCAACGCCAAGAAGCCGAAGAGAATCATCGTGATGTAGAGAACGGCGCCGACCCCCCAGATATTCTCGAACAGATACATCCAGAGGAACGGCCAGGGGGGCTTGACCGGATCTCCATGCCCGGAGGGGGCCTCTCCAAGCGGCGCGCGAACAAAAACGGCCATCAGCGCCAGGAACCCGTAATAAGCGACGGAGAGAAGAAGAATGCTCCGGGCATGCTCGCTGAACCGGCCTTTGACCTCCTGCGGCGGCACTTCCGGCGCATTCGACCATTTCCCCCAGGGGGTGGGGGCCAGATTGAAAATGTGGATCAGGTAGAAATGACCCATCAGAAGAAGAACGATCAGGACCGGGTAGACGGCGATATGCGACACATAAATCCGCAGGTTCATCGGGCTGCTTCCGGGCCACTCCATCATGATGGCCCCGACCGGACCGAGCATCCGCAACAAGCCCTTTAAATGACTCAGCGCATCGGCTCCCTCCTGATCCCATTTCAGGACTGTTCCGGAGAAGTAGGACCCCATCAACATGACCCCGAGAAGGGCGACGCCGATCCACCAGGTGACCTGGCGCGGATGTTTGTAGGCGCCGGTGATGAAGACCCGGCTGGTATGAAGGATCAGGGCGAAGATCACCCCCTGCGCGAACCAGTAATGAAGCGCGCGAAGATAGCTCGCCCAGTTGATCCGTTGAATTTGCTCTAAACTCTTGTAGGCTTGCTGAGGAAGGGGATTATAGAGCTGCGCCAGGACAAAACCGGTGAGGACCAACAGGACAAAACCGATGAAGGCGACCCCGCCGAAAGTATAAAGCGCTGAGCGGCCATGCTCGGGGACGGGAAAATCGAGGTGCCTTAATCCGAGCCAGGTGTCGAGCCATCCCCACCGGGAGGGCTCCGTCGCTGATTTTCCCGAGGCTGGCGAGGGAATGATTTTCCTCCAACAGATGAGGGAATAAGAAATCAGAGAGTGACGATTTTTTATTCTGCTTCAAAGATCCGCTTCACCAGGGCGGCGAGTCGATCGGGATCGTTTGCGACCGCTTCAACCTCTTTCTTTGCGTCCGCCACGAAGGGGATCGCCGTATCGGGGAGGATCGCGGAGAGCCCCTGCAGCCGGGCCCGCTTCTCCACCATCATTCGGATGATTTCCCGTACGGCGGGGTCGAGCGCATCCAGCTCTCGGAGGGCCCCGCGGCTCCACTCCATCTCCTGATCCGGAACGCGGACGACAACGTCCCCCTGAATTTTCGCCTGGCAGGAGAGCCGAAACGGCGCGGTCAGTTGGGCCTCTTCGAGCATGTTCTCTTCATCCAGATCGATCTCCGTCAGATTCGTCACCCCCTCCACCACCCAAATCCGGCAGGTGCTGCAGGTCGCGAAACCGCCGCAGTCGTGCCGCATCTGAAGACCGAGCTTTTCAGCCGCGTCGAGGAGGCTGGTTCCGTCCGGAATCTCCCCGCTTTTCCCGTATGGATAAAAGGTAACCTTGGACATGTCCTGTTCTCGAAGAATTTGGCGAAGAATAAGGGAAATTATAACGTATCAGGGTATTGAAATCAATGGGAACGGCTTCATTTCGATCCGTCCGGATCACGCGGGCGATTTTCCGTTGCCCCCCTCGTTTGGCCGATCATTTGAGTCGGCGTCCTGCCCTTCGGAGGATTCGGCTTCTTTCTCCGCTTCCTCCTCAGACTGCGCCGGGATTCGATAATCTCCGCTGGCCCATCGGCCCAGATCGATCAGTTTGCATCTCTCCGAGCAGAAAGGCCGGTAGCGGCTCTCCTTCCAATCGATCTTTTTTTTACAGGTAGGGCAGACTGCTTTCATAGGGGCCTCTCTCAGGCGCGACCGATCTTTTACGCAGATTTGTTGATCGGAAAAGAGTTCGGAGAAAATTCGGCATTCCAGAGATGATTTATTTAGGACGGTTGACGAGGCTCGTCTCCCTTTTTGAGAGGATCGCATTCGACAAGCGATTCCCCTCCCTTCTGGAGGAGAGGATGGCGGTGATGCTGCCGATTTTAATCTTCGACTGCATCATCACCGGGATCCGTTTCTCATCCTCGGTAAACCAGATAAAGACATCCCCTTTGTCCATGAAGAGCCCTTCGTATTGGACCTTCGCCTGGACCTTAATCGTATTGAAGGTTCCGACCGGCGTCGTCACCCGCTCCCTCGCCACCCCGCGAATCTCCAACAACCAATTTTTCTCGCTCTCATGGACATTGATGAAAACCGAACGCCCCACGTCGATCGTGTTCTTCACCCTGAAAAAATAAAGGGAGCTCAATGAATCTTGAACCTGAGGAGGAACCTCGAAGACCTTTTCCTTGTTGTTTTTAAACTGCACCGCCCGGTGCTGAATCTGGTCAAATGAAATCACTTTTTCTCTTCTTCGCTTTCCTTGATGTTGCTTGACCTTGATGAAATGCGAGTAGAATCCTTCGACATCGATATACGATTCGACCCGATCATCCACCGGGTAAAAAAGCGAGACAAAATCGTTCGACTGGGCGGTGGAGACGATGTGGTAGACCTCGCGGCCTTTCAGCCTTGTTTTCTCCATCACCTCCATGACGGCGATTCCCGCTTTCGCGCCGAAATAGGTAATATCGTAGGTAAGGCGCTCACCCGGTCCGAAAGAGGAGTTGGCGAGATGATGTGATGAAGGGGGAACGGAAATCGGCTCTGTCGCCTCTATCGGAGAAATAAACAGCAAGCAGGCAAAGAAAATCAATGTGACCCAAAACTTCATCGCGTCCTTTGTGATCGGTGCTTATTAACGCGTCCCTGCAGGACTGAATAAACGGACCGCTTGGTAACCTGCCTTCGGCGACATCCAATGATCACTGCCGACACCGGATGCTCCGGGAGAATGCACGTTTTCCCGCCGTCTCCTTGAGATCCCAGAAAAGATGCAATCGTCAGGAATTCTATAAAAATACCAGACGTTCCGGAAAAAGGTCAAGACGAAAGTGACCCCGGATGGGTTCCCGCTTGTAGTAGAATCCCAGCAATCCCTCCGACCCAATTAAAGAAGATATCTCGAAGGTCGAAGACCCGATTTGGCAAGATCCATTGGATGATTTCATCGCCGACCCCGACGGTAAAGACAAGCCCCAGGGCCACCCCGATTCCCCCTTGAAACAACCGGCCCCACCGGCCCGGTCGATTCTCTCCCGTCGGGAAAGGATCTAAAGCAGGGGAGTGGGCGGATGGGTGATGCCCCGAGCGCCGAAGCGGTTGTGCGGCGCGGAGGACCAAGTAACCCAAACCGGCATACTGAATGAGGTGAATCCGCTCCTCGGGCATTGCGATCGGACTGACGACGAGCACTAAAGCGATGGCGACAAAGATGAGCGTCGGTCTTCGAGCAAATTCGGTTTTCGCCCGCCCGATTGAGGCAAGAAGGGTCACGGCGATTCCAGCCAGGATCAGATTCATCGAGAGGCTGAAAGAAGACCCGAGCACCCCTTTGACCAGATTCAGCAGAGGTCGCCCGAACGGGAGGGTTGCATAGAGAAGGAGCGTATAAACGGCGACGCCGATCCATCGGCTCATCGCCGCCGCTCCGTTCGAACACGGACCGATCGGCCGTCGCTGGTGATCGTAATCGTCCCCTCCAAATCGGTCCGGTGCAGGTGCGCCCCCGCCCGCCGGTACATCTCAAGCACTTCTTCTTTCGGGAGGCCGTAGGGATTCGGGCCGATGCTTAAAATCGCCCGCTCCGGACGAACCGCCTGAACGAAAGGTTCTATCGACTCTCCCCCATGATGCGGAATTTTGGCCACATTGGCCTTTAACTTCGGACCATAAATCGCCAAGAGCTCCCGCTGCACCTCAGGACCGATATCGGCCGTGAAGAGGAATATCATTTCGCCATGGATGACCTTGACGGCAAGGGAATCTTCATTGGGGTCTCCCCGCAACGCTCCGGGATGGAGCGCCTCCAGCCGAACAGAATCAGAAAGCGGAATGATCTCGCCGCGGCGGACGACGCGATACGGACGGCGCTCGATTTTACGGAGAACGGTTTCGACCTCCGGCTCCACCGCTTTTGGAAATAGGGGGAGGAGTATCATCCCCGTCCGCTCTTTCTTAGAAGAAAAGGGAAGAAGTTGATCGAAAACCGGGCCGAGGCCGCCGGCATGATCCGGATGAAAGTGGGTGACCAGAAGCGCATCAAGCCGATCGATCCCCATCTGCCGAAGGAGAGAGGCGACGCGAGGACCCTTCTCCGGCCTCCCCCCATCGATCAGAACCGCTCCCCCTTCCGGAAGACGCAGCACGATCGCCTCTCCGTATCCGACATCGAGGAAGCGTATCTCTAAAGGAGGCGGTGAATCGGCGTGAATGGAATCGATACAGAAAAAGAAGAAGAGATAACAGCAGAAGAGAGAAATACGGTTGAAGCGCGACTGTTGGAAGGAAGCTCCTCCTACGAGGCTCCGCGGCCTGCCAAGACGACGAAGATGGTTTTGATGAAAATTTTCAGGTCGAGCTTTAAAGACCAGTTGTCGATGTAGTGGAGGTCGAGCTCCATCCATTTTTTGAAATCGGTAATCTTGTTCCGGCCATTGACCTGCCAAAGGCAGGTTAACCCCGGCTTCATGGAGAGCCGCCGCCGCTGCCACCGCTCGTATTTCGCAACTTCTTCAGGCAAGGGAGGGCGCGGGCCGACGATGCTCATGTCGCCGCGAAGGACGTTGTAGAGCTGGGGGAATTCGTCGAGGCTGGTTCTGCGGAGAAGGCGGCCGACCCAGGTGGTGCGGGGGTCTTTGAGAATCTTAAATGCCGGCCCCTTCATCTCGTTCAGATGCTCAACGTCATTTCTCATCCCCTCCGCGTTCTCCAGCATGGACCGGAACTTGTAGAGGGTGAACTGCCTCCCGTTCAAACCAATTCGGGTCTGTCGGAAAAGAACCGGTCCGGCCGATGTCAATTTGATCATCAAAGCGATGAGCAATGAGAGGGGAAGAAGCGCGAGCAGTACAACGGAAGCGATGATGAGATCAAAGACCCGCTTCGCCGCCAGGAGCACTTCGTCATGCGGGGTGGTCGTGAAAGTCAATAGCGGCACTCCGTGAAGATCTTCGAGGTGAACTTTCGCGATCATATGGGGGAAAAAGTTGACCGCCACGCGGGTCCGAATCCCCTGCTCTTCGCAGAGGAGGAAGATTTCTTCGAGCTCTTCCAGTCTTTTCCGAGAAACGGCAAAGATTAATTCGTCAACAACAACTCTCTGGAGCATCGATGGAAGATCTGCAACATGCCCTAGAACGGGGACTTTTCCGACTTTCTCGATCTTTATTTCCTGATTATCCGAAACAAAACCGATCAGCTTTAATCCCCAGTGTTTGTTTTTCCCGATGATTTCCGCCACCTCTCTGGCCCGTCTTCCCGTCCCGACGATCAGGATATTTCGATAGTTATAACCTCGTTTTCTGGCGGCCCGGATGAAGGTTCGAAGTGTCAATCTCTCTAGAAAAATGAAAAGAAAACTGAGACATCCAAATGAGATGATGAAAAGACGGCTGATATAGTCGGCTTTGGCGGCAAAGACGATCGCCATGAGAAGGAGCGTTCCCAAGGAGGAAACCTTGGCCAGGTTCCAGACTTCCCGCCAGAAGGTTTTCGTCCTTTGGGATTCATAAAAGCCGATATAGTAAAAAAGGGACGACCAAAGGGGAACGACTACATAGACGAGCCACAGATACCTATCAAACGAGAAGAGCTTTCCGTAGGGTTCTGAAAAATAGGAATCCCGAAGGAGAAATGAAAGAAAGAACGCCCCGATGAGTAACGCGACATCTGTCAGGTAAACCCAGAGTGAGATAAGTTTTGCTTTCTGCCTTAACATTGGACCTCACTAACATACCAAAAAGTAAAATAACACGATTGATTTTCAACATGCAATAGAGATCTTCAACCTAACCCGGCATTGCCGAAACCGAAAAGACGTTAAACACTCGTGAATCGTTAAACGGATTCCATTTCTGAATCAATGGAATGTTTGAAACTTTTCGTTCACGTAACTTTTTATTTTTTCTTTGAACACTTCTTTATCAAACTGTTCTGCGTGCCGCCGGATGTTCTGAGGGTCAAACGACATCTTCTCAAAACGATGAATCGCATCGATCAGATCTTCGGTGGTTTTGCCTCTAAAAAAGGTCCCTGTCAGTCCGTCTACGACAGTTTCCAATGCCCCTCCCCGTCCATAAGCAATCACGGGCCGGCCGGAGGCCATCGCCTCAACAGGGGCGATTCCGAAATCTTCCTCTCCAGGGAATATAAAAGCCCTGCAATTCCCTAGATATTGTGCTAATTCTTCATCCGAAACCCGGCCGAGGAAAACAATATTCTTCTTTGCCATTTTTTTGAGTTTTTCCTCATACGGACCCGTGCCAATGACGACCAATGGCAGAGATAGCCGATTGAAGGCATTGATGACGAGATCGATCCGTTTGTATGTATTCAATCGCGAAACAACCAAGAAATAGTCGTCCTGCTTTTCTGAAATAGAGAATCGGGATAAATCAACGGGAGGATAGATTAAATCGGCTTGGCGGGAATAGAGCCTTCCTATTTTCCGGCAAATATGGCGAGAGATCCCGATATAGTGATGGACACGGTCAATGGTTTTGAGATCCCAGTTTCTCAAGCGCCAAAGCGCCAAAGGCAAAATCATTTTATAAAATCGATTAAACTCTTCTTGGGCAAGGTACGATTCCGTCTCCCAGACAAATCGCATCGGTGTATAACAATAACAGATATGACAAGTCCCTTGCGGCATGGAAGCCCCTTTCGCAAAGGCGCTGCTGCTACTGAGAATGACATCATATCCATTCAGGTCAAAACTTTCTATTGCAATCGGGTATAGGAGCAGATATTTCTTGAAGTGCCGGTCGAGAGATGGAAGACGCTGCATAAAGGAGGGGCGGATGTCCATCCGTGAGAAGACCGGCGGGAGCTTCTCGGGAAGAAAAATTGATGTATAAATCGGTGCATCTGGAAACACCTCGTGCATGGCCTCAACCACCCTTTCCGCCCCGCCGTATTGATTGAGATAATCATGGATGATGGCTATTTTCATTTGGGAAGACAAGTAGACTCATTTGAATAAACATTCTGGTAAAGGATTTTCAGAATTTCTCTTGCTGTTATCTCCCAGCCAAAACATTGCGCTCTTTCAAAGCCTTTAGTGACCAATAATTCTTTTAAGCCTGGCTTTGTAACTACCTGGAATATCCCTTCTGCTATAGATTCAACCCGGTAAGGATCGACATAAAAAGCCGCCTCTTGACAGACTTCCGGTAAACTTGAGAGGTTAGAGGTAATCACCGGACATCCACATCCCATTGCTTCCAACAAAGGTAAACCAAAACCTTCATAAAGCGAAGGAAAAACAAGGGCCGCTGCTTCCGAGTAGAGACTCGGTAAATCTTGTTCAGGGACATAGCCCATAAAAATTACTTTTTCTTTTAGAGAAAGCTGTTCGATTTTTTTCTCAAGGAGAGGGTAAAATCTAGAGTCTTTTTTCCCGGCAATCACAAATTTGAAATCATTTAAATGTAAACTACCGAAAGCTTCGATACTTTTTTCCAAGTTCTTATAGGGCCTCAAGTCCCCGACGAAAAGAAGGTATTTAGTAAAACCATATTTTTTTCTTATAATTCCCTTCTCTTGAGGGTGGAACTTTTTTTTATCAAATCCAACTGGAACAACATGGATCGGCTTATCATAAGACTTATAGAAATTAAGGACATCTTTCTTGGTATTTTCAGAGTCACAGATCACCGCACATGAATTTTTTAAAAGGAGCGGTAAATTATAAAGATAGTGGTATTTTAACCTTGGGAATAATTCCGGGAATTTAATAGGTATTAAATCATGAATAGTTATAATCTGCTTTGCATATGGGAATAGGATCCCTTCCGGAACAGTAGAGTACAATAAAGAGGCATTTTGATTTCGGAGTCTTAATGGCAAAGTTTGCAACCAGAGAATTCTTGCTAAGTGCCCCTTAAATCCCAGTTCTGGGGAAATCGGGCTTTTAACCTGATTAACTCGATTAGGATAAAGATCTTTTAATTGTTTTGAATTTGAAAAAACAATAAAATCAAGTTCATAGGAATACTTTAACAGTTCGGTCAGTACTTCGCTTGTATAAATACCTAGACCAGTTGGCCTGTCATGTGTAAAAGTTGCGTTTATAGCTATTTTCTGTTTGATTTTCATAGAATTAGCTTATGGAGGTGGAGATCCTAAAAGAGATCGTAGGTAGTTTTATCTTTGTGAAAAAAATCGGGAGGACAGTCTTTGCTTGCATATGGAGGGTAGTTCCTGTATGAGAATGAGGTTGATCCAAAGCAATTAAGAACCCACGGGACTGTCCAAAATTTTGTGTAAACCAGACCGGTTCCTAGTGAGGCCACAATCTCAGGAATGCGGTCTTTGAAAATGAGTTTCAATTGTCCGAGCTTCACTGCCCACCCGGTTTTACCGGGGAAGCGCCCCTCTTCGGGCTGCTTCGGCGTTCTCCAGGTTGGAGGCTCGATAGATTTCCTTCAGGTCCACTGTAAATTCTTTCTGATATTTAGATGCGATATAACGAAGCGAGGCTCGGATCTGATGCACGATACACAATTGAACCATCGTCTGGGGAAAAATATTCGCAATCGCCTCCGGAAATCCTTTGAGTCCATCCACACAGGTGATTAAGATATTCTTGACTCCGCGGGCCTTTAAATCGGTTAAGACCGCCTGCCAGAAATGGGCCCCTTCCGATTCGGAGAGCCAGATCCCCAATACATCGCTTTTGCCTTCTATATCAATGCCAAGACAGGTGTAAGCCGCCTTGGAGATGATCTTGCCTTCCTGCCTGACTTGTAAAAAATGGCGTCCATAAACAGGACAGGATACACATCGCACAGCGGCCGGGTCTGCCATTGATGGATCCCTTCTAAAATCTTATCAGTGACTTTAGAAATCAGAGCGGCAGAGACAGTGGTTCCGTAAAACTCCTCCAACTGGGACTGGATGTCCCGAGTGGTCATCCCACGGGCGTACATGCCGGTGATCCGGCGCTCTAGATCCGGATCAAAGCTCTGATGCTTTTGAATAATTGAGGCTCAAAGCTCCCTTTCCGATCACGCGGCACTTCAAGCTCAACCTCGCCAGATGATGTTTTATTGTCTTCTTCGAATACCCGTTCCGGCTATTGTCGTTCTCACGGTCCACCTTCTTATAGGGCTCAACCTAAGTGGGCTTCCTGTTCCGCTTTTAATATCTGCTCCACCGTGCTCTTGATGATTTCATGAACCACGCCATTCGCTCCGGTCAGATCAGACCAAGACAACGACTTTACATTCTTTAGTCTCTCCTGCACTTTGGAAACATCAAATAATTTCTCATCCTGCTCCATCTCCAGCTCCTCATTGGGATTTAGACAGCAGTCTATCCCATTTGGCTTTGCTGGTTACACAAAATTATAAACACTCCCCAACCCTAGTAAACCTGTTATCAGAATTACAATTAGGTCAATCCTTTTTTAACAAAGAAAACCTTCATAGGACTTTCCTTTTCATTCATTTATTTCAATACCATGATTGTTCAAAACAGTGAATACTTCATACAATTTCTATTTCAGGAAAAGGGAAGATCATTTTCCCGCCATTAGCCAGATATTCCTTTTCTCGTTGGAGGATTCCAGCCTTAAAATGCCATGGAAGGACAAGAAAATAATCTGGCTTCATTGCACGCGCATCTTCTTCAGAAAGAATGGGGATATGTGTTCCCGGAGTGAAGCAGTTAAACTTGTCCGGGTTAACGTCCGCGATTGCAGGAATATCTTTCTCAGTAAACCCACAGAACTGTAGGACCACATTTCCCTTTGTCGATGCGCCATAACCCAGTATTTTTTTCCCGTCGGCATTGAGAGCACGAATTAACCGTATTAGGTCTTCACGATGCCGAAATACTCTCTCTTCAAAATCCCGATATGGCTTGGGTGTATTTAAGCCCATACGCTCTTCCTGCTCCAAAAGCCAGTTAATCACCGAATGATTGATTTTGATATTTCGGTTCGAAGCTTTTATCGCCGTAACCGCAAAACTCCCGCCATTGACCGCATTCATCATGACATCCATCAGCTTGAGTCCAGCTATCTCGATAATTTTCTTAACAACACCGAGCGAGTAATACTCCAAATGTTCATGGCAGATCGTATCATATGAATTAAGGCGCAACATCGATGGCATGTAACTTTGCTCAAAATGCCAAATTCCATCGTCTGCCAGAATAGACTCAATCTGTCTTGCAAACTCCACAGGTGCTTCCAAGTCGTAGAACATAGCAATGGAGGTCACAATTCGGGCGGGACGCTTCTCGACAGAATGATAAACTTCAGAAGAAAAAAAGTCAGGAACTAGTTTGATCTCCTTCGTATAATATTGCTGGAATTTTCTTCCGGTCGGATCGATGCCGATTCGTTGAATTCCGCTTACGGAATATGCTTTTAAGGTGGTTCCATCATTGCTCCCGATATCTAGAACAATGTCGCCCGATTTTAACGCGATCATCCTTTCAAGACACCTCACCTTTTCGGAAAGATGATTGACCATAGATTGGTTGAGTCCAGAACGGTAGCCGTAGTTCTCACCATACATCTCATTCGATGAGTATGAATGGCGCAATTGCAGGAGCCCGCTGTTAGGGCACCAGACGAGTTCTAAAGGTCCTGCCGTAATTTGATCTGACTTATTCTTGGGGAACACTCCCGTCAACACCTGATGCCCCAGATTTAACACTGACACCAGATGGTTGCTTCCACTCACCCGGCAACCAGGAATCTCTCTATAAGCAGCCATATAACCTCGCACCTTAATAAATCATTTAACTCTCTTGCCTTTCCCTAATTAGCCCAACCGGCTCAATCATAGGAAAAGTTTAAAATTCGACTCTTTATCCTTGCATCAGTCGATCTAGTTCAATGACATTTTTCGTGAAGCCCTCAAATGAGTGTAACCCTCTGACGAAATCCAGCACATTTTCTTGATGCTTTAAAACCTCATTCCTATTTTCCGCCGTATAAATAACATAATTAGAAAAAGAATCTATATCAGCAAAGGGCGCAATCAGCAGGTGCCTTGAAATTTCTCCAAGTTCATTCGTTATCAGTGGATTCTCCATGGCTACGATAGGACAGCGATACTCCAAGGCCTCCAAGACCTGTGTGGGAAAATTTCCCTCAAACTCTGAGGTGAACGCCAAGCAAACTGCATTTTTGTAGAGCCAAGATAGCGTGCTGTCACTTATACCAGGAAAAAGGTGAATAGATGGCTCAAGTCTTTCTTTCCTGATCAGATCCCATAAGGGAGGTGGTATATCCCCACAGGTAAAAGTCAATTCAAGAAGAAGATCAGGGCGCAATTTATTAATCAGAATCCAGGACCGGATTAGCAAATCGAGGCGCTTGTTTGGATGAGGTTGAGTTGGGTAAAATATAAATTTTTTCTCGGACAGTTTGCTGATAACTTTATGGTCTGATTTTTCCTCGCCAACATCTTTTCTTATACTCAAGAAAGGCATAGGAAAGGCGACAATTTTTTCCTTGGGTACTCTCAGTGGACAATTAGGCAAATATTCCGTGGTAAACGCTGAATTGGTCAAAACCCTTGTCGAAAGCCCGACTACCTTACGCCCCACCTCCAGATGGGAACCATCTTCAGGGAAATAGTTCCTTCCCTTGAAAAGATAAGGCATGTAATCCGGAATATACGATAAAACACGATCAAAACCAGCCGTCAGCACTTCTGGAAAAAGGTAGTAATGTGGTATGATGACATACCTCCATGGTGCCGACCGTGTTCCGCACACTCGAACGTGATTTTGGGGTTGCTCCCTTATTTTTTTTCTTAGAACGCTATTTTTTATAGCAAGGACCTTGTTAGTTAATTTAATAACCTTAGCCCTAAGACATGCCGCGCTATAAACCGCTTTATTTTGAATACGAAGTAAGACACGATATAAACCCACGAGGATCAGTTCAATTAAATTTAGGGTTGACGGATTATGTATATGCCGATCTCGGATACTCCTGAAAAATGAGGACCTTCCAACAAAGAATTTAAGGACCTTTGAAATAATTCCTTCATTCTTTTTAATCGCCACTTCTTGGGCTTTCGTAACTCCTATTCCTAAATCGTCTACTGAGACGACCGAAACTAAATCGGGGTTATCACACTGAGATGAATAGAAACCGTGTGTGTTAATGAGATCATCAGACCACGCTGTCACAACGACGGGAACATTAACTGAAGTGAGTGCCCTGACAAATTGCCTCATAACACGCGGGATACCATGCATCGTACTATATTCCCCGTTCGAAAAGACATACGCGCCCCTGAAATGGGCGAATAGCAATACGGGCGATGGCGCAAATCTCTCGCTGCTTTTCTTGTTAATAGCCGCTGAGGCACTCTTCGGTGGGCCTGTCCCATCTAAAATCTCGGAGATTACCCTTCTGAAAACCGGCAAACCAAATGATTTTGAGTATCTTTCAACGATGGGAGGCTGGCTTGCTATGATTTCGGTCACGAATTGACTGTCGCCCTTTATTAATAGTTTTGCTTTCCTTAGTGCTTCATCTTCGTTCCATACTAAACCAGGCGTTTTTGCATTAAAATATCGATGCAATAGCGATCCAGAAAAATATAAGACCGGTCCCCCAAAAACCATCATCTCGATTGGTGGTAAAAAACACACGTTACGCTCACGGTATGTGTAAAGATATCCTGAAAGAAAAAGAAACTCCTCTAAATACCTTTCTCTCGGCAGGGTGCCCACAACATTCGGATCAGCATTTTCTTCGAGCTGGGCTCCAAAATAGCGAAAACATCTTTGCTCAAAATATGCTTTTAGATAATTAAAATGTCCCTGATAATAAGGATTGGTTATGTTTGGGCAAGTCAATCCAATATGAGGTTTCTTCGGTTTTCTATGCTCCCATTTTCCCTGAAGCGCAAATACATCGTCTGTCAGCCAGTATGGACAGACTTTTAATTTGTTTTTTAACCAATGCTGTTCATCAGAAGCTGTTTCCTCGCAGTGTGGAACAAACCAGAAGTTTTCACGTTCCTGAATAAGTTTATATCCCCCGTTGTGCAAAAGACTTTCGCTTAAAATTCCGATTTGCCCATACGTTCTATAAATTATAGTCTTCTTAAAAACTTCTAATATAGAGACGAGCCAGTCAGGATTAATCGTCACAATTATTGCATCGAAATATTCATTTAATATCTCCGCAACCTCATTACTAATCGAATTGTAAAAAAAGTTATACTTCGATAATTTTTCATAGATGTCCTCGGGCAAACTCGATTCACTCTGAGTCCAATTTAATTCCGCCGATTGGTCTTGAACATTGCTTAAATATGGTGGATTAAATACCTCATATCCCATCTCGCGCAAGGCAGGCAATTCAGTCCGCACCAACACCTTATGCATGCCGAGCCAAAATATTCTTTTCTTATTCATTGTGTTCATTTAAAAATAAGGCGAGAAGTTTTTAGCCAGCCTTTCATTTTTATAAAATTATTTATGACCAATATCACCGATCGCATATCTTGAGGCGGAACCTCTAAGGACTGATTGTACATGACTGTTCTATTTGATTGGTCATCTTTTTTCAATTGTTCTCACAGATTGCTTAACGAAAAGATTTGCCCTGCGTAGTGGCTCCGTAATGCGCCAGGACAGGCTGCTATATACCGCTTTGAGTTCTAACTCACGAACTTCTAAGCTTTGCCGAAAATGCGAAGCCATTTTTTTTGCCTCAGCAAGCTCCTTCTCAACCACTTGAAGATCCACTCGTGACTCAAATAAACTCTTCTCAAGACAAGCAACGTGCTCTTGAATGATTTTTAGTTTTTCACGCAAATCACCACTTTCAATTTGCAATTTAGCAACTTCATTTTCCAGTTCCTCAACACGCTTCTGCGTGCGAGTGGCCTCGGCCTCTAGTTTCTGGACCTGTTGACCCGCCAACCATTCAGAGTGGCGAATAAAGTGATCAAAATAATTTGGAGGTTTAGACAATATTTCCTTAAGCGGTGCTTTTCGTTCATCAGCCAGATAGTACCGATTGAGCCCATCGAAGCAGGCAAATTCATAACCACGGCTAGTCAACAAGTCTTCCCATTGCTCATATGTAGGAACAGTCGAGTTCGGTTCAGTGGACTCAAGCAATATAACCCAAGGTCTAATGCGTGTCAGATCAATCCCAGCCAAAACTGCGCGTTCAGCCCCTTCCACATCGATCTTCAAAAAGTGAACTACAGTAACATTAAGCTCATCGCAGATTTTATCCAGACGCCGAGCGGGTACTTGGCATTCCCGAATAGTGAAACCTGCTAAGGAATGCTTTGATGCAAAAGTGGCGTTAAATGTCGACATTCCGGTGTCGACAACCTCATAGAACTGTAAAATTCCATTCTCTGCAGCCGCTGCCACTTTTAAATTTTGATCTTGAGGGCGATCTGCAATTAGTTTATTAAACCAGTAATCAATCGGTTCGATATTGATGCCGCGCCACCCACGCTCATAAAAGGCCTTGGTCACCGAATCGACCACCGGGTCCTGGGCGCCTACGTCAATATAAAAACCGGCACCTATATCACCTAATGCGCGATAGAGGATCACATCTTCATAGTTTTGGGCGTAGGAAATGAACGTCATGCGTATGAACCTCTATAATGGGTGGAACCCAGGCGTTGCCAACGAAGATTGGTTTGTCTAGATTAGTCACTGTAAATACCAGCGCCAAGTCTTTCCATTCATAGTTATTAACAAGGTGAGTATCAGTACTAACTAATGCTGTAGAAATCGAGTAACTGCCGGGACCAAAATTCATGGGAAACTGTATTCGATATAGAATCGACTGACCATGCAGCACGCCTTTAAGTTCTTGTTTTGTATGATACGTGTTGGTCCCATAGACGTACTGGCCAAGCCGGTCTTTGATAGCATATCCCAGTACCAAACACGGAATGTCGGCATATGCCTTCACATTTACGCGCAACTCTACAGGCTCTCCAACATTGACAAATTCAACTCGTTTACCCGCAGTATTGAAAAGGGCGATTTCTTCAACACGTGCCTCGCCCGTACCGGATATAATTTGTGTTTTGCCGCTTTCATGCTGCAAAAGCTGAACACTTTGATTCTCTTTTTCTGCAATCAGGGCATTGTAGAAGTCCATCACCGCTTCAGGGTTGCTGTCCTGAATAACGCGGCCTTTCTCCAGTAGAATAGCTCGATCACACAAGGTTTGCACCGCCGACTTGTCGTGCGAAACGATCAGAAACGTGGTACCTTGCTCCTGAAATTCCTTGATGCGCCGAAAGCTTTTATGTTGAAAGTACGCATCACCCACAGAAAGCGCTTCGTCGACAATCAGGATCTCCGGTCTGAATGCGGTTGCGACAGCAAAGGCGACACGCATCTGCATCCCGCTGGAATACGTCCGCATCGGTTGGTTAAAATACTCCCCAATCTCAGCAAACTCCTCGATTTCTGGCATTATTGCCTCAATCTCCAAGGAAGTAAATCCCATTAAACCTGCCGAGTGGCAGGCATTTTGTCGTCCTGTTAATTCCGGGTTAAAACCCATACCCAATTCCAGGATAGCAGCTATACGGCCATTGATTTGTACGTTTCCTTCAGTAGGTCTCAGTGTTCCCGTAATAAGTTTAAGAAGAGTGCTCTTACCAGCGCCGTTCTGACCAACAACCCCCACGGCCTCTCCCGGTTCAACAGTAAAAGAGATGTTTCGAAGTACCCAGTGTTCGGCTAAAGGGCGGATAGGTAAGCCAAACCAAGAAAGAACTCTGCCCCATTCACTCGCATAGTGACGGAATGCTTTCCCAAGACCAGTGACACAAAGCGTTCCCTGACTCACAAGACATCCACTATTTCTGGACTGGCTTTACGAAACATGTATAGTGCCATAATCAGCAATATGGCCGCAAAGATGGATACCCAGCCCAATCCCCCCCAGTATGGTGTTTTCCCAAAAACTAAAACGTTTTGGTAGGCTGTTACAATTGGATACATTGGGTTCAGACTAAGCCAACCTCTGAATCTTTCCGGAATAATACCGGACATATAAACAATTGGGGTAAGCCAAAACCAAAACTGAAAAATAACAGGTACAATCTGCCCCACATCGCGAATGAACACATTGAGTATTCCCAAAATTAAGCCAAGACCAATTGCTAACGCAATATTCAAAGCGATCAAAGTAGGCAACAAGAGAAGTGATCTACCTGGAATATGATCAAACAAAGAGAACACAACTAGGGTAGCTAAAAGGAGCGCAATATTACTGACAAGCGCACTCCCAGAAACGATCAATGGCAAACAGATCTTTGGAAACACGAGCTTCTTTAAAAGGTTGCCATTTTCCAAAAATATATTTAAACAACGCATTACAATTTCAGAAAATAAAGACCATGCTAACATTCCCGCCATCAAATAAGAGGCATATCCATAGGCGCTCTCGATCCCTGGGAGTTTTGTTGATAATACTACCGACAAAACAAATGCATATATAGCAACTTGGGCAAGGGGATGAAGTAACATCCAAACCAGGCCTAATTTGCTTCGAGCATAGCGAGCTAAAAGCTCTGTCTTTATTGAAGAAATAATAAATTGCCTGTAATGCCAAGCTCCTTTAAAAGTTCCCTTCATGACTAATCCGAATTAAAAGTAAATGCCAAAGGAACGTTAAAAATAGTCCAGATTGAGAAAACTAGAGTTTCTGATAGTGAGGTTCAGCGGGAGGCTCGGTTTATTTGAAATTAGCGCTAAGATCATTCCCAAAAACCCGATATCCTACAATTAGCTATAAATTTTAGACATGAGTGTTTTAATGCCTTACCTTATTTTGATTCAGCAGGGAAATATCCTCCTTTACCATCATTTCGATCAATTTCTCAAAGGAAACCGATGGCGTCCATCCTAACTTTTTTTTCGCTTTTTCGGAACTCCCGATAAGGAGATCGACCTCGGCCGGCCGCAAGAATTTGGGATCTGTTACCACGTAATCTTTTGCATTCAATCCGACACAATCGAAAGCAATATTAACTAACTGCTGAACAGAATGAGTTTCGCCTGTTGCAATAACATAATCATCCGGTTGATCCTGTTGGAGCATTAACCACATCGCATAGATATAGTCACCAGCAAAACCCCAGTCCCGTTTCGCCTCCATATTCCCCATTCGAAGCTCTTTGGCCAAGCCTAACTTAATCTTGGCTACCGTATGTGTCACCTTGCGGGTTACAAACTCCAGTCCCCGTCGAGGAGACTCATGGTTGAATAAAATTCCTGAGCAAGCAAAAATATTATAGCTTTCTCGATAGTTCACCGTAATCCAATGTCCATAGACCTTTGCTACACCATATGGACTCCTAGGATAAAAAGAAGTTTTTTCCGTCTGGGGTATTTCTTGAACTTTTCCAAACATCTCAGACGAAGAAGCCTGATAAAATTTGGTGTCCGATTTGTGTTTCCGAATTGCCTCTAAAATACGTGTCACACCCAATCCTGTAACATCGGCGGTGAGAACCGGTTGATTCCAAGAAGTTGGTACGAACGACTGTGCGGCCAGGTTATAGACTTCGTCTGGCATAATCTCTTTGATTGCCTCATCTAATGAGGACTGATCTGTCAAATCTCCCTGGACAAAATTAAGCTTTTCTCGAATATGCTCTACCCTTTCATAGTTTTCAACACTCGATCTTCTGACCATTCCGGAGACTTTGTAGCCCTTTTCTAACAGCAACTCCGCAAGATAGGATCCATCTTGACCGGTAATCCCCGTAATCAAAGCTTTTTTCATTGTCTCCCCACTACAAATTTAAGTTCTCTTCTAACGGATGAGCTTTGCTAAAAGTCCATTCACGTATTCTTGAATTTCAGTAACCCTGATCCCACTGCTCGCTTCAAACCGCAATACCAATGCCGGCTGGGTATTCGAGGCTCGAATCAATCCCCAACCATCCTCGAACAAAACCCGAACGCCATCGATATCGACCGTCTTATATTTGCCGGAGAAATATTCCCGGCACTTTTCGACCACTGCGAACTTCCGATCATCCGGACAATCGACCCGAATCTCCGGGGTGACATAGGTCTTAGGGAGGTCAATGAAAAAAGACGAAAGAGGCCGATTCTCCTTCACAAGAATCTCCACCAGCCGACACCCTGCATAAATCGCATCATCATACCCAAAATACCGATCTGCAAAAAAGAGATGGCCGCTCATCTCCCCGGCCAACAGCGCCCCGGTTTCTTTCATTTTGGATTTGATCAAAGAGTGCCCGGTCTTCCACATGATCCCGTTGCCGCCGAGGCGTGAAATTTCATCATAAAGGACTTGAGAAGCCTTAACTTCGGAGATGATGGTCGCTCCTGGATTTCGTTTGAGAATATCAGTCGCGAAAAGGAGGGTGAGCTTATCCCCCCAAATGATCTCCCCCTTTTCATCGACGGCGCCCAGCCGATCTCCATCCCCATCAAACGCAATGCCGACATCCGCCCGTTCTTTCCGGACACATTCAATAAGGTCAGCAATATTTTCGGGAACGGTTGGATCGGGATGATGATTTGGGAATCGGCCATCCGGTTCGCAATAGAGCGGAATCACTTCACATCCCAACTTTTCCATAATCCGAGGAGCGATGAGGGCGGCGGCGGCGTTTCCGCAATCGACCACCACTTTTTTTGACCGGAAGGAACCGAAGTGCTTCACAAAGTAGTTGAGGTAAACAGAGAGAAAATCGCGTTCAAAGGTCAGTTCCCCCTTCCCCCGGTCGAAATCGCCGCTCTCCGCCATCGTGCGGACTTGCTGGATCTCGGCGCCGAAGAGGGTCCCTTTCCCGCGGCAGAGTTTGAACCCATTGAATTCGGCCGGATTGTGGCTGGCGGTGATCATCACCCCGCCGTCGACTTGCAAGTTGAAGAGAGAAAAATAGAGGACCGGTGTCGGACAGGCGCCGATATCGACCACATCGATACCGGTCGAGAGGAGTCCCGCCAACAATGCTTCCCGAAGCGAAGGGCTGCTGAGACGAATATCATAGCCGAGCGAGATCTTTTTTCCGCCGGATCGGCGGATCAGCGTGGCGAAGGCCTTCCCGATCTCTTCGGCTACCTTCTCGGTCAGGACAGTTCCGTAAACCCCTCGGATGTCATACTCTCTAAAGATCGACATGGTCAGCCCTTCTTGGCCTCCACCCGCCCGTAATCATCCTGATACCGGACGATGTCGTCTTCTCCGAGATAATTCCCGCTCTGCACCTCGATGATCTGGAGCGGCTCATCGCCCGGATTTTCCAGCCGATGCTTCACCCCCATCGGGACAAAGGTGCTCTGGTTGGCCTGAATGGTATAAACACTCTCCCCGCAGGTGACCCGCGCCGTTCCCGCGACCACGACCCAATGCTCGCTCCGCTTATGATGCATTTGAAGGGAAAGACGCGCCCGAGGATTGACCAGAATTCGCTTGATTTTGTAATCGCGTCCCTCTTCCAGAACGGTATAACTTCCCCAGGCGCGGATGACTGTTCTGTGAACGCGGTGCTCATCGCCGTTGCGGCCTTTCAGCGCCTCAACGACCTTCTTGACCTCCTGCGCCTTATCCTTCGAACAGATGAGGGTTGCATCCTCCGTATCGGCCACGACAATGTCTTTCAGCCCCACCACGGCCACGACCCGCTTTTGTCCGTAGATGATGCTGTTGGAGCTGCCGATGTTGACGACATTTCCGGTGAGGATGTTCCCATTTTCATCCCGTTCGATCACTTCATCGAGCGCGCTCCAGGAGCCGACATCTTCCCACCCCATGTCGGTGGAGATCACGGCGAGGCGATCCGACTTCTCCAAAACGGCATAGTCGATCGAGATGGAGGGAAGCGTCGGATAAACCCGCGCAAGCGCTTCCGCTTCCTCCGCCGTTCCGATCTTCTGTTCAATCTCCTTCAAACCCTCCGACAGCTCAGGAACAAACTGCTTGATCTCCGCCAAAATCGTTGAGATCTTCCAGAGGAAGATGCCGGTATTCCAGAAATGATCTTCTCTCTTTAGATATTGTTCGGCGGTTTCACGGTTCGGTTTTTCAACGAAGCGCTGTACGGTCGATGCACCGGGCTGATTCGGAAAGGGCTTTCCCTTTTGGATATAACCGTAGCCGGTCTCCGGCCGGGTCGGCTTGGCGCCTAAGGTGACAAGATAACCTTCATCGGCAAGGCTTTCTCCCAAACGAAGCGCCTCGATAAAAACCTGCGGCTCCCTGATAAAGTGATCGGCGGAGAGAACCGCCATGACGCCGTCCTGAAAGCGCTTGCGTAGGTAGGTCGCCGCCAGGCCGATGGCGGCCGCCGTGTTCCTCCCCATCGGTTCATAGATAAAGTGAGGCCCCTCTCGGGAAGGCTTCAGCTGGAATTTGATCTGCTCCGCCTGAGAAGGGTTGGTGGCGATATAGGTCTGATTGGACGGGATCAGGTCGGCGATCCGGGACAGGGTGGCCTGAATGAGACTCTGATTGCCGAAGATCTTTAAGAGCTGCTTTGGGTATTCTTCCCGGCTGAGCGGCCAAAAGCGCGTTCCACTACCCCCTGCCAGTATCACTCCGTACATGTTGCCCTCAATCCGAAAAAGAATAGCCAGCCTTACTGCACTCAGCGTAGGAAAAGATATGTTTTAATTAATTCAATATGCCCTGGAGAAATAGACGGCATTAGGGAAATTGTAAGTCATATACGTATATCAAAATGAGACGGACAATGCAAGGATATCTTACGGTTCGGAACAAATTTCGGCAGGCTTGGCAGCGCGATTAAAACGCGGAATTTTCAGACGTTGCAACAGGGGGGTTCCAGTCCATTCGTCCTCGGCGCGAGGGGGCGGATTGTTCTAAAGGGAATCCACAATTCGCGGATAAATCCTACGAAACTAAACTTTGCTGCAAAGCAAGAGCATGTTGTCGGAGAAAAACCGGGAAACGGGAAAAACCCGATGGATCCGAAGCCCGGCCCGCTCGATCTCCTGAAAGACCTCCTCCTTCGTCGGCCGCTTCTTTCCGCCGCTTCCGACACCGATCTTGGTTCCGATGTCCCGCCAAAAGGCCTTATAGGGATTCCGGTAGGTGTGGTCGATGATCAACCACTGCCGGCTGACTCGGGCCATCTCTTTCAAGGCATTCTGTTTCACATCTGGGGGGAGGTGGGGCAAAAAGCGGATCGAGAGGAAACAATCGACGCTTTTATCCCTGAACGGAAGGATCTCCGCGTCGGATCGGATGTGGCCGAGGACCCTGTCATTCCCCTTCACCTTCTCCTGCGACTTCGCCATCATCTGCGCCGAAATATCGGAGCCGATCCAACGGAACCCCAAACCGGAGAGAAACGCGCCGAACCGGCCGGTCCCGCAGGGAAGATCGATAATGGTGCTCCCAGGCTTAAGAAAAGCAAGCGCTTTCATGAGCGTTTGGTGCGTCTGCTTATTCTTGAACTGCGCCCAGCGCGTTTGATATCGGGCGCCGTCGTAATGACCTGCGTATCCCACGTCCTGATAACGCATTTTTGCCGGATATTTATCCATTGCTCCTATATTCTCCTCTTTAACTGTCTCTAACAATCATTTCACGAATAACGTTTAACGAATAACGATCTTTTCCGACAACATCATGCCGGTAGAAACCGGATCATGCTCGGTTGCCGCGACATCGCATCCAGATGGAGCAGATAACGATCGATCTCGACGATGACCTCCTCTGCGGTCGTCTCCTCCAGGCAACGACTCCGCTTGCTTCCCCCGCAACCATCCTGTCCGCAGGGAAGGCAGGAGAAATCTTTTGCGAGCGTCGTATGACCCGCCCCCCATGGCCTCCAGATCTCGGCGACGGACGGCCCGAAGAGAGCGATCACCGGCGTTGCCATTGCCGCAGCGATATGCATGGGGGCGCTGTCAACACCGAAAAAGAGATCGGCCCGCCGAGAAAGAGCCGCCAGTTCCCTCAAGCTGGTCTGACCGACCAGGTTCATCGGCCGGCGCTTCGAAAAAGAGAGGATCCGCTCGATCTTCTCCCGCTCGGCCGGGGCCGGTCCTCCCGTTACCACCACATCAACATTCCTCTCCCCGATCAGATGATCGATCACGGCCCCCATCGCATCGTCCTGCCAGCATTTAAAAAACAATCGGGAGGTCGGATGGATCTGGACGAGATAGCGCCCCTCCTGCTGTCGCGCTTCCGACCAACCTTGCGCCGTCAGCAATGAGACGACCCGATCCTCCTCTTCTTTCGAAAAGAAGAGCTGCGGCCGCTTCTCGATCGGTTCATAACCGAGCGAACGAATCGATTCGAGATGTCGCTCGACCGCGTGGGTATGCGGCGTCGGCACGCGATAGCGATGAGTGTAGATCAGCCGCATCAATAAGGGGAACCGCTCCCTGGGGAGAAGCCCTAACCGACGAGGGGCGCCGGAGAGAAGCGACAGGAAAAGACCCCGGTCTCCCGTTGTCAGATTGACCGCCAAATCGGCCTTCGTCTCGCGGATCTCGCTTAACATGAGGCGCTCCCGCCACAGCCGCTCCATTAAGGGAAGTCCTTTCCATTTCGGATCGACCACGACGATTCGATCGACGAATGGATTTCCCTCCAGGACCGGCGCCGACTCCTTGAAAACAACGACCGACAGGCGCGACCCGGGAAAGGCTTCCTTGAAGGCACGGATTGTCGGAGTCGCCAGAAGAACGTCCCCGATCTGCCGGAAAAGCATGAGCAAGACGCTCTTGATCGCCTCTGGTCGGAAATCGATCATTCTTGTCCCGTTTCCCGCAGCGCCATCCGAAGTCCGATCACATCCGGATCATCATCAACGCCAAGATGACCACGATTCCCAGCCAGGTTCGATGCTCCCGATGTTTCAAAACCAACCCCCAGTCGAACCCGGTTTCAACCTGCCGCCACGCGCTCCAACGGGGGAAGAAACGGGGAACCGACTCGGCATAGGCGGAGAACTGCGAGCCGAAACGGGCCGAGAGCTTCTCCTCTTCCCGCAAAATCGTGAAATGATAGATCAATGCAAAGAACATCAAAAACAAGAGGAGAAGACCCCAGCTGCGCCCCATCAAAATAAAGCCGAACCCCATCATCCCGCTTCCGAGATAAAGGGGATTTCGGGTGAAAGCATAGGGGCCGGTCGTCGCCAGTTCCTGATTCTTCCGGATATGTCCCGACGACCACGTTCGGATCGCTTCCCCCAAAATGACAAAGGGCGCCCCCGCGGCGATGGAAAGGAGGGTCGGCCTGGAGAGAAACCAAAGGGCGCCCCCCAACAACAGGCTGACGATAATCCGATTCCGGCTGACGATCGCCCCGATACTACCGATGATCTTTCCCATACCGTCCCATCTTGTAGAGCTTTGCATATTTTGCAAAGGTATAAGTACTGTAGAGCCGGCCCAACAACAGGCCGTCGCCCCCATCTCGAAAACCCTGCCGGAGAACCACCATCTTCAGAAAGGTGGCCGGCGGCCGCAGGAAGAGATCGAGGAGATTGGCCCGCTTCCCCGCCTCGAACATCTCCTCCGCCGCCAGGGTCGAATAGCGGTCCATCCGCCGGAAGTAATCCTCCAAAGAACGATAGGTGTAATGCGCCAGCGGGGATCGGAGGGTTCCGATTTCTCCGCGAATCGTCACCGACTCATGGACTTTTCTCTCGCCGAACCGGCCGGCCTCCCGCTTGAAAAAACGGAGAACATAATCGGGATGCCACCCCCCGTGTCGAATCCAGCGTCCCAGAAAGAAATTTTTTCTTGGGATGCGGTAGCCGTCGGCGTGGCGGGGCGATTCCAGAATCTGCTCGATCTCTCCCCGAAGCTCCGGACTCACCCGTTCGTCCGCATCCAGGCTCAACACCCACGGGTGGGTCGCCAATTCGAGCGCCCGGTTTTTCTGGGCGGCATAACCCGTCCACGCATAGGAGAAAACTTTATCGGTATATTTCCCGGCAATCTCCACCGTCCGGTCGGAGCTTCCGGAATCGACGACCACAATCTCGTCGGCCCACGCCGCGCTGTCAAGACAGTCGCCGATCTCCTTCTCTTCGTTCAGCGTGATCACCGTGACGGAGAGCTTCGGACGGCTCATTGGCGCCCATCCAACAAAATTCCTTTCGTGCGGAGGATCTCCTTGTAGAACCGCTCATGTTCCCGAACCATCCCTTGAACAGAGAAATCGGTAACCGCCCGCGAACGGGCCGCCGCCGACAAAGATCGCCCCAATCCCTCATCACGCAGGAGCCGAACGATCCCCTCCTTGAGGCGCCTCGGCTCCTTCGGCTCGACAAGGAGGGCCTCCACACCGTCGGAGACGATCTCACGCGCCCCCTCGTAATCGGCGCAGACGATCGGCAATCGGGCCGCCATTGCTTCGACCAGCGCGATCCCCTGCCCCTCCCAGAGGGAAGGAAAGACAAAAAGATCGAGGGCGCTCAAGCAATCGGGAACGTCGCGGCGGGTTCCCAGAAAAAAGACGACCTTCTCCAATCCCATCTGCTGAACCGTCTGTGTCAACTCCTCCCGAAGCGGGCCGTCTCCGATGAGAACCAGCCGAAGATCGGGCCGTCCCTCTTCATCCATCAGAAGCCGGAAAGCGCTCAGCAGATCGTGGTGTCCCTTCGCGATCGATAAACGCCCCACCGTTCCGATGAGAAAAGCGTTCTCGGGCAAGGAGAGCTTCTTTCGGGCCTCCGCCTTGGGAGAAAGATCCTCGAAGCGGCGCGGGTCGATCCCGTTCGGAACCACCTCCACTTTGGAGGGAGAGACCCGGTCGAAACGGAGAAGGTCCGCCTTCACCCGGTTGGAAACCGCGATGATGCGATCAGACCACCGCGCCAGAACACGATTGATCCGGAATCGATGGGAAAGCTTTCTGCGGTAGACATTGTGGACGGTGGAGACAACCGCAGGGACCTTCGCCCAACGGGCCCCCAGACGCCCGTAGAGGCTCGCATGGTATTCATCCGTCGCAACCACCTGAATCTCTCTTTCGAGCATGAGGCGATAGAGCTTCCAAACGAGGATCGGATCAAACTGGTGTCGGCGCATTCGGTCAAGCTCAATCACTTCAATACCGTGCCGCTCGATTTCCCTTCCAATGACGCTCTTATCGCGAAGACAGCAGACGATCGGCCGGAATTCCTCCTTGGAGTAGCGGAGGACCAACTCCTTGAGCCGCTGTTCAATACCTCCCACGGGAAGGGTGACGACTAAATGCAAAACATTGATCGGTCTTTTAAGCGGATTCCGATCAGGCATGGGGCGCGCCCTTCACCGTCCGAAACATTTGCTCAAGCCGCCTCTGATACGTATGCTCCCTTTGCACGCGTCCCTGACCGGCGCGCGCAATCTGCTCCCGCTCCGATTCCCTCGGAAGATAGTAACGGATTTTATCGATCATTTCTTCTTCTCCCTTGAAGGTCACGATTTCCTTGCCGGGAGTGAGGACCGACTCGATTCCATCCATCGCCTCGCACATGTAAAATGCGCCGCAGCCGACCGCTGTGTACATTCTGGCGCTCATCGAGAGCCGAATCTCCGTCTCTCGATCAAATGCGAGAAATACCTTTGAGCAGAGGGCCACTTTCGCAAATTCCGGCCCGTAGATGAAACGCCCGCCATACGCGCGTCCGATAGACGAGAGGAGGATCGGAAGGTTGATCAGCTTTCTTCCGAGCCGCGGCCCCCACCATTTGAGATGGAATCCCTCTCGAAGGATTCTTTTCAATTTATAGCGCCGCGTCAAATAATTATTCGTTGAATCGATATTCCCCACGAAGGCGACGTCGGCCCCGTAGAACCGGAGGTCCATGTCGGTTATCGGGCCGGCCTCAAAGAAGGCCGGCTCAAACCCCTGTGAGAGCCAGGCAACCTGTTTTGCCCCTTTCTCTTTCCATTCCGGGATCATTCCTTCCGCCATCGTAAAACAAAAATCGACCGATCGGATCAGAGGAAGCAACCAATCGGGGATATCAGGATCGGGATGCCACAGGATGGTGTAAATTCCCTTCTCCTTAAGCGCCTCGTTCCACTCCGGCTTGAAGCCGGTCCCCTTCATAATCAACATATATGTCGGCCTGGACTCCTCCACCCTTTTCATCAACATCTCTTCCGTCGCTCCCGCTTGGAGCGGATCGAAGGTGGAGACGCGATGGCCGATCTTCTCCGCCGCATGGACCAGATAATGAGCGGTATTCCAGGGTTTTCCAAAACTTCCGACGATTAAAATAGGGTCCATCTTTACCGGGTTCGCTTTTCTTCCGGGTCGCCAGTTACTTTACTTCCACAAGCCTGCTTTCCACCCGATGGGCGGGAGAATGATTGGGAGCGCCCTGTCCGATCCGATTCCAGACGGCCATTGCGAGCGCCAACATTGCCCATAAGGGAAGGGCTAAGTTTCCGACATTATTCCTGTCAGCCAAAGCATGGATAAAGTATTCACCGATCATCCCGCTGAAAATGACGACAAGAATTTCTCGATCGGAACCGACTGCCGTTGATAGGATCATCTTATAAATCAAAATCAACGTCCGGATAAAAATCCAAAAGTATAAAACCATCCCAATAATCCCGTTTTGGATCAGGAGCGCGAAAAAAAGGTTGTGCTCATGAGTCACCTTCATCGCCTCTTCGGGTTGACCTGTCCGCCCATCTTCATATACTTTTTCGAAAATGTTCAGACCATATCCGTAGCCCAAGAGAGGGCGCTCTTTGAATTCTTGAAAGGCCACCTCCCAGATCGGGGTTCTGTTGCTGATCGTGTTGATTTGTGTCTCAAGCAGAGCGAATCTTTGAGCGACCGAGTCCGGACCAAACGAAAAAAGGATAAATAAAAAGAGAATCATAGCAGCGGTCATCACCTTCTTCCAATTTTGATGCATCCCCCAAATCAAGAACGCAAAAACCGCTCCCGCCCAGGTCGCTCTCGACAGGGTCATGAAGATCGCAAAGAGTCCCAGTAGAATCAGAAGTATCGCGATTCCCTTCCAAATCGGCCTCTTTACCGCTGAAAAAGCCAAAAGCAGGAAAGGGAAAGATCCTCCCAAGATTTTTCCCATGGTATTATGATTCCTGTTTTCAAAAGCGATGATGCCGCCTGCGATATTATACTGGCCGATCTCATAATTGTAGAAGCCGACTCCGATGGTTACAACGAAAGAAACGGCAAAGGTCACTGCCAAACGCTTCACTTTCTCTTTCGTCTGGAAGTTATTTAACACAACAAGGTAGAGAACGATCGCCTTGAGATATGAGCCGCGGATACCGGCCAGCGTTTCGATGCGATCTATTGAATAAAAAACCGAGGCGACCACCACAATCGTATAAAGCAGAATCGGCCGGTCGATCGGAGTTCGGACCAATGAAGAATCTTTCCGAAGGACCATCTTCAGAATCCATAAACCGAAAGGGAGATAAAGCGCCATCCATTTAATTAGGGAGATCGCATCATTGGAGATAATAAATTCCTTGACGGGAAACAAAAAAATGAAGAGGAGAATCCCCCCCTCGATCGAGCGGTCGATCCACGGAATCCACCTGTCCTTCATTGAAATCGCCAAATCGTTCATCTTACTTTCAGCGGTCGCACTCCAAGAATGGATCGAATTAAACATGAAGTAAACTCGTAAAGTTGATAGAGCATTTCGTACCGGCCGACATCCAAGGCCGCGATGAATATAAAACTGAGCTTTATTGTCGCGTCATTGGCGGTTTTCAGCCCGGGCAATGTGTGCGCAGAATCGCGCACCAACGATCAAGCTCGCTGACGACCATGGAGCGCAGCGGATCAGCGGATAGGTCGCCCGGTGCAGCGCCTTGTCATGCGTTGGAATCCGTTGACATCCTGTTCCTCTCTATGAGGGTCTGAGAAACAAAGACGGGATTTGTCCGTCGCAGATGAGGCGCCCTAGTAGGCCATTCGTTCACTTGTTCGTAGATTCCAAATAGAAAATACCGCTGAGACTCAAGAAACTCTTTTAGTGATTCAAGCGGCACATGTCGCCTATTGCTAGGATTCATACCGGCCTCCACTTGTACAAAGTCTATTTTCTGTTCGGCCAGCATGTTCACGGCACCCTTCAGAACGTCGAGATCCCCCCCCTCTGTGTCTATTTTAAGGAAATTGATGCGATCAATTCCATTCGTGTGACAGAATCCGTCCACCGTGACGATATCTACGGATTCAGTCGGCACATTATTGTTCGCTGGCGACTCCTTTGACGGATCTAACAGAAAGAACATCTTATTAGAGCTGCCTTGGAGAACCATTCTCCCCGTGCTCTTTGAAGAACCGAAAGCCAGTCGGTAACAATCAACACGCTCATTACTTTGTAGCTTATCCTGAAGTCGACGGAATGTGTCGCTTACCGGCTCAAAGCAATAAATGTGAGCATTCGGGAACTTGACCAAATAGAGCCTTGAGGACTGACCCACATTAGCGCCTATGTCAAAAACAATGTCGGTGCGATACGTCGGCAGGGAGTTCGCAATGTCTTGAGCGAAATCAATACCGCGCGGTAATGAACGATATATGCGGGTGCCGGTCAGCTGCTCTATCAGCTTCCTTAGACTCATGGTTTTCTCCGGTCATCGCTTCGATGCGATCTGCACTTCTAAAAGTGCCTCCATCAGATCGAGGAGAGCGCCCCCCTTTTTACCCTGCTTCGCCCTTTGCGACGGTGAGCCTCTTCCAAAATCTTTTTTGCCAGCGCCCGTTTTTCAGCGCGCGGCATCTTCTCACCCCTTAGATAATTCGCGAAGAATCGAACCTGGTCGAACGATTCCGTCCGCCCGAGGAAGGCGCTGAGCAACGCCGCCATATCCCGAACTCGGTGGCTTGGCTGGATTTTCGAGACTCGGAAGAGCGACTCCAGATCGGTGAAATAGACGTCGTACCCGCCGTGCTTCTCTTGCTTAATCAAAAGGTTGCTCGGCTTCAAATCCCCATGGACGAAACCCGATTGATGGAGGTAGGCCACCCGGCTGGCGACAAGGAAAGATAGCGGCTTTTTTTCAGCCGAGGGAACGCCTCGGTCCCAATGTTTTTGAAGAGGAAGCGCGTCTTCCAAATACTCCGTCAATGAGAGCGCTTCCTGAAGCCCTCCCCATTTTCTCTTCTCCAACATGGCCACCGGAGTCGGGGTTTGAAGTCCGATCCGAATCAGGTCCCAAGCGGCGTTCCATGATTTTTCAGCGCGGGAACTCATGACATAGTTATTCAGCCACTTTTTAAGCCGGATCTTCCTTGTATAAATATCCAACTTCATAAAGAGAGGACGCGCGCCCCCATACAGCTCCGGAGCGACGATCCCATAAATGCGATCCTCCCGTTCTTTGAATATTGAAACCCGCCGCATCCTCAGCATCTCATCTAATTGTGGAAGCATCCTCCGGAAACCGGGACGGTCGTCATCTTGATGGATCAAGCCGGTCCACTTTGAATCGGAATAGCCCCGAACGGGAATGTCCGCGTCGATCATCTCCCCTCTGCCGAAATCATTTCTTCATAAAGCGCTTCCCACCGGTCCAGGATTCGGCCCGGCGGGTATTCCTCCGCCGTCTTCCGGGCCGCCTCTCGCAGCAATTCCGGATGAGGATGCATGATTAATTTTTGAATCCGCTCGGCAATCTCTTTTGAATCGGTCGGAGAGTCAAGGAGATCTCCGTTGACCCCGCAACGAATCAGCTCCGCCCCCCCGCAATGCCGGTGCGTGATCACCGGAAGAGCGCTCGCCAACGCCTCCAGATGCACCTGGCCGAAAGGCTCGTAGAGCGTCGGGAAGACGAAAAGATCGGCCGCCGCATAATAACACGCGGCATCGGGAACCGGCCCGAAAAAACGGACGCGACCCTCCAGCCCCAAATCCCGCGCCTGCCGCTGATATCGCGTGATACTCCCTTTCCCGACCACCCACAATTTCACCGGAAGCGAGCCGAGGCGTGCGATCGCTTCAATGAGCGGGCCCAAACCCTTTCGCTCAAACCCCGAACCGACGAAGAGGATCACCTTTTCCTGATCTTTGATCTCCTCTTCAGCGCGCAACGCCTCCCCGATCCCCGTCCGGTGGTCTGGATGAAATCGCACCAGATCGACCGGGTTGTAGATCACGGCGATCTTTTCCGGAGAAACCTGATAATGCCGGATGATCTCGCTTCGGACTGCGTTTGAGATTGCAACAATTTTGGCCGACCGTTGCATCAATCTTTTTTCAATCCAGAGCATCAACCGATGGAAAGGGTTGATCGCGATGGAGAAACGCTTAAGAAGAGAGGCCCCTGCTCTTCGCCGGAGCAGCCACTCGCGATGACATCCGTCGCCGGCCCGGTAGAGGTCCTGATATAGAGTCCGCTCATGGCTCTGCACCAGATCAAAACGATTCCGACGGCAGACGCGATACGCCCCGACAGCGAATGTCAACGCCGCGAAAAAAGCGCCGAGCCGAACCGTCGGGACCGGATGGAACGTCACCTTCGGGTCCCTCTCCCCGATCCAGTCGGCCGCAATCAGATGGACTTGGTGCCCCCGCCCCACGAGGCGATGAATAAAATCTCTCGTGAAACGCTCCGCTCCCCCATGCGCCACATAACGTTTTCGGATAATCGCAATTTTCATCGTTGGGCCTTGCTCTAGGGGCGTATTGCAATACGCCCCTATTTCCTTTTATGCCTTCGGATAGAAGCTTCAAGCAGTTCCCGAACGAATCGCTTTTTATGGGGACGGAGATCGGGATTCTCATTCAAGTAAGCGCGGAGGAACCAGAGTCGGTCTTTAAGAGAAATCGCTTCAAAGCGGATATCGTTCAGGTCTCTTAAGTCGTGGAGGCGCCGTGAATTTGGAAGCGACCGGAAGGAGCGTGCCCCTTCATTGTCGAGAAAATAGAGATCAAAAAGGCCGTTCCCGGAAGAGGCGGTAATCCAGAGATTACCCAAATTGAGGTCTCCGTGGTAAATCCCCTTGGCATGTAAAGAACCGATCACCCGGCCGAGCCGGTAAAAGAAATTTACTCTTGAAATTGATAATTTCAGAAGAGAGTCTTTAAAAGACTCTTTAAGAAAAGAGCGAAGCGAAACCGCCTCAACCGCTTCCGTCACAAAAAAAGACTTCTGAACAAAACCGAAGGTCCGCTTTTCTCCGACCAAGATCACCGGAGGGGTCTTGAAACCTTCCTGGAGAAGCATCCCCGCGTTTTCCCAGGCAAGTCGGCCCTTAGTTTTCAGAAAGGGGGCCTTCACCACATGCCGCCAGTGTTTGTAGAGAAAAAATTTGACGAATAATTCCTTCTCCTCCCAGCGGAGCCTGAAAACAGCGGTCAACCGACCTGTCTGAATTTTTACCGCATCAGCATCCTTCAGCAACGCTTCCGGACCGATTCGGTGGAGCAACTCCTCCCGGTGATAATCTTCGCGGATCCAGAGATGCGTCCCGTCGAGATCCCGTTCGATATAGCCTGGATAAACTTGCATGAAAGATTGAATCGACTGACCTTGGCTTCTAAAAGTCAAAGAGCAGAAAGGCTCACCCCACGGAACGAATGACCCCTCAATATAGCAGCAGATGGATGAGAGATCAAGCAAAAATGGGGAAAGATCTGGAGCAAAAACGGCTACTTTCGAGAAAAGATCGTCCCTATGCTTTGAAACTCGACACGTACTACTTAGGATAGTTTTATCGCTTCATCAATGAGCATCACCGGAATCTCCTCCCGGATCGGATAGAGAAGCTTGCACTTCGGACAGATCAAGCCGTCCCCTTTATCGTTTAACTGAACATCCCCCTTGCATTTGGGGCAGGCCAAGATCTCAAGCAGCTCTTTATTGATTCCCATCTCTTCCTCCTCTTTTCTCAATCGCCTGGACGACATCATCGACAGAAATCGCCTTCATACACTCATTCCCGCGGACACAGCGGTCCCGCCGGCAGCCGGCGCAGCCGACTTCTTTTCGGACCACCGTGTGCCCTGCGCCATAGGGGCCGATCTTCCTCGGGTCGGTCGGACCGAAGAGGGCCACCACCGGCGTTCCAACGGCCGCCGCAAGGTGCATCGGACCGGAATCATTGCAGACGAAGAATTGCGCCTGCCGAATCAGTTCGGCCAGCTCCGGCAGGGCCGTCTTTCCGGCCAGGTTCATCGCCGGCTGTTTCATCTGTTGAAGAATCCGATCGACCTCTTCCCGCTCTCCTTTGCTCCCGACAAAAACAACCGGAATTTTCTTTTCCCGAATCAACCAGTCGGCCAACGCTGCAAAACGGGTCGGCTCCCACTTTTTGCTTTCCCATCGCGCCGTGGAATGGATCAATGCGAAAGAGGCCTGCTCCGAAAGACCCCCCTCGGACAAAAGCCGCCGGACATTCGCCGCAAACTCGGTCGAAGAGGGGATGTCGAAGTGAACCCCCTCTACGTCGCATCCCAACGCCTTCGCCACCCTCCGATAGCGATCGACCGCATGGACGATTCCTTCCGGAACCGGCACTCGCTCCGTGTAAAACCAAGGGGCCCCTTCCCGCGCGGCGGAAAAACCGATCCGAACAGGGGCCCCCGACACATAACCCAAGAGCGCGCTTCGCAGAAGCCCTTGGAAATCGACGACCAGATCGAACCGATGTTTCCGGACCGCCTGGATCAATTGTCGAACCTCACCCCATCTAAAGGGAACGGCGATTACCTCATCGATCGCAGAATGTCCCTTCAAGATCCCCGCCCATTCCGACTTCACCAGCCAGGAGATTCGCGCCGACGGGAAGCGCTTCCGAATCGCCCCCACGGCGGGAAGGGCGTCGATAACATCCCCCAACGAGCTCGGCTTGATGATAAGGATTTCCCGAAAGTCTCTCCGCGCTTTATCCGATCTCGCGCCCGTCATTCGGCGATCCACCCCCGCCGTTGGAGGTCTTCCAGAATCCACCCGACCGCCGCGGGGAGGTCGTCGGCGACATGATCCGGCCGTGTTCCCGCTTGTATCATCTCCTGCAGCGAGGCCTCGCCGTGCCCGGTGCGGACGAGCACCCCCTTCATCCCTCCGCGCGCCAGTCCCATATCGAGCGGCTTGTCCCCGACCACATACGATCCGGAAAGATCGATCGGATGCTCTGAAATCGCCTGTTCGATCATTCCCATCTGCGGTTTTCGGCAGGTACAGGGGATGATCTGCGGATGATGTGGACAATAATAGATCCCGTCCAGGTGCGCCCCGGCTTCGGCCAGAACTGTTTTGAGATGATGATGCACCTGACCGATCATCTCCTCATCAAAAATCCCTCTCGCCACGCCGGACTGATTCGTCACGATGATCACCGAAATGCCTCGCCGGTTGAGCCGCGCGATCGCTTCGGCGGCCCCCGGGATCATCGAATACTTATGAAGCGCATCCATGTGGCCGACATCGTGATTGATCGTTCCATCTCGATCGAGAAAAACGGCAATCTTCCTTCTTCCGAGGCGCGCCATCTGTCGCTCCGCCGCCTCTGCCACCGCCTCGACCGACACCCCGGTCATACAGCGATGATCGATCGGGCACTCCCGGTGGGTGCAGGGAGCGCAATCGACCTTGTTCCGAACGATCAGATCGTCCGCGCCGGCCGGGGAGGTCGCATCGGGATTGGTCGGACCGAAAACCGCCACCACCGACACCCCCAACGCCGAGGCGATGTGCATCGGCCCCGAATCGTTGGTAATGAAAAGACGGCAGCGCGAGAGCAAGGCCATCATCATCCGGACGGTTGTTTTCCCTGCCATGACCACGGCCGGATGTTTCATATTTCGGCGGACCTCCTCCGAAATGGCGATTTCGGCCGGACCGCCGAAAATGACCACCCTCGCCGAATGCCGCGCCGCCAGCCGGTCGGCCGCCGCTGCAAACCGGGCCGGGTCCCAGCGTTTCGAAGAACCGTAGGCCGCCCCGGGATTGATGCCGATCACCTGCTCCCAGCGGGCGATCCCCTCGGCGAGAAGAAGGTCCGACGCCGATTGTTTCTCCTTCTCGGAGATCACCAGAAAAGGGCGCCGTTCAAATTCACTCGCCGATCCCACCGAACTCATCAAATGGAGGTAGGCCTCCCTTTGATGCAAGGGGGCCGATTTTTTTTCGAGCGACTTCGTCAAAAGAAATCGCCGACCGTCGGCGGCATAACCGACCCGTTCCGGAATGCCGGCGGCCGCGGTGATCAAGGCCGCTTCGAACGCATTCTGAAGAAGAAAGGCAAGATCGAACCGACCCTCGTGAATCGAACGAACCAATCGCCACAATCCCGCGAGGCCGGCGTGCCGTCCGGGAGATTCGTAGACCAACAACCGGTCAATCGCCGGATGGTGCTCGAAGAGGGCCGCCACCGGCGGCTTCGCCAGAAGGGTGATCCGGCTCTCAGGAAAACGGGCGCGCAGCGCCGAGAGGGTCGGAATCGCCATGACGGCATCCCCGATCCAATTCGGCGCCCGAACTAATATCTTATTAAACATAATCCTCGTTATTCGCTACACGTTATTTGTTAATCGTAAAACAGAAAAGATTGATCTTTGTCTTGGGTCTTCACGTTTAACGTTTAACTGATAACGTTTAACGTTTTTTCTGCTCTTGTGTTTTCCATCTCCGATGGACCCACAGCCAGTGATCGGGATAACGCCGGACGGCCGCTTCGATCGTTCGGGTAAAAAGAGCGGTCGCCTCTGTCAGATCCCTCTCCAGATCACCCGTCCGTACAATCTCCAACCGCTTCTCGATGAGGACGCGATGACGGCTTCCCTCACGGACAATAAAGGTCGGCAAAACGGCGGCGCCGGTCCGGAGGGCCAGGACCGCCAACCCCTTGTGGGTCGCCGCGGGCCGCCCGAAGTAATCGACGAAAACCGCTTCGCCCGGCGCCGTATTCTGATCGAGGAGAATGCCGACCACTTCCCCGGCCCGGAGGAGCCGCAAGAGCTCCGCCGCGGAGGTTCTTTTATTCAGAACCCGATTTCCGAACCGCTCGCGCCAGGCATTGACCATCCGGTTTAAATCGGGGTTATCGAGCGGCCGCGCCACGACATTCATCCGTGTTCCCAAAAGCGAAATCGACATCCCCATCCATTCCCAATTTCCGAAATGGGCCGTCAGAATGACCACCCCTTTTTGCTCACGGATCGCGGCTTCATAATGCTCGATCCCCTCGAATGTCGTCCGGCCCATCATCTCGGCCGCGGGCTTTCCTTGAACCCAGGCAAACTCGACAACCGTCCGGCCCAAATTCTCGAAAGCCGCCACGGCGATCCGCTTCCGTTCGCGTTCGCTCCGCTCTTTGCCGAGCGCTACGTTGAGGTTCACCTGCGCAACCGCCCGGTGACGGCGATCGGCGAGGTAAAAAAGCCGTCCGAGGAGCGCACCGCCCTCCACCGCGACCCGGTAAGGAAGGACCTGGAAGAGAGAGATAAAAAAACGGGCTAAAAGATATTCGAACTTCTCTTTCATCGGACTGCCTACACCGATCGCAGCGTCGGTTTTGAATGAAACAGGAGCGACTCCCACTTGGCCGGATCTTCCCAGAAGATGATATCGACCCGGAGAGCCCACACGACAAAATCTTTTGGGAGAAGCGCTTTTATTTTCACCGCATCTTTCTCGGTCGTGACCACCCATTTGGCCCCGAGTTGATCGGCTTTTTTTCGGATCTTCTCCAGGTCGGAGAGTTGGTAAGAATGGTGATCCCGAAAGACCACCTGTTCACGAAGATCGACCCCCAGCCGCTTGAGGAGCATTCCGAATGAGTCTGGATTTCCGATCCCGCAGAAACTCAGGACCGGCTCCTTCACCAGTGTGCCGGCGGGCAGTGCCGTCCCGTTCCGCACATCAATCAGCCGCGACGGTTGGAATGACGTTCGAACGCAAGGCTTTCCGAAGCGCTCGATCTCGCCGATCCACTCGGAGGCATCGGCCTGGTCCTCGGAACGGGTAAAGATCACCACATCAGCCCGCCGGACCTCGGAGAGCGGCTCTCGCAGCGCTCCTCTCGGAAGAAGCGCCCCGTTCCCAAAGGGGTTTGTCGCATCCACGAGAAGAATGTTCAGATCCCGATGAAGCCGGATGTGCTGAAAGCCGTCGTCCAAAAGAATAAGGTCGAGATGAAACCGCTCCAAGAGCCATTGGCAGCCTTTATAACGATCCGAGGAGACAAGGATCGGGATCCCTTTGAGCCGCTGCGCCATCAGATAAGGTTCATCTCCGGCCGTCTCGGGCCTTTCCAAGATTTCTTGACCATCGGAAACCAAACGAAGCGGGCCCTTGTACGTTCCTCGATAGCCCCGGCTGACAATCCCGACCGTGTATCCCCGCTCTTGCCACTTCTTCGCCAGGAAGATCGTAAAGGGGGTTTTCCCGGTCCCCCCGACCGTAAGATTTCCGATGCTCACGACAAGGCAATCGACCTTCTTGCGCGGCAGCATTCCCTTTTCGTAGAGCAAGATCCGAAGGCGGCACGAAAGGCCATAGAGCGACGCCAGGATCGAGAAGGGGAAGAGGATCGTCTCGGACACACCCCTCCCCTTGTTCCAGACCCACTTCCACAAAGGGACCCGCCTTCGATTCCCTTTTTGATTGGGGTTTAGTTTTCGAGCCACCGCGCAACCTGCTCTAAGTTTCGCATGACCGCACCCCGGTTTGCCAGAACGACTTGATACGCGCTCTCCCCCCGCTTCTTCATCTCGTCGGGATGCTGCATCAGCCAGACCATCTGCAGCCCCATCTCTTTTCCGCCGGAAACCTCCATCCCCCCCCCCGACCCTTTGAGCTGATCGGCGATCTCTTTAAAGTTGGACATGTGCGGACCAAAGAAAACCGGCCTCCGATGGGCGGCGACTTCGAGGACATTATGCCCTCCGATCGGGACCAGACTCCCTCCGACAAAAACCAGATCGGCCAGGGCATAATATTGATCGAGCTCCCCCAGCGTGTCGAGAAGAATCACCCTTTCATTCCTCATTCCTAATTCCTCATTCCTCATTCGATTCAGCGCCGTCTTCCTGACGCAAGCCATTCCTCTTTGGATCAGGAGTTCCTCTACCCGGCCGAGCCGGTCCAGATGGCGGGGAGCGATCAGGAGTTTCATCGGGCCGATCGCATCGGCGATGATCCGATACGCATCGAGAACCGATTCCTCTTCCCCCTCGTGGGTGCTCCCGGCGATCATCAGCCGCTCACCCGGCGCGAGGCCGATCTCGGTCCGCAAGGTCCCCGCTTCTTTGGGCACGCCTCGCGACGCCGCTTGATCATATTTCATATTTCCCGTCCGGATCACCCGATCAGAGGGGGCCCCGAGCGTCCGGATCTTTTCCGCATCCCGCTCCGTCTGCATCAGAAAAAGAGAAACCTCTTCCAGGACGGAGGATAAAAAGAAACGGACCCGGCGATAGCGGCGGAATCCACGCTCCGAGATCCGGCCGTTGATCAGAATCGAAGGGATTCCTTTTTTCGAAAGGGTCCGAAGAAAATTCGGCCAGAGTTCCGTCTCCAGGAAAATAAAAAGGGCCGGAGAAATCCGCTCGACCACCGACCGGGTCACCCAGGGCAAATCAAACGGGAAGTAGATAAACTGATCGACCCCTTTCAAACGCTGGCGGGCCGCCGCCTGGCCGGTCGGCGTCGTCGTCGAAAAAATAATTCCCGCTTTAGGATACCGCCGGCGGAGCGATTGAATAAAAAGCTCCGAGGAGATCACTTCGCCCACCGAAACGGCATGGACCCAAATGACCTGGCGCCCCTCGATCGCCTTGAAGAAATCGCGGGGATACCGTCCCAGGCGCTGCATCACCCCGTCACGGTAGGCCGGCCGGCCGATGAGACGCCGGAGAAGATAGAGGGAGAGGGGGGGGAGCAACAACAAGATCATTGCCTGATAGACCCCGAAGAGCAATCTTTTCATTCCCGTATCCTGATTCCGCTTTATCCGTTTCGCCCTTCGGAAAGAGGCTCGATGACCTCTCCGTCGGGCGACTCTCCCCCTTCCGTGTGCAGAAACTGCATCTGGTATACCTTTCGATAGGGGCCGTCGCGCTGCATTAAATCCTCATGCCGGCCCATCTCGACGATCCGCCCCTGATCGACCACGATAATACAGGTCGCCCGTTGGACGGTCGAGAGACGATGGGCGATGACGAACGTGGTCCGGTTCTTCATTAAATTGACGAGCGCCTTCTGAACGATGAACTCCGATTCGGCATCCAGCGCGGAGGTCGCTTCATCCAGAATCAAAATCGGGGGATTCTTCAGAAGGGCCCGCGCAATGGCCAGTCGCTGGCGCTCCCCGCCCGAGAGATTCGCCCCCCCTTTCTCCAAAACGGTATCGTACCCTTTCGGCATCTTTCCGATAAAGAGATGGGCGTAAGCCGCCTCCGCCGCTCGGACGATCTCCTCATCGGAGACATGATCGAGGCCGTAGGCGATGTTCCATCGAACGGTGTCGTCAAAGAGGACGACCTCCTGGCTCACAATTCCGATCTGGCTTCGAAGCGAGCCAAGGTTGATCTCTTGAATCGGAATGCCGTCGATCAGGATCGTCCCCCCCTGAGGCTCATAAAATCGGGGGATCATATTCACCAGCGTCGTCTTGCCGGCGCCGCTGCTCCCGACCAGCGCGATCACCTCTCCCGGTCTGGCCTTCAGGCTGATGTTCGAGAGGGCGGCCGACCGGATGCCGTCATACTGAAAGGAGACCTCCCTGAATTCAATCTCCCCATGCAGGCTCGGCACCAACCGGCGGCCGGGGTCAAGCTCCCGCTCATTTTTTTGATCCAAGATCGTAAAGACCCGCTCCGCCGCAGCCAACGCCTGCTGTAGGATATTGTTCGCCGAGCTCAGCCCTTTCATGGGGGCATACATCAGCATGGCGGCGGTCATAAACGAGAAAAACGCCCCCGCATCCATCTGACCGGTAATCACTTGATAACCGCCGTACCAGATGATGGCGGCCGCGCCGACGCTTCCGAGCGTTTCCATCATCGGGCTGGTCAGCTCCGAGACGGAGGTCGCCCGCATGACATTCTTAAAATAATTCATGTTCTTCTTGTCAAAACGCTCGGTCTCAAAATCTTCGCGCCCGAACGCCTTGACGATGCGGATGCCGGAAAAAGTTTCCTGAAGAATGCTGGTGAGGTCGCCGATTTTCTCTTGTCCCGCCCGGGCCACCTTCCGAAGCCGTCTTCCGACCCGGATGAGGGGATAAGTCGCCAAGGGCATCGCCAGGATCGCCATCAGGCCGAGTTGCCAGTTTTGATAGAAGATCACCCCGGTCAATGCAACCATCGTCAGCGATTGTTGGAAAAGATCCTTGACCACGGTCGAAACGGCCGTCTGCATGATGCCGACATCATTGATGACGCGAGACATCAGTTTTCCGGTCGCATTTTTCGCATGGAAGCCGATCGGCAGAAGGACGATGTGACGGTAGAGATCTTTCCGGATACCGGCGATGATTCTGCTCCCGACGTAACGGACCAGGTAGGCTTGGCCGTAATTGAAGAGTCCTTTGAGGAGAGCGACCAGGATGATCGCCACCGGAAGAATCTTCAACATGAAACCGTCCTTCCGAATGAACACATCGTTCACCACCGGCTGCACCAGCCAAGCGTAGGCCGCCGTGAGCAGCGACACCATCGCGCTGCAAAAGAAGGCCGCCGCCAGGGTCCAACGGTGAGGCTTTACAAATTTTAATAATCGAAGGTAGAGTTTCATAAATTCGGGAACATGTCAGGCGTCATTTTAATTTCTCTAAGATGATCCCGGCGGCGCGGCTCGACGCCCCGGCGGCGCCGAGGCGATCGGCGACCTCTTTCAATGCCTGCTTCATCCGCTCACGGGCGCCGTCCTCCTTCAGCAGACGGCCGACCTCCGCTTGAATTCGCTCGGCAGTCGCCCCCTCTTGAAGCAGCTCCGGCACAATCGGCGCGCCGGCGACGATATTGACCAGACCAAACGATTTGAGACGAACCAACCGCCGCGCGATCCAAAACGTAAGGGGCGAAACCTTGTAGACGATCACCATCGGCGTCCGGGCCAGCGCCGTCTGCAATGTGGCGGTCCCCGATGCGACGACGACCACCTCCGACGCCCTCAAGACCTCCTGGAACTCCCCTTCGACACATCGGATCGGAATCGCGTAGGGCCGCGCCAGATCGGCGATCCACTCCTTCGAGAGCGAGGGGGCGACCGGAATCAGCAGCTGAAGGTTCGGAAAGTCCTTAGATAAGGATACCATCGCTTGGAGCATCTCGGGGAGAAGAGAAGAGACCTCCCGCATCCGGCTCCCCGGGAGGATACCGACGGTGATCCCGGAAGGTGAAAACCCGATCCCCTCAAGATACGCCGTTTTTGACGGATACTTCAACCGAACCGATGCCGCTTCATCGACCAGCGGATGGCCGACGAATTCACAGGGGACCCCCGCCTTCGCATAGATCTCCTTTTCGAAGGGGAAGAGGACCAGCATCAGATCGACCCGCTCGGCGATCGTCTTGATCCGGCCGGAACGCCATGCCCAAATTTGGGGGCTGATATAGTAGACCACCGGGATGCCGAGCCGCTTGGCCGCTTTCGCCAGACGGAGATTGAAGTCGGGATAGTCGACCAGCACCAGCAGATCGACCCCGCTCCTGAGCGTTTGAACTGCGAGGCGATATGCTTCCCAGACCGATCTTAGGTGGAGGAGAACTTCGAAAATCCCGACGACGCCGAGTCGCGAGACATCGAAGAGAATCTCGACCCCGGCGCGCCGCATCGCGCTTCCGCCGAATCCGATCAGTTGGAGCGAAGGCGCTTTCTTCAAGAGCGCTTCGGCCAGCGCGCCGCCGTGCAGATCGCCGGAGGCCTCTCCGGCCACGATCATCACGCGGGGCGATTTGGAAGAGGGATCCGACATGAGATCAATCCGCCGATTATTGGGGCTGGTGTTTGATGAGATCGACGACCTGAAGCGCCACCGCCAGCGCCCGTCTTCCATCTTCTCCGGAGACCTTCGGCACCGATCTTGTTCGGACCGCCTGGATAAAGGCGCTCAGTTCGGCCTTCAACGGCTCTTCTTTTTCAATCTGGACCTTGTCGATTGTGACCTCCGGTCGCGATCCGCCCGGCGCGGCCACCCGGCGGCAAATCACCAGCTCTTGAAGAAGGTAATCGAGCGAAAGATAGGTTTCCGGTTGAAAGATACGGATCTTGCGCAATCTCTCCCGGGAAACGCGGCTCGCCGTTACATTGGCCACGCAGCCGTTCGCAAAGGCAAGACGGACATTCGCAATATCGATCTGGGGGGTCAGGACCGGCACACCGGTGGCGCGGACCTCGACTAATTCGGAGGAGACCAGAGAGAGGATAATATCAATGTCGTGGATCATCAGATCTAGAATCACATGAACGTCGGTCCCGCGCTCGACAAACGGCCCCATTCGATGACATTCGATGAAGCGCGGTTGAACCAATCCTTCTTTGAGCTTTCTGACGCCGGCGTTGAACCGCTCAACATGGCCGACCTGAAGCATCCGTCCCTTTTGATCGGCAAGGGCGAGCAGTTCATCGGCCTCCTGCAACGTCGCCGTCATCGGCTTCTCAAGGAGCAGATCGACTCCATTTTCGAGGAGCGCTTTGGAGACTTTGAAATGGGCCGGCGTCGGAACGACGACACTCGCCGCATCGACCTTTCCGAAAAGGGCCGACACATCGGTGAACGCTTCGCAACGGCGGTCGGCGGCGATTTTCTGTGCCCGTTCCACGTTCAGATCGACCACGCCGACCAGTTCGACGCCGGGAATCTCCGAGTAAATCCGCGCATGATGCTCACCGAGATAGCCGACGCCGACGACCGCGACCTTTATCTTTTTAGAAGAAGTATCCATTTCATTTTCCATTTTTAATTTTCCATTTTTCATTTAAATGATAAATGAAAAATGACCAATGATAAATGACAAATGTTCTTTCAGGTTAACTTCCCTTGATACCGACGACGGCAATCCCCGCGGATGCCGCCTCCTGAAGGAGTTTTTCTTTTTCCAGCAAAAGGGTCTTGCCCGCCTCCACGGCGAGAACGGAGGCCGACACCTCGATCATCGCTTGAATCGTCCCCGGTCCGATCGCCGGGATATCAAAACGAAGGTCCTGCTGCGGCTTGCAGATCTTGATGACGACCGCTTTCTCTTTGCCGAGGGTGCCCCCCCGGCGGATCGTCGCGTCGGTCCCCTCGATCGCCTCGACCGCCAAAACGACCCCATCCCTTACGACAATACACTGGCCGATATCGAGCCCGCCGATCTGCTTGGCAAGCGGCCATCCCCACGCGATATCTTCCCGCTCTGCTTTGGTCAACGGCCGTGTCATCTCCCCATCGACCGCCAGGATCGAGGAGAGATAAAGGGTCGACGCTCGAATGCGGATCTCTTCCCGCTCCAGCTCCCCGGCAAAGGCCCGGAGCAGCGCATCGTCCTTCTTCTCCTTGAGCCGCGCAAGGAGCGTGAGCGCCCGAAAATCGGGTCGCATTTCGAAGAGGCGGGTCTTTCGGATGCCTCCCGCCATGACGGCATCGGTCACCCCGGCCTTTTTGAAAAAAGAGATCAGCTTCCCAATCTGCCCCACGCGAATCCAGAGGATCTCATCGACCTTCTCGGAGAGCTCCGGCGGGGTCTCCCCGGTGTGGGCCACCGCGATCACGGAAAGACCGGCCCGCCTGGCATTTTCGGCGAAGATCAGCGGAAACTGGCCGTTGCCGGCGATAAGACCGATCTTTTTGGAATGATCATTTGTCATTTACCATTTTCCATCTGTCAGTTGTCATTTACCAATGGAAAATGAAAAATGGTCAATGGCAAATGATCCCCCCTTCCTTACCGAGAAATTCCCCGCTCCGATTGCTCGACGAAGGAAACGAGCGATTCCACGTCGGCAATCTCTTTCCATTTCTCCCGCGCCTGCTTTGCCGCCTCCCGCAGTGTCAACCCCGATCGGAAGAGAAGTTTATAGGCCCCCTTCAACGCTTCGATCCGCTCCTTGGAGAAGCCGTGCCGTTTCAACCCGATTAAATTGAGGCCGTACAGCTTGGCCCGATTTCCCGCCACGCTGACATAGGGGGGAACATCCTGGGCAACCGCCGAACAGCCCCCGATCATCGCATAGGCCCCGATCTTCACGAATTGATGGATTCCGGAGAGCCCGCCGAGGATGGCGTGATCGCCGATGGTGATGTGCCCGGCCAGCGTCGCGGCATTCGCGAGGATCACCTGGTTTCCGACGATGCAGTCATGCGCCACATGGACATAGGCCATGAAGAAGTTTCGATCGCCGATGACCGTCTCTCCCCGCCCCCCTTGGGTTCCCCGATTGAGCGTCACATACTCCCGAAAGGTATTCTGCTTTCCGATCTTGAGCCGGGTCGGCTCTCCTTTGTATTTTAAATCCTGAGGAGGCTGCCCGACGGAAACAAAAGGATAAAAGGCGCACTCCTCGCCGATTTCGGTCCATCCGTCGATCACGACATGCGCCGCCACTTTGGTCCCCTTGGCGATCTTGACATGCTCGCCGATGATCGAAAAGGGACCGACCTCCACCGAGGGGTCGAGCTCCGCTTTCGGATGGACGATGGCGCTCGGATGAATGCTCACTTCTCCAGACCTCCCTTGTTTCCTTGGCCCAGCATCGCTTTAAACTCCGCTTCCGCCGCCAGCTTGCCGTCGACGTAGGCCATTCCTTTCAATCTCCAGAACGGGGGACGCTCCTGGATCACCTCGACCTCGATCCGCAATTGATCTCCGGGATAGACCGGTTTTCGGAACTTGGCCTTATCGATCCCGAGAAAAAAGACCAGCTGTCCCTCGTTCCCCTTGGTCGACTTGAACGCGAGAACCCCTCCGACCTGCGCCATCGACTCGATGATCAAGACCCCCGGCATGATCGGATGCTTCGGGAAATGTCCCTGGAAAAAGGGCTCATTGATCGTTACATTCTTGAAACCGACGATTCTCTTTCCCGGCTCGATTTCGAGAATGCGGTCCACCAGTAAAAAAGGATAACGATGCGGCAATATCTCCTGAATCTCTCCGATATCGATGATCTGCTCCTTGATGTCCATCAGCCGTTCCTCTCGTCGCGTTGGGCAATCCGTTCTCGCAGTGATTCGACTTCCTTCTCAAGTGCTTTGATTCTCTCCCGCATTTCGGGCAGATGGGGAAAAGTGGCCTGGGCCTTCAACCAGGTCTTGTGGGGAAGGGGGGGGAAACCGGAGACATTCTCCCCCGCCGAAATATCTTTGGTGACCCCCGACTTTCCGCCGACGATCACATTGTCGCCAATCGTCAGGTGACCGGCGACGCCGACCTGTCCCGCCAGGGTGACGCGCCGCCCGATCTTGGCGCTCCCTGAAATGCCGACCTGCGCCACCAGAATGGAATCGGCCCCGATCACCACATTGTGGCCGATCTGAACGAGATTATCGACCTTGGTCCCGGCGCCGATGATCGTGTTTCCCAAGGCCGCCCGATCGACGGTAACGTTCGCGCCGAGTTCCACGTCGTCCTCGACGATCACCCCGCCGATCTGCGGGATCTTGTGATATTTCCCCTTGTGGGGAGCGAAGCCGAACCCGTCGCTGCCGATGACCGTCCCGCTGTGGATGATGACCCGCTTGCCGATCTTCACCCCCTCCCGGAGGGTGACGTTCGGATAGATCAGGCTGTCCTCCCCGATCTCGCTCTCTTCCCCGACAAAGACCCCTGCGCCGAGACGGACGCGGTCGCCGATCCTCGCCCGATCCTCCACGGTCACAAATGGGCCGATCGACACCCCGGCCCCGAGGAGGACCTCTTTACCGATGGCGGCACGCGGATCGACCTCCGCGGGGTAGCGGCGGGGAGGATGAAAGTGGGAGAGGAGCCGGGTGAAGGCGAAGTAGGGATCTTCCACCACTAAAAGGGCGCAGGAAACCCCGTCGATTTTCGCGCGAACGATAATGGCCGAGGCGCGCGTCTGCATCGCCTTGGAGGCATACTTCGGATTCGCGAGGAAGGTGATCTCTCCCTGCTTCGCCTCCTCGATCGAAGCGACCCCCCGGATGCAAAGGTGCGGATCGCCGACGACCTTCCCTCCGAGCCATTCCGCAACTTTGTCCAACGATACTTCCATGGGAACAATCCTGACGTTCATCGTTAAACGTGAATCGTTAAACGTAGAATATAAAACCGGGTTTGCCTTCTCGACGATTAACGAGTAACGAGTATCGAATAACGATTATTTCCCTGCGTTTTTATCGACCTGCTCGATCACCTTGGAGGTGATGTCGAAATTCTCCTTCGCGTAGATGACCGAGCCTCCGCCTTCAGCATTCCGATCGAGAACGAAGGTGTATCCGTCTTTCTCGGCAATCTGTTTGACCGCCTCTTCCAGCTTCTTGTTGAAGTCCCGGAGGGTATCGAACTTCTTCCCCTGCACCTCTTTGTTCAAGTCGGTCGCCTTCTTCTGATACTCCATCAATTTCTTTTGAAAGTCGTCCTGCTTGACTTTTTTGGCCTCCGGGGAGAGAAGGGCCCCCTGCCGGACGAGATCTTCTTCCAGCTGCTTCAGCTCCTGCTCTTCCAGATCAATAATCTTCTGCCGGCTTTTTACGAACTCTTCCATGTTCGTCTTAACCCGCTTCCCTTCCTTCGAGCCTTCAAGCACCTTCTGCGCATCGACGAAGCCGATTTTCATGTTCTGGGCATAGCCGGTCCCCGACATCATGATAAGCAAAACCAACCCTAACCAAAGTAGCTGTTTCCTCATTGTTCCTCCTTACAAAAAGCAGCCGTCGAGGTCAAAAACGACCCCCACCTCACCGCATTCTATCTAAAATAGGGTGCCGATTGAAAACTCCGGAATAAATCCGGTCTCCTCTCCCCTCTCGGGGTCCAAATTCGCTCCCATCTCCAGCCGGAGGGGACCGACCGGAGAGATCCAGCGGATGCCGAACCCGGCCCCTTGCCTCAACTCCGAAAATCGGATCGCTTCGGAATCATCGAAGGCGCGTCCGATATCGTAAAAAAAGAGCCATTTAATTTTCGCTTCAGGAACCAGCGGAATCAGGTATTCTACGTTGATGTAAAGCTCTTTATTTCCCCCTATGATTTCACCGGTGCTGGTGATCGGGCCCGCTTTTCCGAATTTAAACCCTCGCACCGTATTGATCCCCCCGACATAAAACCGCTCCCCCACCGGAAGTTCTTTATCACCAATCCCAACCGCATATCCGACCCGCCCATGGACCGAAAGAACATGCTCTCTCCAAAGGGGGAAAAAGCGGCTGGAATCAAAGATCACTTTATAGTAATCATTGTCTCCCCCCAAGAAGGTTCCAGCATATTCGAGCGAAATGGAATTGCGGCTTCCACTGGTCGGATCGAAAATAAAATCGCGCGTATCTCTGGAAAGGGAAAAACCAAGGGCGCTTGTTAAGGTCTTTCCTAACTCTGCCTGTCGCACGACCTGTTCGGGAATATCGCGATCAGGGACGGTACCCCCGGTCGGATTGCCCGCGGCATCGACCTCCGGAACACGACGCAGATCGAAAATATTGAGCGTCTCTAACGTATAACTGACACTCCCATTCACGTATTCGCCGAAGGAGCGCCCAAGCACGATATCACCGCCGACCCGCTTTTCCTGATAAGAGCTGAAGTCCCGCACGCTGTTGAAGAGATCGGTGGTGCCGGAAATATTCGAATCAAAAAGATAGGGCTCTCTAAAGGTGAGGCTGTAGGTCGTTCGTCTTCCTCCCAACTCTGCCTTGGCCCGCAAAAGCTGTCCTCTTCCGAAAAGATTTCCTTGGGTCACCTCGGTCATGGCGATGAAGCGGTCGACCGAACTGTATCCGCCGCCGATGCTGAACGTGCCGGTCGGCTTCTCTTGGACCTTCACTTCCAGATCGACCCATCCCGGCTCGACCTGCTCCGGGACGATTTCGATGTTCTCGAAAAAGTTCAGATTGTTCAGCCGCTGGAAGCTCCGCCGGAGCAGCCTTGTATTGATCAGTTCCTGTTCGTTGACACGGATTTCTCTTCGGATGACTTTGTCGCGGGTCTTGTCGTTTCCGGTAATGTGGATCTCTCTTACTTTGACTGGGTCGTCTTCGGTCACCTGAAAGGAGACATCGACTGTTTTATCTTCAATATTCGGCGATAGCTGCGGGACCACATTGGCGAAGATATAGCCCCGCTCGCCATAAAGATCGACCATGCTCATGATATCCTGCCGAATTTGGCCGCGATTGAAGATCTCCCCCTCTTTGCTCTTCGTCAGATTGACCAATCGCCCGGTCTCGAAGAGCTCGTTTCCTTCATAACGGATGTCGCGAATCCGAAATTGATCCCCCTCCACAATCGGAATGGTGATATCAAACCACTCTTTGTCCTCGCTGAGTTCGACCTTCGGCGCGGCCACCTGGACCTCCAGGTACCCGTGGTTGAGATAATGTTCGCGCAGCCGGTCGAGGTCGGCCTGGACGGTCTCTTCTTTGTAGCGTCCCGATTCGGTCAGCCAGGAGGTCAACCAGAAATATTTTGACGTCTCGATCTGTTTTTTCAACTCTTTGTCGGTGAACGCCTTATTTCCCGCCATTCGGACGCGGCGGACATAGGCGCGCTCCCCCTCTTTGATCAGGAAGGTCAGCACCGCTTGATCTTCCGAGATGAGTTGAATCACCGGGGTCACTTCCGCGCTGTAATAGGCATCCGCCTCGTAGACCTTTTTGATTTTATCGACGTAGGAGCTGATCTCCTCCATGTCAAGAAAGGTGTCGGTTTTGACCGGCACTTTCTCTTTCAATTTGTCTTTGTCGATATTCTCATTTCCCTCATAGACGACATCGACAAGGAAAGGCTTTTCATGGACTCTGAAGGTCAATGCCACTCCCCCTTCGAATCCTTCCGACTCGACCTCGACCCGATCGAAGTAGCCCATTCTGTAGAGGGTTTTGATATCCTCCCGAATCTGCTCCGGCGAGAAGAGATCTCCCTCTTTGAGCGAAATCTTGGAGAGGATCATCGCCGTGTCAATTTTTCGATTTCCGGCGACCTCGATCAGCTTGATTCGGATCTCATTGTCCTCTGTAAAACCCGGGGAGGAAAAACCAGTTAGAATAAAAATAAGTAGAAGGGAAACAGGACCGAACCGCTTCAGCAATGGGGCAACCTTTCCTCCAGGTTCAAAATCTCAGTAATTTAACATTTTTGTCGTAAACTGTAAATAAAAATACGTTTTTTCCGTCGGTCGTAGAAAGAGGTATAACGGGATGACGTCGGATGAAGCGATCGAGATGAGAAAACCGCGAATGAGTGCTACTTTCTTTTATTCATCAGAAAAGGTTTGATTTGATCGAGCGGGAGAGTATTAATGACATCTTCTTTGGAGAGCCATCCTTTTCGGGCGATTCCGACGCCGAAAAAGGTATCCGAGATCCCCTCGACACCATGTGCGTCGGGATTGATGCTCAATCGGACGCCGGCCTCTTTGGCCAGCTTACAATAGCGCCAATCCAGATCGAGCCGATACGGGCTTGAATTCAGCTCAAGAACGACCCCATAGCGGCGCGCCGCTTCGATGACCTCCGGTACGACAAGCGGATACCCTTGACGGGAGAGGAGGATTCGGCCGGTGGGATGCCCCAAAAAGGTCACCTTCGGGTGGCTCATGGCGCGGACCACTCGGTCGGACATTTCTCTTTCGGACATGTTGAAGCGGGAGTGAACGGAGGCGATCACGAAATCAAATGCCGATAAGATACGATCGTCGTAATCGATGCTGCCGTCGGGAAGGATATCGGCTTCGATTCCTTTAAAGATATGGATCCCTTTGAACCGTTGACGGAGCTGCTCGATCTCTTCGTGCTGCTTTTGGATGCGGTCTTCCTTCAACCCATTCGCATAAAAAGCCGATTGGCTGTGATCGGAAATGCCGATGTACTCCAGGCCGGCCCGCTCGGCCGCCTCGATCATCTCGGAGAGAGACCCCGAACCGTCGCTGTAGGTGCTGTGGACATGAAAGATGCCGCGGAGATCGTTTTCCGTCACAAGAGGGGGAAGACGATGTTGCGCGGCGGCTTCGATCTCCCCCCGGTTTTCCCGCAGCTCAGGCTCGATATAATCGAGCTCCAATGTAGAAAAAATCTCCCGCTCTTCCTGGCAGGGTAAGATATGATCGTCCAGAAAAAGACCGTATTCGCTGATCCGAATCCCAAACCGCTTGGCGCGCTCTTCCAGCGCCGCGTGGTAATCCTTGCTCCCGGTGTAGTGATGCAGAAGATACGGAAACCGCTCCTCCGTGGCCACATAAAGATCGACCGCTATTCCCGACTTCAAAATCACCCTTGCCTTGCTTTCGGATCGGGCGACCTCTCGCTCCACCTCCGGCTGTCCGCAAAAAAAGGAGATGAGGTCGGCGGGATGATCGCTGCTGACAATCAGATCGATATCCTGAACGATCTCGTTTCTCCTTCGGACGCTCCCCCCAAACGCCGCACGAACAACCTCTTTTCTCTCACGTAACTTCGATAAAAGCGCTTCCCCTTCTCTCCGGGCGGTATGGCAATGATGGAATCCCATCTGCTTCTTGCGATAGGAGATTCCTTCTAATATTTTGTCTTGGGTTTTCTTTCCAAAGCTGGGAAGGTCGACCAAGCGATTTTCTATGCAGGCATATTCCAGCTCAACAACATCTTTGATCCCGAGCCGCTCGTGGAGGATCTTGATCTTTTTCGGACCAAGCCCCTTTATCTTCAACATCTCCAGGAGTCCGGAAGGGACGGCCGCCCTCAATTCATCATAGGACCCCAGCCGCCCGGTCTCAACGGCATTGGAGATCTTCTCAAACATCGCCTTGCCGATTCCGTCGCGCTCCAGCAGCGTTCGATTCCGGACGGCTTCATGCAAATCGACATCGAGTTCCGCGATGGCTTTCGCCGCATTGGTATAGGCGCGGCACTTGAAGGGATTCTCTCCTTGCAATTCCAACAACACCGCCGAGGCTTCAAGCTGTTCGATGAGCGCTTCTTTCGTAATCATTGACCCTATGCCGGCGGCTTCCGATTACGCCGAACAAGCCATTGCACCAGAATATACAGGCCGTATGAGCCGAAAAAAGCCCCGATCAGGAAATAGAAGTTCCCGAGGATGTGGGAGTAATTCTCGGCCATGAAGAAAATGCCCGATAATATAATGGTGCTCGATAAGACCAATAACCAGAGCGTTAGAAGTGGATTCATATTCCCCTTTCCAGATTATATTTTATGTCCGTTCCTCTGAAACCGCAACCCTGGGAGACGGGCTTCGTATATAGCCGGCATCGGAGAAACTAAAATATTGATCATCCCCGATGATCAGATGATCGAGAACCTGAATCCCCATCAAATCCCCCGCCGCGACCAATCTCCTTGTCAGCTCCCTATCTTCGGAGCTGGGGGTCGGATCTCCGCTCGGATGATTATGCAGGAAAACCACCGACGCCGCCGAATCCCGAACCGCGGGATTGAACACCTCTCTCGGATGGACCACCGTCAACGTCAGACTTCCCTCCGAAACAAGCACATCTCGGATAATTTTATTTTTCTGATCCAACAAAACGATCTTGAATAGCTCTTTCTTAAGATGTCTGAAGGTCGGCGAAAAATGCCGGAATATATCCTGGCTTGAATGAATCTTAATCCGCTGAGAAAGAGGAGGGACAAGCGACCTGCGTCCCAACTCAAATGCCGCTTTCAATTGAGCCGCCTTGGCCGGACCGATCCCGCGAATGGAGCAGAGCTCTTTGATGCTCAAGTTCGCGAAGTTGTTTAATTCATGGAATTGATCCAAAAGGCCGATCGCAAGTTGCACCGCATTCGCCTGATCCGATCCCGTTCGAAGGAGGATGGCCAAAAGCTGGGCATCGGAGAGAACCTGCGGACCTTCCTTAATGAGGCGCTCTCGCGGTCTCTCCCCTGCCGGCCAATCCTTGATCTTGGCCATTAAGCGATCCTCTCTTTGGAAATTTTCGGTAGAATCTTACCCAGGAAACTGACAAATTTTGTCACTATTGAGGGGCTCTGCCTGCTTTGATTTGAAAGACGTCTTATTAAATACTTAAAATATCAATAGGATATAACAACTCAAATTCTCGGCATATCAATTGCTAAAAAAGGCATATCACCCTATAGAGGAGCGAAAAAATGAAATGTCCTAAGTGTGAAGGCCTGATGTACCTGGAGCGACTCTCCGATTTCTTCATCGTCTTCCATGCCTGGAAATGCATCAACTGCGGTACTCTGATGGACAAAACGATTTTGGATAACCAGAAAAAGAGCCTGCCCTTCCTTGAACCGGTCGGCACGGCAGCAGCGAATGAGGAATAGCCAACCGCTCCTCGACGAAATCGTCACTCTCAATTAGCTCTTATTCGCACAGGAGAAGGGAAATGAGAATTCCTTCCTTTCTCCGGTTTCACTGACGTCAACATCCAGTTCGAGTGCGATTTCTTTGCAATGCTCAGGGCTCACCTTTTTAAAAAAGATGAGCCCTTCTTTTTGTCCTCCCGGTGCAATGGTCGACTTCTTTATTCCGGCCTGGACGATTCTCTTCGTCTCTTCTTCAATAATCGCCTTTGATTTCGGAAGAAGCGTCGCGACCGTATCACCGCCGCCGTTCATGTAATACCGAATCGTCCCTTTTTCATCGAGGGCCTGAGTGACTTGGCCGCTTTCGTTGACCAGGCGCGCCCGCGTCGGCTCAAAGATGACTTCTTCGTTTGTTTTGTTGATAATTTGAACTTCGAACGCGGTATAGTAGGCCGAAAGGTCCACCCCCCACTTTTGTTCATCCTCCGATTTAATCCCGCTCGTGACGACCGGCTTCACAATGACCTGAATAATTTCCGGTCCTTCAGCAGCCGGTGGAGGATCGAGCGGCGACAACACGGGTGAAAGGGGGGCGCACGCCCCCAATAAAAAAAGTAAAAAGATAAAAAACTTCATAAGGCTCTCCAGGCGTGTTATTATAGTTTAACTTTGAATCAAAGTCAAAGAACCGAATCGAAAGACAAAACCGGGCGAGTGACCGACTCGCCCTTACATTATTCATTAATAAAGACCCCATTGAGAATCATCTCCGGCTCCCACAAAGGAAGAAGATTATATGCCCCGTCGGGGTTGGATGTTCGCCCGACGTCCGATAAGGTCAAAGAAGCTTTGTTCAATATCTTATCGGACCGGATCGAGGGCGCCTCCTTTCTCGATCTCTACGCCGGCATCGGCTCGATCGGAATAGAAGCTTTGAGCCGCGGCGCAAAAGAGGTCGTCTTCGTCGAGAAAAGCAAAAAACATGTCGGCTTCTTAAAAAAAAATCTTTCTTTATCTCCCTTCGAAGGCCGGTTCGACCTCTTTTGTATGGACGCGGTCGACTTCTTGAAAAAGAAGAAAGCCGGTCCCTTTCACTTGATTTTTATCGATCCCCCCTACGAGGGGGAAGAGATTGAAAAAACATTGCCATTGCTGGGAGAGGGTGATATGATAACCGACGACGCAACGGTGATCATACAACATTTTCACAAGAAAATCCTGGCCGAGCAAACCGGCCGGCTCCGTTTCATAAAACGGTATAAATACGGCGAAACGGTCCTTTCTTTTTATGGCAAAGGCTGAAAAACTCAAACTCGCAGTTTATCCCGGAACGTTCGATCCGATTACCAATGGGCATATCGATATTATCCGAAGGATCCTTCGAATCTTCCCCAGCGTGCTCGTCGCCGTCGCCCCCAATCCCAAAAAAGCCCCCCTCTTCAGCTTAGAAGAACGCCTCCAGATGATCCGAACCGCAACGGAGGGATTTCATGATTTGAGCGTGGAACCCTTTCAAGGTCTCCTGATCAACTATTTACGGAAAAAAGGAGCCACGGCGATTGTGAGGGGGGTTCGGGCGATTTCGGACTTTGAGTTCGAATTTCAAATGGCGATGATGAATCGGAAACTCGATCCCAAAATAGAAACCGTCTTTTTAATGCCGAGCGAAGAGTATTCCTATATCACTTCGACGTTGATTAAAGAAGTCGCCGGTTACGGAGGAGATGTGACCGCCTTCGTTCCAAAAGGCGTTTCAGAAAAACTCCTTGAAAAATTTCCGAGATAAGCCGGACCGGATAGGAAAAAGGATAGGTAGGATAGAGATGAAGTTTGCGAAACGCGTTCAGCAGATAAAACCCTCCCCGACCATGGCGATGGCCGCAAAAGCAAAAGCGATGGCGGCAAAGGGGATCTCGATCACCGATTTTGGATTGGGAGAGCCTGATTTCAACACCCCCGCGGCCGCGGCCGAGGCAGGAATCCGCGCCATTCAGCAGGGATTTACGAAATACACTCCCCCTTCCGGAACGGAGGAGCTGAAAGAAGCCGTCTGCCGGAAACTGAAAAAAGAAAACAACCTTGACTACGAAAAAAAAGAGATTATTGTCTCTTGTGGGGCGAAGCACACGCTCTACAACATCGCCCAGGTTCTCTTCGAGCGGGGAGACGAGGTGATCATCCCGGCCCCTTATTGGGTCTCCTATCCGGATCAGGTTCTCTTAAACGATGCAACGCCGGTCATCGTCGAGACCCGGGAAGAAGACCAGTTTTTGATGACCCCCGAGCAGCTCAAAAGAGCGATCACCCCGAGGACGAAGGCGGTCATTCTTAATTACCCGTCGAATCCGACCGGATCCTCTTACACGGCGAAACACCTGGAAGCGCTCGCAGGTGTTCTTTCGGATGCGCCGGTTTGGATCATTTCGGATGAGATTTACGAGAAATTTATTTATGACGGCGTGGCGCACACCAGCATCGCCTCATTGGGCCCGGAGTTAAAGAGAAAAACCATCGTCGTCAACGGCGTCTCCAAAGCCTATGCCATGACCGGCTGGCGGATCGGATATGCGGCGGGTCCGAAGGAAATCATCGATGCGATGGGAACCGTGCAAAGCCAGAGCACATCGAACCCGACTTCTATCTCTCAGAAGGCCGCCGCCGCCGCGCTTCAGGGAAGCGACGCGTTCATCAAGACGATGGTGGCGGAATTCGACCGGCGGCGCCTTTTCGTGGTGGAGCGATTGAATCAGATCCGGGGAATTCGTTGTCCCCGCCCGGTCGGCAGCTTTTATGTCTTCCCGAACATCAAAGGATTGATCGGAACCGGCTATAAGGGATATCAGATCAAGGGATCGACAGACCTCGCCTCCTTCCTCCTGGAGGAAGGGGGGATCTCGACGATCCCCGGGGAGGCCTTCGGGGCCGAGGGGTATCTGAGACTCTCCTATGCCGTCTCAAGGGAGGTCTTAAGCGAGGGAGTGGAGAAGCTTAAAAATGCGGTTCTCAAACTCTCTTAACGATGACGTTGAGACCCTTCGCTTGATGGAATTTGATTTGAAAGCTAGAATTGAGTCATAAAGGAGGTATTTGGTTTTGCCGATCTACGAGTATGAATGTGAGCAGTGCAAGACGCGTGTTGAGCTAATACAGCGACTCTCCGATCCTCCTCTGGAAATCTGTTCCTCCTGTGGAGGAAAGGTCCATAAGATGGTCTCTTCCCCGGCAGGTCTGCTTTTTAAAGGGAGCGGTTGGTACATTACCGACTATGCAAAAAAGAACGGGAAAAGCGGCGACGCTCCATCCGCTCCCAAAGGAGAGGGTAAATCGGATTCTTCAAGCGGAAGCACAAAAGGGGAAACGACTCCCAAAGAATCCCCTTCAAAACCACCTCCCCCATCATCGAATCAAACGCCGTAAGAGGTTTCTCCCCACCTGCTTTAACTTGATTATGAATGGGTCTTACTCCTGGGCGGCCTCTTCAAGGGACGCCGCTGCAGGCGGTTCCGCCGGGGGGGCTTCGGTCGCCGGCGCCTCTTCCTTCGGCGCTTCCGCTTTGGGTGCGGGTGGTTTCTTTCCGCTCCCTTTGCCTACGGTGGCAACACGGATCGACCGGGCGATCTTCCTTCCGTCCTCTTCTGTAAATCTGGCAACAACCTGATCGCCCGCTTTCAGATCGGCCAGCGTTCTTTTGATCTTTCCCGCGGTGATGATGGTGTTGTCGGTCACACCGATTGTGATCTCCTCGTTTTTCTCCTTCACCTTTACGTGACTCCCCGCCGGATCGATCTCCGTAATCTCCCCCTTGATGCTCGTCATCCTCCCTTTTTGGGCGGATATCGCCGGCTTTTCATCTCCGGCTGCTTCCTCCGCCATTACGGATGCGGCCGCAAACAAACCGGCGCACAATAACGAGAGAACCAAGACGCTTGCTTTACGCATTTCACATCCCTCCTGGTGAATAAACGGCCTGTGACTTCCTCCTCTCATTTTAGCCGATCTGGGAGGAATTGGCTTTTTACTTTCCCTTTTGCATGGGAAGGATGCTCCTGACGAGGGGATCTTCCTCTTTTCGGATGTTGAATTTTTCAAGGCGATACTGCAGCGTCCGATAACTGATCCCCAGAAGTTTGGCCGCCTTTGCAATCACCCCGTTGCTTTTCTCCATCGCCTTCATCAGGAGCTCCTTCTCAAACTCTTCCAAAGAGAATCCCTGCGGGGGAATATCAAAAGCGATCCGGTCGGATGAAAAGCTCTTCAACCGGATCTCTTGGGGAAGGTCTTCCGTCTCGATCGTCTCTCCCTCGCAGAGGAGGACAGCCCGTTCGATCGTCGATTCCAGCTGCCGCACGTTCCCGGGCCAGGAATAGTCGAGCAGCAGCCGCAGCGCCGGACGTGAAATCCCTTTAATGCGCTTATCGGAACGTTGATTGTACTTTTCGATAAAATGGTCGGTCAGCGCGGGGATGTCTGTCGCACGCTCGGCCAGGGAGGGAAGACCGATAGAGATCACATTCAACCGATAAAAAAGATCTTCTCGGAAACTTCCCTCCTGGATCTCGGCCTCCAAGTTCTTATTGGTCGCCGCGATCACCCGCACATCGATCTTAATCTCTTCCCTTCCGCCGATCCGTCGAATCTCCCGCTGCTGGATCGTCCGGAGAATCTTGGCCTGCATCGTCAAGGAGAGATCTCCGACCTCATCGAGAAAAAGCGACCCGCCGTCGGCCGCCTCGAACAGTCCGATGCCTCGCCCGGTGGCGCCGGTGAAAGCCCCCTTTTCGTAGCCGAACAGCTCGCTCTCGATCAGGGTATCGGGAATCGCCGCGCAATTGATCGCCAGGAACGGCTTGTCTCCCCGAATGCTGTTGTAGTGGATCGCCCGCGCGATCAGCTCCTTTCCCGTTCCGCTTTCCCCGAAGATCAACACCGTCGCGGTGCTGTTTGCGATTTTCCGGACCGTTTTGAAAATCTCCTGCATTTTGACATGATTGCCGATCATGTTGGAGAGGCCGAATCGCTCCGAAAGCTGCTCCTGCAGCATCTTGTTCTGATGGACCAGGTTCAGCTTTTCGAAAGCCCTCGCGACCGAAATAAGGAGCTCCTCCCGGTCGAGCGGCTTGGTCAGATAATCAAAAGCCCCCTTCTTGATCGCCTCGACGGCGGAGTCGATCGTCCCGTGCGCCGTCATGATGATGATGCAGACGGCCGGATTGATTTTGAAGAGACGATCGAGGATGAAGAGCCCGTCGTTATCGGGCATCTTCAGATCGCTTAAGACAAGATCAAACGACTCCTCCTCCGCCATCCGGAGCGCTTCGGTCGCGCTCCCCGCGGCCTGCACGCCATACCCTTCCGTTTTGAGGATGACCTTTAAGATCTCGCGCTGAGACTTCTCGTCATCGACGACCAGGATCTGCCCTTTTTTCAAATGGACCTCCTTCGGACCGGCAGATGAATCGTCACCCGGGTCCCCTGTTCAAGCTCACTCTGGACATCTATGTTCCCGCCGTGCACTTGAATAATCCGTTTGGTAATCGCCAGTCCCAGGCCGATTCCCAATTTTTTAGTCGTAAAATAGGGTTCGAAGATCATCGCTAAATCCTCCTCGTCGATGCCGACCCCGGTATCCCGGAAAGTAAGAACCAGGCTCCCGCGAGAAGGTTCTCCGTCGGCCACGTTCCGCATGGAAGGATCCGCGCGGAGTTGGATTTCCAACTTTCCTCCGTGCGGCATCGCTTGGATGGCGTTTAAAATGATATTGATCATACAGGTCTTCAGCTGTTCCGGATCGGCCGTGACTTTCGGGACGGAAGGGTCGGCATCGAGAATGAACTCGATCTTCTGCTCCCCGGCTTTGTGCCGGGCCAGCCGGAGGACCTCCTGCAGCAGCGCATCGATCGAGACCTCGGCAAAATGAAGCCGAAGGGGCTTTCCATACATCAAGAAATTCTCGATCATCTGGTTAAGACGATAAATCTCCACCTTGACGTTGGAGATGATCTCCTCCGCCTCTTTCTGTTTCACTGCATCCCAGTTCGGGAACTGGGCTTTCAGATGATCGATGCTGAGATTGATCAGGTTGAGCGGGTTTCGGATCTCATGCGCGATTCCCGACGCCATCTGCCCCAGGGCCGAGAGCTGCTCCGCCTGCCGAAGCCGCTCCTCCAGCTCCCGCTGCCGACGGAGCTTATCCACCATTTCATTAAAGCTCTTCGTCAGCTCCCCGATCTCATCGTGGCGCTGCTCCGGCAAGGTTTTCGACAGATCTCCCGATGCGATCTTCTTGGCCGCCTGAACGACCTCATCGATCGGCTGGGTGTACTTTACGGAGAGGAAAAAGGAGAGGCCGATCCCGACCGTGAAGATGAAAAAGGTCGTGACCAACCGGCGGCGATGATTGTCTTTCAAGAACTGGGAGTAGTCTTCGAGGCGCATGTCGACATGGACGAAACCCATCCGCTCCCCGTCGACCACGATCGGGACAAGGAGATTATACTCCCGGTGGGGACCCGCCGCTTCCGGCTCTTCCCCGATCTTCGCCGTGATGAAGAGATCCTTGTGCTTCGGATCGACTTTGGTGATAATTCTCGCCCCCACCCGTTTGGGATTGGAGCTGGCGATCACCTCCCGCTCGTTGCTGATGATGGAAAGCTCTTTGACCCCTTGGTTTTTCAGACGCCCCACGTAATCGGCCAGGCGCGCCTCGTCGGTCCGCGCCGTGCTGGTCAGCTCTTCGACGCTGATCTTGATGGCGGTCGACAAATCGCCGATATTGTCCTCGACCTTCCGAATAAACTCTTTCTCGCTCCGGACGTTATAAACATACGAAGCCATCAAGGAGAGGAGGGTCAAGAGGAGCATCATCAAGACCAGCTTGGTCGTGAGATTCACCCGATCCAAAAAGTAGCGCAATGTTATTCCTTTGCGATGAAGGGGGCCAGCTCTTCCGCGGAGACCCTTCCCTCCCGCAGAAGATTCGGTTCGGAAGTGGTGACATCTAAAACGGTGGAAGGAAGCGTGGAACAGGGCCCGCCGTCCAGAATGCCGTCGAGCGAAGCCCCGAGCGCCCGCGCCACCTCTTGCGCCGACGCGGGAGAGGGCTCGCCGGATCGATTGGCGCTCGTCGCGGTGATCGGAAACCCGACCCGATCGATCAAGTGGACCGGCAGGACCGCCTTCGGAAAGCGGATTCCGATGGTCCCCGTTCCGCCGGTCAAAAGATCGGGAAGGCGCTTCGATGCTTTGAAAATAAGGGTCAGCGGACCGGGCCAAAAACGGGCCATCACCTTTTCAGCGAGGGGGGAAATTTCTTCCACGAGGGACGGAAGCATCTCCAACCTGGAGATGAGAAGAAGGATCGGTTTCGAAGCGTCGCGCCCTTTTATATCGAAGAGGCGGGAGACCACCTGTGAATCAAAGGGATTGGCCGCCAGGCCGTAAAAGGTATCGGTCGGAATCGCAACCACGCCCCCTTTTCGGATCAGCGCGGCCGCATCGGAGAGGAGAGAGGAATCGGGATCATCAGGATCAATCGGAATGACCTTTTTCATGGAGCCGCTTCCCCTTTGCTTCCATTTCTTCGGCAAGGGACTTTTTATAGGCGAGTAGACGTTTGGCCGTTTCAGGAGAACGCCTCGCGACGATCTGCGCGGCAAAAATCCCCGCGTTCTTTGCGCCGGCCTTGCCGATCGCCATCGAGGCCACCGGAATCCCGCCCGGCATCTGGACCGTGGAGAGGAGCGAATCGAGTCCGTTGAGCACGGAGGTGATGGGGACGCCGATCACCGGAAGGATCGTTTCGGCGGCGATCACCCCGGCCAAATGCGCGGCGCCCCCCGCCCCGGCGATGATCACCTGAACCCCCCGCTCCTCGGCTTCATGGATGAGCCTTCTGGTTCGTTCAGGAGACCGATGGGCGGAAGAGACAGTCATCTCGTAACCGACCTCGAACTCCTTCAGCATCTTCGCCGCCTCTTGCATGACTTCCCAATCGGAATCGCTTCCCATCAAAATGAGGACCGACCACTTCTCGCTCATGAAAATCTCCTGTTAAAAATGAATAGGGCCAAATTAACATAGCCAAAAGAAGAGTGTCAACTGGAGAGACGACCCCCGACTGGGCGCAGGATCTCCCTTTCCAATTTGGACAGGGCGGGATTTGTAGGGGCGGGTCTCAAACCCGCCCCTACAATAACCCCTTTGCCGCCTGCATCGCCGCTTCCAAATCGGGAAGCTCGGTGATCTCCGGGACCACTTGCAGATGCCGGACGACATTTTCCTTGTCGACGACGAGCACCGCGCGGGAGAGGAGATGGAGCGGCTGGATCAACAATCCATAACTCCTTCCAAACTCGGCTCCCTTATAATCGGAGAGGAAGAGGACATTTCCGATCTTCGCCTCCTTGGAGAACCGCTTCTGGGCGAAGGGAAGATCCATGCTGACGGTGATCAGCTGAACCTCCTTGTCGAGCCCCCCGTTTCGTTCGCTCAAGGCGTGCGTCTGCTCCTCGCAGACCGGCGTATCGAGCGAGGGGACCACGCTGATGATCCGGACCTTCCCGCCGGTCTCCGCCAAATTGACCGGCGAGAGATCATTCGCGGCCAAGACGGCCGCCGGCAGACGATCGCCGACCTTAATCCCCGTTCCCTCCAGCGCCAACGCCTTTCCTTTGAAGGTGACCGACTGCCCCTCTCCGGCCGACGCGCTCTCTTTTGCAATCGGCATCGTCTGAGAGCGAACGGCGCTGCAACCGACCACGCTTAAAAGTATCAAAGCGATCCAGATTTTCTTCATTGTTCCCTCCCTTTACCCTGTTCAATACCGACCCACCCGATCCGTGATTTTCTACCCATACCACAAATGTGTCTGTTTTCGCAACGATGATATGATTATGAAATGGCTGGGGAGAAAATCGCTATCCATCTTCTCCCTTGGGTGAAAGAGGTCGGTTAAAGTAAACCATACCTACGCTTTTGCTACAGGACACTCGGGCTGGTCCTGGTCCCTTACTTGACACATCGACACCCCTCTTGTATTGTAGTGTAAAAAGCCTGCGGAGATTTTAAATGAAAATGATCAACTCCAGAGAATTGAATATCAACACAGCCAAAGTCCTCAAACAAGCCGGCAAAGAAGACCTCATTGTCACCGTTAAAGGCAAACCGGCCGCTTTGATCCAAGCCTTCAGCGAAGACGATCTGGAAGATTATATTTTGACGAAGCTGATGGAGAAGCGCCTGAAGGCAAGGGCAAAAGACTATCAGTCAAAAGGTGCAGTGAGCCTGAATGAGATGATTGAGGCCACGGAGCGGGCGATTGGGAAAAAAGTATGAAGTTCAAATCTTAAAAGGCGCCCAGAAAGAGCTGAATGCGCTGGAGCCTTCGGTTCGCCTTCAGCTTCTCACCAAAATGAAGGTTCTCGAAACAAATCCCCTTCCCAGAGGCAAAAACGAAATAAAAATTCTTCGAGGGTTTCGCCCTCCGCTTCTCCGGCTTCGCTCCGGCGACTTTCGTATCGTTTATCGGATCTCAGGAAAAATGATCGAAGTCCTCTCGGTCGTTCCTCGCAAAGCACTTGAGAGGAGACTTCGGCAGCTTTAACGAGAAGTCGAGTATGCCTTAGAGTCAAGAATGAAGTGTGGTGATGTCCTTGGAATTCTCACTGTCCAGACGGGAGATGGAACAAACCTCAGGCAAGGTCGAACCCCCGGCATCAGTGAATGCGTTGGGATGTATAAAATCTACACTATTTCCCCCCTGAATAATGGTCCTCTTTTTCCCACCTTACTGAGAATCAACGGCGGTTTTACTTTACTTCAATGGTCCTCGTGCTTCTCGCGGGTGGCATCGATTTTGCTGTTTTATACATATTGAATGAATTGAATTTAGCGATTTGACAGGCTCTCTTTGGTCTATCCCTGAAAGGCCGAAGGAGGCTTGTTCCATGATGAGGGATAGCGCCTATGTTGCCTACGATAGAAAAGTTAATGTCGACGAAAATCTATTCGATCGGATCTGAGAAAAATGTCCGAAGCGCGGCGGAGGAGATGGCCCGGAACCAAATTGGGAGTCTCCTGGTGACCCAAGAGGGGAACTATACCGGGATTATCACAGAAGTCGATATCATTCGAAAAGTGGTCGCAAAGGGAATCGATCCGGCCGCAACCACGGTACGAACCGTCATGACCTCTCCTCTGATTACCATCGAGGCGGATCGGTCGGTGCTCGATGCCAACGATTTGATGGAGCAAAAGAAGATCCGTCACATCGGGGTGACCCGAAACGGAAAGATCATCGGGATGGTCTCGATTCGAGATTTCCTTCATCCTCTCGACGTCAAAGAACAAGCGGATATCAAACAACAGGCGAGCGGCTTTTAGGTTCTCACTCGACAGGAGAAATTTGCCATGCAACAAAAGAAATTACCTTGGACGACCCTCCTCTTTCTGACCCTCTCTTTTCTCTTTAGCAGCCTTGTCGAAGCGGTGGGGGCGCAAAACTACCCGGAGGAATGGGTTTTGGGAGAACGTCTCCTGGTGGGTCTTCTTGTATTGATCGTCGCCGGTTGGCTGACAGGCGCTTATGCTTTGATCTTCAGCAGTCTTCGTCCTTTGGTCAGACGGTTTTTTCTTTATCCATTATTTAAGATGAGGGGAACGGAGGGGGATAAGAAGCCGCTGATTACAAAAAAGTAGTATCATTCACCGATTCTATTCGGCAGGATTTTGGATTATTTCAGTTGAAAACCAGGCCGGGTTCTAATGGTCGAATCCGGCTTTACCTTCACTTCCCGCCCGACAAGGAAGGCATCAAGAATCTACACCGCCGACGCACCGATATCCCGCCGGTAATGCATCCCGCGAAAGGAAATTCGCTCGACCGCTTGATAGGCCCGGCGGCGGGCCTCCGCGACGCTCTGGCCGAGGGCGGTCACCCCCAACACCCTTCCCCCCTGCGTCACCCACGCTTCCCCCTGTCGCCCGGTTCCGGCGTGAAAAACGAAGGTGTCGGGAAGGTCGATCTGATCGAGGCCCGAGATGACCTCCCCTTTTCGATATGTTCCGGGATAACCTTCGGAAGCCAATACCACGCAGACGGAAGATTCTTCCCGCCATTCGAGCCGGGTTTGATCAAGGCGATGATCGAGCGCCGCCTCCATGACATCGACCCAATCGCTCTTCAACCGCGGCAACACCGCCTGCGTCTCCGGATCCCCCCACCGGGCATTGAACTCCAGGACGTGCGGTCCGGAAGAGGTCAACATCAATCCGGCATAAAGGACGCCGCGATAGGGAGTCCCTTCCACCGCAAGCCCCCGCAAGGTCGGATGGATGATCCGCTCCATGATCATCAATTCGAGCTTCGGGGTGATTCGGGGCGTGGGAGAGATCGCCCCCATCCCGCCGGTGTTGGGGCCGCGGTCTTCATCGAAGACCCGCTTGTGATCCTGCGCCGAGGCGAGCGGCAAGGCCTTCTCCCCATCGGTGATGACGAAGAAGGTCGCTTCGACCCCTTCGAGAAACCGCTCCAAAATAATCCGTCCCGCCGCTTCTCCCATCGCCCTAAACCCATCGAGCCCTTCCTTCGCCTCTTTCTGATCGCGGGCGATCACAACCCCCTTCCCGGCAGCCAGCCCTTCCACCTTGAGGACGATCGGCATTGGTAGATGGGGAAGCATCTCGTAGGCCCGCTCGAGCGTCACCACCTCGGCGTCGGCGGTCGGGATCTGATATTTCTGCATGAGGGTTTTGGAGAAGACCTTGCTCGTTTCGATCTGCGCGGCGGCGCGATGCGGGCCGAAAATCCGAAGCCCTTCGGCTTCAAACCGGTCGACGATCCCCAGCGAAAGGGGGAGCTCGGGACCGACCACGGTCAGATCGATCCGTTTCTCTTTGGCAAAGGCGAGAAGTTTTTCGATTTCATCGACGGCGATGGGGACGATCTTTGCGAGGGTCTCGATTCCCGGATTCCCCGGCGCACAGTAGAGCTCGCGAACCCGAGGGCTCTGCGCGATCTTCCAAACCAGGGCGTGCTCGCGCCCCCCCGCTCCAATGACTAAGATCTTCATGTCGTTGCTTCGGGCTCAAGAGAGCCCTCCCACAAAGAAGGTCCGGTGGGAGGGACGGACCTCCCGGTCCCGATCCATCAATGTCTGAAATGTCTAAAGCCGGTGAGAACCATCGCCAGGTTCTGCTCGTCGACCGCCTGGATGATCTCTTGATCCCGGATCGATCCCCCCGGCTGGATCACCGCGGTGATGCCGACCTGGGCGGCGGCGTCGATCCCGTCCCGGAACGGGAAGAAGGCGTCGGAGGCCATCACGCAGCCGGAAACCGGCATTTGGGCTTTTATCGTTGCAAGCTTCACCGAGTCGACCCGGCTCATCTGCCCTGCGCCGATTCCGACCGTCTGCCCCGGGCGCGCAAAGATGATGGCGTTCGATTTGACATGTTTGCAGACCTTCCAGGCAAAAAGCATCGCTTCGATCTCTTCCTGTGTCGGCGGGCGTTTGCTGACGATTTTCAGCTCCTTCGGATCATGAATCATGGCGCTGTCGGTGTCCTGAACAAGCAGTCCGCCGCCGATCCGTCTGAAATCGAGCCGCCCGGCATTTGTTGCGTTGATCGATTTGCTTCCGGCCTCCAGGACACGAAGGTCTTTTTTCTTTTGAAAGAGGGTCGCGGCGGCCGGATCGATCGTCGGGGCGATGATCACTTCCATGAAGGTGGTGGTGATTTCTTGGGCGGTTTCGGCATCGAGCGGCCGGTTGAAGGCGGCGACCCCGCCGAAGGCGGAGACCGGATCGGTCGCTTTGGCCTTCTTGTACGCTTCGACCAATGTGGCGCCGGTGGCGACGCCGCAGGGGTTGTTGTGTTTGATGATGACGGCGGCCGGCTCCTTAAACTCCTTGACCAGCTCGAAGGCGGAGTGGGTGTCGAGGAAATTGTTGTACGACATCTCCTTTCCCCAGATCTGCTTCGCGGCGGCGACGCCCCCTTCGGTCAATTGGGGCTCCCGGTAAAACGCCGCCTGCTGGTGCGGATTCTCGCCGTATCGAAGCGATTGAACCTTCTCGAACTGAAGAACAAGGTGATCGGGAAAGCGTTCTGCCTTCCCCTCCCGGCCTTCGAGATAGGAAGAAATTGTCCGGTCGTAATCGGAGGTAGTGAAGAAGACCTTCTTCGCCAGATCGTATCGTTTCGCCTCGGAGATCTCCCCGCCGGAGCGCTTCATTTCATCCAAGACCGCGGCGTAATCCTTGGGGTCGATAATGACGGCGACATCTTTGTAGTTCTTCGCGGCGGAGCGGAGCATCGTCGGCCCGCCGATATCGATGTTCTCGATCGCCTCTTCCAGCGTGACGTTCGGCTTCGCGATCGTCGCCTTGAAAGGATAGAGGTTCACTGCCACCAAATCGATCGGCTCGATTCCCTGAGTCTTCATCTGTTCCAGGTGTTTCGGATCATCCCGCCTCCCCAAAATGCCGCCGTGAATCTTCGGATGAAGGGTCTTCACCCGGCCGTCCAACATTTCGGGAAAGCCGGTATGCTCGGAGACCTCTTTGACCTGGATCCCCTTCTCTTTAAGGAGCTTGTAGGTCCCTCCCGTCGAAAGGATCTCCACCCCGAGGGACTGAAGTCCTTGGGCGAAATCGACGATTCCCTCTTTATCGTAAACGCTCAGTATGGCTCTTCTGATTCTTCCCATGGATTCTCCTAAAACCGAATATTTTTTGTAGAAGCGGCCGCCCCCAGTGTTTAATGAAAATCGCCTGCCGTTGGAGAAAAACCCCCTTCTCCAAGGCGATCTCTTCCTCTTTGGTTAATAAGTGAGGCGCACGGTTCCGTTTCAGTTTTGCAATTCCTAAAAGGTCATCTTGATAAAAAATTCGATGAAGACCGTTTTTTATAAAATTAAACCTTCCCCCTTTTTGAAAGGCGGTCGCAAAGTCGATGAGGTATGGCTCCCCATCATCCCCGACGATGACATTCTTGATATTTCGAAGGTCGCACAAGACGACCCCGCGCGCATGGACGGCATCGATCAGACTCCGCAGCCGCGCAAAAAAATCAGGGGTAAGCTCTCCCGGCTTGAGCTCGGAAGCGTTCCGGCCGGGAACGTACGAGACCGCAATGGCGTAACGATCGATCGACCCGAGGTATTCCGGGATCCCGTGAAGCCCCTGGAGCTTGCGGTAGATCGTCGCCTCCCGCCTGTTTGAGACCATCCCGACGAAAAACCGGAAGACGAACGACTTCGCCGCGTAATCCTTCACGACAATGTATTTATTGTCTTTCTTCAAGATAAAAATATCGGGCTTCCAGGGATAACCCTCCCGGATCGTCCCCTGCCGGTATTGTTGGAATGAGCCCCGCTCTAATTCGATTTGAAGTCCCTCTAGAAAAAGAACCGCATCGATAAGATCAAAACGCCCAATGCGGTGACGACGGCGGTCTCATGTTCGCTGTTCGAAACGACGCGGGACCACTCCCATTCATGTTTCCCCCGCTTTTCGTAAGGGGTCAGGCGCGGAACGTAATCGGGCACGCTTCGATCGTATTCGTCCCAAGCCAAACCGAAAATTTCCCGCAACCGGTCCGATTCCGCCTTCTTCTTGAATGGGACGTAGTAAGAGAAAAAAGCAAGGAGGCCTACCCCTAGAATAATCCATTGGCTCGCTAAAAGGCAAAATCCAATCATAATCAAAAAGGTGCCGAGATAAAGGGGATTCTTCACGTGGGCATACGGCCCGGTGGTCGTCACCTCCCGATTCTTGCTGAGGTGTCCCGCCGCCCAGAGGCGCAATGCTTCCCCCCCCAGGATCAACGGGAGCCCTACCAGGAAGAAGCTCAGTTTGGGCCGGGCGAAATAAATCAAGGCGGCCATCAGAATATAGACGGGGATTGTCTTAACGGTAATCTTTCGAAGCAGATTCTTCAAGATGTCCATCTCCGAGGATAAAAGATGGGTGGAGTATATCAAATCACGCAGAAAATTCAAGCAAAGTCTGCGGAGAAAGAGGTGTGCAATAGTATCATCAGAAGGGAATTTCAGGGGGAAATGGCTTGGTTCAACTAAAAAAGAGCCGTCTGTGACCGATGGTAAGGCGGCTTTTCTCGATTAAAGGAAGTAGGCCCTCGGCTGGACAAGAATCTCAGACACACAGTCTATCTCTTTACTTTACACGTCTGATCCCTGGTTTAAATTCACCCTCGGTACTATGAACCTGTAGGCTCAGATCGGGGGGAACCAAACTACATCCTGAGGAGGTGCATTGCAGGTCGGTGACACGATGCCAACTGTCTGGATCTGTACCGTCTCCGTCGGAGGTTGTAAAAGTGTGATTCGGATAAAGGTATACGAAATCGCCTATTTTGACCGACACCGTAACCGTGGCGCTCGCTGATCCGGAAAGTGAAAAACTGTTTACGGCAATGACATAGCGCCCGACCGGCAGCCCGAAAACGGTCACATGTTCCGGTCCCTGGCCATCGGTATCGTCAAGGTCCAGTATGGCACTGGCGGTTCCGAAGGTTGTTCCCGTATTATGAAAAGCCACTGTCGCAGTCGCCGGACCACTCGTCGGAAACGGATCGGCATAATAACCGACATGTAAATCGATGTCGCTCTGATCCACAGTATCATCCTCCCAGATCAATGTGACCAGAACGTTTTCACCTTCGACGCCGACCGTCGCTCCTGAGGCAACCGATACAATCTCGCTATTATCGTTCAGATCGTCCACTTCACACATCTCGAAAATATCGGTACAGTCGGTATGCTGGCTTGAACTTCCCCCGGTGATGGAGACATCGACACTTTGGTCGGCATTAAATTGGATCAGGGCATCCTCATTGATCACGACCCGACCGGCAACCGGACAGGCGCCATTCACCGTCCGGATCGGGGTCGGAGTTTCAATATTAAATGTTCCTTGAGTCATACAGTCGGAATCGGGATTAATGAAAAGGGTCAGCGTTCCGGAGTAGGCCACCTCTGTCGTTGTATCGCCTCCTGCCTCCGTTTCAATCACGCTTGTGATGACATCGGTAAATGTCGTAATGACCGTTGCATTTCTTCCGTTTGTTTTGGTTTCCGTCATGACCCCGTTGAGTACTTCATCAAATCGGCCCGTCGCTTCATCATATCTTATTTCATTGGTAAAACCTTGAAATCCAATCTCAGTTAAATTGATAAAATCGTTAAATGAGATATTTCCCTCTGCGGCCAGGACAATCGTGCCGGCCGTGCCGGACGTTGTACTAAGATCCTCCGTGAGCGTCAACGATGAGGTGATAATCCCTTTTAAAGTCGCATATGGATTGGTATCGGTTTTTCCGTAGTCTTGGATCGAAAAATCTCCATCCTCATCGCCGAAGGTCAATGTCATCAAGGCATTCGCGACACTGCCGCTTCCGCTCGCGGTCGCGGAGACGTGGAACGGCCCGTTCATTTGTGAGCTGTCTTCTCTGCAATCGGTGAAATCGAAGTCCAGTTCGTAATTTCCGGTGCTGCTGTCGAACGTCCCGCTGAGGTCCATGGTTCCCCCGTCCACACAGGGGGTCGTTGCACTCGCAATCGGAGCCGGCGCGTTTGCCGTCTTCAACATACGACGGACCTTTTGCACGACCGGAGTTCGAGCAACCTTATGGCTCAAGGTCACCATTTTATAATAGTCATGATTCGTCTTGGTGACGGGGTTGATCGGCTTACCGATGCCTAAACCGTCTCCGGCTGCAATCTCCCCTAATGAGACCATGACGTCCGTAACGGCAATGCCCGCCTGTATCGACACCACATTGGAGCTGGCCGCTTGTGCTCCCTGCGAAGGGGTATGGAGAGGGGTGATCGCCCGGCCTTTCGGCGCTTGCGTCTCCTCAGTGCATCCCAAGATAAAAAAACCGACGAGTCCGCACAAAGCCATTGCGGACATTGTTTTTTTCATATGAGGAAAAAACATCGCGCTCACTCCGAGAAAGATTCTTATCCGATGCCGTCCAATACCGAGGGAGTATTACGTGCTTTAGAGTTTAACAGAAGCTTGGAGACTGTCAAGGCAAACCGGTTCTATTTATGTTTATGAAGAGAACCGCTCTTGTGAACAGGACGATCTAAAAAGATTGTCGCTCAAATTAGTTGCGGATCGTTTGACAACAATCAGGGGAGGGGAATGTTAATTAACAGAAGTGAGTTTGCTTGATGGGGGGACAATCAATTAGAACCTTTCAATGGGCTGGAACCCGGAAAGATCACCGTATGCTGATATCAGGAATTAAAACATCATTAAGGTCCAAAATGACGCTCCGGCTCGTCAATTCAATGTCATTTAACACTCTTCAATCGTGAATGTTCCTGTCCACAATGCAGCTGCAGACCCGACGGTTGCTGTCACCGACCCCGTCATAACAACGCTTTCAGCTCCGCAGCCTGGAAGTGAAATAAGGAAAGCGGTACGGGTTAAACCGCGATCGTCCGTTTTTGTTTTAAAATAAGTCGGGTTATTGGGATCCAATGGATTTCCGTCAATGTCGGTCAGAATCCCCCCCCCTCCCGCAAATAGCTCAATCTCTACATCGGGCAGCGCAACGGTCCCGGAAACATCTCTCACTTGAAACTCAAGTGGCAATACGATGGAAGGCGCCGCAGCACCACTAACCGTAAAATCGTCGTCTTCCGGTCCGGTTACTGTAGCATCAAATGGCGCTTTTGCATCGCCGCCACACCCCGAAACGAATAAGATCAAGGAGAGTAAAAGGACTGAAGCCGCTTGTCTTCTCATTTGGATATACCTCACGATTGACTTCACCTCATTTCTACGCGCTCAAAAACGCTTTCAAAACCTTTCGGTCGACCGGGACGATCCCGATCACGCCAATTTTTTCCGGCAAGACAAAAAAGATTTCTCCACCGGCCACTTTTTTGTCCCTTTCCATGGTCTCAAGTATACTTCCGGGGTCTAATTTAGGCAACTCGGTCGGAAGGTGAAACGTCCGTAAGAGCGAAATTTGTCGTTGAACCGTCTGCCAATCCGTCAGGCCGAGCCGGTAGGAGAGTTTGGCCGCCGAGGCCATCCCAATGGCGACCGCTTCGCCGTGTTTATACTTTCGGTAGCCGGTTAATGTCTCAACGGCATGTCCAAGCGTATGGCCATAATTTAAGATTTTTCTCAGCCCCGATTCCCGTTCGTCGGCCGACACGACCTTCGCCTTCAGCGCCGCCGACCTTTTAATGCAGTGAAAGAGTTTTTTAGAATCCATCGCCAGAATCGCCGCTGCATTCTCTTCAAGATATTTAAAAAATGCGGCGTCCATGATGACCCCGTACTTGACGACCTCCGCCAGTCCCGCGATGAACTCCCGCCGGGGCAAGGTTCCAAGCACGCCCGGATCGACGCAGACCAGCTTCGGCTGATGAAAAGCGCCGATCAAATTCTTTCCGCGAGGGTGATCGACGCCGGTCTTCCCGCCGATGCTCGCATCAACCTGCGCCACCACCGTGGTCGGAACCTGAACGAATGGAATGCCGCGAAGGAATGTCGCCGCCGCAAAACCGGCCATGTCCCCGATCACCCCTCCGCCTAACGCGACGAGTGTCGATCCCCGCTCGAATCGATGAAGAATCAATTGGTCGTAAATCCGCTCGATCTCCGTCAGATTCTTATACCGCTCTCCGTCCCGGATTCGAATCGTCTTTGGAACGAAGCGAGCGGCCTGGAGGCTTCTTCGGATGCCGGCGCCGTAGAGACGATCAATGGCCGGATTGGTGACCACCGCCACTTTTTCCCCCAACGAAAGGGCTCTCAGATACGGACCCAACCGATTCCTGACCCCGGTTCCGATGACGACATCATAACTGTTTGCGCCCAAACTAAGCCGTACTTTCTCGACCTTCAATCTCCAAGACCTTTCTCTTAATCTGTTGAACAACATCATCCAAATTCATATCGGAGGTGTCCAAAGTAATGTCGGCTCTCCGATAAAATGGCTCCCGTTCCGCCAGGAGCCGTTTGATCTCTGCCAGCGGATCGGCCTTCTGTAAAAGTGGCCGTTGGCCTGCTCGCTTTTGGACCCTTTTGAAAATAACTTCCGGACGGCACCGCAGGAGGACGAGAATACCATTCTTTTGAAGCAAATCAAGATTTTTTGAATCGAGGACGATCCCTCCTCCGGTTGAAATCACACAACCGGTCCGTTCCGCCAGATCGAAAACTGCTTCCGATTCCAGCCGCCGGAACGTTTCCTCTCCTTGCTCGGAGAAAATCTCGGCAACCCGTTTATGGGTCTTTTCCTCGATCACTTGATCCGTATCGATGAACTGATAGTGGAACGCCGTCGCCAATCGCCTTCCGACCGCGCTCTTCCCAGTCCCCATAAACCCGAGCAACACGATATTCTTCATCCATACAACTTACCGATCTAAATCACTCAGATCAAGCTATTTTAAAATCCTGGGGGTCAAGAAGACCAAAAGCTCAGAAGTATCTTCCCGCTTCGTCGTCGTTTTGAAAAGCCATCCCAGGAATGGGATATCCATCAGATAGGGGATTCCGTTGATCGAATCGCTCTTCGTGGTCTCATAAATACCGCCGATGACGGTTGTCTCCCCATCTTTTACAAGTACATTCGTGGTCGCTTCCTTCTTGAGAATACTCGGGCCGGATGCGCCGAACCGGGTCTCGCCGGGAGCATTCTTGGTCACCTTGATTTTCATCATAATCCCTCCATCCGAAGAAATATGCGGGGTGACTAGAAGGGTGAGGTTTGCATCGACAAAGGTGGTTTGAGTTCCGGCCTGGGAGGTGGTCGAAAAGGGGATCGACTCGCCCTGCTCGATTTTCGCCTCCTGATTGTTTAAGACCGACACCTTCGGCGTCGAGACGACCCGCGTCAACCCCTGTGATTCTCCGGCCGAGAGTCGAAGATCGAGATTAATCGGGTTATCGGTAAACCGGCCGAACGAAAATCCAAGACCTCCGAAATTTTGGGCGGACGGAAGGTTGACCGCAAAGGATGGATCCGGCGTGCCGAAGATGGCCCCCGGCCCCCCGCCTCCCCCACGCAAACCGATGATATTTCCGCCGGAGACGGTTTGGGTGGAAGCGCCCCACTGAATTCCAAGGCTTCTGTTGAAAGTTGGCGACACCTGAACAATCCGCGCTTCGATGACCACCTGAGGGGTTTGTGTATCGATCGTCTTGACAAGCCGGGCAACCTCATCGAGATTTTTTTCGATATCTTTCACAATCAGCGCATTCGTTCGGCCATCGACAGTGATATCTCCTCGTGTCGAGAGAAGCTTTCTGAGGGAATCGACGAGATCGGCCGCCTTTCCGTAGTTCACATAGATAATTCGCGTCTGGAGGTCCTCCGCCTTGATCTTGGTCTCTTTGGCGCGGGCCTCTTCGTCTTGCTGTTGCGCAATATTAGACAAGGTGGCGATCCGAATGATATTCCCTTCGCGGATTTGGCCGAAACTGTTCATCCTCAGGATGATGTCGAGCGCCTGGTCCCAGGGGACATTGATTAATTTCAATGTCACTTTTCCCTTTACATCTTCTCCGAGAACGATGTTCAGGTTGCTGACATCCGCGATCAGTCGGATGACATTGGCGAGATCGGCATCCTGAAAGTCGAGAGAAATTCTCCTCCCCACATATTTGGGAGGAGTGACCGATCCGGTTTCTGCGCTTTTCTTAGGCTCTTCAGACACCTCCCCATTTTCAAGGATGATATCCGCCTTATCGGCCACCCGTTCCGCCGGAGCCTCCATTTTGGGAGCCTCCAGAGAAGGCTTTTCCACCGCCTTCGTATCGATAATCGGCGCCGACGCCGGTGCCGCCGCCACCTCAGTACTCTCCGTCATATCGACGGAAGGATCGACCAGAGCGGCCACTTCCATATTAGGAACAGCCGCCTCAGGCATCGGAACAACCGGAGGAACGATGACCGCTGTTGCAGGGGCCGCGGAGACATCCTCCGGCACAGAAGAATTTGCAGGCTCTTCTGTCTTGGACGAGGAAGCGGCCTCGGAAGCATCTTTTAAATGAACGCGCAGTTGGGGGCCGGCTTGTTGCAGCGAGTAGACAACCGGCGCATTCAAATCAAGGACGAGCCGCACCTTGTCTGAATGAACGCCGATTCGAGCCTGTTTGACGGCGTGGTCCTTTACCGGGAGGGTCTTTATTTTCGAAGCCATTTTTACATCGGGAAGATCGATTACGAGACGCTTCGGATCGAGAAGGAAAACGTTCGGCGAAGGCTGTCCATCTAAGGTGATCACCAACTGGAGATCTTCCTTCCGATCGAACCGGACCGACTTGACGATCTTCGCTGGAGAGAGATTTCTCTCCTCCTTGATCGGCGGAGGAAGGACCGGCTTGGGCTCCTCGGTGAACGCAAGGATCGGTTCCACCGGTTTCTCCACGACCGGTTCAGCCGGTTTCGACGCCGGATGAGCCGCTTCGACGATGAGATTGGTCCCTTCCGTCCTCACATTCGTCTCGACAGATTCATCCACCTCGATTTCAAGGCGTCCGACCTGATTTCCATCCCCCGACACGGGGAGAATCGAGCGGACCCCCCCTTGATTGACATCGATCTTTTCCGTAAATTTTCCAAGACTCACCCCCGCCATATCCACAATCAGACGATAAGGATCGGTCAAATGAAAGGTCGTATAAATCATCGGTTGCTGGCCTTCCACGACCACTTGGGTCTTCTCGGACTCTGAAACGACGCGGATATCGACGATTTCCTTTGGGGATGAGGGTTGTGTCATCACCTGAGAGGCCTTCGGAGAACAGGATTGGGTCAATATTAGGAATGCAATCACGAAAACAAATCTGTTCTGCCCGATCATTCTAGCCCCTCCTTTTGGGGATGAAGTTCCATCACAACATTCCTCACCTTGGTCTCACCAAAGATGTCGAGGTATTTTTCTTCAATCACCACTTCTTTGTTTGTAATTCGGCTGATCACGCCGTTGTTCATCCCAATCCGGGTTCCCTTTCGGACGGGATATCCCTTTCCATCCTGCGTCTGGATGACGGCGCCGTGTCCAAACCCTCCCCAAACAATGCCGATCAACTTCATTTCAGACAGCTCCTTCCGCTGCAGAGGGGGAAGATTCTCCGAGGCGCTCCGCTTTCCGGTGGCGATGATGATGGATTTGAATGGATCACGCCTCCCTTCCGGATTGTATTGAAACAGCGCAATCGGATCCTCTTTCTTGACGGGGTCTTCCGGGGAAACGACCTCTTCCGCCGAGAGGGCCGGTACAACCGGAATCGCCGGCACAACCTTCGCCGCCGCCGTCGGCGCCGGTTTTGAGGCAACCGGCGGCGCCGTCTCTCCGCATCCGAAAAAGAGCGCCACGAGGAAGAGCATCCCGCTTTTTAAAAGATATTGTTTCCTGATCATGGATCCCCTTCAACAGAAGCAAATGCCGTGGCGGAGAAACTGGTCTGGATCAAAACCTTATTTTGTTCCAGCTTGGAGCTCCCCATCCGAATATTCGACACATTAATAATCCGAGGCAATTTGCTGATTTTATCGAAGAAGACGCCGAGCGCATGGTATGCTCCGGCCACTTCCACATTCACAGGAATTTCGACGTAGAGTCCCGACGCGCTGGGCTTTTTCTCGGCAGGCCGCCACAATTTAAAATCAAGGCCGGTCCTCCCCCCCAAGTCGGACACCTGCTTCAAGAGAATTTCAACCTCCGCCTCCGGGGGAAGCTGCTCTTTTAGAGCAGCCAGTTGAAGTTGAAGCTGTCGATTCTCCGCGATGAGTTCATCAAGGCGCTTCACCTTGATTCGATGAATATTGATGTCGTTATTCAACGCTGCGATTTCCCCGTTGAGGGTGGAGATCTCACCGCTCTTCGGTATAAAGACAAACCAAACAAACGCCCCGGAGATGATCACGATGACGAGAACGAGAGAGACAAACTTTTGGGTATTGGTGAGGTTCTTCAGTTTTTCCAGATTCAATGCCATAATGCCGCCCGGCCGCCCCTTATTGTTTTATGTCAGAGACCATTTGAGCCTGAATGTATAAATGGAAACGGCCCCTTCCATTCCCTGTCTTGACTCGAGAATCTGCACATCTTTGAAAAGAGCAGACCGCTTTAGATTATTGATGAAATCGACGATTTCGCTGTTTGTGGTGGCCCTCCCCTCCAGGTCGATCACGCCGTTCTGCTCATTGACGTTCACCAACCAGACTTTCTCCGGAAGGCTCCGGCTGATTTGATCCAGGAGAAGGACGGGAATCGACTGATTTTTACGGAGCTGCTCGATGATGTGGATTTTCTCCTCAACCGCCTTCTTGTCTTTCTCGTAATTTTCCACTTCTTTTACTTTTGTCTTAAGCACTCCCAATTCCGTCGTCAGTTTTGTCTTCTCGGCCGTCAGATTGTCGACTCTCTCATTGAGCGTAATCCAGCCGTATCCGAGGATCAGGAAAAGAACGGACAACACGCCGGAAGCAAGGATCAGCTGCGATTGGATCTCGACCTTCTTCTTTCCCTTCTTCGCTTTTTGCGTCGGAAGTAAATTGATCTTGATCATTGATTATCGATCCCCAATTTTTCGAATCGCCAAGCCCATTCCGACCGCGGCCAATGGCGCCATCTCCTGGATGTACTCCGGGTCGAATACTTTTTTGGGAATATCCACCTTTTTAAAGGGGTCCGCCATTTCAACGGGGACACCCGATTTTTCCGCGAGCTGGGGCAACAGATCGGGAATTTTGGAGGCGCCTCCGCTGAGAACAATGCGGTCGATGTTTTCATTGGTAGAGGTCGTTTTGAAATAGTCGAACGATCGGATCACCTCCGAAGAAATTTCCGCGTTCAGATTATTGATGATGGAAGAAAGGGCCTGTGGATCGATTCCTTCGACCGGCTCGTTCCGCTTTGCTTTCTCGGCCTGTTCGTAGCTGACGTTGAACTCTCTCTGAATCGTCTCGTTGTACCGATTTCCTCCGATGGAAATGTCGCGCGTGAAGGCGAAGGTGCCGCCCTTCAGGATGTTGATGTTCATCACGCTGGCGCCGATATTGACGAGCGCCACGATCTCCCCTTCCCTCGCATCATAATTCACGCCGAACATGTTCTCGATGGTAAACGCGTCGACGTCGACGATGACCGGATTGAGGCCCGCCTCCGTCACCAAGGTGGTGTATTCGGTCAGTTTGTCCTTCTTGACCGCCACCAACAAAACGGACATCTGCTCTTTCGATTCCTGATTGTCTCCCGTTCCAAGAATATGAAAGTCGATGTTCACGTCGTTAATATCAAATGGAATGTATTGCTCCGCTTCCCATTTGATCGATTCTTCCAGCTCTTCCTCCGTCATCATCGGAAGACTGATCTTCTTCACGATCACTGAATGTCCTGAGACGGAGACGGCGACATCTTTTACTTTGACCGCCTGCTCCTCCAGAAGCTCCTTGATGACGGAGACGACGCGACCCGCATCCATAATCGTTCCATCGACGATCAATTCGGAATCGAGCGATTTGACGCCGAACTTCTGAAGCTGGTAACCCTTGCTCGTCTCTTTCACCTGGACCAGTTTGATCGCGCCGGAGCCGATGTCCAGTCCGATGAGCTCTTTTTTACGGGAAAAGGGGAGAGAAAGTTCCATCAGAATCCGCACCTCAACCTTTCTTTGAAAATCCCTGTTTATTGGAATGGCCGGAACGGCGAGAGATGATCTTCTTAATTTCCTTGATATTCTGGTCGGAGTAGAGCCGCCAGTTTCTCCAGTCCCGCCCCACGTTGGAGATCCGTCCTTCGCTTTCCCAGCGGAACAGCGTCGCCTTCGAAATATCAAACAGCGCGCAGATATCTTTCGTTTTGTATTTCCCGTTATTCTTATGAAGCATCCCCAAATTCCTCAAGTATCCCGCCATGCAATTTGACGATAGTAAGTATACTTAGTATTTGACGTTTGTCAAGGAAAGTGGAAATTTTAACCGAAAAGTGGATAACTTTAAAATCGTATCAGGACAGGCGATCAAGAAAGAGGAAAATTTCTTTAATGGATTGGGAGCAGGCCGATCGACTATTTCCCCGCTCGCTTCATCTGAAGAAACTTTCCGGCGGAGCTCCGGATGACTTCTGGAACGCCCTTGTTTTTCGCGAGATTATTGAGCTCTTTGGGTTTGAGGTTTTTGATGAAACCGAGGGAGAGCCCCACGGGCGTTTTGGGATTGTTTACGAGACCGACGATAATCCCGTAATTCTTCATCCAGTTCCGGTTGTTCGCAACGACACGCAGAATATCCTCCGACACATTTTTCGATTGCGCAATCGATTCCACTTCTTGTTCCGTCAGTCTGGGGCTGTTGAGGACGGCCAGGATGACTTGTTTATTCGAATCCTTTAATAGGAGGGCTCTTGCTTCTTTGTTCCCCTTGAGTGCCAATTGAATTTTTTCAGACACCTTCATCTGTTGAACTTGTTGAAACAAGTTCACGAACTCCGGTTCGGACATCGCGTCCATGTCCGTCTCTTTTCGTTTGGACGCGAGCCACGGCTCTTGAGCGTAATCTCCAAACATGCGGACGTAATTGAGCGTGGCTTTCCAGACATTCGGATGCTGAAAGATCTTCCGGATGAGCGATTCCGTCGTAAGAAAATATTTTGCGATTAAGTCCAGGGTAGATCCGTCGGTCGACGAATCCTCCGCAAGGAAGAAGAGGGTTTCGGGCTGAAGGATTTCTAGATTGAGTCGCGGTAAAAGGAGCCGCTTTCGATCAGCCACACTTCTTACCTCAATTTAGAATCGGGACGATTCGGGTGTATTCCCTCTTGGAACCGGTCTCGGCTTTCTCTCGGCAAGACCGATCGTCGCTTTAAAGTTCTCTCCCAAGAAGAGCTCGGTCAGAATCTCAACGCCGTTCTCTCTGTTGTCGGTCCGAACGATTCTGGCTCCCCTTACAAAAGAAGCGATTTTCTTGCCGATCTGCTCGTCTTTCGCGACCAATTCGGAAATCGTTTTTTTTGAATCGATCTGCAGCATCATGATTTGTGATTCGAGTTTTGCGTAAGCATCGACCTTGGCGTCTTGCACCGCTTGGATCCTGTCCGAAAGCGACCACTCTCCTTGGATCTGCCCGATGCCGACCGCATGGAGGGTGACATCGGCCCAGTCCGCATGCGGTGCGACTTCGGGCCCCGATTCGCAGGAAAGAAGAAATAAAACCGGGATCACCAGAAGAAAGAGCCTTCCATAGAAATTCACTTTCATGATTCCTTCCATCGTTGATAGATTCGGTTCTCAATCTTCAGCCCATCCAGCGCGCGTCCCACGATAAAGTTGACCATATCGTCGATCGATCGGGGATGATTGTAGAAGGCCGGCATCGCGGGAATGAGGGTGGCCCCCATCTCGGAAAGCATCAACATATTCCTCAGATGAACCTGGTTGAGGGGGGTTTCCCGCGGAATGAGCAGGAGCGGCCGCCGCTCCTTGAGGGTAACGTCGGCCGCGCGTTCAATTAAGTTCGAAGAGAATCCGTGCGCAATCGCCGCCAACGTCTTCATCGAACAAGGGGCGATGATCATCCCTTGCGTGGGAACCGATCCGCTGGCGATCGGCGCCGTCATATCCTTCTCATTACAATAAATAAGATCATCACCGGCATATTTCTTTTTTAGGATTTCGTCAGTCTCTTCGAAATGGGCGCCCCACTCCAATCCGAGCTCCTCCCGAATGATCAACCGCGCCTCATGGGAAACAGTCAAATAGACCTTGTATTTTTCCTTCAACAGATACTCGAGGAGCCGCACCCCGTAGATCGCCCCGCTCGCCCCCGAAATCGCCACTACGTAACTCGACATTTTTACCCCGGCTGTCCCAAATCCCGATGGCGCCAATGAACCTGCAATCCCCTCGACTGGAGATGCTCCCGTAATAAATTGACGATCGAGACGGATCGGTGTCTTCCGCCGGTGCATCCGATCCCGATCGTCAGATAACTTTTTCCCTCCTTCTCGTAAAGCGGGAGAAGGAAATCGAGAAAGCCGTACAGTTTCTCCAGAAATATCTTCGCCTCCGGCTGGGAGGTAACGTAGCTTTGGACGCGGGGATGCTCCCCGGTGAGCGGCTTTAAGTCCCTTTCAAAGTTGGGGTTGCTGAGAAAGCGGACGTCGAACAGGAGATCCAGATCATACGGAATTCCGAATTTATAGCCGAAGGAGATCAAGGAGATATTCAAATGGTTGTTCTCTCCTTTCTCCAAATAATATTGGGTGATCACCTCTTTGAGCTGGTGAACATGATAATTGGAGGTGTCCAAAATTTTATCGGCCCGCTTTCTCAGGTCGCTCAGCTTTTCGCGCTCCAGCCGAATGCCGTCGATCACCGAACCGTCCCGAGCCAACGGATGCGGACGGCGGGTCTCCGAAAATCGCCGCACGAGCACCTCGTCATTCGCCTCGAGGAAAAGGAGTTCCATCTGGTACCCCTCTTCCTTCAACTGATCGAAGATATTCAGAAAATGGCCTAGGAAATCCCGCTCTCGGATATCAATGCCGAGCGCCGCCTTTGTAATATGGCTTCGCGATTGGTTGCACAGCTCTACAAATTTCGGAAGAAGGGGGGGCGGGAGGTTATCGATACAGAAAAAACCGAGATCCTCAAAGTACTTGATGACATAACTTTTTCCGGAACCCGAAAGGCCGCTAATGACAACCAGGCGTACATTTTTAGCTGCAGGCATAGGGCGAAACGCCGGAAACCAATGGCGCTTTAAAAGCTCTTACGTTAATAAATCGGCTCGATCAGCCCGAGTGTTCCATCTTTCCGTTTGTAGAGAACATTGATCCGGTGATTTTCGTGATTTCCGAACAGAAAAAAATCTTTTCCAAGCAGCTCCATTTGTAAAGCCGCCTCATCCAAGCGCATCGCCTTCACGGGGAAAACCTTCTTCTTATGGATCGTCGGAATGGACGGTTCGGCTTCCGGTTGGGGCTCTCCCGAAACCGCTTCCTGCCGAACCCGGTGATTGGTCAGTTTTTCCTTATATTTTTTAAATTGTCTTTCGATTTTGCTCATGGCTTGATCGACCGAGACGTACATCTCGTCGGTCTCTTCTTCGGCCTGCAAGAGGAATCCGTTCGCGCGAACCAACACCTCTGCAATGTGACGGTACTTTTCTACCTTAAGCGTAAACGCGATCTGTGTGGTTTTGGAGGAATACTTTTCAATTTTCCGCGCGCGGCCTTCAATATACTCCTTTAACGCGGGGGTGACCTCCATCTGTCTTCCGGTGATCAAGACTTCCATTGATCCTCCTTGCGACGGTCGGTACAAATGGGATATTTCCGTTGGATCGTTTAAAAAGGTCTTTTCCGCCGGCTCGCGGGCGGAATCTTGAGCCAGGCCCGATACTTTGTCACCGTCCGCCTTGCAATGTCCACATCATTTTGCTTGAGGCGCTCTACAATTTCCTGATCCTTTAAGGGACGGACCGGATCTTCCTCCGAGACCATCTTCCGGATCATCTCTCGAACGGCGATTGAAGAGAGGTTTTCTGCGCCGTTCCCGACGCGAGGGAGGCTGCTGTTGAAGAAGAATTTCAATTCGAAAATACCTTGCGGGGTAAACATATATTTATTGGTGGTTACGCGGCTCACCGTCGATTCATGCATCGAGATGTCATCCGCCACCTGCTTGAGGATCAGCGGCTTCAAACAACTGATCCCCTTCTCCATAAACTCGTATTGAAAATTAACGATACTCTCGGCCACCAGCTGGATCGTTCGGTTTCTCTGTTCGATGCTGCGGACAAGCCACAGGGCCGAACGGAATTTTTCTTCAAGATAGGTCTTTGTCGTCTCGGCAACGGTCTCCTTCGATCGGAGGAGACTGCGGTAAAAAGGGCTGATCTTCAACTTGGGAAGACCGTCGTCATTCAAGAGGACCACATATTTCCCTTCCGATTTGACGACGAAAACATCCGGGATGATGTGGAGGTTTTCCGACGAAGAGAAGGGACGGCCCGGCTTCGGCTCCAGATGCTCGATCACCTTCGAGGCATGCAACACCTCTTGGAGGGTGACATTGCAGCATTTTGCGATATTCTGATAGCGCTTCTTCTCCAGATCTTCCAAATGATCCCTGATCACCGCGTCAACCAGGGAGCCGGACAACCCCAACTGAGCGGTCTGGATGAGAAGGCACTCTTTCAAGTCTCTGGCGCCGACGCCGGTCGGATCAAACCCCTGGATCACTTTTAAGACTTTTTCGACCGATTCGACCGGGCTCGAGACCGTCTGCGCGATTTCCTCAAGTGAAGCGCCGAGATAACCGTTATCGTCTATATTGCCGACGAGAACCGTCCCGATCTCCTTCTCTTTCTCCGTCACCGAGGAGAGTCCCAACTGCCAAAGGAGATGATCCACCAGAGAAGCCGCCTTCGTAAGGGTCTGCTCATACGACGGCCGCTCTTCCGAAGAGGCGGCCGAGTAGCTTCCCCCCTCGTCTCCGCGATCATCATCCGTATAATAATCTTCCCACTTGAGGTCGAGTTCATCCGACCTCTCGGACGATTCTTCTTCTCTCTTCTCGGTCTCTCCGTCCAAGGTCGCAGAAGCGGTTTCCTCTTCTGGGGAATCGGAGGCCGTATCTTCAAGAAGGGGATTTTCCAGCATCTCTTGATTAATGGTTTGGGTCAACTCGAGTCTTGAAAGCTGGAGAAGCTTGATGGCCTGCTGCAGCTGAGGCGTCATGATCAGCTTCTGCGTCATCTTTAGATCGAGTCTGGCTCGCATCCCACTCTCTGACCAAGACATATCCGAACCCCTACAAGCCTACGTTACGATTGAAGAGACGTCGCGTTTCGATCCTGCCAATGGAAACGATCGCCGAGGTAAATCTCCCGCGCTTGCGGACTGCTGGCGATCTCGGAAGAGGTCCCGGAAACGAGGATTTCCCCTTCATAGATGATATAGGATCGATCGGTAATTTCGAGCGTCTCTTGAACATTATGATCGGTGATGAGGACCCCGATCCCGCGCTTTTTGAGTTGAAAAATGATCTTTTGAATCTCCATGACGACGATCGGGTCGATTCCGGCAAACGGTTCGTCCAGGAGGATGAATTGGGGCGAGATCACCAAGGCCCGTGTGATTTCAAGACGGCGCCGCTCCCCTCCGGAGAGGGTGAACGCCTTGTTCTTCGCCAAATGTGAAATGTTCAATTCTCCGAGAAGCGCTTCCAGACGGGACCGCCGCTCGGACGGAGAGAGATCGAGCGTTTCAAGAATCGCCATGATGTTCTCTTCAACCGTCAACTTTCTGAAGATCGACGGTTCCTGAGGAAGATAGCTGATCCCCTTGCGGGCCCGAAGATACATCGGCATCCCGGTCATCCGCTCCCCGTTCAGAAAGATATCCCCATGGTCCGGAGGGGTCAGACCGACGATCATATAAAAGGTCGTTGTCTTTCCGGCGCCGTTCGGACCGAGCAATCCGACGATTTCCCCGGCGCCCACCCGGATATTGACATTCCGGACAACCTTGCGGCCCTGATATTTTTTTTCGAGTTCCGTTGCTTCGAGCATCTCTCTTCCGGAAAGTTTATTTTTTTCCTAAATTCAAATCGCTTACCCCGGAATGAATAATCACCTGGCTTCCCTCGACCAGGCTCCGATTCTCCGCGATAAAAAGGGTAATCACCTTCCCCTTGACACGGTACTCTTTTTCCCAAGCTTCGGCATCCCCGGTGAGGGTAATGGTCTCTTTCTTTTGGTCATAGACGCCCTTCTCGGCCTTCGCATGCTTTTCGCCCTGCCGAATGTCGACGTTGCCGGAGGTCTCGATTCGAGAGACTTCCCGCTTCTCTTGGGCCGAAGGATCGATCAATAAAGAAGAGGACTCGGACATAAAAACTTCCGCGTGATCCGCCTTAATCGTCAAATCGCCCTTTTTGATGAAGACCTCTCCCTCGAAGATAATTTTGTCTTCCAGACTTTTAATCGTCATTTTATTGGAGGTAATGGAGATGGGTTCCTGAGGATTATTTCTAACCGGTATCTCACCGGCGACGGTAAAACCGCCCCCCCCGAGGAGTTCGATAAGGAGGAGAGGAGAAAGAATATATTTAATGAACCAGCGCCTGAACATGACCCGAGACGGTGACCTCTTGGTTTTCCGGCGCAACGTGTAATTCGTCCCCGTTGATCTCGATTTGAGGGCCGGTGATGCGGGCGGGTCCCTCGGCGACAATCATCTTCTGATCGTTGAGCCAAGACAATGCCGGCGTCTCAACGGTGTAACCGTTGCTCAACCGGAGCACCATCGGCCCCTCTTTCTTCTCCAGGTAAAAATCTTTTGTCCGCGTATTGATCGTTCCCGAGTCTCCATCCAGAGATAATTGGACCCCCTGAGGGGTCTGAATCGTCACAGCGACTTTTTCAAGCAATGCTTTTTGGTCTTTCTCGAATATCTCGGCGCGATCCGCCCTCAACTCCCAATTTTTCACCCCCTCGTGCGACTGAACAACCGAGAATTGACCGATCTTTACATCCGCCTTTCCGCCGATATCATTAAAAAAGACGAGCAAATTCCTTTTTTTCATACCGGAGACAAGCGCAAAAGACAAAAATAGGAGGAAGGTCATGATGAGCATAAGCAAAACTTGCTTCGATTGTATCTTTAGCGTCAACACGGTCTAAATATAACACAAAAGAAAATGCGAGTAAAGCAAATGTCCAATTCGGCGTGTTTCTTGCTTCATCTATGAAAACCCGTTGAAAAATTGATTGCAACATCCCATGAATAAACGCAATTCATCACCCGAGAAGATCGCTTTGAAGCGAACATCCAGGCCAAAATATACCGGGTCGATATTCCAAAACGTCTTCCGATTGCGCAGAAATCTCCCGACGATACAGAGACAAGGCTCCCGGTTCAATCTTCCAACAACCGGATGACAACGGCGCTGTTCACATTGTACAATAAAGGTTGAAAACAGACCACATAACCGGTTTCATTCCATCGATTTCTCTTGACACGCACTGGTAAAAACGCTAGAAATATCGATACCGCCAATTACCTGGAGGAAAGGATGAGAAAAAAATTAAACATCTTCCTATGGTTCCTGTTTTTGGTTCACCCGTTGTTTATTCAGGCCGTCCACGCCCAGGACGCGGCAAAACCGGCGCCGAAAGGACCCGCTGAAAAGACCTATTCGTTACCGTACGACCAGGTTTGGGATAAAGTGGTAGAAGTCTTGACGGAGAAAGGGCTCTCCGATCATCCGCACGGTAAAATGTCTGCAAACAAAGACACCGGAAAAATCACAACCCCCACTTTCCGCTACTTTAAGATCTTCTCCGCCAAACCGGTGAAAGAGTCGCATTATCGTGATACATACACGATCACCATCACCGAAGCGGCCAGCTTCAAGGCAAGAGAAGCGAAGAAGAAAGCGGAAGAAGCCGAATTCTTTCTCGGCGATGCGAAAGCAAAAATGGAAGAGGCAAAGGGAAAAAGCGGAGACGAGGCAAAAACATTATTAGAGGAAGCGAAACAGTCCGAAAAGGACGGCAAAGAATCGGCGGAAGCCGCCAAAAAATTAGAAGAAGAGGCAAAGATGCTGGCCAGCAAGCCCCGGGTCGTCAAGGTGCTCGTGGAGCGGAAGTTCGAAATTCACGATGATGCCAAGCGGGCGTGGGTTGACGCTGATCCGAACACGGAAAAGGCGGGGCTTCCCGCCGACGTCATTCTCAGCGCGGTTGATGCAAAGCTGGCAGCGGCAAGCACGGCGGCGGCGGAAGCAAAACCCGCGGCGAAAGAAGAGGCAAAAAAGTAAACGACTGAAAAATGATTGGACGAACTATGAGGCTGGCGCGGAGGCGGTTTCTTCCGTGCCGGCCTCTTTTTCTTTCTTCTGCTTACGTTCCTTCTTAGGCGCTTTCTCGACCTTTTTGGCCTCCGTCAATTCCAGGATGACCATCGGAGCGCCGTCGCCGTGCCGGACCCGGGTCTTGATTAGGCGCGTGTACCCGCCGTTTTTATTTTGAAAACGGGGGGCCACTTCCGAGAAAAGGGAGAAAACCACATCTTGATCGAGAATATAAGCCGCGGCCATTCTCCTTGCATGAAGGTCTCCTCGTTTTCCCAAGGAGATCATCTTATCGGCAATGGAACGAATCTCCTTTGCCTTGGCTTCCGTAGTCTCGATCCGCTCGTGCCTCAAAAAAGAGGTGACCAGATTTCGAAAGAGTGCCCTTCGATGAGCGCTGTTCCTTCCGAGGGGACGACCTGCCTTACGATGACGCATTTCGCACTTCCTTTCCCAATCGTATTATTTTGTTATCCTTCTTTACCGACCTCGGCGGAATGCCCCTCCAGTTTCATCCCAAGGGACAATCCCATCTCAGAGAGAATTTCCTTAATTTCGTTCAATGATTTTCTGCCGAAATTTTTCGTTTTCAGCATCTCCGATTCGGACCGTTGAACCAAATCGGCGATGGTCCGGATATTGGCATTTTTTAGACAATTGGCGGCGCGGACGGAGAGTTCCAGCTCGTGCACGCTTCGGAGAAGATTCTTGTTGAACTCCTTGACCTCATCCCGCTCTTGCTCGACCGGCTGCTCGAGCTCCTCAAAGTTGATGAAGATATTCAAATGGTCCTTCAAAATCTTTGCGGAAAAACCGAGCACGTCGTCCGGCTTCACACTGCCGTCCGTCCAAATCTCCATGACCAGCTTGTCATAATCGGTCACGCGGCCGACGCGCGCGTTCTCGACGATGAAATTCACTTTGCGGATCGGCGAGAAAATAGCGTCAATCGGGATCACACCGATCGGCATCCCTTCCTCTTTGTTCCGCTCCGAAGGAACATAGCCTCGGCCCACCTTGACGACCAATTCCATATCGAGATTCCCGTCTTTGTCCAATGTCGCGATATGAAGGTCGGGGGTCAGGATTTCAACGTCGGCGTCGTGGATAATATCCTTCGCCAAAACCTCGCCCGCCCCTTTTTTCTTAATATGGATCACCTTCGGTTTATCGGTATGGATCTTCAAACGGAGATTTTTGACATTCAAAATGATATCGGTGACATCCTCTTTCACCCCCGGAATCGTCGAGAACTCGTGCAGGACCCCCTCGATTTTAATCGACGTGACCGCGGCCCCTGCTATGGATGAAAGGAGAACGCGCCGGAGGGAGTTTCCGATGGTGCTGCCGAATCCACGCTCGAACGGCTCGGCAAAGAATTTTCCATACGTTTTTGTGAGCGTTTCTTTTTCGACTTCAAGCTTCTTTGGTATCTGAAAATCTTTTGTTCTAATAATCATAAGATCCTCACCCGTTTTGAGTGGGAGCGACCGGACGATCGAAGACATTGCTCCGATGCCCGAATAGCTCAATGTCTTTATCTGGAATAAAGCTCAACAACCAGCTGCTCGTTGACAGGAAGCGCGATCTCTTCCTTGCTCGGATGCGACTTTACGGTCCCCTTCATCTGGTTCTGATCGAGCTCCAGCCAGGAAGGGACGCCGCGGGTTCCAATCCCCTCAAGCGCGGCCTGAATAGCGACAAGAGCGCGGCTCCCCTCTTTCACCTCGATCGCATCATTGAGACTGACCAGGAAAGAAGGAATATTGACCCCTTTTCCATTGACGATGAAATGATTCTGTCTGATCAGCATGCGGCCCTGCTTCCGTGAAGAAGCAAAACCAAGGCGGTAGACCACATTGTCGAGTCTCGATTCCAACAACCTGAGCAGGTTCTCTCCGGTGATTCCCTTCTTTCGTTCCGCTTTGAAGAAATATTGCCTGAACTGACGCTCCAGAAGGCCGTAAATCCGCTTCAGCTTCTGCTTCTCCCGCAACTGTGCGCTGTATTCGGAGGCGCGCGGCCGAGCCTGTCCATGCTGGCCCGGCGGATAACTTCGCCGATCGATCGCACACTTCTCGGAAAAACAACGGGTTCCTTTTAAAAACAACTTGGTCCCTTCCCTTCGACAAAGCCGACATACTGGACCGACATATCTAGCCAAGCAAACACCTCCTGTTGTTCGTTACTCGTTCGTCGTTAATCGTTATTCCGTGTCTTTACGTTTAACGATTCACGAATACGGTATCCCTAAACTCTTCTTCTCTTGGGGGGACGGCAGCCGTTATGCGGGATCGGGGTCACATCCTTGATCAGGTTGATCTTCAACCCTGCGACCTGAAGCGCCCGAATGGCCGATTCGCGGCCAGAGCCGGGGCCCTTCACATAGACATCGACCTGCTTCATCCCGTTCTCCATCGCCTTCTTGGCCGCGATTTCAGCCGCCCTCTGCGCGGCGAACGGGGTGCTCTTCCGCGAGCCCTTAAACCCTTGGCTCCCGGCGCTCGACCAGACGATCACATTCCCCGCCATGTCGGTGATGGTCACAAGCGTATTATTGAATGAGGCCTGAATATGGGCCACCCCCGTCTGAACGTTCCGCTTTTCTTTTTTCTTCGCACCTTTTTTTGCAACCATTCACAACCCTTTCGCTGATGAATTACTTCGTCTCTTTTCGCTTGGCGCCAACCGTCTGTTTCTTCCGGCCCTTTCGGGTTCTTGCGTTCGTCCGTGTCCGCTGACCGCGAACAGGCAGGCCCCGACGATGACGCAGCCCTCGGTAACAACCGATATCCATCAAACGCTTGATGCTCATCGAGACTTCGCGGCGAAGATCCCCTTCCACCCGGACGCCTCGCTCAATCGCCTCGCGAAGCCGGATGACCTCGTCTTCCTTGAGATCCTTCACACGGATGTCCGGACTGACGTTCGTCTCTTTTAAAATCTTTTGAGAGATGGACCGTCCGATTCCGTAGATATACGTCAGACCGATCTCGATCCTTTTATCCCTCGGCAAATCAACGCCTGCGATTCTAGCCATGAAATCTCCTCGTCATTTAAACTAGCCTTGCCGTTGCTTGTGGCGGGGGTTCTCGCAGATCACGCGGATCACCCCTTTTCTCTTGATAATTTTACACTTGGCGCAGATCGCCTTGACCGATGACCGAACTTTCATCTAAACTCCTTATTTGCTAAAGCGGTACGTGATCCGCCCACGGGTCAGATCGTATGGAGAGAGCTCCAGCGTGACCTTGTCTCCCGGGAGGATCTTGATGTAATGCATCCTCATCTTTCCGGAAATATGAGCAAGAACGCGATGGCCGTTTTCAAGCTCCACCCTAAACATGGCGTTCGGCAATGTCTCCACGATGGTCCCTTGCACTTCAATGACATCCTCTTTCGCCATATTATTTTTTCCCAATCTATCGATCTCTGAAATGCATCAAACGCTTTGCGAGGCATCCCCCCGTTACAATTTGCTTAGGATGACCGGCCCCTCTTTCGTCACCGCGATCGTATGCTCAAAGTGAGCGGAAAGGCTCCCGTCCGCCGTCACCGCCGTCCAGCGGTCGTCCAAAACCCGAACGGCGGCCTTCCCCATATTGACCATCGGCTCGATCGCCAAAACCATTCCTTCTCTCAGCCGCGGCCCTCGACCGGGGGGGCCGAAATTAGGGATTTGAGGCTCCTCATGCAAAGCGCGTCCAATTCCATGACCGACAAAATCGGTGACGACCGAAAAACCGGCTTGCTCCACATGCGATTGAACCGCGTGGGAAATATCCGACAACCGGCTCCCCTCACGCGCCTGCGCGATGCCTGCGCGGAGAGATTCTTCGGTGACCTGAATCAGCCGCTTTGCTTCCGGCTTCACCTCTCCGACGGCAACTGTGACCGCAGAATCCCCATAAAAACCCTCGTAAATCGCGCCGAGATCGAGGCCGACAATGTCCCCTTCTTTAATGACCTTATCGGGAGAGGGGATTCCATGTACCACTTCCTCGTTGACGGAGATACAAAGGGTCGCCGGATAGTTGCGGTAACCTTTGAAAGCCGGCGTCCCTCCCCGCTCTCGAATCTGTCTTTCGACGAAGAGGTCGAGTTCTTTAGTCGTCATCCCCGGCTTCAGATACGCTCTTACTGCCTCAAGCGACTCTGCGACGATCCGGCTCGCTTTTGCGATCTTGGCGACCTCTTCTTTAGACTTTAAAATAATCATTTTCTTCCCTTTGGGTCAACCGGATTGCTTTGGCCCATCAGGATGACTTCTTCCCAAGAACCGCCTCTTTGACCCGACCGGTGACGTCGTCCACGCCGGCGTCGGCGTCGATCTGCGACAAGAGGCCCTGCTCTCGATAGTGTTGAATCAGCGGCGACGTCTCATTTCGATAAACGACAAGACGCGCTTTGACTGTTTCAGGACGATCATCCTTCCTTTGAACCAAAGCGGTTCCACAACTGCAGATCCCCTCCTGAGGGGGGGGATTAAAAGAGGTATGATAAACCTTCTGGCAAGCGGGACAGCTTCGTCTTCCGGCAATCCGCTTGACCAACTCCTCTTCATTCAAATCAAAATAGAGGACCCGATCGATCCCCTGGCGGTTCTCTTTTAAAATCTTCGACAGCGCCTCGGCTTGCTTGATCGTCCTTGGAAAACCATCCAGGATATATCCGGCCGACGTATCCGGCTCCTTCAACCGCTCCGCAACCAGGTTGATAATCACATCATCCGGGACCAGCTTGCCGGCATCGATATAGGATTTGGCTTCCATGCCGACCGGTGTTTTCTTGGCCATCGCCGTTCTGAGCATATCGCCCGTGGCGATGTGAGGGATTCGATACTCTTTCGATAATTTCTCCGCTTGCGTCCCTTTTCCAACCCCGGGAGGACCGAGGAAGATCAACCGCATTGTTCTATCCCTCTATGATCGTTATTCGCGAATCGTTATTCGTCAATCGGGTCTTTACATTTAACGGTTAACGGGCAGTGTTTAACGATCCCCTAGAACCCTCGCCCTTTCAGCTTTCCCTTCTTCATAAAGCCTTCGTAGTTTCGGGTCAACATATGGGTCTCGATCTGCTGCGCCGTATCGAGACCGACCCCGATCACAATCAGAAGGGAAGTTCCCCCGAAGGCGAAGGGAACGTTGAATCGATAGATCAAGATTTCCGGAATAATCGCCACCATCGCCAGGTAGATCGCCCCGGCAAAGGTAATTCGGGTCAAGACGCGGTAGATGTAATCGGAGGTCCGCTGCCCAGGCCGGATCCCCGGGATGAAGCCGCCGTACTTTTTCATATTGTCGGCCATATCGACCGGATTGAGCACGACCGCCGTATAAAAGAAGGCAAAGAAGATAATCAGCATCGCGTAGAGCGCGGTGTGAAAAACCGTTCCCGGCGTCAAATTCCTCCCGATCGCCTGCACCCAGGGAACGGTAATGAACCCTGCAATGGTGGCGGGAAAGGCGATGATCGAAGAGGCGAAGATCGGCGGAATCACCCCTGCCGTGTTGATCTTCAACGGAATATGGGTGCTCTGCCCGCCGTACACTCTCCGGCCGACGACCCGCTTGGCGTATTGGACCGGAATCTTCCGCCGGCCGCTCTCCAGAAAGACGATCGCGACGACGACGCCGACCATCAAGATCGCCAGAAAGAGAAGGAGGAAAAAATTGATCTGCCCCGCCTGAAAGAGCTGATAAGTGTTGACCACGGCGGCCGGCATCCCGGTGACGATCCCGGCGAAGATGATTAATGAAATGCCGTTCCCGATTCCACGCTCCGTAATCTGCTCTCCAAGCCACATGAGGAAAGCGGTCCCGGCCGTGATGGTGATCATCGTCATTAATCGGAATGCCCAGCCGGGGTTCTGGACGAAGGCCCCCCCTTCCATTCCTTCAAGGCCGATCGCAATCCCGAGCGCCTGGACGATGCCGATCCCGATGGTGCCGATTCGGGTGTACTGGATGATCTTCTTTCGCCCGCGCTCTCCCTCTTTGGCCAGTTTGGAGAGGGTGGGGATCACCACCGTCAACAGCTGAAGGATGATCGAGGCCGAAATATACGGCATGATCCCCAACGCGAAAATGGTCAACCTCGAGAGCCCGCCCCCCGAAAAGATATCGAGGAAGCCCATCAAAGCGCCCCCTCGTTCGGTCAGAAACTTGGCGAGCGCCTCATTGTTGATCCCGGGGGTCGGGACGTGAGATCCGATCCGGTAAACAACCAGCATCAGCGCGGTAAAGATAATTCGCTGCCGGAGCTCGGCGATCTTAAAAATATTTTGAACGCTGGTAATAAATCTGTCGAACAACCCACTCTCTCCTATGAGAGGACCTCGGCTCGCCCGCCGGCCGCCTGAATTTTCTTGAGGGCCTCTTCGCTGAACTTATGGGCGGCAATCACCAACGGCTTCGTCAGCGCCCCTTCCCCTAACACTTTTACGCTCTCCGTGGCCTTTTTGATGATGCCGGCTTGATGGAGAAATTCGGGGTTGATCACCGTTTCGGCCGGGAACTGATCGAGTCGATTCAGGTTGACGACCGCGTATTCTTTCTTAAAGATATTCTTAAAACCGCGCTTTGGGACGCGGCGAATCAACGGCTGCTGTCCTCCCTCAAAACCGGGCGCTTTCGTTCCGCCTGAACGCGCCGCCTGGCCTTTATGACCCTTGGTGGCCGTCTTTCCATGTCCCGAACCCGGTCCCCGTCCGATCCTTTTTTCTTTTTTCTTGGCCCCGGGAGTGGGCGCTAAATCCGATATTTTCACGAGATTTCCTTGACCTCCAGCAGATGCGAAATTTTATGAATCATCCCGCGCGTTTGAGGCGTATCCTGGCGGATCACCGTTTGATTCATTTTACGGAGGCCGAGTCCGGCAACCACTTTCTTATGTTTTCCAGGCCGCCCGATATAGCTCCGCACCAGGGTAATCGATAACTGTTTTGTCGCCGCTTTCGAAGCTTCTTTCTTCGCCATTCTATCTCTCCGACAGCGCGAGGGCCGTCTGCCTCCGCCTGACCATCTCTCCGGGATCTCTCAATTTCGAGAAACCTTCCAGCGTCGCCTTGACCACGTTGAGCGGGTTTCCGCTCCCGAGCGACTTGCAGAGGATATTCGAAATTCCGACCATCTCCATCACGGCCCGGACCGGCCCCCCCGCGATGATTCCGGTTCCATCCGCCGCCGGCTTGAGCAGAACATTCTCGGCCCCGTAGTGCCCGGTGATTTCAAAAGGAATCGTCGACTCTTTCAAGGGAACGCGGACCAGATTCTTCTTTCCGTTCTCAATCGCTTTTCGAATCGCTTCAGGAACCTCCGCCGCTTTTCCTTTGCCGACCCCGACATGCCCCTGGCCGTCTCCCACCACCACCACGGCGGAAAAGGAGAAGCGCTTGCCCCCCTTCACCACCTTCGCCACTCGGTTGATGAATACGACCTTATCTTTTAACGTCAGTTCGTCTGCATTAATTTTTGCCAAGTACCGCCTCCTAAAAACCCGTCTTCATCAAACAGAAGGGTTGCCGTCGTGCTTAAAATACAAGTCCGCCTTCTCTGGCCGCGTCTGCAAGCGCCTTCACTCTCCCGTGATAGATATACCCCCCCCGATCAAAGACGACCTTGCTGATATTTTTCTCCTTCGCCAGGGCGGCCAGCTTTGCGCCGACCATTTTCGCCGCCTCGATATTCCCCCCGGACTCTTTTCCCTTTTTCCCTTTGGCCGCTTTCGTAAGGGAAGAAGCCGCCGCCAAGGTCTTTCCGGAGAGGTCATCAATAATCTGAGCATAAATGTGGTCCAGGCTCCGATAAACGGAGAGTCGCGGCCGCTCGGGTGTTCCCATGATTTTGTTTCGTACCCGTTCGTGCCTTCTCGTTCTTGCCAGAACCTTTTCTTTCGCCGATACCGCCATCACAAACCCCGTTTTACGCGTTATTTTCCAGTCTTTCCTTCTTTACGGATGATCCGCTCGTCTCTGTACTTGATCCCTTTCCCTTTATAGGGCTCGGGCTCTCTTAATGCGCGGACATTCGCCGCCACCTGTCCGACCAAATATCGGTCGATTCCTTTGATCGTGACGGTCGTCTGCTTTTCAACCGTTGCATCAATCCCTTTGGGAAGCTCGAAATTGATCGGATGGGAGTATCCCAAATTTAAAACCAACATTCTCCCCTGCACCGCGGCGCGGAAACCGACTCCGTTGATCTCGAGGATTTTTTCAAATCCCTGTGTCACGCCGACAATCATGTTCTGGATCTCGTTTCGGGTCAGGCCGTGAAGCGATCGCGAAAAACGATCATCCGAAGCGCGAGAGACAGTGACCTCGGCTCCCTGAACATCCACCTTGATCTCGGGCCGAAGCGGCTTTTGATTTTCTCCCTTCGGGCCCTTGACGTGGACGTTGTCCGGATTCACCTTGATGTTGACCCCATTGGGAATGGTAATTTTTTTTAAACCGACTCGCGACATAATCTCAACCTTTTATCTTATGTGGGGACCCGTGCGGCGGATCGAAGAGAGGTCCTCCGATGCTCCCACACCCCGCGGCTCGGACAGGCAAAGCCCGCTCCTCGCCTTGATTTATTCTCAGCTCGTTACCAGATGTAACAGAGGACCTCTCCGCCGACCTTCGCTTCACGCGATTTCTGATCGGTCATCAGCCCCTTCGAGGTGGAGAGGATTGCGACACCGATCCCCCCCTTCACCGAGGGAATCTGATCCTTTCCGACATACACCCGCCGGCCGGGCTTGCTGACGCGCTGCAGGTCGCTGATCACCGGCTCGTCGTTCTCGACATATTTAAGATAAACCCTCAAATTCTTCTTCACCGATTCGCCGACCACACGATAATTTCGGATGAACCCCTCTTCTTTCAAGATCCGAGCAAGCTCCACCTTGAGCTTCGAAAGGGGAATATCGACCACCTCGTGTTTCCGCATTTTGGCATTTCTGATTCTGGTCAGCATATCTGAAATAGGATCTGTCATTCTCGACTCCAATTACTTCCACGATCGGCGTTTCCTGTCATCGATCTACGATGACGTTAAGGACAGTCCGACCTACCAACTCGATTTGATCACCCCGGGAATCTCTCCCTTTAAGCTCAACAGGCGAAAACAGATCCGGCACATGTTGAATTTTCGAATATAACCGCGCACCCGACCGCAAGTGGCGCAGCGATGGTATTTTCTCACCTGAAACTTGGGCGTCCTTTGGGCTTTTGCAATTAAAGATTTCTTTGCCAATTTCTACCTCTATTTTATGTGGGGGCCCGTCCGGCAGACCCAAAGAGAGGGTCCTCCGATGCCCCCACGCCCCGACTGGTCACCGGCAAAGCCGGATGCCCAGCCCTCTCATTTTTCGGGGTCCCCAAAAAGCCTGCTTCGTCGCGCATCGCGTTGGCGATGCCATCCGCTCGCTTTAACCCTACTTACTTCGGTTCACTCGGCTTGCGGAAGGGAAACCCGAAACTCCGCAGCAACGCTCTTCCCTCGGTGTCGTTCGTCGCCGTGGTGACGATGGTAATGTCCATTCCGTGAATCGCGGCCACCTCATCGTAGTTAATCTCCGGAAAGATCAACTGCTCCTTGATTCCCAAGGTGTAGTTTCCTTTTCCGTCGAACGCTTTGAGAGAGATCCCCCTGAAATCACGAATTCTGGGAAGGGCCGCATTGAGGAGCCGATCTAAAAACTCATACATTCTCTCACGCCGAAGGGTGACCTTGGCGCCGATCGGCATCCCTTCACGAAGCTTGAATCCGGCAATCGATTTCTTCGCCTTGGTAACGACCGGTCTCTGTCCGGTAATCTGGCCGAGTTCTTTCACCGCCGCATCGAGCAACTTGACGTTGGAGATTGCCTCGCCCATTCCGACATTGACGACGATTTTTTCGAGTTTGGGCACCTGCATCGGGTTCTTATATCCAAACTCCTTCATCATCGCAGGAATCACTTCCTGCCGGTATCGTTCTCTGACTGACGCAATGTTATTTGTTGTTTTCATGATCCTTTACCGTTCCCTCGTCTCGCTTGAGATGTGCTCCGATCTCTGTCGATCGAAACTAACCTTCCTTATCCAGCGCTTCGCCGCAACTTTTGCAGACCCTCAGCTTCTTTCCATCCGGCAGCGTCTTGCTCCCGATTCTCCTCGGCTTCACGCAGTTCGCACAGACAATCATCACATTCGAGAGATGGACCCTCCCCTCGCGCTCGACGATTCCCCCCTTTGGGTTTTTTTGGTTCGGCCGTGTATGCTTCTTCAAGAGATTCAGCTTTTCAACAACGACCGCCTGCTTATCCGGAAGGACTTGCAAGACCTTTCCCTCTTTTCCTTTTTCTTTCCCGGCGACCACATGAACGATATCGCCCTTCTTAATCTTGGTCCTGAGCAACGGCAAAGCGGCTTTTCCCATCATCCAATCCTTTATAAAACTTCAGGGGCAAGTGAGATAATTTTGGTAAACTTTTTCCAGCGGAGCTCTCTGGCGACCGGACCGAAAATACGCGTTCCGATCGGTTCCCCCTGGGCGTTGATCAGCACCGCCGCGTTCCGATCGAACTTGATGTAGGAGCCGTCGTCCCGACGCACTTCTTTCGTCGTCCGGACCACCACCGCCCGCACCACATCTCCCTTTTTCACGCTCCCTTGCGGGATCGCTTCCTTCACGGTGGCAACGATGATGTCGCCCAGGCGCGCATAACGCTTCTTCGAGCCCCCTTTGACATGGAAGCACATCACCTTCTTGGCCCCGGAGTTATCAGCGACATCGAGCATTGTGTAAATTTGTACCATGCTAAGCACCCGCTTCCGTTAAGATTAAACCGATTCGAATTTGTTTCTTCCTAAATCTTTTTCGCCCGCTCCAGCACCTCGACGACGACCCACCGTTTCTCCCGGCTGATCGGACGCGTCTCGATCAACTTGACCCGATCGCCGACATGGGCTTCGTTTTTCTCATCGTGCGCTTTCAGCTTGTTGGTTCTCTTTAAAAATTTCTTATATCGAGGATCCTGCACCATCCGGTCGATCGCGACGACGACGGTCTTCTCCATCTTGTCGCTGACGACCTGGCCCACGTATTCTTTTCTCTTTTTCAACATGTTTTCCTTGTCGTTCACCTGGAATCCTATTTCGAAGCGCCTTCTTTCTCGATCGCTTCTTTCTTTTTCATTTGAGAAAAGGTCAGAACCCGCGCGACGTCCCGCTTGATCAACTTGATCCGATTGGGGTTCTCGACATGTCCGGAAACCGCCTGAAAACGGAGGTTGAAGAGCTCCTTCCGAAGCTCTTTCTCTTTCTGAGAGAGCTCCTCCGCCGTCAACTCACTAAAGTCCTTTGCATCCGCCATTTCTTATTCCTCCTCCCGCGATACAAACTGCGTTGCGATCGGAAGCTTGTACGCGGCCAACCGGAAGGCCTCTTTCGCCACCTCGGGGGTGACCCCGTCCATCTCGTAGATGATCCGGCCCGGCTTGACCACCGCCACCCAATACTCGGGGGCGCCCTTTCCTTTTCCCATACGCGTTTCGGCGGGCTTCTTGGTAATCGGCTTGTCGGGGAAGATGCGGATCCAGATTTTCCCCCCCCGCTTGACGAAGCGGGTCATCGCGATACGCGCCGCCTCGATTTGCCTCGCCGTAATCCAGCCCGGCTCCATCGCCTTGAGACCGAACTCGCCGAAACTAAGATCGGACCCCCGGTACGCCTTGCCGGCCATCCGACCCTTCATTCGTTTTCGGTATTTTACCTTTTTAGGGGACAGCATTATCTTCTCTCACCTCGTGCAGCGGCCAATTCCCGCTCTTTTTGCGTCTCAGGAAGAATCTCGCCTCGATAGATCCAAACCTTCACGCCGATTTGGCCCATGGTCGTCGCCGCTTCCGCCAACCCGAAATCGATATCGGCGCGGAGGGTATGCAACGGAACCCGTCCCTCCCGGTACCACTCCGTCCGCGCGATCTCGGCCCCCGCCAACCGGCCGGCGCAGTAGACCTTGATCCCCAAGGCGCCCAACCGGAGGGAAGAGGCGACCGCTTTCTTCATGGCGCGCCGGTAGGCCACCCGCTTTTCCAACTGCATCGCGATGTTCTCCGCGACCAGCTGCGCGTCGAGCTCCGGCTTCTTGATCTCTTTGATGTTGATGTAGACCTGCTTCTTGGTCATCGCTTCGAGCTCGACCTTGAGCTTGTCGACCTCGGCCCCTTTTCTCCCGATGATGATCCCGGGCCGGGCGGTGTGAATGGTGATCCGAATCTGATTTCCGGAACGCTCGATCTCGACCCGCGCGACGCCCGCGTGGTAGAGCTTCTTTTTGACGATCTTCCGGATCTTCAGATCTTCATGAAGCAGCTTGGCATAATCCTTCTCGGCATACCAGCGCGAGCTCCACGTTTTGATATAACCTAATCGGAATCCGATCGGATGAACTTTCTGCCCCATTATTGCTCCTTCTCGGCAGCGGAGGGTTTCTTCTCCGCCTTCTTCTTTGTCGGTCCGGCCTCCGCCTTGGGGGCTTTCGGCTTCTTCGCTTTACTCTCCGTTTTTGTTTCTTTATCGGCGACGGCTTTACGGGCTTTCGGCTTCTTGGCCTTGCTTTCAGTTTCCTTTTCTACGGCAGGCGCCGCCTTGATCGGTTCCGCCTTCGTTGTTTTCGGCTTTTTGGGCGCAATCTCCGCCACGGACAGGATCAAGGTAATATGGCTCGTCCGCTTCCGGATGATATTCGCCCGTCCCATCGCTCTCGGCTGCATCCGCTTCATCACCGGGCCGCCGTCGACGAGCGCTCTGGAGACCCAAAGATCATCGACATCCCCCATCTCTTTCTGTGCGGCGTTGGCGACGGCCGATTTTAAAACCTTCTCGATCACCTTGGCGGCGTGCCTCGGCGTGAACTTAAGAATCGTGAGCGCTTCCGCGGCATTTTTGCCTCGGATGAGATCGACGACCAATCTTGCCTTTCGGGGCGCCACGCGGACGTACCGCAAAACGGCTTTCGCTTCCATTTGAACTCCACTCCTAAACCGCACAGATGCCGTGATCACTCCGGCACTGATCCATTCGTTACTTTAACGCCGTCGCCTTTTCCGTCTTGGCGGCGCCATGCCCCTTGAAGAAACGAGTCGCGGAAAATTCTCCAAGCTTATGGCCGACCATGTTTTCCGTGATGTAGACCGGGATAAACTTCTTGCCGTTATGGACGGCGAGGGTGTGTCCGATCATCTCCGGGGTGATGGTCGATCTTCGCGACCAGGTCTTGAGGATCTTTTTGTCGTTCGACTCGTTCATCTTGGCGATTTTTTCCGCCAGATGGGTGTCGACGAACGGCCCTTTTTTAACTGATCTCGGCATCGCTAACCTTTTGGTTTATCGTTCGGTGGGGGCCCGTGCGGTTCCCGCTTCGCAGGAATCCTCCGATGCCCCCACACCCCGCGCTCGCGCTGGCACAGCCAGTCGCTCGCTTTATTTTCTTCTCTTAATAATGAAGGCGTCGGTGTCTTTTCTTCGCCGCGTCTTATATCCTTTGGTCAACTGGCCCCAGGGAGAGACCGGATGCGGATTGCCCTGACCGGCCTTTCCTTCTCCTCCGCCGTGCGGGTGATCGACCGGGTTCATCGCAACCCCTCGAACGGTCGGCCGACGGCCCAACCAACGGGTTCGTCCCGCCTTGCCCAAAGAATAATTTTCATGATCGATATTTCCGACTTGGCCGATGGTCGCCATACAGGCGGCGTGGACAAGACGAACCTCGCCCGACCCCAAACGGATCTGAACCCACTCGTTCTCTTTCGCCATCAACTGCGCCGACGCGCCGGCGCTCCGGGCAAGCTGGCCTCCCTTCCCCTTCTTCAGCTCGATATTATGAATCATGCTCCCGACGGGAATGTTCGATAAAGGAAGGGAATTCCCATTTCGAATCTCGGCGTTCGGTCCAGACATCAGATGCTCGCCCACCCTTAAACCGTCCGGCGCGATGATATAACGCTTCTCGCCGTCCGCGTAGGTGAGCAGGGCGATCCGGGCCGACCGGTTCGGATCGTATTCGATCGACGCCACGGTGGCGGGGATGTCGAACTTATCCCTCTTGAAATCGATGATCCGGTAGGCCCGTTTGTGTCCGCCGCCGCGATGGCGGACCGTGATCTTTCCGCGATTGTTCCTTCCGCCAGAAGGGGGAAGCGAACGAACCAGACTCTTTTCCGGCTCGGTCTTCGTAATCTCTTCAAAGGTCAAGCCCATTGCAGAACGGCGACCCGGTGACGTTGGCTTATATGTCTTTACTCCCATCGATCCATAACCTCTATACGTATACGGTAGGGACGTGTTGAAGCGTCCTGCGCTTGCTGATTATCCCTCGAACAGCGTTAATTTCTCACCCTCTTTCAGGGTGACAATCGCCTTCTTCCAATCGGGCCGCTTTCCGACAAACCGTCCCAGTCGTTTCTCTTTACCGGGCATATTCACGATCCGGACATCCTTGACCTTGACGTTTAAGGTATCTTCGACGGCCCGCTTCACTTCACTCTTGTTCGCATTCCGCCGGATCGCAAAACAGTATTTGTTCTGCGCTTCACGAAGCTGCGTGCTCTTCTCCGTCAAAACCGGACGGATGATAATATCATGCCGATTCATGGTTTCCCCACACCTCTACCAGCCTGGCGACATCCCGGCGCGTGATGACGACCGTATCCGCCAGCAGGAGATCATAAACGTTCAATTGTCGGACTTCCAGCATCTTGACCAAGGGGAGGTTGCGCGCCGCGCGGTCGAGATTCTCCTGGATTTGCGAAACGACGAGGAGGACCTTCCCGTCCAACCCGAGCCTGCCGAGCAGATTCACCATCGTTTTCGTTTTCGGCTCGGTGATCTCAAGATCCTCCAGGACGAGCAGTTTTCCCTCTTCCACCTTGGAGGAGAGGGCCGAAAAGAGCGCCTTCCTCGACTTCTTTTTAGGAATGTCGTACGCGTACGAACGCGGGAGCGGACCGAATGTGGTTCCGCCGCCCCGCCAAATCGGAGAGCGATTCGATCCCGCCCGGGCCCGTCCGGTTCCCTTCTGCTTCCACGGTTTCTTTCCGCCGCCGCTGACGAAGCCCTTTGTCTTCGTCGAGGCCGTCCCCTGGCGCATCGAAGCCTGCTGCATGAGGACCACTTCATGGAGAAGACCCTTCGAAACCACCGCGCCGAAGATCGGCGCATCCAAGGTCATCGTCCCCGTTTTTTCATTCTGAATATTTTTTACTTCTACTTCAGGCATGGTTTCCTCAATATGATCTATTTCTTCTTAGCCGGCTCCGCCTGCTTTTTGACCTTCCCCCGCTTCGCCTTATGGATCAGGACCAACCCCTTCTCGCTCCCGGGAACCGACCCCTTCACGAAGACAAGATTTTCCTCCGGGCGGACATCGACGACCTCCAGCCCTTCCGCGGTCACCCGCTCGCTTCCCATATGGCCCGGCATTCCCTTGTTCTTCCAAACGCGGGAGGGAAAAGAGCTCGCCCCGATCGATCCGGGACGCCGGTGGAACATCGACCCGTGCGTCGCAGGACCTCCCCGATAGTGGTGCCGCTTCATCACACCTTGAAAACCCTTCCCCTTGGAGGTTCCGGTCACGGTGACGAATTCTCCCTTCTGGAAAATCTCCGCCGTGATGACCTGGCCGACGCTGATCCCGTTGAGGTCTCCCTTAAACTCCCGGAGCACACGGGCGGGAGCGACATTCGCCCGCTTGAAATGCCCCCGCACCGGTTGGGTGACGCGGTGCTCTTTCACCTCGTCAAAGGAGAGCTGCGCCGAGGGGTAACCCTCTCTTTCGACCGTCTTGATTTGAACCACCTTACAAGGACCGACTTCGATGACTGTGACGGGAACCAGTTTCCCTTCGTCCGAGTACACCTGCGTCATTCCGAGCTTATATCCAATTAATCCGTTTACCATCTCTCTCACCTATCCCTCATCCAGCCGACGATTCCATGTGGGGCCCGCGCGCATCCCGCTCCGATGCCCGCACCCGGTCTCTTTAGAGCTTGATCTCCACATTCACGCCCGCCGAGAGATTCAACTTCATCAGGGCATCAACCGTCTCCGGCGTCGGCTCTAAAATATCGATGAGGCGTTTATGTGTTCGGATCTCAAACTGCTCCCTGGACTTCTTATCGACGTGCGGCGACCGAAGGACCGTATACTTGTTGATCTTCGTCGGAAGAGGAATCGGACCGGCCACCTTGGCGCCGGTTCGCCTCACCGTTTCGACGATCTCCCCGACCGATTGATCCAGAACGCGATAATCGTATGCTTTCAACCGAATTCGAATTTTCTGATTCACAATGCGTTTCCTTCATATGTGAGGTCCGTGCGGCGGACCGAAGAAAAAGGTCCTCCGATGCCCCCACGCCCCGCGCTCGCACCGGCTTGCTCTCTGGGGCTGAAAGCCGGTTGCTCGCTTAGATTAAATGAACTTCATCGCGGGACCGTTTCCCGCTTTTCTATTTTATGACTTTTGTGATCACGCCGGCGCCGACGGTTCGGCCCCCTTCCCGGATGGCGAAGCGCAGTCCCTCTTGCATGGCAATCGGCATGATCAGCTCCACGTCCATCGTGACGTTGTCTCCCGGCATCACCATCTCAACCCCTTCGGCCAGCTTCACTACTCCGGTGACGTCGGTGGTTCGAAGATAGAACTGCGGCCGATATCCATTGAAGAACGGGGTGTGCCGGCCTCCTTCTTCTTTGGTCAGGATGTAGGCTTCGGCTTTGAAGTTGGTGTGCGGGGTAATACTCCCCGGCTTCGCCAATACCATGCCCCGCTCGACGTCTTCTTTCTTGGTGCCTCTTAAGAGCACGCCGACGTTGTCTCCGGCTTGCCCCTGATCCAGGATCTTTCTAAACATCTCGACGCCGGTGACGACGGTCTTCTGGGTGGCTTTGATCCCGACGATTTCAATCTCGTCTCCGACTTTCACGATCCCTTTCTCGCATCGGCCGGTGACGACGGTGCCGCGCCCGGAGATGGAGAAGACGTCTTCGATCGGCATGATGAAGGGCTTGTCGATTTCGCGCGTCGGTGTCGGGATGTAGCTGTCGACGGCTTCCATCAGCTTCATGATGGCTTGCTCGCCCATCTCTCCTTTGTCTCCCTCCAACGCTTTGAGGGCGGAGCCGACGACGACGGGGATGTCATCGCCGGGGAATTCATATTTGCTCAGCAGCTCTCGGACTTCCAGCTCCACCAGATCCAGCAGCTCTTTGTCGTCGACCATGTCGGCTTTGTTCAAGAAGACGACGATGTAGGGAACCCCCACTTGGCGCGCCAGCAGGATGTGCTCGCGCGTCTGCGGCATCGGGCCGTCGGCGGCCGAGACGACCAGGATCGCTCCGTCCATCTGGGCGGCGCCGGTGATCATGTTCTTGACGTAGTCGGCATGCCCCGGGCAGTCAACGTGCGCGTAGTGGCGCTTGTCGGTCTGGTACTCTACGTGCGCGATCGCAATGGTGATCCCCCGCTCTTTCTCCTCAGGGGCTTTGTCGATCTGGTCGTACGCCAAATACTCCGCATACTTCTTGTCGGCCAATACTTTTGTGATCGCAGAGGTCAGGGTCGTCTTCCCATGATCCACATGCCCGATCGTCCCAATGTTCACGTGCGGCTTCGTCCGCTCAAATTTCGCCTTCGCCATCTATCCCTCCAAAAATTCAGGGTTGAAAATAATTTTCGTGTCCAACGTTAAGCAGCGGTCCCTTGGCTCTTTGCAATAATCTCATCCGAAATATTTTTCGGAACCACGTCGTAGTGAGCAAATTGCATGGTAAAGACACCACGTCCCTGCGTCATCGACCGGAGATCGGTCGCATATCCAAACATTTCCGCCAGCGGGACCTGGGCCGAAATCACCTGCGCCCCGCCCCGCATTTTCATTCCGAGGATCTTCCCCCGCTTGGAGCTGAGATTCCCGATGACATCCCCCATGTATTCTTCGGGGACGATCACCTCCAAATCCATGATCGGCTCCAGCAACGCCGGGTTGGCGCGCTTCGTCGCCTCCTTGAATCCCATGGAGGCGGCGATCTTGAACGCCATTTCCGAAGAGTCGACCTCGTGGTACGATCCGTCGGTGAGGGTGACCTTGAAATCGACCATCGGATATCCGGCGACGACGCCGGAGGTCATCGCCTCGCGAACCCCCTTCTCAACCGCGGGGATGTATTCCTTCGGAACCGCGCCCCCGACGATTTTATTGACGAACTCGAATCCCTTCCCGGATTCCTGGGGCTCGACGGTCAGCCAGACATGTCCGTATTGACCGCGGCCTCCGGACTGCCGGATATACTTCCCTTCCGCCTCGGCCCGCGCCTGAATGGTTTCGCGGTAGGCGACCTGCGGCTTCCCGACGTTGGCTTCGACTTTAAATTCCCGCTTCAACCGATCGACGATGATCTCAAGGTGCAGTTCCCCCATCCCGGAGATGATCGTTTGCAAAGTCTCTTCATCGCTGGAGATCCGGAGCGACGGGTCTTCCTGCCCGAGTTTCTGCAGCGAGAGGCCGAGCTTCTCCTGATCGGCCTTGGTCTTCGGCTCGATCGCCATCGAGATGACCGGCTCCGGAAACTTCATCACCTCCAGGAGGATCGGATGGTTCTCATCGCAGAGGGTGTCTCCGGTCGTCGTATTCTTTAAGCCGACCGCGGCGGCGATATCTCCCGCGTACACCTCTTTTCTGTCCTCACGCTTGTTGGCGTGCATCTTCAGAATCCGACCGATTCGCTCCTTCGTCTCCTTGGTCGAGTTGTAGATGTACGATCCGGAATGAAGCACCCCGGAATAGACCCTGAAATAAGTGAGCTGTCCGACGAAAGGATCGCTCATGATTTTAAACGCCAAGGCCGAGAACGGCTCCTCGTCGTCGGCCTTTCGGATGCTCTCGCCCCCCGTTGCGGGATCGATCCCTTTGACCGGCGGAACGTCGAGCGGAGAGGGCAGGAAATCGACGACGGCATCGATCAGAAGCTGAACCCCCTTGTTCTTGAAGGAGGCGCCGCAGAGGACCGGAACGATCTTCATCGCAAGCGTTCCCTTTCTCAGCGCCCGATTGATCTCCTCGGGGGCAATCGCGTCTCCGCTTAAAAACTTTTCCATAATCGCGTCATCGACGTCGGCCAACGCCTCGATCATCTTGTCGCGATACGCTTGGGCGGTCGCGCGGAGATCTTCCGGGATCTCATCCACGCTGTATTTCGCGCCGAGCGTCTCATCGTCGAAGAAAATCCCCTTCATCGCGATCAGATCGACCGATCCGCGGAAGGCGGCCTCTTTGCCGATCGGGATCTGAATCGGAACCGGACGGGTTCCGAGCCGATCGACCATCGACTGAACGCTGGCGAAGAAGTCGGCGCCGGTCCGGTCCATCTTGTTCATGAACGCGATGCGCGGAACGCCGTACCGATCGGCCTGACGCCAAACCGTTTCCGATTGCGGCTCGACCCCTTGCACGGAATCGAAGACCGCCACGGCGCCGTCCAGAACACGGAGCGAGCGTTCCACTTCGATCGTGAAATCGACATGGCCGGGCGTATCAATGATATTGATCCGATGCTTTTTCCAGTAACAGGTCGTAGCGGCGGAGGTAATCGTGATTCCGCGCTCCCGCTCCTGCTCCATCCAGTCCATCGTCGTGGTCCCTTCATCGACTTCGCCGATGCGATGGGTCACGCCGGTATAGTAGAGGATGCGCTCGGTCGTGGTCGTTTTTCCGGCGTCGATATGGGCCATGATTCCGATGTTTCTCGTTTTCTCTAAAGGATATTCTCGTGCCATTGGACTCTGTCTACCGCTGTTTTTCCTCTCCGGCACTCAAAGCGAGAGGAGATAGAGTAAAAAAGGGTGAAGGCAGCGCCCTCACCCGACGGGTATTCTTTGAACGATTACCAGCGATAATGCGCGAAGGCCTTGTTGGCCTCGGCCATCTTGTGGGTATCCTCCCGCTTCTTCACCGCGCCGCCGGTATTATTCGAGGCGTCCATCAGCTCGGCGGCCAGCTTCTCTTCCATGCTCTTTCCGGCCCGCTGTTTTGCATACAGGGTGATCCAGCGCAGGGCCAAGGTGGTTCGACGGCTCTGGCGGATTTCAACAGGAACCTGATAGGAGGCGCCGCCGACGCGACGCGATTTCACCTCAACCATCGGCTTTACATTTTCGACGGCCCCTTTAAAAATCTTCATCGGATCCGAACCGCTCTTCTGCTTGATCAACTCGAAGGCGCTATAGCAGACCATTTCAGCGATACTCTTCTTTCCCTGGTGCATGAGCATATTGATGAATTTCGAGACCAGCCGATCGCCGAATCGCTGGTCCGGGAGAACTTCTCTTTTAACGGCTACTTTTCGCCTTGGCATCTCAACCTCAGTAAGAAATTACAATCGGAGACGAATCAGATCGACCTCTCCTTATTTCGGTGTCTTCGCTCCGTACTTGGATCGTCCCTGCTTCCGATTCGCGACGCCGACCGTGTCGAGCGCGCCTCGGACGATGTGATAACGAACGCCCGGGAGATCCTTCACCCTTCCTCCGCGGACAAGCACGATCGAGTGCTCCTGAAGATTGTGACCGACCCCCGGAATATAAGAAGTGACTTCCATCCCATTGGTCAGGCGGACACGCGCCACTTTCCTCAAAGCGGAGTTCGGCTTCTTCGGCGTCGTGGTGTAGACACGGACGCAGACTCCCCTCTTCTGGGGCGATCCCTTCAACGCCGGACTTTTGGTCTTCGTCCGGGCTTTTTCACGTCCTCTTTTAATCAACTGACTGACTGTGGGCACAAACCCTCCTGTAATGAAGCACCGAAACTGTGGAAGTATAGTGAAAGAATTCTTATTTGTCAAGCGCTTTGTTGAAGTCTCCCGCTGCAAAACACGGGAGACTTCAACACGAAACGGAAAAGATCGCTTCGCACTGCGCCTATTCGGCCGGAGCCGGTTCCTCGCTCGGGGCAGGCAGCTGCGGAACGGCGTCTTGTGTCGCCACCGCGGCTTCCTCCGACTGCGGCACCCGGACGTAAACCTCGCGATAGTTGCTTAATCCGGTTCCCGCCGGAATGAGCCTTCCGACGATCACATTTTCTTTGAGCCCCAAGAGATCATCGGTCTTTCCGCTGATCGCCGCTTCCGTCAGAACACGGGTGGTCTCTTGGAAGGAGGCCGCCGAGATGAAGCTGTCGGTCGAGAGGGCCGCTTTGGTGATTCCGAGCAGAATCGGTTTTCCAATCGCCGGCCGTCCCCCCTTGGCCATCACCCTTTCGTTTTCCTGCTGGAAGACGAACTTATCGACCTGGTTTCCGATGAGAAACTCGGTGTCCCCCGGCTCTTCGATTTTCACCCTTCGGAGCATCTGGCGGACGATGATCTCGATATGCTTATCGTTGATCGAGACCCCCTGCAGGCGGTAAACCTCCTGCACTTCATCGACCAGGTATTTCTGAAGCTCCTTCGGACCGAGGACATCCAGGATGTCGTGCGGGTTCGCCGAGCCGTCCATGAGCGGCTCGCCGGCATGGACCCAGTCTCCTTCATGGACGTTGACGTGCTTGCCTTTGGGGATGTAGTACTCCCGGGCGTCTCCCATCTCGTTACGGACAATGACCTTCCGCATCCCTTTCACGAAGCCGCCGTACTCGACGGTTCCGTCGATCTCGGAGATGACCGCCTGCTCTTTCGGCTTTCTCGCCTCGAAGAGCTCGGCCACGCGGGGAAGACCGCCGGTGATATCTTTGGTCTTGGTCGTTTCCCGCGGGATCTTCGCCAGAACATCCCCAGGGAAAACGGTTTGTCCCCGCTCGACCAGAATGTGGGCTCCGGCCGGCAAAAGGTACCGGGCAACGGCGGCGGAAGAAGAGATCTTCGACGTCTTACCCCCTTCATCCTTAATTGAGATACGCGGCCGAAGATTGGAGCCGGGATAATCGACGATCACCCGCCGAGACAATCCGGTCACCTCGTCGACCTCCTCGCGCATCGTCTGTCCCTCGACGATGTCCCCGAAGGCGATCTTTCCGCCGACCTCGGTCAAAATCGAGAGGGAGTAAGGGTCCCACTCCACCAGTTTTTGGCTCGGCTCAACCCGTGCGCCCTCTTTTACTTTGATTCTGGCGCCGTAGACGACCGAGTACTTCTCTTTCTCACGGCCGGTTTCATCATAGACGGCGATTTTCCCGTTCCGGTTCATCGCAACCATGTCGCCGTCTTTATTCTTCACGGTGTTCAGGTTGAGGTATTTCAGGATGCCGGCATTTTTCGCTTCAAGAACCGTCTGCTCGATGACCTTGCTCGCCGTCCCTCCGATATGGAAGGTCCGCATCGTCAACTGCGTTCCAGGTTCCCCGATCGATTGGGCCGCGATCACGCCGACCGCCTCCCCTTTCTCGACCAATCGTCCTCGCGCCAGGTCCCGTCCGTAGCACCTCACACAAACACCCCGGCGCGCCTGACAAGTCAACACCGACCGGATCTTCACCTTGTCGATACCGGCTTCCACAACGACCTGCGTTCTTTTTTCGTCGAGCTCTTCGACGGCCGCGCAGATCAACTCCCCGGTGATCGGGTCGCGGATGTCTTCCGCGGTCACCCGGCCGAGGATTCTTTCCTCGAGCGGCTCGATCACCTCTCCCCCTTCGACCAGGGCGGTCACCGTGATGCCGTCGGACGTGCCGCAGTCGAGGTCGTTCACGATCACATCCTGGGCGATATCGACCAGACGCCGGGTCAGGTAGCCGGAGTTCGCCGTCTTCAACGCCGTATCGGCAAGACCTTTCCGGGCGCCGTGCGTCGAGATGAAGTATTGCAACACGGTCAAACCTTCTCGGAAGTTGGCGGTGATCGGGGTTTCGATAATTTCCCCCGACGGCTTCGCCATCAATCCCCGCATTCCGCCGAGCTGACGGATCTGCTGGGTGCTGCCCCGGGCGCCCGAATCGGCCATCATGAAGATCGAGTTGAACATCTTCCCCTTGCCCGATCCCTTCTTGATGTTCTCTTCCTCTTGCCCGAGCTCCTTCATCATTTCGCTGGCGACCACTTCGGTGACATGCGCCCAGATATCGACCACTTTGTTATAGCGCTCGCCGTTTGTAATCAGACCCTCGGCATACTGTTTCTCGATCTCCAGCACTTCCTTCTTCGCCTTTTCGATCGACGCTTCTTTCTTGGTCGGAATGTGCATGTCGTCGATGCTGATGGAAATGCCGGCCTTGGTCGCGTAGAGATAACCGAGATCTTTGACCCGATCCAGCAGGACGACCGTTTCGCGATGGCCCGCCTCGCGGTAGGCCGTATCGATCAGCTTCATCAGCTCTTTCTTGTTCAAGACTTTATTGATCATCGAAAACGGAATCGAGGGAGGAAGGATCTCACCCAGGATCACCCGCCCGACGGTGGTCTCGATCATACTGCCGTCTCGCTTGACCTTGATCCGGGCATGCTCTTCCACTTCTCGATGATCGTAGGCGATCCGCACCTCTTCCGCGGAGGAGAAGAGCTTCCCTTCTCCCTTCGCCCCGCTCCGCTCCTTCGTCAGCCAATAGCAGCCCAACACCATGTCCTGAGAGGGGACCATGATCGGCTTTCCGCTGGCGGGGGAGAGGATGTTGTTGATCGCGATCATCAAAACGCGCGCCTCGATCTGCGCTTCGACCGAAAGGGGGACGTGAACCGCCATCTGATCTCCGTCGAAGTCGGCGTTGAACGCGGCGCAGACGAGCGGATGAAGACGGATCGCTTTCCCTTCCACCAGCAACGGATCGAACGCCTGGATGCCGAGCCGGTGCAATGTCGGGGCCCGGTTCAGCAGGACCGGATGCTCTTTGATCACCTCATCGAGCACATCCCAGACCTCGGGCCGCTCCTTCTCCACCATCTTTTTGGCGCTTTTGATCGTGGTGACGTAACCGCGCTCTTCGAGCTTCTGGAAGATGAACGGCTTGAAGAGTTCCAGCGCCATCTTCTTCGGAAGACCGCATTGATGAAGCTTGAGCTCCGGCCCGACGACGATCACCGACCGTCCCGAATAGTCGACCCGCTTTCCGAGCAGGTTCTGACGGAACCGCCCCTGCTTTCCTTTGAGCATGTCGGAGAGCGACTTGAGCGGACGTTTGTTGGGCCCGCGGATCGCCCGGCCGCGCCGGCCGTTGTCGAATAGAGCGTCGACCGATTCCTGCAACATCCGCTTCTCATTCCGGATGATGACGGAAGGGGCCTTCAATTCGATCAGCCGCTTCAGACGGTTGTTCCGGTTGATCACGCGCCGATAAAGATCGTTCAAATCGGAGGTCGCAAACCGTCCCCCGTCGAGCGGCACCAACGGCCGCAGCTCCGGCGGAAGGACCGGAATGACGTCGAGGATCATCCAATCCGGACGGTTCCCCGACTTCCGGAACGACTCGATCACCTTCAATCGCTTCGTCAGCTTCTTCTTGACGGCGGTCGAACTTGCCTCGGCCACCTTCAGATGGAGCTCGTTCCACATCGAATCGAGATCGAGCTTCCGCAGCAACTCGCGAATCGACTCCGCCCCCATGTCGGCGCGGAATCCGTGGTTTCCATACTGCTCCAACAGAGCGCGATAACGGTCTTCGGTCAGGATCTCTTTCTCTTTCAGGTCGGTGTCCTTCGGATCGATGACAATGTAATTCTCGAAATAGAGAACCCGCTCGAGCTGCTTCAAGGTCATATCGAGCAGCGCGCCGATCCGGCTCGGGACCCCCTTCAAAAACCAGATATGCGCCACCGGAGAGGCGAGCTCAATGTGCCCCATCCGCTCGCGGCGGACCTTCGACTGAATCACTTCGACGCCGCACTTGTCGCAGACGATTCCGCGGTGCTTCATCCGTTTGTATTTTCCGCAGTTGCACTCCCAGTCCTTGATCGGCCCGAAGATCCGGGCGCAGAAGAGCCCGTCCCGCTCCGGTTTAAACGAACGGTAATTGATCGTCTCCGGTTTCTTGACCTCGCCGTAGGACCAGGAACGGATTTTCTCCGGCGAAGCAATTCGAATACGGATGGCATCAAAAGAGATCGGGTCTTTCGATTTTTCGAACAGGCTGTTAATCGCTTCGACCTTACTAATTGTCTCCATTGAACCTCCAAAGTTTAAAAAATTGTGGGGGGTCGGGGGCCAGGGGCCGGGGATCGGCTTAAATAATTATTTCTTTCACCGACACCCGACCCCTGACACCCGTCACCCGTACTTTACTCTCTTCCCTTGATGAGTTCCACGTCGAGACCCAAGCTTTGCAGCTCTTTGATCAAGACGTTGAACGACTCCGGAAGGCCCGGCTCGAGGAAGTTCTCGCCTTTCACAATCGCCTCGTAAATCCGGGATCGTCCTGGAACGTCATCCGATTTCACCGTGAGGAACTCCTGCAGGATGGAGGCGGCGCCGTAGGCTTGAAGCGCCCAGACCTCCATTTCTCCGAGACGTTGTCCTCCGAATTGCGCCTTTCCTCCGAGCGGCTGCTGCGTCACCAGCGAATAAGGGCCGATCGAACGGGCGTGGATCTTGTCGTCCACCAAATGGTGGAGCTTCATCATATACATGTAGCCGACCGTCACAGGGCGATTAAACGGCTCTCCGGACTTCCCATCGTAGAGGACCGTCTGTCCGCTTGTGGGGAGCTTCGCCTTCTGAAGCATCTCCTTGATCTCTCTCTCGGTGGCGCCGTCGAAGACCGGGCTCGCCAAATGGAGCCCCAGCGCTTTCGCCGCCCAACCGAGATGGGTTTCCAAGATCTGGCCGACGTTCATACGGGAAGGAACACCCAATGGGTTTAGAACGATCCCGACCGGCGTCCCATCCGGAAGATAGGGCATATCCTCTTCCGGCAGAACGCGGGAGACAACCCCCTTGTTTCCGTGCCGTCCGGCCATCTTGTCTCCGACCTGGAGTTTTCGCTTCATGGCGATGAAGACTTTCACCAGCTTGATCACCCCCGGAGGAAGCTCGTCGCCCCGCTTCAACCGGCCGGCCTTCTCGTCGTAGATCGTCTGTAAAATATCGATCTGCTCTTTGGTGAAGGCCTCGATCCGATCGATCTTCTCCTGCTCTTCCGGCTCATTCAAGAGAACGTTCTTCAACTCCTCGTCCGGAATTCGATCGAGGATCTCCTTGGTGATCTTTTTCTTTTTCTTCAGAAGACTCTCGCCCGTTTCCGGATCGACGATATCCACCCCGGCGAGCTTTCCGAGAAGGAGCTTGCGGATCTTTTTGTGCTTCTCCTCTTCGATGATGCGAAGCTCGTCTTGATGATCCCGTTGGAGCCGGATCACATCCTCATTTTCGATGCTCTTGGAGCGCTCATCTTTCTCCACGCTCTTTCGCGAGAAGATCTTCACATCGACGACGATCCCCTCGATGCCGGGGGGAACATAAAGCGACGCGTCCTTCACGTCGCCCGCCTTCTCGCCGAAGATCGCACGCAGCAGCTTCTCCTCCGGCGTCAGCTGGGTTTCCCCTTTCGGGGTCACCTTGCCGACGAGGATGTCTCCCGGCTTCACTTCGGCGCCGATGCGGATGATTCCCGATTCGTCGAGATTCTTCAACGCATCTTCGCTGACGTTCGGAATATCCCGGGTGATTTCTTCCTTTCCGAGCTTGGTGTCGCGCGCTTCGAGCTCGAACTCCTCGATGTGGATCGAGGTGAAGTGGTCTTCGCGCACGAGCCTTTCGGAGATGAGGATCGCGTCTTCGAAGTTGTATCCGCCCCACGGCATGAAGGCGACCAGGACGTTTCGGCCCAAGGCCAATTCTCCTTGGTCGATCGCGGGGCCGTCCGCCAGGACATCCCCCTTCTTCACCCGCGTTCCGACCGTGACGACCGGCTTCTGGGTAATACAGGTGTTCTGATTGGAGCGCTGGAACTTGATGAGATTGTATACATCGAGCGCCACCTCCGGATCTTCCGAGGCATTTTCCTTCTCTTTGCGGGTCAATTCCGCCTTCACGACGATCCGTGTCGCATCGACGCTTTCAATCACCCCCGGCCGCCGGGCCAGCAGCACGTAACCCGAATCCCGCGCGACGATCGCCTCCATTCCGGTCCCGACGAACGGGGCCTCGGTGGCGATCAACGGCACCGCCTGGCGCTGCATGTTCGAACCCATCAGCGCCCGGTTGGCGTCGTCGTTTTCCAAAAACGGAATCAAGGCCGTCGCCACGCTGACGATCTGCTTCGGCGAGACGTCCATGTACTCGACCCGTTCGGCCGGGACCATGACGAAATCCCCCGCGTAACGGGCGGAGATGCTGTCGGCGGTAATTTTTCCCTTCCCGTCGACCTTGGTGTTCGCCTGGGCAATGACGTATTTGTCGCCGTCGATCGCCGAGATAAACTCGATCTCCTCGGTCACCCGTCCGCTCTTCACCTTGCGGTAAGGCGATTCGATAAAGCCGAACTCGTTGACCCGCGCATAGGTGGCGAGCGAGGTGATCAAGCCGATGTTCGGACCTTCCGGCGTTTCGATCGGACAGATCCGGCCGTAATGGCTCGGGTGAACGTCGCGGACTTCGAATCCGGCCCGCTCCCGGGTCAACCCGCCGGGCCCCAGCGCGGAGAGACGCCGCTTGTGGGTGATTTCGGCCAGCGGATTGGTCTGGTCCATGAACTGCGAGAGCTGGCTGCTTCCGAAGAATTCCTTGATGACGGCGATCACCGGCTTGGCGTTGATCAGGTCGTGCGGGAGAACGGTTTCCAGATCGAGCAGGTTCATCCGCTCCTTGATCGTCCGCTCCATCCGGACCAGGCCGATCCGGAACTGGTTCTCAAGCAGTTCGCCGACCGACCGGACGCGGCGATTGCCGAGATGGTCGATATCCTCGATCTCTCCCTTTCCGGTTTTCAAATTGACCAGATAACGGATCACCTCGACGATATCGGGCGCCGTCAGGGTTCTCCGCTCGAGCGGCAGATCGAGATTGAGTTTTTTGTTCAGCTTCAGCCGGCCGACCGGAGAAAGATCATAGCGCTTGGGGTTGTAGAAGAGATTGTCGAAGAGAACGCGGGCCGTCTCCATGGTCGGGGTTTCGCCCGGCCGCAAACGCCGGTAGATCTCCACCATCGCTTCATCCGGAGAAGCCACCTTCTCCATCGACAAGGTATCGCGGATCACCGGAAGGACCTGGATGTTGTCGATGTAGAGGAGCTTGATCTCTTTGATCCCGGCCTCTGCGATTTTGGCTAGAACGGCATCGGTTAATTCATGATTGCGCTCGAGGAGAACTTCACCGGTGTTCGGATCGATGATGTCGTTGAGGACGGCTCTCCCGATCAACTCTTCTTTGGGATAAGGGATCTCTTTGATCCCTTCCGTCTTCATCCGCTTGAGGACCCCCTTGGTCATCTTGCTCCCCTCTTTTGCGAGGAGCTCCTTCTCTTTTTTATCCATGAAGTCGGTCGGGGCCTTGATCCCGGCATGGATTTCCGAATCGAGCCTCCGCCAGAAAGCGCCGTCCGCGATCCGGACATCTTCGATCGGATAGAAAAGCTTCAAGATCGCCTCTTCGAGGCTCCCCCCCTCGGCCTTTTCTTCCCGTCCGGACAGGGTGTACTTCTTCTCCTGCTTGTCTCCCTCTTCCTGCGAAAAGGCTTTCAATAGGATCGTGGCGGGAAGTTTCCGCCGGCGATCGATTCGAACGTAGAGAATATCTTTCGCGTCGAATTCGAAATCGAGCCATGAACCCCGATAAGGAATGATCCGGGCGGAATAAAGCACCTTCCCGCTGGCGTGGGTTCTCCCCTTGTCATGCGTGAAGGCGGCGCCGGGAGAGCGCTGGAGCTGGCTCACGACCACCCGCTCGGTTCCGTTCACCAGGAAGGTCCCGTTCTCCGTCATCAGCGGAAGCTCGCCGATGTAGACCTCCTGCTCACGGACGTCCCGGACTTTCTTAGCATCCCCCTTGGCCTCTTTGTCCCAGACAACCAGGCGGACGCGGATCTTCAACGGAGCCGCAAAGGTCATTCCCCGTTCGAGGCATTCCTGCACGTCATATTTCGGCGTTCCGATCGAGTAGTCGATAAATTCGATCATCGCCGTATCATTGTAATCGGAGATCGGGAAGACGCTCGTAAACGCGGACTGCAATCCGATATCCTCCCGTTGCTCCGCCGGGACATCTCGTTGCAGGAAGCGCTCGTATGACTGCCTCTGAATCTCAATCAGATTCGGAATCGGAATCTGGATGCTGATTTTTGATAAATCTTTTCTGTCTCGAGTACCGTTTACGGTGCTCTGTGCCATTCAATCCTCCTGGAGTCCACGTTCAAGGTCACCCGGCAAGCACGATCCGGAAAATCGACGGCGGGAATCCCCCCTTCATTGAAAGGTCCCGCCTCCGAGTCTGAATTTCCGATCTCTTACGCCGTGACGATCCTTCGATCGAACTCAGTTTAAAACCGATTTGAAGACGCACTCGGTCTGGAGTGGCCGAGAATCTTACTTGATTTCGACCTTGGCCCCATTTTCTTCGAGCTTCTTCTTCATCGATTCGGCCTCGTCCTTGGTCACACCGCTCTTCACGGTTTTCGGGGCCCCCTCGACGAGATCTTTCGCTTCTTTCAGACCGAGGTTGGTCAACTCGCGAACCACTTTGATGACCTGAATTTTCTTTTCGCCTGCAGCGGAAAGAACCACGTCGAACGCCGTTTTCTCCTCGGCCGCTGCAGCCGCCTGGCCACCCCCGCCCCCGGGGGCTGCGGCGACGGCCATCGGCGCCGCGGCGGTGACGCCGAATCGTTCTTCTACCATCTTAATCAACTCGGCCAGTTGAAGTACAGGCATCTTCTCAACGGCCTTGATAATCTGATCGTTCGTTAACTCCATTTCCTCTGTCTGTGCCATCTTCGGTTCTCTCCTTGTTAAATGAACGGGTTTGTAGGGACGGCCCCCTGTGGCCGCCCATGTTTGGTCTTCTTTCGTAAACTTAGGCCGGAGGCGCCTGACGTTTATCATGGACCGCTTGAAGGGTCCTGACGAATTTGCTCAATACCCCGTTGAGGGTTCCGGCCAATCCGTAGAGCGGAGATTTCAGGCGGCCGATGAACTGGCCGACCAAGACCTCTTTGGATGGGAGCTTCGCGATCTGCTTCAGTCGGACCGGATCAACGATCTGATTTTCGACAACCCCCACCTTGATCTTCAGCTTTTTCTGTTTGTCCGCAATGCCGCTCAATGCCTTCGCCGGAGCGACCGGATCGTCATAACCGAGGGCCACGGCGATCGGTCCCTTGAAATGATCACGGACCCCTTGCAATGTCGTCCCTTCTGAGGCCCGGAAGGCAAGGGTGTTCTTGATGACCTTAAATTCTCCCTTCACCCGGCGGAGTTCGTTCTTCACCGCTCGGATCTCTTCGACCTCCATGCCGGAAAATTCGGCCAGAACGGCCACCTTGGCCCGGGAAAACTTTTCTCTCAACTCCGCAATCATCACACCTTTTTCTTCTTTTTTCATTTTCCGCCCTTATTCTTCGTTTCTTGTTAACCTGCCCGGTACGGCCGCGAAAAAACCGAGTTACGAGTTAAGTGATGCCGCCGATGCTCCCCGTATCGATTGGAATGCCGGGTCCCATTGTGGAAGAAACCGTAATCCCCTTGACATATTTCCCCTTGGCCGAGGCCGGCTTGGCCTTGATGATGGAATCGATGACGACGCCGGCATTTTCAGCAAGCTGTTGCGCGGTGAATGAAACGCGGCCGATCGTCACGTGAATGATGGCGGCTTTTTCAACGCGATACTCCACCTTTCCCTGTCGAATCTCTCTGATCGCCCGCGCCACATCGAAGGTCACCGTGCCGGTCTTCGGATTCGGCATCAAACCGCGCGGACCGAGAACCTTTCCCAATCGACCGACGACCCCCATCAAATCGGGGGTTGCAACGACCGTATCGAAATCAAGCCATCCCTGGTTGATTTTTTCGATCATGTCATCCAATCCAACGTAATCGGCCCCGGCCTGGGTCGCCTCTCTTTCCTTTTCTCCCTTTGCAAAGACCAGGATGCGAACCTTCTTTCCCGTCCCATGCGGAAGAACGACCGAGCCGCGCACCATTTGATCGGAATGCTTCGGATCAACCCCCAAGCGAACCGCCATATCGACGCTCTCGTCGAACTTGGCGAAATGAACTTGCTTTACCAGTTCAAACGCCTCATCGAGTTTATACGCCCTCTCCTCGACCTTTGCGACTGCCCCCTCGTATTTTTTTCCCATCTCCCCCTCGACTGAATCTATTCTATTTCAACCTGTCACGCCAAACGGCGAGATTACTCGACCGTAATCCCCATGCTTCGCGCCGTTCCCTCGACGATCTTGCGGGCCCCGTCCAGATCGACCGCATTCAAATCCTGCATTTTCGTTTTTGCGATCTCTTCGACCTGAACACGGGTCACCTTGCCGACCTTGTCTTTCTGAGGAACGGCCGACCCCTTGATAATCCCCGCCGCTTTTTTAAGAAGCTCCGCAGCGGGAGGACTCTTCAAGACAAAGGTAAAAGTGCGGTCCGAGTAGATGCTGATGAGAGCGGGGATAATCGTCCCCTCCTGCCCCTGTGTTTTGGCATTGAAGGCCTTGCAGAACTCCATGATGTTGACCCCATGCTGTCCTAAGGCCGGACCGACCGGAGGAGCCGGATTCGCCTTGCCCGCCGGAATTTGAAGCTTAACCATCGCCGTCACTTCTTTTGCCATTTGATCTCCTTAAAATGGATATGAATCTTTGATTCTGTCTTAAACCTTTTCTACCTGCAGAAAACTGAGCTCCACCGGGGTCGATCGTCCAAAGATACTGACCAATACCTTCACCTTGCTCTGGTCCGGATTCACCTCGTCGATCACTCCATTGAATCCCAAGAACGGTCCGTCGGTGATCCGGACATTGTCCCCCTTCTCGAATTGCGTCTTCTCCCGCGGCTTGCCGACCCCTTCATCAATCTGCTTCAAAAGCACGTCCACTTCATGCCGAGAGAGCGGGGAAGGGGCCTCGCCGCCGCCTAAAAATCCGGTGACCTTGGGGGTGCTCTTCACCAACTGCTGGAGCTCATCATCCATATTCATCTCGACGAGAACATAGCCCGGGAAGAATTTCTTCGTCGAGACCCGCTTTTTCCCTTCTTTGATCTCAACCACTTCTTCCGTCGGGATCAGCACCTTGCCGACTTTCTCTTCCAGACCGAGCGCCTTGATCCGCTCCTCCAGACTGGCTTTGACGCGCCCCTCATAACCGGAATAGGTATGAATGACATACCAGTTTTTTTCCATCAAACTCTCCTTCAACATTATCTGGGACTCAAACGACCAAGCGCAGTAGGCGGACCAAGATGAGATCCACAACGGCTAGGAAAACGGAAACGATCACAGTAAAAACAATCACCACAGTTGTCGACCCGATCGTCTCACTTTTGCTGGGGAAGGTGACCTTTGAAAGTTCGCTCTTAACGTCTTTAAAGAAATCGCTGATGGTTTGGAAAAACCGCTTGATCATTTTTTTCTCTACCTCAGTTTCCGCCGTTGCCTTCTCGGCATCGATTCCGGCGATTTTGACCACGTCTTTTCAACCTGGCAGGCCAGGAGGGATTCGAACCCCCAACATGCGGTTTTGGAGACCGCCGCTCTAACCAATTGGAGCTACTGGCCTATTATCTGTGTGGGCCCGTGCGGCACTGAGAAAGAAAGGGTCCTCCGATGCCTCACGCCCCGCGGCTCACCCTATCGGGTACAGGCGGACAGGCGAGGACTGACCCTCGCCTTTATCTTATTTCACTTCCTTATGAGCCGTGTGCTTGCGACAGGAGTTGCAATACTTCTTGAGCTCAATCCGATCGGGAGTGTTCCTCTTGTTCTTATTGGTCGAATAGTTCCGTCTCTTGCAATCGGTGCAAGCCATCGTAACGATATCGCGCATGGTTGGGATCCTACCTTATTTAGCAATCTATTTTATGACTTTTGTGATCACGCCGGCGCCGACGGTTCGGCCCCCTTCCCGGATGGCGAAGCGCAGTCCCTCTTGCATGGCAATCGGCATGATCAGCTCCACGTCCATCGTGACGTTGTCTCCCGGCATCACCATCTCAACCCCTTCGGCCAGCTTCACTACTCCGGTGACGTCGGTGGTTCGAAGATAGAACTGCGGCCGATATCCATTGAAGAACGGGGTGTGCCGGCCTCCTTCTTCTTTGGTCAGGATGTAGGCTTCGGCTTTGAAGTTGGTGTGCGGGGTAATACTCCCCGGCTTCGCCAATACCATGCCCCGCTCGACGTCTTCTTTCTTGGTGCCTCTTAAGAGCACGCCGACGTTGTCTCCGGCTTGCCCCTGATCCAGGATCTTTCTAAACATCTCGACGCCGGTGACGACGGTCTTCTGGGTGGCTTTGATCCCGACGATTTCAATCTCGTCTCCGACTTTCACGATCCCTTTCTCGCATCGGCCGGTGACGACGGTGCCGCGCCCGGAGATGGAGAAGACGTCTTCGATCGGCATGATGAAGGGCTTGTCGATTTCGCGCGTCGGTGTCGGGATGTAGCTGTCGACGGCTTCCATCAGCTTCATGATGGCTTGCTCGCCCATCTCTCCTTTGTCTCCCTCCAACGCTTTGAGGGCGGAGCCGACGACGACGGGGATGTCATCGCCGGGGAATTCATATTTGCTCAGCAGCTCTCGGACTTCCAGCTCCACCAGATCCAGCAGCTCTTTGTCGTCGACCATGTCGGCTTTGTTCAAGAAGACGACGATGTAGGGAACCCCCACTTGGCGCGCCAGCAGGATGTGCTCGCGTGTCTGCGGCATCGGGCCGTCGGCGGCCGAGACGACCAGGATCGCTCCGTCCATCTGGGCGGCGCCGGTGATCATGTTCTTGACGTAGTCGGCATGCCCCGGGCAGTCGACGTGCGCGTAGTGGCGCTTGTCGGTCTGGTACTCCACGTGCGCGATCGCAATGGTGATCCCCCGCTCTTTCTCTTCCGGGGCTTTGTCGATCTGGTCGTACGCCAAATACTCCGCATACTTCTTGTCGGCCAATACTTTTGTGATCGCAGAGGTCAGGGTCGTCTTCCCATGATCCACATGCCCGATCGTCCCAATGTTCACGTGCGGCTTCGTCCGCTCAAATTTCGCCTTCGCCATCTATCCCTCCAAAATTCCGTCTTACGGTGACCTTGCGTCACCCCGCCGCCTTGTTCATTATACTAAGGCATCGCCCGACTATTCATCTTCACTGGAGCCCTCGACCGGGATCGAACCGGTGACCTCATCCTTACCAAGGATGTGCTCTGCCAACTGAGCTACAAGGGCTCAATAGATTCTGCTATCGAGTTATCAGGCAGGGTAACAAGCGGCTATCTTCTTTTTCCTTTATTGCTCTCTCGTAACAATTTTCTATTTCTACTGCATGCTCTACTTCATGAAACCGATCTGGAGCGGGAAACGGGATTTGAACCCGCGACCCCTAGCTTGGAAGGCTAGCGCTCTACCGCTGAGCTATTCCCGCATGAATTTTCCTTTTAATTCGGCCGATGGCTGAAATCCTCTTCACTTTACATGGTGGGGAGGGGAGGATTCGAACCTCCGAAGCCCTAAGGCGACAGATTTACAGTCTGTTCCCTTTGTCCACTCGGGAACCTCCCCAGCTGAGGGCCATCCTCCTGATTCCTCTGCTATAATTGAAACAGCACCTGCTCTGGAGCTGGCGAAGGGAATTGAACCCCCGACCTGCTGATTACAAGTCAGCTGCTCTACCAACTGAGCTACGCCAGCTTATATTCTTTACAACCCGAAAGAAACTGTGCTATAAGCTCCCGTATTTCATTATAATTTCAAATCGATTGAAGCCCTGAAAAAAGGGAAGGAAGAGGCTAAACCAGCCAGATAAACGATTAATTATAGTTTTGAGTTATCATTTTGTCAATAGGGAAAGCAAGAATATTTTTAATTATAACCTTCTCACACCATGAAAACCGTGAAACTCACCAGGAGGTATTAATGGCAACCCTATTCAGATCCGTTTTTTTCTGGATGATCGTCAGTCTCTTTCTCTCGGCGTATTCCGTGCCCGCCTCTGCCATAGATCTTGATATTGACCTGGGACTGGGCCCCACGCTCCTCAGCCAAGAAGAATTCAAAGGCCTTAGCGAGGAGATGGGCCTTGCATTAAGTTATCTTCCACTTAGCCCCGCCGAATCACTTGGAATCCTTGGGATCGACATCGGGGTCGAAGTGACCGCGGCAAATATTCGTGAAGACCGTTCATACTGGACCAAAGTGACAGAAGATCCCCCTAGCCAAGTCATCCTTCCAAAACTGCATATTCAGAAGGGACTTCCCTTCGGATTCGATATTGGAGCGGTTTATTCAAAAGTTCCTCAATCGAACGTTTCAATGGTAGGAGGCGAACTCAAGTGGGCGTTCATTTCGGGGAATGCCGTTTGGCCGGCCGTCGCAATTCGGGGGTCTTACACCAGACTCCTCGGCGTGGATGATCTTGATTTGGAAACCATCGGAGCGGATCTCTCTATCAGTAAAGGCCTTGCTTTTGTCACCCCCTATGCCGGTATCGGTCAGGTTTGGATCAGAAGCGAAGAGAAAGTCGGCAGTCTTGACCTGGAAAAAGAAAGCCTCAGTCTAACAAAAGGATTTATCGGGGTCAAGATCTCCCTTTTGATTATTAATTTTGTCGCCCAGGCTGATTTTTCGAAGATTCCGCTTTATTCAGGAAGGATTAATATCGGTTTCTAGGAGACCCTACGTAGATCTGAACGAGGGGCTGTTCTTCTCAATATTGGTGAAGACAGCCCCTTCAATTTTTACTACAGGTGATTCCGCTTACACTCCGGAGGTTGAGGAGGAAAGAAGATGACACCCTGTTTTATCTTTCTTGTAAGTCGCCTCGCATGCTGAGCAAACCGCCTTCGCTCCCTTGAAGCTCAGCTTTACGCCGCAACGGCACATCCATCCATGTTGCGCCGCCGGGTTTCCATAAATCAGAGCAAAGTCGGGAACATCCTTTGTAACAACCGCCCCCGCCCCGATAAACGCATACTGTCCGATGGTCACCCCGCAGACGATTGTCGCGTTGGCGCCGATGGTCGCCCCCCGTTTGACCAAGGTCGATTTATATTCGTCTTTTCGCGAAACGGCGCTCCGGGGGTTGATGACATTCGTGAAGACCATGCTCGGACCGCAGAAAACATCGTCCTCCAGGATGACGCCGGTATAGACAGAGACATTATTCTGAATCTTCACCCCATTGCCGACCTTAACCTGGGGGGAGACGACCACGTTCTGACCGATGTTGCAGTTTCGTCCGATTTCACTACCGGTCATAATGTGGGAGAAATGCCAAACCTTCGTCCCTTCCCCAACTTTAGCCCCCTCGTCTAGAATACCGGTCGGATGAATATAAAACCCCTTCTTCTCAGCTTTCCCCTTCGGTGCACTTTCGATCAAGACCGGTCTCCCCTGCTCGTGCAAAGAGGATTGGCAAGCTTGAAGCACTTGAAGGACACGGAGCCCTTCCGCCCCATCGGTCTTCGGTTTCTTCCGGGTTGAAATGCAATCAAGAAAATGAAGGCACTCCTCCAAGAGCGGCTCCTTCATGACCAAGGGGACGATCTCCCCATCTCCCCTCGAGGGGACCGGCTCTCGATTGATCCATTCGATCTTGTGAGGAAAGAGGAGGAGTTTCCGGTCGGGCGACACATCATCGAAAACGGCCATCTTCTTCTCACCGACAATCACCATCTTCTGCTCTTTGTAGGGATGGAGCCAGCTGACGAAGATATGCGCCCTCACCCCGCTGCCGAAGGTAAAATTCGTAAAGGTGACATCGGCGATGGTCGGGTGAAGATAATTCCCTCCATGCGTGGAGACCTCCTTCGGAAGCTCGCCGAGCAACATCAAGATCACCGAGATGTCGTGCGGGGCGAAGCTCCAGAGGATGTTCTCTTCGCTTCGGATCTTTCCGAGGTTCAGCCGGGTCGAATAGATATAATCGATTTTTCCGAGCTCCCCGTCATTGATCAACGCCTTCAACTTCAAAATCGCAGGATGGTATTGAAGAAGATGGCCGACCATCAAGATGCGGTTCTTCTTCTCCGCCAGAGTCACCAGTCGGGCTCCGTCGGTTACGTCGAGGGCAAGCGGTTTTTCAATGAACACATCCTTTCCGCCTTCCAGCGCTTTCTTGGCGAGCTCAAAATGAAGCGCGGCGGGCGCCGCAATGGCCACCGCATCGATTTGAGGATCGTCGAGTACATCCGAAAATCGGGTCGTATACGAAAGATCGGGATGGGTTTCTTTGAAACCGGAGAGACGGGCGGGATCGCTGTCGCAGACGGTTTTTAAGACGCCGAGCTGATGGAAGTTCCGCAGAAGATTTTTACCCCAATAACCGCTGCCGATCAGCGCGATGTTCTTTTTACCCGCCCTTTTTTGTTCCATCGAATCTCTCCCATCCCCCAAACGGTTAGCCGAAAAAGTGAGGAACGCACAAAAGCAACACCCCCATGAGTCCGACGATGAGGCTCAGCGGCAGACCGATTGCGCTGATTGTATCGAAAGGCGGCCTGAGACTCCCCTGGCCCCAAAAGCTGAGTCCGATTCCGATCACTCCCAGGAGGATCATCAATATGTAAACGATGCTCATCCCCTTTCACCTCGGCAAAAATTACGCATTCATCATTCCGACGATCCAGAGCGCATAGAAGAAGACAATCCATCCCCCCAGGAGAAGGCCCCGCTTGGGGATCACCCGGTTTTCCGCGTTAAACCCGGTCATGATAAAAAGAAGCACCCCGGCCACCCACCCCCAAAATCCGATTTCGAGGACGATCGACCACCCTGTGTGTGGTTTCAGAGGTCGCTTCAAGATCGCCAATGCCTCCTCCGTTCGCTGCTCGACCGTTTTCTTTTTATCGGCCTCTGAATAAGGAGGCTCCTGCGCCATCAAGGAGGCGATCTTTTGATCCGAACGGGCGATCCATTCTTTTCCGGGGGTGTAAAAACTGCGCGCCGCATAAAAACCGCTCCGCAACGAACGAAACGCTTCCAGGGCGAGTTTCTTGTCTTTTTCCTCCAGCGCCGTCGCCAATTTCCAGAGCGCCTCGGCCGAAGGCTCCACATATCCTCCGATCGGTAGATACCAGAGGATGGCCCGCTCGTAATGGATGATCGCCTCGCGATCGTTCCCCTTCGCCAAGGCCGCCTCGGCCGTTCTGAATTCAGCCCTGGAAGAGAGGAACACCTTCAGATAGATCATCGAGAAAAAAATGAGGAGGAAGAGGCCGATCCATCCGACGCGTCTGATGAGTCGATCATTCATCGTTATCTGAAATCCCTTCTCTGAAAAAGCATGGAGGAGAAAAAGATCAACAGGCCGATGTAGAGCAGGCCGTACAGCAGGCCCAAGAGGATCCGTCCTGCTTCGACCGGAAGCTGATAGACGACCTCTCCTTTAATATTAAAATTCTCCAAATTGGGGAGAAGATAATAAAAGAAGGCGGTCATTTTTTCCAAAGCAGGGCTCCCCGAAAGGGCGCCGAGCCTTTTCAAGTCTTCGGTCAAATGGCCGATGACATAAACCGCCAAGGTAAACATCCCGCTCAAAAAGGGGGTCGAGAAAGAGGAGAAGAGAATCGCAACCGCCGCAATGACTGCCATTTCTAGAAAGATGAGAAAGATCGCCGCCAGCAATCCAAGATCGAACATCCGCGAATCGGTGCTCAGCCCATAAATCGCCATCAACAAGAAGAGGAAGAACGACATCAATACCACCTCGACGCCGAGCGTCAGGACGATGCCGAAATATTTCCCGATCAAAAACTCGCTCCGTCGCACCGGTTTGGCGAGAAGCGGATAAATCGTCCGCTTTTCGATCTCCTTATAGACCAGGCCGATCCCGACCACAATCGCAATGAGAATCCCGAAGAGGTTAATGCTGGCAAGTCCGAAATCGATAATGATTTTGCTCCGCTGGCCGACCGTCACCTGATCGAGCACCAACGAGACCCCCATCATCACCAGGGCAAAGAAAATGAGGCTATAGAGAATCTTGCTTCGAACCGCCTCTTTAAATGTATTTTTTGCAATCGCCCAAGCAACCATCAGCGACCCGCCCCCTTCATCTCCTCCATAAAGATGTCTTCCAAGCTCTCCCTTCGTGGGACGACCGAAACGATCTTCCCCCCCCGTTTGGTGGTCCAATCCATGATGGAAGGAAGTTGCGCTTCCTCTTGCAGAACCACCAAAAAGTCCCCTCCCCGTTGGAGAACGGTGTTCGAGAAAGACTTTAGAGACTCCAGACCGTCCTGTGCGATGCCGGTCAGGGAGACCTCGATCGACCGCACCTTCGGATTCAACAATGCCTCCAATTTTCCCTTGCTGCGAAGCCGGCCTTTGATAATGATGCCGACCTGATCGCAAATCATCTCCGCGTCGGTCAGGACATGGGTGCTGAAAAAGACGGTCTTCCCCTCCTCTTTCAGACGAAGAATGATGTCGCGGACATCCTTCCGGCCGACCGGATCGAGTCCCGACATCGGCTCGTCCAAAATGACCAGCTTGGGATCATTGATCAGGGCCTGGGCGAGGCCGATCCGCTGCAGCATCCCCTTGGAATACTTCCTCATCTGCTCATCCTCCGAACCCTTCAGGCCGACCAGCTCTACCAAAGTATCGACCCGCTTGGCGCGCTCTTTCACGGTCATCCCGAACAACTGACCGCAAAAATGGAGGAACTCCGATCCGGTCAGGTAATCATAAAAGTAAGGGCTTTCCGGAAGGAATCCGATTTCCCGCTTGACCGTGATGTCCGAAATGGGACGTCCCAAGATGAAGGCCTCTCCCGAAGTCGGGTGAATGACGCCGATCAGCAGTTTGATCGTGGTGGTCTTCCCCGCCCCGTTGTGTCCCAAAAATCCGAAGATGCTCCCGGCCTCGACCTCCAGGTTGAGATCGGAGAGCGACTCCGTTTCCTTCAGCCAAAAACCGGATCGATATTTTTTCGTGAGATGCTTGATCTCAATGGCGAGTGTTTTCATCTTCAGCACCCGATTTGATTCGATCGATCTTCTCCTTGATCTTCTGCCGAATCATCTCATCAGTCGTGTTCCGATAGATCTCTTCATAAAAATGGAGCGCCTCTTCTTCTTTCCCAGATTTTTCGTAAAGACGCGCAACCAGGCTCTTAACAAAAGCGGGCACCCCGGGGAGAGACGCAGCTTTTTCAAGGTAAGGGAGCGCACGCTGAGCATCCTTCTTGTGATAGTAATAATTGAAGCCGATGTAGAAGGGATACTGCCATCGGTCGGGATACGCTTCGATCCCCCTCTCTAGAATTTTGTTCGCCTCTTCAATCTGAGAGGCTTCCAGCGACAGAACAATCCCCCCGAAATAGTAGGGAAAATCAAATCGAGGATCCAAATCGATAATGAGGTTCAGCATATGAGCGAGCCAGGGATATTGCTTGTCCGACATAAAATGGCCGCCGAAATAAGAAATCGTCTTCATCCAAAGAAGGTCGGCCACCACCTGATCATATCCCAAGGCAAGCGGCTTCAAATATTTTCCGGAAGGAAGATAGAGCAATGATTCTCCATGAACAGGCTGATAGGTCACCAATTTCCGCTGTGTTTGAACGAGACCGAAAAGCAACGTCGCCGCCATACAGACGGCCAGGACTCCTTTCTTACCCTCAGATTTAATTCTGATCATGACTAATTCAATCCTACAGAATTCATTTCGCGATTCAAGGAAAGCGCTCATCCATTCGACTTTTGGCGACTTGCCGAGTCAACGTATAGTATAGCCAAAATTTTAAAAAAAACGATGCCCCACCTTTTCAGAATAGGATAAAAGAAAGTTATCCGCCGGAATTTTTCGTTGTTCTCAACCAGGCTTGGAACATGAGCAAATTCCACAAGAGATACTGCCGATTCCACTTTCCGGAGAGGTGCCCCTCCCAGAGACGGCGAACCTTTTCCGGATGAAAAAAACCGTCACGCCGAAGCTGCTCTTGATTGAGAAGGGCCTCCCCCCATTCCCGGAGCGGGCCGCGGAGCCAAACATCGAGGGGGATTCCAAAACCCATTTTGGGGCGCTCGAACAATTCGGACGGAACATATTTTTTCAGTATTCGACAGAGCGGCGCTTTCCCTTTTCCGTCTTGGATTTTTATGGAGAGGGGGAGACGCCGCGCGAATTCAACGACACGATGATCCAAGAGGGGGACCCTCGCCTCAAGGCTGACCCCCATACTCGCCCGGTCGACCTTGGTCAAAATATCTTCCGGCAAATAGGTCAACGTATCGAGATACATCATCTGCTCGATAAAATGGGGCGTCTTGATACATGCGCCGGGATCGCTGAACACCGTCGACGGCTCGACCGCATCAAGAACAAAGTCGGCCGGCTTATTCGTATGGGAGATGGCAGCGTGGTACATTGCTTCCGCCCCTTCGACCTTCAGAATCCCAGCGAGCCGCTCCGCTTTATCACTCATAAATGGGATGAAAGGAGACACCCCCTCGATTCCTCCGGCGGTCACGCCTCTGATCCCCTTGGGAATCGATCCGATCAAATTCCAAAGCCGCTGCGCGATAAAATATCGCCGATATCCCCCAAAAAGCTCATCCCCGCCGTCGCCGGAGAGACTCACCGTCACATGTTGACGCGCCAGTTTAGAAATAAGAAAGGTTGGAATCTGAGAAGAATCGGCGAAAGGCTCATCATAGAGAATCGGCAAGGATGGAATGGTGGCCATCGCCTCTTCGGGGGTGACATAAAGCTCGGTGTGATCGGTCTCCAGATGCTGCGCGACCGCCTTTGCATGGTCCGCTTCATTATAAGCCCTTTCGCTGAAGCCGATCGTAAAGGTCTTCACCGCTTGTTTGCTTTGCGCCTGCATCAGCGCCACCACGGTGGAGGAGTCGATTCCGCCCGAGAGGAACGCTCCCAGGGGAACATCGGCCTCCATCCTCATCTTGACCGCATCCTTCAAAAGGGTTTCCAACGCGTCGGCGGCTTCCTCGGCGGAGCCTTCGAACGGATGCGCCATCCCCGCTTCGGCCACCTCCCTGAACGACCAATAAGGCACGGGCGGTGGCAGCGATCGGCCGGCGGAAAGATTTAAATTCAGCATCATCCCGGCCGGTAATTTGTAAATTCCTTTATAGATCGAATAAGGCGCCGGAATATAATTATGCCGGAGGTAGAGGGCCAAGACACTACGATCGACTTCTCCCCGAAATTCCGGGTGGGCACAAAGGCTTTTTAATTCCGATCCGAAGAGAAATGCGCTCCCCATCCATCCATAATAGAGCGGCTTCTCTCCCAAACGGTCGCGAACCAGGTGGAGCCGCCGCTCTTTTCGATCCCACAAGGCAAAGGCGAACATGCCGTTCAATCGCCGGACCGCTCCTTCCACCCCCCATCGGCTGATCGCTTCAAGCATCACCTCGGTATCCGAATGACCCCGGAAGCGCCCGCCCGACCCTTCCAGCTCCTGACGCAAACCTCTAAAGTTATAGACCTCTCCGTTGAAAGCGATGATGTAACGGCCGGAGGCCGACGCCATCGGCTGATGCCCCTCCGGCGAAAGATCGATGATGGAGAGACGGCGATGGCCCAAGGCGATACCGGCCTCCGCATCGACCCAGACGCCGCGATCGTCCGGACCCCGGTGGGCAAGGGCGTCGGCCATCCGGGTGACGATCGATTCCAGTTCGCCTGGACTTCTTTGGAGAGAAATGTCGAGGCAACCGCTCAGACCGCACATTGGATTCTTTTCCTCTTGGATACTTCCATAGACGGCGGGGCTTACTCTTCCTTGGTAAAGACGAACTCATTACAGCCGAGGCCTGCGCCGCAGGTCTTCAGCTTTTGCAGCCGATATCCTCTTTGATGGTAAAAGTTGAAAATTTCTTCGGGCTTCGCCACTTCGAACGGATATCCCCCCAGCCAGTCAAACCAATCGGTCCATCTCGCCATCCCGCGCTCTTTTTTATAATTGCTGTATCGCTTTAAAGGATTTTTCAGGCAAAGCAGATCGAAGATCGCTCCGCGTAGAACGAAATACGGGATGAAAAAACCGACCGTCAATCCCTTCCCCAACGGCCCGGAGCAATAAAATTGCTTCACCTTGCGCCAGAGGACCGATTTATAGAGTTGATCGTTGTAGATGGAGATAAAGAGAAACCCTCCGTCGGCGACCAATGCCGCGGCATTCTCCAACGCCTGCCACATCGCCCCGGTATGATGCAGCACCCCCCAGGAGTAGACGACATCGAATTTTCCGAGAGATTGAAGATAGTCTCGATCGAGAACCGATCCCTTTTCGATCGACCAAGCGGCCTCTTGCGGGCAATACCGCCGCTTCAGCTCCTGCGTGCAGGCGACCGACTTGGGATCGAAATCAAAAGAGTGTACGGTGGCCCCCATCCTTCGCGCGGCAAGGCTGAATAATCCGCTTCCGGAGCCGATATCCAAAAACCGCTTCCCCGACAGTCTCTCCAGACCGAGCATCCGCTTCAACGAGCGTTCGGCCTCTTCGATCCGGGCCTCATCCAACACCGCCAGAAAGCGGCTCCAATTCTCTCCGAACTCAAAGCGCTCCCCGAGCGCGATTTCGGTTGGGTGACCGATCTTATTTTCACCGCCGGACGGCTTGAGCAAAGAGAGCCTCCCACATCTCCGCGACCTTCTCCACGCCGAATCGATCGACGACCTCCACGGCACGCGCGGCAAGACGCCGGCGCTCTTCTTCTTTGGACATCAGGCGGTCCATCGCTTTCGACAAAGCAGCCTCGTCTTGGTTTGGAACGAGAAGGCCGTCGATGCCGTCCCTGACAATCTCTCGCGGGCCGCTGGGGCAATCGGTTGCGATCACCGGAAGGCCGCACGCCATCGCTTCACACAAGGCATTGGGGAAACCCTCCACACTGGAGGAGAGGACGAAGAGGTCGGCCTGTTTGAGGAGGTCATCGGGATTTTGCGCCCTCCCCGAAAGAAGAAGACGATCGGCCAGCCCAACCGCGTCACGGAGCCGCTCGAGCTCCCCTCTGAGGGGTCCCTCTCCTAAAATCACCAGGGTCCATTCCGGATATTGGTCCTTTATTTGTGCAAAGGCGCGGATCAAGAGGTCAAAACGTTTCTCCGCGACCAATCTTCCCATTCCGACAATACAAGGTTTCGGAAGGGACATGTCGGGCGGCCGATCGGACGAAGCGGGTCGTGTAACCGGATTGGGGATAATCGATATCTTGTCTTTGAATTTGGGCAAAAAGTAATCGGCCGTTCCCTTGCTTTGAACAACAATTCCGGTCGCCGCCCGATAAGTCCACCAGCGAAGCTGATCCCAAATCGGACCGATTGAATAGCCGCTCGGGTCGGTCCGCTCGCAGACGATGACCGGAACCTCTGTTCCCCACATCGATGTCAATGTCATCATATTCATTTTGTCGAGGAAAGAAATAATCACTTCAGGCTCCGTGGATAAAATGGTCCGCCGCAGCAATGGAAACTGATGGAATATCTGAGCGGGACGGGTCATGCCCAACGTCTTCCGATTCATCTTTGACGGAAGCGCATAAAAATCTTTCTCCGGCGAATAGAGGGTGACGACGGAAACGGAATGTCCTCGCTCCATGAAGTGCTTCGCTAAAAAGGCGAGGGTTCTCTCGGCCCCTCCCAGCGTTAATGCTCCGATTACAAATGTCAGTCTCATATTCCAATCAAATAAAGGAAACGCTCCCTTAAGCGAACGGCTTCAATTTGACGGAAAACCAATGCCGCCCTTCGGCGGAGAGCGCATAACGCCAGAATACGCCGCCTAACACCAGGAAAAGAAAAAACCGGAAAAGAGCATGATAGACCGGCGTCGGCAGAGAGATCCGTTGAAGCAATACGGCGGAAGCAAGGGTCATCAGAAACAAGGCAAGCGGCTTTCTCCAAGCGAATCGAAGCGGGTAGACCCGATAAGCGAAAAGAATGTAACTGAGCGCTTGTGCGATTCGCCCAAGCAGGACCCCGTAAGCCACCCCCCAGATCCCAAAAGGCGCGATCAAGAATGCGATAAAGATCCCCGAGACGATCATTCCGGCGCCGTAGCTCAACGTGCTCCCATACGTTTTCTTCGAGAGATCGATTCCGATTCCCATGATCCATGCAATCGACTCCACGATGAGAGAAAACGCAATCGGCAATATCACGACACTCCCCGCTAAATAACGGGAAGAGGTGAGAACCATCGTCAACGGTTCGGCCACCGCGACCAGACAGAACCCCAAAAAAGAGATCGCCGCCGTATAGTAAACAAGCACTTGGTTGTACGTTTCAAGGGCATTCGCTTCTTTATAGAGCGCCAGCATAAACGGCCCCCATGCCGTTTGGAAAGCGGTAATGGGTAAAACGATGAGGACCGCCATCTTAAAACCGGCCGCATAATAACCCATCGCTTCCATATCCAAGAAGTGGGTGATAAAAATCCGGTCCAGCGCCGGGATCATCATCCCCATCATCGCCACCAACATATAGGGCCATCCGAAGCTCAGCAGCTTCCAGCCATAGTTAAAGCTGCTTGGCCAGACCCAATAGTCCTTGTACATAACGAGAGCGACCATAGCAAATATTCCCGTCCCGATCAGCTGAGCATAAAAGACCCCGACGATCCCTGAACCAAACCCCCACACTAGAATCAACGTCAAAGACAAAACGACCACGCCTGATCCGACGGAAAGAAAGATGAATTGGCGCCTTCCGAATGTCCATTTTGCCAGATGCTGGCAGAATTGGAATAAAATCACGAAAGGATAACTCATCACGAGAACACGAAATGTGTCGGCATGATCCGGAACAACAATCATCTTTTGGACCACCCAATCGGCGGTGAGCCACAAAGCGATGCCGACCACTCCGCAAAAAACCCCCTGAATCAGAAGCGATTGCGAAATGATCTCCCTTCTTTCGGCCGGATCTTCCGTCTCGTAATAAAATCTCGCGATGGCGGAATCTTGTCCCATGGTGATGAAAGCGATAAACAAAGCCCCCAGCGTTGCAATCGCATCGAGGGCGCCGTACGCCTCGGTGGAGAAAAGACGGGTGAGGATCGGAATCGTAAAGAGGGCGAGCACCCGGCTGAAGGCCCATGCGCCGCCATACAACATCGAATCTTTGAACAAGAAGAGAAGGCGCTGGCCGCTGGAAGCGCCGCGGATCTCCTGATAACCTGTCGTCGCGGGAGGCTTTGAAAGGGTCGAGTCCATTATATGATTATCCACCCTTCATGATCTTCAGATACGCGTTGAGGGGCTCATCAATCGCATGCCGCTGAAGCCAGCTCCGCCCCGCTTCCCCCATTTTTTTGTAATCGGCCGGCCGCGCGGCATAGTCGTGCAACGCCCGCGTAATATCTTCAGCCGTTTTCACACGGATCATGGGGTAGAGTTCGGGATAACGCTTCTCATAAAGCGTGTCCTCACGATAATGCATCAACGGTTTCGCCATCGCCAATGTCTCATAAATCGTTCCGCACGAAAGCCAGCTCATGTGAAACTCGCCGGTTCCGATATCCGCGAGACTCAGCCCGATCATGATCTCTTTCCTCATCATCTGAGGAAACCAGAAAACCTGCTTTTCGATTCCAAGGTCGCAAACCAGTTTTTTGCTCGCATCGACATCCGCGCCGTATTCACAGGTCACAATACAGGCCTTGATGCCGGCCTGTTTTACAAAATCAGAGAAGCCGATAAAAAGCTTGTCGTTTCCCTTCCAGCTGAACGGGTCCGGGCTGTTTTTCCAGACATGTCTCGTCTGATGAAAAATGACGATGTCGTGCTCCCGCCGGATCTTCTCGAATTCGCGATACCAACGGCTCCGGTCATAAAATTGAGCGATCCGCTCCGGATGGTACATCGGCGTATAGACCATCGGGATTCCGCATTCCAGCCTTTTTCCGGGATACTTCAATCTCAATATCACCTTCTCCATCTCCTCATTGGTCAAGTCGAAGTTGAGGTAGGACGCGCTCCGGATTCCACGCTGCTGGTTTCGTATAAAAGGGGCGCACATCAAAGAATAGGCCGGGCGCTTAAGGCTAAAGAAAGGATAGACGATGACATCAGTCCCATAAGGGATGAACAGATCGAGGGGACGGCCGATTTTATGAAGAAAGGCGGGGGTCGAGCCGCAGCCGATAATAAAATCATACTTCTTTACATCTTCGGCGATCTGCCTGGCCGGCACGGTTGTGAATCCGAGCGGCTTGCCCCACGAAAGAGAGGCCGTGTAACGCTGATAATCCAAATCGTACGTATCGGCGGAAGGGTGAAAGTGGGCGCTCTCATCATTAAGTAAAAGAACATCCGCATCAATTCCCCGATCCCGGAGATAACGGGCGATGGAGAAGAAAATATTATTACTGTTGCCGATGCAGGCGACCTTCACCCGGAACCCTCGCACTTATTTGAACGGCTAGCGATTGTCGTATCGCTGCGTGTATTTCATATAAAAACTTTTTGGAACCAGATTGAATCGGTACATGACCCAGAAAAACCACCGCATTCGCTCGAATGTCTCCTTGTAAGTCTGATAATCCTTATACGTTTTTCGTGGAAGATTCATCAAGCGATCAAACTCCTCATCTTTCAAATCGAGTCGTTTCTTCATCTCCTCCAGAATCGTCGGGTCGAAAGGTTTCGGCTCTTTGATTTTTTCAAGCGCCTGCGACCGGGTCATTTGACCGCTTCTGACCAAAGCCGAGAATTCGGAATATCGCAGGTCGATCCCGAATTTTCTCGGTAGATAATAGTTATTGGTGAAATAGGCGGTCCTGTTCTCCATATGATGTCCGCCGTACCATTTCCATCCATACTCTTTATTGAGAAATTGCTTCGTCTCCTCTTTCTGATAGTCGATGTAATAAAGAGGGCGAATTTTTTTGATCCGATCGACCGCCGTCCATTTCAGCCAGCGCATCATCCACAAATTCGGGAAGGTCTCTATTTTATATGAGCCAAACTGCGATTGGACGGTTTCGATATATTTCGCATCCATATAGAACCATCCATGGGGAGAGATCCCCTCCGTTCTGAAGGAGTGCCCCTCGAAGATATATTTGATTCCATATTTTTCGGCGGCCAGATAATGCGTCGTCGCCAATCCGATGTCGGAAGGGGTGTCGATATCGGGAACCGAGGCCTTCAAAAAGGATTTAAACAGATCGCAGAATTCTCGGTTATCGACGACATGCGTGAAGAGATCGACCTGGAGCGCTTTTAAGACGCCATGGATGTTCTCCACGGCGATCTTCGAATTCCAGGTGTTGTCAAAATGGGCGGCGAGCGGTCGCAGTCCGAGCTTTTTCGCAAGATACAGCAGATAAGACGAATCGGTTCCGCCGCTTACCCCGACGACCACGTCATATCTTTTATTCCGTCCCGCCCGTTTTATTTTCTCGGCAAGGTGTTGAAGACGACGCGATCCCTCCTCCCCCGTCGGGTACTCCTTTTCCAGCTGATCATGCTGCCGGCAGTAATTGCAGACGCCGGCCGGATCGAACGTAATATAAGGGATGTGATCATCGTAAATGCAGCGGGAGCAGATCATCTTGCGTCCCTTCCGGTATGGAGCGCCTTTTTCAGCTCCTCCTGAGTTGGAAAGTTGATGAGCACCCCCAGATCCTTACCCTGATAAACCATCATGCTCCCCGCCGCAACGGCGGAGGCCCCTCCCTTTTTGACCGCCTCTGAAAAATCATCGATGCGACCGGCGCCGCCGCAAGCAATCACGGGGATGCTCACCGCATCGGCCACCGCTTTAATCAAACCGAGATCGTATCCCTCCCACGTTCCATCCCGGTCGATGGAATTAAGCAAGATCTCGCCGGCGCCCATCGCTTCCATTTCTTGGGCAAATTCGACCGGCTCCAGTTTGGTTGTTTTGCGCCCGCCGTGCGTGTGGACCAAATATTTTCCCCAGAGGGTCTTCTTCACATCCATCGATAAAACGATACTTTGACTTCCGAACCGGTCGGAGGCTTCTCTGATAAACGATGGGTCTTCAACCGCATGGCTGTTGATCGCCACCTTCTCAACCCCCAGTGTTAGAATTTGCCGGATCTCCTCCAGCGTCCGGACCCCCCCTCCATAACAAAGGGGCATGAAGCATTCGCTGGTCACCTGCTCGATCAGTTTGAAGGAAGGTGCGCGCTGTTCAACGGTGGCCGAAATGTCGACCAGAATTAATTCGTCGACCTCTTTCTCATTGTAAATCTTGATCGCATTGACCGGATCTCCCACATAGGAGGGATTTTTGAATCGAACCGTTTTCACCAGCCGCTCATTTTGAACCAACAAACAGGGGATGACCCGGGTCTGCAACATGTCAGACCCGCTCCGCAAAATTTTTCAACAGCTGGAGTCCGAATTTATGGCTCTTCTCCGGATGAAATTGCGTCCCATAAATATTTTCTTTCTCAACCGCAGAGACAAAGTCGTAGCCGTGATGCGTCGTGCAGAGCGCATCTTCTTTTTTGCAGACGACATGATAGGAATGGACGAAATAGAAACGAGGCTCCGCCGGCATCTCCTGAAAAAGAGGGCTCTCCTTCTGAACCGCAACCGGATTCCACCCCATGTGGGGGACTTTGAGCTTTTGAGATCCATCCAACTTGAATCGAATCGTCTCCCCCTCGATCCATCCTAAACCGGCGAGCTTTCCTTCCTCGCTCCGCTGCGTCAGCAACTGCATCCCCAAACAGATCCCCAAAACGGGTTTCTTTTCTTTGAGGACCCGGTGATTGAGCGCCGGGAGCAGATTTCGTTCGTGAATATTCTTCACCGCCGTATCAAAAGCGCCGACGCCCGACAAGATCAATTTGTCGGCCGATTGGATCTCGGATATCTGAGAAGAGATCACCGATTCGACGCCGAGATGCTTGAGCATGTTCTGGATGGAGCCCACGTTCCCCATCCCATAATCAACGATGACGATCTTCCGATGCGCCACGATCCGACGCTCCTCTCTTTCTCAGAAACGTTGCCGGATTCCCCGCGACAATACAAAACGGAGGAACCTCTTTCGTCACCACCGAGCCCGCCCCCACGATCGCCCCTTCCCCCACCCGAATGCCGGGAAGAATAATGGAGCCGATTCCAATGTCCGAGCCGTCCTCGATGACAACCGGCTTGAACTCAAGGGGGTGAGCAAGGACCGGCTTTGTAAGATCCTCCGACCGGTGCACGGAGGTCAGGATCTGGACCGTTGGACCGATCCCGACCCCCTTCCCGATTCGAATCCCTCCTGCGCCGTGAAAAAAGCAATTCTGGCCGATCCAGGTATGATCTCCGATGACGATCTCATTTTGGTAATATCCCTTCAAGATCGTCCGATGGCCGATATAAACATTATTGCCGATGCGGATCTGCTCCGGATGAAAAACGAGAACTCCCTCCTCGAAAATGACGTTCTCCCCGATCTCCTTGAACGCCTCGATTTTAAATTGACCGCTTCCGTGTGAGGCGTGTCTTTTCTGATTTTCAAAATCCATCGACCGCGGGCCTTCCCTTTTTTTTCAGCGTACCGGCAATATAATCGATGCCGTCTTTACTGACATGCGCTCCAATCGGCAACGCCAGTCCCTGTTTATACGCTCTCACGCCGTTCCGAAGTTCTTTTCCAGTATAACCATATTTTTGTTGATAGTAGCCGAGACAATTCAACGCATAAGCGCCGTAGTTTGTCTCAATCCCTTCCTGTTTTAAGGAGGTGATCAAGAAATCACGCTGGATGTTTTCATCGAGCAACAAATGATAGGTCTGGTAAATGGATCTCCGCTTCTCAAAGCTGGAGGGTATTTTTATCCAGCCGATCCCGGCCAGCCGTTCTTGATACATCTGCGCCACCTGCTCTCTGGCTTGAGCGAACGCATCGATCGCTCCCAATTGGGATAACCCCAATGCCGCTTGAATGTCGGTCATTCGATAATTCAATCCGGCATAGATGAGATCAAATCCATTCCCGCTGGGAGAGAGCCCATGGTTCCTCAGCGATCTCACCTTTTCGGCCAAAATATCGTCATCGGTGATCACGACTCCCCCTTCACCGGTGGTGATCATCTTTCGAGGATGCAAGCTGAAGCAGCCGAGTCTCCCGAATGTCCCGACCTTTTTATGGCTGAATTCCGCCCCCAGCGCGCAGGCCGCGTCTTCGATCACCTCCAGTCGATACTTCCTGGCGATCGACATGATCCGGTCCATCTCCGCCGGCTGCCCGAACTCGTGTACCGGCATGATCACCTTTGTTCTCTTCGTGATCGCTTTTTCGATCTGCGCTGTATCGATACAAAAATCATCCAGGGTGATGTCGACCAAGACCGGCTTTCCTCCCATCACTTCGACCACATTGGCCGTCGCAGGGAAAGTAAAGGCGGGAACGATCACCTCATCGCCGCTCTGAAGACCCAACGCCATCAGTGAGAGGTGCAAGGCGGCGGTCCCCGACGAAACAACGACTGCATTCCGAGTTCCCAAATAATCTTGCAAGGCAAGCTCGAACTTCTGAACATACTCGCCCTGGACCAGCCGGCCTGATCGGATGACGTCGGCCACCCGCCGAAGGGCCTCTTCCGGAATATCCGGTTTTACCAACCGAATCGGATCTCTATCCATTCATCACCCGCTGAGGTTGATCACGTCGATCGCCGACCTCTCCATGAACACTCATAAATGTCCTTTGATCCACTCCGCCGTTTTGATGATTCCCTCATCCATGTTGACCTTGGCCCTGAAGCCTAACAGTTGATAGGCCTTTTCGACGGAAGGGACCCTCAGCTCGACCTCGGCGGAAAGCGCCGGTTTAAACAAAATTTTAGAGCTCGATCCCAAAACACGACAGATCGTTTGCGCCAACCCATAGGTCGTCACCACGGCCCTTGCATTTCCGATGTTGAACGACTCACCGACCGCTTTCGGATTTTCGAGACATTCGATGAGGCAGTCGACGAAATCATCGACATAACACCAGGCGCGAATCTGACTCCCATCCCCGTGGATGTGCAGATCTTCATTCTTCAATGCCTTTTTAATGAAGACCTGCATGGCGCTCTCCCCCGTCTGCCCGGGGCCATAGACGTTAAACGGCCTGACGGAGACGATCGGCAAACCGAACTCCCTAAAATAGGCGACGGCGAGATGCTCGCCGGCCAGCTTGCTCACCGCGTAGGTCCACCTCGCCTCTCCGGCGCTCCCCGCCACGGTCTCCCGGTCTTCCGTCGCTTTGAATGCCATGCTGCCGAAAACCTCGGATGTGGAGAAATCGACGACCCGATCCCCAACGCGATTCTGATGGGCCGCCTCAAGAACATTGGCGGTGCCGAGCATATTCACCTTCATTGTTTTAGTGGGGCTCTTGATCACCGTATCGATTCCGGCGATGGCGGCCGCATGAACCACGATGTCGGCCCCCTTCATACACTCCAAGACGCGATCGTAGTCTAAGACATCCCCTTTCGAGACGGTGATGTTCTTATGGCCTGCATGGAGACTGGTCGACAACGTATCTCGATGGAAGTTATCATACACCCATATCTCGTTCTCGGCGACCAGCCTCGAAATGAGGGTGTTCGCAATAAAACCGGCGCCCCCTGTGATGAAGATTTTTTTATTCTTGATCATCGCGCATTCTCCCGTCTCCTCATTTCTCCGACGCACCGCTAAAACGATGCGTCAGGGATTCCTTGCCACCCTCAAGCCGCTCGATGGAAGGCCGCTTCATGAAGATGGATGACCGCTTTATCCCAATCAAAACGAAGCTTTTCTCTCGCCTCCGCACAGGCTTTCCTCATCTGTTCCAAACTCGCTTGATCCAGGACCGCCCTCGATATTTTTTCCGCCAGCGCTGCTGCGTCATTCGGCCGAAAGAGAAGGCGCTCGGACGGGAGGACTTCTCTGATTTCGGGAAGATCGCTTGCAAGGCAGGGAAGATCCCAAGCGAGCGCCTCAAGGAGGGAGTTTGAACATCCTTCGTGTTGTGATGTCGTCACAAACAGATCGGCCGCGCCAAAAAAAGGGGAGAGATCCCCTTGCCAACCGGAAAAAACGAACCTCGCCTTTCCGTTCGCCTCTTCGGCCAGCTGCTGCAGGCGCCGCTTCTCCGGGCCATCCCCGACGATGAGGAAAACGGCGGGCGCCGTTAAGAAGGCGCCGGACCGGATGAGGATCTCCACATTTTTTCTCTGATCCAGGACAGAGGCGGTGATGACGACAAAATCTTCACTGTTGAGCCCTAACTCCTTGCGACAGAGATCGATCGGCAAAAAACGCTCCGGGCGAGACTGAATATGGTTCGTCAACACGCTTATTTTTTCCGGACCGATCCGATATCGCGACGAAATGATCTCTCTCAAACGATCATTGACGGTGATAATTCTGTCCGAGTATTTCAAACCGATACGCGCAAGCAGATCCTCCAGAAGCAGCAGGAAGGGGGGACGCTGCAGCAAGCGATTCACTTCATACGGATCGGATCGAACAAAGGTCAGGATCGGTTTTCCGAGCAATCCCTTCAGAAGCAAAGCGAGAAAACCGTACACGGCGCCGAAGACGGAGACGATGTCCACTTTGAACCGATAACCGATCCAAAGTGCGTAAAAAGGAGCCGTTGCAATAAAGTAAATCCAGAAGAAGACCCCCTCCGTCCGATGGAAAGGGGTCCAGAGAAGATGGGGAATGACCTTGGCATGAGAGATCGGATAAGGCTCCACCGCGATGTAGTGAACCTCTCCACCCCCCTCCGTCAGGGCGTTGAACATCATATAGAGTCTTTTGCACAATCCGCCCGGCTTGTGTTTGTAGTAGATCGATAAGATCTTTTTCCCCTGGAGACTCACCGCTCCTCCCACAAGCGGAAAACCAGCAACAGCCAGAGTTTCTGGCTATGATCCCGAAACCCTTTCTGATGCTCGGCGCAGAGCCGCTCGATATAGGAAAGATCGAATAGACCTTCTCTGTCCTGTTTGAGCAGGACATCGTGAGCAAAACCCTTTAGCCCCGCCTTGAACCAATCCCCCAGAGGAATCATAAAGCCGTGCTTTTTCCGCTGCGTAATCTGCGCCGGGAGCAAATCTCGGAATGCCTTTCTTAAAATAGATTTTGTCTCGAAGCCTTTTAACTTTAAGCCGATCGGCATTTTCATCACCGATTCGACTACTTTCTGATCCAAAAACGGAGATCGGACCTCTAACCCGTGCGCCATGCTCATCCGATCCACCTTGACGAGAATATCATCCGGCAAGTAGGTATGAAAATCGACCCACATCATCTGGGAAATCTCATCCAAAGTTGAATAACGATCCGCGAGCTGATGGGGTTGATCTTTTTCGAATGTTTTGAGCTCGGTCTTCATCCGTTGGCGATAAAGGCAATCGCGCTCCTCTTGGGAAAATGTGGTAGGAAGAAGTTCCAGGGGATCCGCTTCCAATCGCTGCGAGGCGCCGATCAGAAGATGAAGCTGGCGGATAAGACTCCGATCATAATAAACGGTCGATTCCGGGAAGAGGGACAGAAGGGGCTCGATTCCTCTTTGCCGAAGTTTTTTCGGAAGAATCCAATAATATTTGAGCAGCTTCCTGGCGACATATCTTCGATAGCCTGCAAAGATCTCATCACTCCCATCGCCTGAGAGGGCCACGGTCACCGAACGTCTTGTCGCCTCGGACAATTGATAGACGGCCATCGCGGAGGAATCACCGAAGGGTTGATCGAAATGATCGACCAGCTTCGGCAAGAGTTCCTCGACCTGAACCTCCAGCGGGTGGTTCTGATGCTCGGTCTGAAAAAATCGGGCAACCTGTTCGGCAAAAGGAGTTTCATCGAAGCTCGCCTCTTTGAACCCGATCGAGAAGGTCTTTATCCGTTCCATCCCCTTTTTTTTCATCAACCCGACAATAATCGACGAGTCGATTCCTCCGCTTAAAAAAGCGCCCAAGGGGACGTCGCTGATGAGCCTTAAGTGAACCGCCTCTTCAAGCGCCTGACGGAGCGACGCGACATGCTCCTCTTCAGAGATTCTTTCGTGAGACGGGTAAGGCGCCTCCCAGTAGCGCTTGATCTCCACACCCTGTGTATCGATGCTTAGGCAATGCGCGGGGGGAAGCGAGCGGATGTTTTGGTAGATCGTCTCCGGCCCGGGAATGAATTGGTACTTGAAAAAAAGATCCAGGGCGGGATAGTTCAAAGGGCAGCTCCCGCCGACCGCCAACAACGCTTTGATCTCCGATCCGAAGATTAATCGGTTTTTATCGATGGCGTAATAGAGCGGCTTCTTGCCGACACGATCTCTGACAAGGAGGAGTTTCTTTCGATGTTGATCCCACAGGGCAAAAGCGAACATCCCCCGGAATCGTTGAACACCCTTGATTCCCTCTTTCTCGTACTGATGAACAATGACCTCCGTATCGCTATGGGTGGTAAAAACATGTCCGGCCGCTTCGAGGTCCCGCTTGATTTCTTGAAAATTATAGATCTCTCCATTGAAGACGGTTACCACCGTCTTGTCCTCATTGTAGATCGGCTGCTTTCCCCCTTCCAGGTCGATCACGGCCAACCGCGTCTGTCCGAGGCCGACCGGCCCGTTAAGATAATGCCCCCAGCCGTCGGGACCGCGATGCCGAAGCCGCTCCGTCATCGCAGCGAGTTCAGTCTGCTCGACCGGTCTTCCGTTTAAATTGAAGATTCCCGCGATCCCGCACATACCCGCTCGTAGACCTCTCGATAACGCCCGGCAACCGCTTCCCAGTCCAGGCCCATCTCGCCGATTGCCTCCCGTCCTTTTTTCCCCATTTCTTCGGAAAGGGACCGATCCCGAACCAGCTTCAAAAGTTTCTCGGCCAAATCTTCCGGATCCTGAGGCTTTGTCAACAATCCGGTCGCCCCATCTCGGACCACTTCCCGTATGCCGGGAAGATCCGACGCCACGACCGGGATCCCACACGCCATCGCTTCCAAAACGACATTGGGAGTTCCTTCCGAGAGACTGGGAAGAACCAGGCAATCGGATCGACTCATCCAGGTTTGGATCTCCTCCGGAGGCTGCATCCCGACAAATTCCACAAACGCATTCATCCCGTTTTCTTTGATCTGCCGCTCCAGGGCGGGTCTCTCTTCCCCCTCCCCGATCAGCGTCAGGCGAAGGTTGCTCTCGGAACGGATCACCGTTGAAAAAGCTTCGATGAGGTATCGAATCCCCTTTATGGGGATGAAATTTCCGACAAAAAGAATCCGGTAAAAGGGGGACGCTTCTCCGTCTCGTCTCTCGGGCTCCAGATCGACGCCATTTCGGATGAATACAACTCGGTCTTGTGGGAGACCACCGATGATCAGCCACGCGCGAAGCTCTTTATTCACCGTCGTTACGGCGGCCGCCCGCCTCAAAATCCAGAGAGAAGCCGCTGATAAAAAACCGCTCCTTCGCGCATAAAGCGCATCGCTCCCGCGCAGGGTGACGACGAAAGGAATTCCCCGATAAACGCTGACGACCCACGCGATAATGCCGGAGGGAATCCATTGCGCATGAATGATGTCCGACCCCTTCGCAACCTTCACGGCCTTGAACAAAAACGTCAAGAGAAAGAAAGGAAGTTGGATGAGACGCCAGGGGCTTCTGCTTAAATTACCCGGAATGCCGCCCGGTCCATAGGCCAGCCGCTGCCATTTCTGTGGGAAAAAATAAGAGAATCGATAAACATGGCATCCGTCGATCAGCTCGGAATCAGGGGTCGCTTCATGACCCGGTGCGACGACGTCAATGCGGATACCGGATGAAACCAAAGCACGACAGAGACGGGAAACAAAAATGCCCGAATGATCCTCCTTCGAGCGCGGGAATGATGTCGTGAGCAGACAAACTTTCACATTCACAATTTCACTTCAGATGTTTGTTATACTCCATATCAAACCACATTGCGAAGAAAAGCGACTGGAGCCCGGAAATGATCAAAAAGGCGGAAAAGAGGGCGCTGGTCGCGGTGACACCATGCCCCATCACTCGCAATGAAAATAAGTAGAGTCCCAACAATACCCCGGAAGGGGTGAGGCAAATCCCGAGAAAATAAAAGAAGACCAGCGGATGAAAATCGCGGATGATGTACTTCTCGACCATCCGCTTAAAAAATCCTTTCACCAGCAACCAGCTGATGGTCGGAATGACCTTCCAAAGCCGGATTCCCGATTTCTCGCCGATGTTATAGATCGGACGAACGGAGATATCCTTCACTCGGAAATTATTAATATTCAGCGTAATCAGCAGATCATTCGGCATGCCGTATCGCTGGTAGATGCTGTCCAGATCCAGCGCGCGGAGCGCCGTCAGTGAGATGGCGGTGTACCCCGATTGAGAATCTGCGATATGCCAGTAGCCCGATGCGATCTTCGTCAAGAGCGAAAGGATCGAATTCCCCAAGTATCGATGATGGGGAATCATTTTCCACGACTCCCCTCGGAACAGCCGATTCCCCTTCACATAATCCGATTCGCCGCGAAGAATCGGAGAGACGACGCGGACTAAATCGGCCGGATCCATCTGCGCGTCGCCCGCCATCACTGCAACCACGTCGATCTTCTCATCCGTCGCGCTTTTATAGCCGGTCACAATGGCGGCGCCCACCCCTTGATTTTGAGTATGCTGAATCAACGTGAATCGATAAGGCGCCCTCTGCATATATCCCTTTACGATTTCCACCGTTCGATCGGTGCTGAAATCGTCGACAATGAACACCCGATCCACATAAGAAGGGATCGTCTCTAATACCTGCCCGATCAGCCGCTCCTCATTATGGGCCGGGACAACCACCCCGATCCGTTGATTTTCAAGCATTCCTTTTTCCTTATGATGATTGAAGCTGATTCAATCGTTCCCGGGTATCTCTATATTCAGGAGACGCTGCGATCGCTCGTTCAAAATAAGAAGCGGCCTCTTCCTTCTTTCCCATTTGCTCATAGAGGAGCCCTAATTGGTAATTCGTCTCCGCATTTTTCGGCTGAAGCATCGACGCTTTTAACAGGGCTCCTTCCGCTTCCCGAAACCGCTTCTCTTCTAGATAAAGGATGCCGAGGTTTCTCTGAACATCCAAGGATTGCGCGTCCAGAGAGAGCGCCCGCTTGAAATATTCCTCTGATCGCTCCACCTGCTTTAGCTGGCCGTGAGCCACCCCGAGGAGGTTTAGAAAAACAACGTTATCCGGACTCAGGGCATTGGCCGTCTCAAAATGCTGAAGGGCGATATCAAAGCCTCCTTCCTTGAGAAAATAGGCCCCCATTTTCGAGAAGGCATCTCCATAAAACCGACTCTCCTCCGAATCCAGAGGGATCTCATTCGGATCAAAGGAATCCTTTATCTTTGCGAGATAACTCTTGATCCTCTCTTGGGTCAGAGGCGGCGGAGTTTCCTGGATTCTAAAAAACAGCCCGTCCAGAGAGAGATACGGCGCAACGAGATGATCGTTCTCAGGATCAGGCTGCCAATAAATGGGATGATTCATAATGTTGCTGCTGAGGAACGCCGACCCTAACTTTTCTCGCCCGGTCGATGGAACGGTGACAAGGGGAAATCGCGCTTGTGTCACCGTAAAGAAAAAGGAGGGTGATACAAACTCGACTGAGCTTAAATGCGTGACATCGGGGCGCATGGCTTCTGCATTTTGCAAATAGCTGAACGCGAAGTAGGCATCACGGGTAAATGCGATGGCATTGCTTTCAAGATCGAGCAAAATTCTTTTGAATACCTTGCCCGGCCCCCAATAGGTCGATTTATCGTTCTGAATGAAATGAGCCGGCGCGAGAATCAAAATATTGGCGGTCAGAAGAACCCCGAATATTTTCGTCAAATGAAGATTCTGCTGAGATCGCTCCGCCAGATCAACCAGTTTGAGGTAGACCCACCCGGAGCCCACCCCCAATAATATCGTAAAAATGATAAAACCGGAGAGGTAATTTGAAGAATCCCACCAAAAACGGATAAAAAAGAGGAAGGGGGGAAAGAAAAAAGTGGCCATGATCCCAAGGACTTTCTTCTCTCTTCGGAAAAGATAAACCAATCCGATCAAGCCGAGAAGCGTTCCGAAAAACGAAAAGCTGTCGGGGAAAAACCGAGCGTAGTTGATCAATTGGGGAATCCATACATCTTGACTGCTTGGGACATCAAAATGAACCGGCGCATCTTTTCGATCCGTTACATGGATGAGAAATCGCTCAAGGGTCTGGGGATCGCCCCAGTTAAAGGCGGGAGCTTGACTCGCCCGAACCGGCAGATAAAGAAAAACGGAAGAGCCCAAAATGAAGAAGAACAATAAAATCGAGCCATATTTTAAAACGCCCGATCCGGTACGCCGACGCCAGAGGAAAAACAGTAAGACCGGTAAAAACGGAAGATAAAAGATCTCCGCCGCATGTGCGCCCAGGCTCAATCCAAAGAGAAACATCAAGATCGAAAATGCTTTGAACTGTTTTTGAGAATCGGCATCCCGGCCGATCGCACAGACCAGGAGTAAAATAAAACAGGCGGTAAACGCGTTCGCAAGCGTATAAACTTCGGGCACGTTTGCATTCTCCCATAACGCGTTGGATAAAGAAAAAAGAAGGCCCGCGGAAAATGCGATCCATTCAATCGAATGAGGATTGAACCGTTGCGTCATTCCGAACGAGATGTGAACGAGAATTGCCTGGATGATTCGATAAATCAGATAAGAGATCACCCCTCCGAAAAAAGCGGAGAGAAGGGTGACCTTAAATGCAATACTCCCCATGGGGATGAATGTGAATAATTTGGAAATGATGGCGTAAAGGGGAGAGCCGGATGGATGGGCGATGCCTAAAACGAATCCAACCGTCTGAAACTCCGCCCCGTCCCGCCAATAAAGGGTCGGCGCGGCGGTGAAAAGGTAGGCTGAAAACGGGATTAAAAAAACAAAAAGACCTAAAAGGTCTATTTTTTTTTGAGCCATCGGCCGCAAAGAGGGTGGATGAACCGTTGGATCCATCCACCCTCCTATCATATTAGCTGGTAAACGAACCTGGATCGACATCCGTTAATGTTTTGGTCTGATTGATCGTCCAAACATCACCGACCACACGCCCCAAGGCTCCGGTCGCCGTCGCGAGGAAAGTATCGACGAGCTGGCCCGTAATCGTATAGGTATACCTGGGAGTCCCTGAAGTGGCAAAGCCGATTTGTGTCGTTCCACCTCCGGTGAAGCCGGTCGCGTTTTCAGCGGAATAGGCGGTCATATTCGTAAAAATCGACCCCAAATTCGCCTTCGCCTCGGCCTGCTGCGACTTGGCCTGATAGTTTAAAAAGTTCGGGATCGCGATGGCGGCGAGAATACCGACAATCGCAACCACGATCATCAACTCAATGAGCGTGAAGCCCTTCTGATTTTTTACTTGATGAAGCATCTTTTTCCTCCTCTGTTTGAATCGACTTCTCGTATTTCCTTGTCGAACTTCAGGCCGAGGTAGTGCAGGTTATATGCCAACATTCCCACAAGGAATAGAATTAAATTCTCTTTAATTATTACAGAGTTGTGCTTTCTTATTTCGCATAAGATCTCTCTATCCGTCCGAAGATTGTCAGCATTCAATCCTGCATCTGACACTTTTTGTCAATCGGCAGAGAGAAAACGAATCCAAGAAAATCCATTCCCCTCTGAAATCAACTAAGTAGAGATGAGAAGAATCAAATTTAATTAAGAAGGCGATACCGCATCTAAATCTACTTCGGTTTCTACTTTCAGTGAACGTGCCCGATCATTTTATCCACATCCGATTGGCGATGACCAGAATCTCAATCATCACAAGATGCCAATCGGTTCGATATGTACCCCCTCCTTACTTCCATATCTAGTGAATTGATCCTTTAGACACTTCTTTTTGGTTGGATGATTCCGTAGGAAGGACTTCCAGCCCGTCTGTTTTCTTCGGAGGATGTTCCTCTAAAAGAGGCTCTCCGAAACCGGCCTCTCTGAATCGAGAAATCAATTTGTCGTTCTTCGGATCCAATTCCAGCGACCGAGCCCATGCTTCTTTGGCAAGGTCCAGACGGTTTTGCTTTAAGTAAAGTTCGCCGAGATGTTCATGGATTACCGGGTCTTCGGGAACCAGCGAAACGGCTCTGTTGAGCGCCTCGAGCGCCTCTTGAATTTTCCCTTTCTTGTAATAGGCCCAGCCGAGACTGTCGACAAAGTAGCCGTCATCCGGCCGGATGGCCAGGGCGCGATTAATCAAGTCGATCGCCTCATTCAAGTGGATTCCCTTCTCCGCGTAAGTGTAACCAAGATAATTTAAGGCGTTGGCATGATTCGAGTCGAGCTGGATCGTTTTTTCCATCTGTCGGATCAGATCATCGAACCGATTCAGCTTGTCATAGGTCGCGCCGAGATGAAAATGAAGATCGGGTATTTTTGGGTTTTTTTCAATCCCCTGAAGAAAAATCCGGGCGGCCTCTTCGAACCGGTCTTCCTCGTAAAAAATCAGTCCGTTAAAAAGATACGCCTCCGGCCGCTGATCGTCGATCTTTTTTGCCAGTTCTCCTTGCTCCAGTGCTTCCTCTATTTTTTTCAATTTATAAAAATAGAGGGCGCCCAGGCGGATGCGCACGTCGTATAGCTGACGATCCCTTCCGAGAATATCCTGATAGATCGCGACAGCCTTTTCGTAGTTTTCGCTCTCTTCATAAAGCGAGGCGACATAAATTCTCAAGCGAAGATCCTCCGGCCTTCCCTTCATGACCGCTTCAACTTTTTCAATCGCTTTTGCGTACTCTTTTTTCTCCACCCAAATCAGCGCTTCCTGGAGGGGGATATCCAAGTTGGCGGGGTCCGATTGGGCCATCTCATTTAAAAAGCGAAGCGCCTCGTCGAACGCCTTCCCCTGAATCAGCAACTGAACCAGCCGCGCCGTAGCCTCCCGGCTCCTCGGATTGACTTCTTGAAGAATCGTACGGTAGACCTTCTCCGCCTCTTCCGGTTTTTCCTGCAATTCGTGGATGCGGGCGACTTCAAGATGGGCCTGCTCGAAATAAGGATGAAGCGCCAGCGCCTTCCGATACTGCTGCAGTGCCTCTTCAAACGCCTTCTTCTCAAAAGAAATCTTGCCAAGATAGTAGTAACCCAAACCGGAGGCCGGCTCGGCTTCAATCCCTTTTCGGATCATCTCCTCGGCCGGGGCAAGATCCCCCCTGGCGGCGTAGATACTGGCAAGACTAAAATAAGCGTCGACCCTTTTCGGATCGACTGCGACGAGCCGTTGAAAAGCGCTTATCCCCTTCTCCGTTTTCCCGGAAGCCACGTAAATATTCCCGAGAAGATTTAATACCCTAGGATCATTGGGATGAAGCTGCAAAGCGCGCTCTCCATAAGAGATCGCCTCTTTCTGATTGCCGAACTGGCTTAAAAGCGCGGCCGCCCGCGTCAAGAGAAAGGCGGAGTTCGGGTCATGTTGAAGCGCCGCAAGGTAGGCCCTTAACGCGGCCCGCTCCTCCCCCTCGTTCTCAAACTGGAGACCGACCACGGCATGATAATAGGCTTCCGGGTCGGGAATCTCCTCCCGTGCCTCTTTGTTGGGCGCGGGATCTAGAGGCGATTCATTTGTTTTTAATGCAGCGCAAGAGACGAATTGGGAGAAAAAGATCAGAAGGAAGAAAAATGTTGAAGCGCTTTCAAAACACCGACTGAAGTACTGCATTGGACGTATCTTAATAGGAACCTCCATCACCACTCAATGCTTTTCGATACCTTCTTTCCGACCTTCTTCTCCTTTTTCCTTGGGGGTGACATCGATGGCATCCGGCTCCGACATTCCCTTTTTAAAACCCCGGATCGCCTTGCCGAGGCCAGATCCGATCTCAGGAAGCTTTCCGGCGCCAAAAATGATGAGGATAATCACAAGGAGAACCACCAGTTCTGGCATTCCCAGTCCAAACATAAATCATCCTTTGGTTAAACAAGTTGGAAGAACGCGATATGAGGGGCAGGCATTGCAGCCGATCCAGATTGAAGAGCCCTAAGCGCCTGATGAAGATGGGGCAATCCCTTTGGATATCCACTTGAGAAGTGTTAAGAACCCCGGCCTATCGGGATTCTTCGTCACCATAGAATTAAACAGACTCTTTAGATTCATCAAATTATAGGAGGAATCAAGAACCTTGTCAAATTGATTCTAGCCCTCCATCCCGCCCTGTAGCCGCTTCGGATGATCGTCGGAGAGATCTTCAAAGCGGGTATATCGATCGATGAAGGCCATCGGGACATCTCCAATCGGTCCATTTCTCTGTTTTCCGATGATGATCTCCGCCAGCCCTCTGCGGCCGCAGATACACTCTCCCTCCCGAGGACATTTACAGGGATCGTACACCTCCTCCCGATAGATGAAGAGGACCACATCGGCGTCCTGCTCGATCGCGCCCGATTCCCGCAGATCGGCGAGCATCGGCCTTTTTTTCTTCTCAGGCCGCGACTCCACGGCGCGGGAGAGTTGGGAGAGGGCGATCACCGGGACGTGGAGTTCCTTCGCCAATGCTTTCAAAGAACGGGAGATATCGGAAATCTCCTGCTGCCGGTTGTCGGCGTCTTCCCGTCCCCGCATCAATTGAAGATAGTCTACGATGATCAGATTCAGGTTATGTTCCGCCTTGAGGCGGCGCGCCTTCGCCCGCATCTCCAGAATCGACATGGAGGCCGAGTCGTCGATGAAAATCGGCGACTCGCTTAGCTTTCCGGCCGCCCGGATCAGCTGTTGCCAATTGTCGTTTCCAGGCCGTCCCAGATATCCGGAGCGGATCTTGTGCGAGTCGACACGCGCCTCGGAGCAAAGCATTCTAAAAACAAGCTGCTCTTTCGACATCTCCAAACTGAAGACGCCGACGGTCTGCCGATTTTTGATCGCCACATTTTGGGCCATTCCCAACGCAAACGCCGTCTTCCCCATCGAAGGGCGGCCGGCCACGATGACCAAATCGCCCGCCTGAAGGCCGGAGGTCATTTTATCGAGGTCTTTGAAACCGGTCGGAAGCCCGGTGAGCCGCTGGTCGGCCAGCTTCTCGATGATCTCGAAACCGGCCTTCACCAGCTCCCGCATCGGAACGAACGTTCCCTGCATCTTCCTATCCGAAATAGCAAAGATGTTCCGCTCGGCATGATCCAAAAGATCTTCCACCTTCCCTTGCGATTCATACCCGACGGTGACGATGTCGGTCGCAATGCTGATCAGGCTCCGGAGGAGCGATTTTTCATGGACGATCTTCGCATGCATTCGAATATTCGCCGCCGTCGCGACGCTGTTGAGGATCTCCGCCAGATACGAGGCCCCTCCCACCGCGTCGAGCTGCCCCTTCAGCCGGAGATGCTCGGTCAAAGTGATCAGATCGATCGCCTCGTTGTTCCCATTGAGCTCCAACATGGCGGAGAAGATCTTTCGATGACTCTCTTTGTAGAACTCATCGGCGCGCAAGATCTCAACGACTTTATTGACCGCTTGATTATCAAGGAGGACGGCCGCCAAGACCGCCTGCTCGGCCTCGAGGTTCTGAGGAGGGAGCTTCTGAATAGAAAGATCTGTCTGCATCACAGCATCACCCGAAAGATTTAAGAATCTGTTTGAAGGAAAAATCGGATCAGGATGATCTCAACCATTCCAGAAAATCGGGATGGCTCCGGCGCTCTTGACGGCCTGTACGAACATCCACGGAGCGGATGCCTTTGTCTCGTCCTCCCGTGATCAGGAGGATCTTCGCCACCTTTTGCTTGCGGGCCTCGGAAAGATACGACTCGACCGCGCCGTGAAATCCGTTTCGGCGGATCACCCGATAACCGGCGTCGCGAAGTTGATGAGAAAGCGACATCGCCTCGGACGTCCCCTCGGCGGTATGGAGCACCAGAAAATCGGCCGACGAATAGTCGCCGTCCGATCCGGCCGCCTGTTCCAACGCCCACTGAATCCGCTCGATGTGAAGGGCAAACCCGGTGGAAGAAGAGGGAGCGCCGAACTTCTCCAGGAGGTGGTCATATCGGCCCCCTCCCCCCAATTCGGAGCCGGCCCCCTCCGCAAAAATTTCAAAGATCGTCCCGGTATAATAATCGAACCCGCGGACCTCGCCAAGATCGATCAAGAGAAACTCCTGGTGTCCGGCCTGTTTTAAAATCTCATACACTTCCCGAAGCCGTCGAAGACCGGCTTTGCAGGCGGGAGAGACGGCGAGCGGCTTCGCCGCGGCGAAGACTTCTTCCCCGCCGAAGAGGTCCAGGAGCGAGAGGACCTGCTTCCGCGTTTTCGGACCGACCTTTTCCTCTTTTAAGAGGGCCTCCAGAAGAGACGCATCTTTTTTTGCGACCGCGCCCAAGATCCTTTTGAACGAAGCGGGCGACGATTCAAACGGCTGGAGAATCCCCCGCGTAAACGCCATCTGACCCAGGGCGATCTTAAACGATTTGAGCTCCAGCTTCTGCAGGATTTCGATCGCGAGGGAGATCGTTTCCGCGTCGGCTTCGGCATTGGAGGGACCGATCAGCTCTCCCCCGATCTGGTGGATCTCCCGTTCCCTCCCGGCATGCTCCTCCTCGTGGCGGAAGACATTCGCCGAGTAACAAAGGCGGATCGGAAGCGGTTGGTCGTTCAGGAGGGTCGCGGCGATTCGCGCGATCTGGGGGGTGACGTCGGGGCGCAAAACCATCATCCGCCCCGTCGCACGATCGACGAACTTATATGCGCGGTTGAGAAGCTCTTCTCCCACCCCGAGTGAGAAGACATCGAGGTATTCGAAAATCGGGGTGATCACCTCTTGATATCCCCACCGGGAAAAGAGAGAGAGGATTTTTCGCTCGATCTCGCGGCGTCTCGACGTTCCTTCGGGAAGGAAGGTGGCCACCCCCTTTGGAATCATCGTTCTTGGTTTACCGGGTAATTTCATTGAAAGAACCGGGGGCCGGGAGCCAGGGGTCGGGGACCGGCAAAAACTCAAAAAGTTTAAACCGAACCCCGGCCCCTGATCCCCGGCCCCGCCCTTTAGGTAATTTCTTAGAGTTTGACCCGCTTCACGGAGAGAACGTGCGGGAGCGATTTGAGATCTTTGAGCACTTCCGGGGAGACGACCGAGTCGATACCGACGACCGAGATCGCTTTGCCGCCGGCCCGTTCACGTCCGAGCTGCATTCGGGAGATGTTGATCTGATTCTTTGCGAGAAGCTGCCCCAGCCCGCCGATCACCCCCGGCTTGTCTTCATTGAAGAGGTAGAGCATATGCCCCTCGGGGACGACTTCCAACGACATGCCGTCGATCTCCACGAAGCGCGGCTCTTTCTTGTTGAAGATGCTCCCGGAGACGACCTTCGTCTGCCCTCCCGCCTTCACCTTGATCGAGATCAAACTGGAGAAATTCCCCGCGTCGCTGCTCTTCGCCTCATTCACCTCGATCCCCCGCTCTTTGGCAATGCTGGGGGCATTCACATAATTCACCGTCTCTTCCAGGATCGGCGCAAGCAATCCCTTGATGGCGGCAAGCGTGATCGGACTGGTCTGAAGATCGCCCGCCTCGCCGTGGTATTCGATCGTGACCTTTTCGATCCCCCCTTCCACCGTCTGCCCCAGAAAAGCGCCGATCTTCTCCGCCAGCTCGACGTAGGGCTGGACTTTCGGAAGAAGATCCGCAGGGACCGAGGGAAGATTCACGGCGTACCGGACAACCCCCCGGACGAGAAAATCGACGACCTGCTCCGCAATCGCCCAGGCCACATTCTCCTGCGCTTCGGTGGTGGCCGCCCCCAAGTGGGGGGTGCAGATGAAATTATCCAATGTGAGAAGCGGATTCGCCGGATCGACCGGCTCTTTTTCGAAAACATCGAACGCCGCCGCCGCGACCTTTCCACTCTTGAGGGCGTCGAAGAGATCGGTCTCGTTGACGATCCCGCCGCGGGCGCAGTTGATGATCCGAACGCCATGTTTCATCTTCTGGATCGCCGCCGCGTTGATCATGTGCTTCGTCTCGGTTGTCAACGGCACGTGGAGGGTAATGATATCGGCCCGGGAGAAAAGGGTCTCCAGATCGACCACTTCCACCCCTAACTTCTTGGCGTTCTCCGGGGAGAGGAAGGCATCGTAGGCGATGACCGTCATGTTCGCTCCCTGGGCAAGCTTGGCGACGTAGCTCCCGATCTGACCGATCCCGACGATCCCGATCGTTTTATTGAAGATCTCCATCCCCATGAACTTGTTCTTCTCCCACTTCCCCGACTTCACCGACGCGTTCGCTTGGGGAACCTGCCGGGCCATCGACATCAGAAGGGAGAAAGAGTGCTCGGCGGTGGTCACCGTGTTCCCGCCGGGGGTGTTCATGACGACGATCCCCCGCTTCGTCGCGGCGGGAAGATCGACGTTGTCGAGCCCCGATCCGGCCCGGCCGACCACCTTGAGGTTCTTCGCCGCGGCGATCACATCCTTCGTTACCTTGGTGCCGCTCCGGATGATGAGGGCATCGTAATTCGGGATCTCCTCGATCAACTGCGCCGGGGTCAGCTTCGTTTTGACGTCAACCGTCAAACCGGCCTTCTTCAGGATTTCAACGCCCCGTTCTGAAAGGGAATCACTGATTAATACCTTCATAAAACCTCCAAACAGCCTTCCTGAAAGCTATTTTTTTAAGAGAATTTCCTGCGCGATTCCGACGCCGGTCCCGAGTTTCAAAGGATGCCCCATCCCCTTCAGGACCATCTCGACCGCCGCGACCGCCGTGATGATGTCAAAGGTGTCCATGTATCCCATCGTGGCGATCCGGAAGACCTTTCCCTTGAGCTGATCTTGTCCGCCCGCGGCCGTGACGCCGTATTTGACGCGGAGATCTTTGTAGATCGCCTGGCCGTCATAGCCCTGGGGCGCTTCGATCGCCGTCACCGCATCGCTGGGATACTCTTTCGGAAAGAGGGATAGCCCCAACCCCTTCATCGCCTCCCGCGTCGCTTTGGCAAGAAGCCCCTGGCGTGCAAACACATTTTGCAGCCCTTCTTCTTTAAGCATCCGGAGCGATTGGTCCAGACCGACGATCAGCGAGACCGCCGGGGTGTAGGCGGTCTGATTCTTCGCCAAACCTTCCCGCTCTTTTTTGAAGTTGAAATAGAACTTCGCGTTCTTCGCCTTCTCCGACTGGCGCCACGCCTTCTCGGAAACGGAGACGAACGCCAATCCCGGAGGCAACGCCAGCGCCTTCTGCGAGCCGGTGACGACGACATCGAGGCCCCACGCATCGGTCTGGATGTCGAAAACCCCCATCGCCGAAACGGCATCGACGACCATTAAGGTCCCTTCGAACTGTTTGACGACCTCGCCGATCTCGCGGATCGGATGGGCCACGCCGGTCGACGTCTCATTGGCCTGGGTAAAGACCGCCTTGATCGACGGGTCTTTCTGGAGGGCGGCTTTGATCTGCTCCGGTTTCACCGCGTATCCCCACTCGACCTTGATCTCCTCCGCCTTAACGCCGTAGGCCGCGCAGATTTTCCCCCAGCGCTCGCCGAATTTTCCGCTGTTGACGAAGAGGGCTTTGTCGCCGGGAGAGAGAAAGTTGGTGACCGATCCTTCCATGCCGCCGGTCCCGGATGAAGCGATGATGAGGACGTCGTTCTGGGTCTGGTAAAGCCATTTCAAATCTTGTTTGACCCGCTCGAGGATCTTCGCGAATTCGGGGGCGCGGTGATGCAGAATCGGCTGGGCCATGGCCAAGAGAACCTCGGGAGAGACCTGCGTCGGACCCGGCGCCAAGAGGTACTTCTTCATCTTTATCTACTCCTTTAGAATTGAAACAAGTTTTTCGGACTGAAAAGCAAACTGAGAATTTTTCGACGGTAACATAGGGGGGTGAAAAATGTCAAGAAAAAGGTTCGAGTTATGGTACGATGGAAGGGAAAAAGAAGGGGGAATTTGACAAGATTTCTCTTTCGGTTTACCTTGTCTGGAAACAGCGCACTTATTTCCAAAACGGCTTTCCGACGAGCGGCTCAACTCTGGACAAACCCGATTCCCCCCTGTTAAAGATTCGGCGCGCACGCGGGGCCGGGAAAAATCAAACTGCCTATGAAACGATTGCTCCATCCACATCGACTGTTCTTTTACCCGATGCGTTTTATTTTCCCGATATTGATTCTCTCCGTAATCGTAGCGGCGATGCCGACGGCTTCGCCTGCGATTGCGGCGGAAGACATCAAAGAAGCCGATGCCTGCCGGGACGGCTTGAGAGCGGCCCCCGAGCGGAAAAAATTCCGGGACAATTGGGAGAAGTGCGTTCAAAAGTATAAAGAGACCCGCGCCTTCAAGCAAAACGACGGGCAGGTCCTCTTTGAGATCGCCCGGCTCTACCAGGAGTTGTACCTCTATTCCGATCGGAAGAGCGACCTCCAAAAGGCGAGGGAACACTATCAAAAGATCTCACAGAAACCGTCCGAACCCTCCCTTTGGAACGAGGCGCAGCGGCAGATCAATCGAATCGAAGCGCTGGTCGGACAGGCACCCGCTCCGAAACCGGCGGGAGCCGTCCTTTCCAATATCCGGCATTGGGCCTATCCGGACTATACCCGCGTCGTCATCGATCTCGATCGCCCGGCTCTTTTCAGGGTTGAGAAATCTTCTCCCACCTCGCTGACTGTCCGTCTTTCCGATGCCGTCCTAGGAGAGCTTTTCAAAAAGAACCGGTCGATCGCCGTCAAAGATGCCCCCCTAAAACAGATTGAGGCAAAACAAAAAGAGGAAAATACGGTCGATGTCGTGCTGACCTTTAAGCAGCTCGGCTCCCACAAAGTAATCCCGCTCAGCGATCCCGACCGGGTGGTGATTGATGTCACCAACGTTGAAAAGAAGACGGTGACTACCCGCGCCAAGGGAGAATCCGCCGAGCCCGACGTGATGGCGTTGCTCCCCCCGCCTCCCCTCTTCACGATTAAGACCATCATGATCGACCCCGGACACGGGGGAAAAGATCCGGGCGCCATCGGGGTCAATGGATTGGAGGAGAAAGAGGTCGTCCTCGATGTTTCCCTCCGGCTGAAGAAAATGATTGAGAAGAAACTCAAGAAAAAAGTGATCATGACCCGCGATCAGGATGTCTTCATCCCCCTCGACGAGCGGACCCTCATGGCGAATGCCCAAAAAGCCGATCTCTTCATCTCGGTGCATGCCAACGCGAGCCCGAAGCGGAATACGCAAGGGGTCGAAGTTTATTTCCTCGGCCGGGCCACCGATGATCGGGCGATCGAGGTCGCGGCGCGCGAAAACGCCACCAGTGAAAAAGCGGCCCGCGATTTTCAAGAGGTGATCTTGAACGACCTGGAACGCGATTTTAACATGAACGCGTCGCTGGAGCTGGCCCACATCACCGAGGGGGCCTTCGTCGATCATCTGATCTCGAAATATCCGACCACCTCCCTCGGCGTGAAGCGGGCCCCTTTCTACGTGTTGGCCCATACGAACATGCCGGCCATTCTCGCCGAAATCTCCTTCCTGACCCATCCGGCCGAAGGGAAACGCCTTCGAAGCGCCGCATACCGGCAGAAAATCGCCGAGTCCCTCTTCAGGGGAATCGAGCGATACCTTGATTCCGCCCAAGCCGACTCATAACGAAAATGGCCGGGAACCTCATCAAGCTGACCCTCGAATATGACGGCGCCCACTACCACGGCTGGCAGATTCAGCCCCGCCTTACGACCGTTCAGGGAACCGTTGAAAACGCCCTACGGCGACTGACCGGAAAGCCGGTCCGGATCACCGGCGCCGGACGGACCGATGCCGGGGTCCATGCCTTCGGCCAGGTGGCTCACTTCGCCCCGCCGGTCCCATTCGATACCGACACCTGGACCCGCGGGCTCAATGCCCATCTGCCGGACGACATCGCCGTTCGATCTTCCGAAGAAGTCCCCGCGTCATTCCACGCGCGGTTTTCCGCGAAGCGAAAAACCTACGCCTATTTCATCTACAATCATCCACGCCGTTCTCCCCTTCACCGGCGGACGGCATGGCATGTTTTTCAGCCGTTGGATCTTTCCAAAATGAGGAAAGCAAGCCGCTTGCTGATCGGCCGTCGCGATTTCACATCGCTCTGCGCCGCCGCCGGCGAGGCGGAGGATCGGATCGTCGATCTGGAAAAGATCGATCTCCGGAAAGAAGGGGACCGGATTCGGATCACCTTTCAAGCCCCGCGCTTTCTGCAGTACATGGTCCGGAATTTGGTCGGATTGCTCGTGGAGGTAGGGCGCGGCAGAAGGGCCGCTTCAGAGGTTCCTGAAATTTTGGAGGGACGCGATCGCCGCCTGGCCGGTCCCACCGCCCCGCCGCAGGGACTCTTTTTGATGCGGATCGACTATTGACGTCTCTTCTTTCCGGCCGTCCGGTCGCGCTTTATTTCCTCTACCGGAGCGGGGCTCGGCGGAGGCTCTCCCCGTTTAAATTGGATCGCAACCATCACCGCCCCAAGAAGGAACATCGGCAGGCTGAGGAGCTGCCCCATCGAGAGGGGGCCGAGGATCAATCCCAATTGCGGGTCGGGCTCACGGAAGAATTCAGTGATAAAGCGAAAGAGACCGTAAAAGAGAAAGAAGGACCAGAAGACAACCCCTCGCGGCAGTTTTCGGCCGGAGAGGACCCAGAGGATGAGAAAGAGGACCGGACCTTCCAATGCGGCCTGATAGAGCTGGGAGGGATGGCGGCAGGCGTCATCCGCCTGAGGGAAGACCATACACCAAGGAACATCGGTCGGCCGGCCCCAGAGCTCGCCGTTGATGAAATTCCCGATCCGTCCCAACCCGAGGCCGACCGGCACCGCAGGCGCCGAGATATCGGCCAGATCGTAGAAGGCGTATTGATACCGTTTGCAAAAAAGGGCGCCGGCGACCAAAACGCCGATCAGCCCCCCATGAAACGACATCCCCCCTTCCCAAACGGCAAAGATCTTCGAGGGATTTTCAAGGTAGAACCCCGGATTGTAGAAGAGGACATACCCGAGGCGGCCTCCCAAGATGACTCCGATCGCGACGTAGAGCATCATATCGGAGATCTCTTCCTTCGAGATCTTAAGCCCCCTCCGGACCGCCGTCGCGCGGATGATGAAGATCGCCGCGATAAAGGAGAGGGCATACATCAACCCGTACCATCGGAAAGCGAGCGGACCGATCCGGATGAAGACCGGGTCAATATCGGGGTATTTGATCATAAGAGCGTAAACGCGTGAGGCGTGAGGCATAAGGCATGAGGGGTTTAAAGACGAAAGAAGAAATCTTTGGATCTTATCCCCGACGCCTCACCCCTCACGCCTCACGTATTTTATCCTTTCTATGGGGTTTGCAATCCCGGAGTGAATCCCGGCGCGCCGGGGCTCGGTCTCTCGACCCGCTCTTCGGCTTCCGGCTTTCCGACCTTCTGGGAAACCTTCTCGACCACCTTGTCGATCAATTCGGGGACCTTTTCATAAAGGGCATCGAGACCCTTCCCCTTGCCGACATTCAGCAACGAGACGCTCTGATCCTTGACGACGAGGAACGCGATCGGCTCCACCTTCACCCCCCCTCCCCCGCCGACCCCTTCCCCCTGCTGGGACTGTCCGCCGCCGCCGACGCCGATTCCCATCGAAATCCGGGAAACCGGAATAATCGAGACATTGCCCGCCTGAAACGCCTCGCCGATGATGGTATCGGTGTTTGCAATCGCCTTGAGCTGCTCTAAAAGCGTCTTCATCAAATCTTCTGCGATACTCATGCTGAAACCTCCTCTCTTCTGACACGGTCCGGATGTCGAATCTCACGAAACACGCGATAGAGTTCACGATAAGGTAATTTAAAAAGAAGCCGAAGGGTCGGAATCACCATTCGGTATAACGGCAGCGCGAACGCCCCCACGAAACGGTTCTCCCCCCAGAAATTCACCGCGAGATGAACCCGCTTCATCCGAACCCCCTGAAAGGAACCGTAGCAGATCCCATTGATCATCGGATCATCGAACGAGAGATCCAACCGAAGATGCGAGATCGAGAAGGCGCGCAGCAGCTCCAGCGTATACTGGACAGAAAGCTCGGCCAGTTGGATCATCAGGGAGCGGCGAGACAACAGAACGGAGACGAACGAGGGCCGCTCTTCTTTTTCCTCCTCCATTGTCTCCTCTTCGGGAGGGGGCTCCGGGGGGGGAGCGGCCGGTTTCTTTTTTTTCGTTCGAAACCGAATACCGAAAAATCGAATCTCCAAACGTTTGTCAGGAAAACGGAAGGCCAGACTCAAGAAAAGCCATCGGACGGAAAAACGCTTCTCTTTGGAATCGACGACAAAGTGGAGTGGAACGACGAGCAGGAGCGCCGCGAAAATGGCGATGAACAGAACGACCATCCAGCCGATCGACATGATGGAAATCTCACTTGAGAAGGGGGTTGGGAAAAGAAATTAATTCAATATAACACAAACGGAAATCAAAAAGAAAGAAACAGCGGGGAGAAAGACTACCAGACGACGCTGACGCGCGCGGCCTGGTTCGATCGATTCGTATAATAAATAAATCCGTTCCGGCAGCCGTAGAGATGGAGATCGCGCGTGATGCGCACATCCTCTTTACAGTAAAGAGCGATGCTGGCGAAATTCCCTTCGCGGTACCATCGGATCGCCTTGAGACCGTCGGCCGTCTTTCCCGCCTTGAGGGTCGCCGCGGCCAGGCTGTCGAGCTTTGGGCGAAATCCGAGGATCGGATGAAGATAGGTCATCAAATCAAGCGTGGGAAGCGCCGAAAGGTTCACATCGGTATAAGGCGAAAGGACCGAATAATCGAAACCGAGAATGTTGTATCCGACGATTCGATCGGCCGAGCGCAGTTCGGAAATCAAGGCCGGGATATCCTCTTCCTCATATCCTCGGAACCGATCGTCGCGCGTCGAATAGGTCACCCCGAACGAGAAACCCATCCGGTGCTTGTTTTCCCATCCTCCCACCTCTTCCGCGCTCTTTTTCGTTTCGAGGTCGAAGTAGACGATATTCATCAGACCCCCGGTCCGGCGAACAGAATCTTTTGAAAGAAAAAGATTCCGTAATTTACGTAATTCTCGCAATCCATGTCAAGGAATTCCTTCATTGTCGTGAATGTCCTGTTCGAATCTGATCACGATCCCTTGCAAGATCGAACTTCATCCGATATAGTACCCATTTAAGTAACATCATGCGCTTTCCTTTATCTCTAAAACGATGGTGGACAAAATTGCACCTATCTTATAAAATGAGCTTGATGTCCTACTTCTTCAAACGTTCATCAAATCAGAACCGACCAATCGAATCGACTGAGGACTCCGACAAATGAAGGTGATCGCCGCAGGGTTAACCGATGTGGGTCGCGTCCGTCGATCCAATGAAGACAGTTTCGGACTCTTTCCCGAGCATAACCTCTACATTGTCGCCGACGGAATGGGCGGCCATGCGGCGGGCGAAGTCGCCAGCAAAATGGCGGTCGAGCTGATCAAGGAATTCTTCTCCTCCACGGAAATTACGGAACAGACGGAAGAGATGAAACTGGCCCGGGCCATCAACCACGCAAACCAAAGAATTCACGAGGCGGGCGAAAAAGACGCCGCGCTCAGCGGGATGGGAACCACGGTCGTCACCGTCATCGCCCGGAGTGAGGAGATGCTCATCGGCTTCGTCGGCGACAGCCGGGTCTATCTCCACCAGAACAACAAGACGCAACAACTGACGCAAGATCACTCGTTGGTGAACGAGTATGTCCGAAAGGGCCTCCTCACCCCCGAGGCGGCGGAGCGCCATCCGCTCAAACATGTCATCAGCCGCGCGCTCGGCACCAGCCCCGCCGTGGAGGTGGAAACCGTCCGTCGGACCCCTGCCACCGGAGATATTCTTCTCCTCTGTTCGGACGGCCTCAGCAACAAATTGACCCTTGAAGAAATCAGCGCCATCCTGACCCAAACGCGGGATAATCTCGAAAAGACATGCAGCGCCCTCATTGAGAAAGCGAAAGAAAAAGGGGGCGAAGACAACATCACGGCGATTTTGATCGGCTATCGTTAAGCAATCCCATCTCCTTCCCCGATTCGGCACAGATGAAAAAGATTCTCGTCATCGATGATGAGATCAGCGTTCAGGAATCCTTCCGGAATTTCTTGAAGCGAGAGTACGCCCTTGTTTTCGCCTCCGACGGCGAGGAAGGGGTGCGGCGTTTTCAGGAAGCCTTCCCTGATCTGATTCTCCTCGATCTGATCATGCCGCGCATGGATGGGATGGCGGCGCTCAAGCGAATCCGCGAGGCCGACGAAAAGATCCCGATCATTATGCTCACCGCGACCCGGACGATCAAAACCGCGGTCGAAGCGATCAAGGCCGGCGCCGACGACTATCTGACCAAGCCGTTCGACCTGGAAGAGCTCAAGTGGCTCTTGGCCAAGACCCTCTCCAATCGCGACCTTGAAAAAGAAGTGCAAGCCCTTCGAACGGAAGTCTCCAAGCGGTACGGATATGAAAACATCGTCGGGAACAGCGAGGCGATTCAGGCGGTCTTCGAAAAGATCCGACACGTCGCCGACACCAAGACAACCGTGCTCCTTCTGGGGGAAAGCGGCACCGGAAAAGAGCTGGTCGCCAAGGCCCTTCACTACAACAGCAGCCGACGAAACCATCCGTTCATGGCGATCAATTGCGCCGCCATCCCAGAAACGCTTCTTGAAACCGAGCTCTTCGGCCACGAGCGCGGGGCGTTTACCGACGCACAGTCGCGACGGATCGGACGATTCGAGCAAGCCGATCACGGAACGCTTTTCCTCGACGAAGTCGCAGAGCTTTCGCTCCCCTGCCAAGCCAAAATCCTTCGCGCCTTGGAAGAGCGGAAATTCATGCGGGTCGGGGGATCGGATCTCATCGAAACCGACGTCCGGGTCATCGCGGCAACCAATAAAGATCTGGAAGAAGAAATCCGCAAAGGGCGTTTTCGGGAAGATCTCTATTATCGGATCAATGTCATTCCGATCTTCCTCCCCCCGCTTCGCCAAAGAAAGGAGGATATCCCGCTCCTCATCAAGCACTTCCTCGACAAGAAATCGGCGGCGGAAGGGCTCCCCCCCAAATCGATCACGGCAGAAGCGATGGAAATCCTCTCTGGTTATGAATGGCCGGGAAATATCCGCGAGATCGAAAATCTGATCGAGCAAATGGTCACCCTCTCCTCCTCTCAGCGGATCGATGTAGACGACATCCCTCCCGCGATCCGAAGGAAACCGGGCCGATCCGGTTCGAACGACTTGATCTCTTTTAGAGAGCTGCCGTTGGAACAGGCGGTCGAACAGCTCGAACGGCAGATGATCTCGCACGCCCTTGAACAGAGCCGTCACGTTCAGACGCGGGCGGCGAAGCTCCTCGGCATCTCCCGGCGGCAGTTAAAATACAAAATGGATGCGCTTGGTTTGGGCGATGAGAAGCAGGGGTCCGGGGCCGGGGAACAGGGGCCAGGGAAAAATTAAATCACGCAAAAGAACATAGACCGACAATAAGAACAATTCCCTCTCCTGGTTTTTATTGCCTGACCCCTGGCCCCTGGCCCCCGGCCCCCAAGAGTCTCTCCACATACTTCCCGATGAGATCGCTTTCCAGATTCACCGGGGCGCCGATCTCCTTCAGGCCCAATGTCGTGACCTTGGCGGTATGAGGGATAATCGAAAGGGTCACGCTCCGGTCGGTCAAGCTGTTGATCGTCAGGCTCACCCCGTCGACGGCGATCGATCCCTTTTTGATGCAGTACTTTAAAATGTCCGACGGCGCTTCAATGGTCAGAATGATCGCATTCTCTTCCTGTTTTCGGTCGCGGATCACCCCCACCCCTTCGACATGCCCCGAGACAAGATGCCCGCCGATCCGGTCCATGATCCGCATGGCCCGTTCGAGGTTGACCGGATCGCCCGCCTTCAGACCGCCGAGGGTCGTCACCCGCGCCGTTTCCGGGGAGAGATCGACGGTGAACCCGCTTTCAATCAAGGCGGTCGCCGTCGTACAAACCCCGTTGACCGTCACGCTGTCTCCGATCTCAAGATCATCTAAAACGGTCTTCGCCAAGAGGGTCAATCGGATCGACTGAAGATTCCGATCGATCGTTTTGACCACCCCCATCTCTTCGATGATACCGGTAAACATGTTCCGTCACTTTGTTTTTAAGTTAATCGTCACCGACGCCGAATAAAGCGCTCCTCGGTCCTCTCTTCGCTTCGCCTCCTTCAGGAGAGGAACGATCCCCTCCGAGAGCCGTCCCTCGAAGCTTTTTTGGCCGTTGGTATACACCGTCACCGGTTTTGAAAAATCAATCAACGCGCGGTTGAAAAAAAGGGTGTACTTTTCAACCCGCTCGGTTTGGACATCAATCCGGTTTTCCTTCACCTCGGCGGTCAAAGAAGGGAAAGCCCCCTGCTTCACCCGATCCGCCTCCTCCGCGTCGAAAATCGATCCAAAAACGCTGGCGACCTCCCCCTCGGCCTGATTGATCTCGGTCCAATAAAAGGGCTGTAAGTGTTCCGAATCTCGGATGGAGACAACTCGGGCCGGATAAGGCTCCCGGTGTTGTCCGTCGAACCATGCCACTAACTCCGGCAATTCCTCCCTGGGAAAAAAGTGGCCTCCCGCCATCGGATGAAGGCGGTCGTGCTCGCGATAGGTATAAGGAATCTCCTGCTCTTTGAGATATTCGCTGATTTTCCGGGAGAGGATCACCGGCATCACCTCATCCTGCGCCCCATGGACGATGTAAATCCCGGTGGAGGAAAAATTCCGAAGAAAGGGAAAAATCTCGTCGGGAATGCCGGCGGCCATCGGGGAGATCGCGGCAAAACGATCGGCGTGGAACATTCCGATGAGGTAAGTCCCGATCCCCCCGTTCGACATGCCGGTAAGGTAAACCCGATCGGGATCGATGCGGTACTTCGATCGAACGTCGTCGATCACCGCCGTCACCAGCGCCTCCCCTCCCGGGGTCCACCAGGCCCCCCCCATCATCGTCGGACAGGCCAGGACCGTTTTCTCCCCCAGGCGGGCCTGCCACCGCTCAAGATAGCTGTCTCCCGTGAAACCGGCCCCATGCAGACAGACGATCAGCGGGTAGGCGACGGCCGGATCGTAGCTCTCCGGAACATAAAGGGCATAATCGGCCGGCTCCCCTTCGATCTCAAGCTCCAGATGCAACGGCCCGACCCTCGGCTCCAGCGGATAGATGCCGTTTTGAATCGCCTGCTCGATCTGTTCTACGGTCACCCCTTTTTTGTTTTGGATCTCTTTGAGCAGGGCCTCCGATTGATTCGGATCTCCCGAAGCGAGGTATTGTTGGACCAAAGGATGGAGCTCTTCCTGCAGGAGCGCCGGATCGTCTGAAGCAGCGGAGGGAACGTGTCGGCTTGGAGCACATGCGGAGCAGAGGATGAAGAAGAAAATCCAAATTCGAATCGGGTTCATGAACGGCCTCCTCTTTCTTTTTTCTTTAGATAACCCTCAATGCGAAGGTCCCCCCCGCTCTCTTGAACCTGGACACCCTCCAGGAGGAGCGCCTCTCCGAGACTCGGGATCGCCTTTCCGGCGACGGCGCTTCGCGCATCGTCCCCGCAGAGAAGCTTCGGGGCGACATAAAAGATCACTTTGTCGACCACGCCGGATCGAAGCGCCATGCCATTCACCCTTCCCCCTCCTTCGATCAACACGCTGGTAATCCCCGCCTTTCCGAGGCGCTCGAAAATATCGTCGAAGGAGATTTCCCTCTTTGCCTGAGGAAGAAGGGCCACCTGGACCCCCGCCTTCTCCAGTTTTCTAATTTTTTCGACGGAGGCCGAGGAGGTCGTGATGAGGAAGGTCGGCGCCTCTGAAAGGGAGGAGACCAGTTTGGCTTTCAGCGGGATCTTGAGATCGGGATCGATGACAATCCGAATCGGGTTTCTCCTCCCCGGCCGGCGCGCCGTCAGCATCGGATCATCGGCCAGAACGGTCCCGATCCCCACCAGGACCGCGTCGACCTCGGAACGGAGGTGATGGACCTCTAATCGCGCCGCCTCTCCAGTAATCCAACGGGAGGATCCCTTCGCCGTCGCAATCCGGCCGTCGAGGGTCATTGCGACTTTGAGGATCACAAACGGTTTCCCGGTCGTGATGTATTTGAGGAAGACCTCGTTTAGCCGCTCCGCCGCTTCACGGAGAACTCCCTCCGTCACCTCCACTCCCGCCTTCCGGAGTTGCTCCAGTCCTCGTCCGGAGACAAGCGGATTCGGATCGGTCATGGCGGCGACCACCCGGCGGAGGCCGCTTTTTAAAATCGCATCGGTGCAAGGAGGGGTTCGCTTTTCGGTGTGGCAACAGGGCTCGAGATTGGTATAGAGGGTCGCCCCCTTCGCCCGCTTTCCGGCTTGGGTAAGGGCGATCACCTCGGCGTGGGGGGCGCCCGGACCGGGATGGAATCCTTCGCCGACGACGGCGCCATTTTTGACGATCACCGCGCCCACCATCGGATTGGGGGAAGTTTTCCCGCGTCCCTTCCGGGCGAGGCGAAGCGCGCGTTTCATATAATCGACGTCCGTTTTCGGCATGACGCTACTATATAAGCGGGCCTGGTAGGATGTCAAATCAGCGGCAGATTTCTTGAAAAAAGCGCTGCGTTCTTCTATCGTCCCTCACGAGAACCCTGATGAAGGAGCAAACCTCTAATAATCTTCCATCGTCTCTTCCTTGATGATTTTCCCCATCTCATCTTCTCCCTCCCCGAGAAGAACGGCGTGTACTTTCTTCCGAAGCGCCTCTGCTTTGTCCCAACTCTCGGCAAAAAGAATTCCCTCGGTAAAGGAGCCGGCGGGGCCGAGTTTGGCTTCGGGGAAATCGGATTGCATCAGCTCAAGCTGTTCGAGTTTGGAGAATTTGACCCAGACCGCCGGCTTGGCCGGAATTTTCAAGACGGGGTCGGTCTCGATCGGCTCTTTTGCAAAGCGGTACCAAGAGAGACCGAACTCGTGAAGATCCTCCGCTTCATCATCCGGCACAACCTTCACCGCCCAGATGGTCTGGATTTTCATGATCGCTACCCCCAAAAACGTAGGGGCGTATTGCAATACGCCCCTACAAGGAACAACTGGATCTTCTAACAGATCAGACCGTTGCGCGGTGGCCGCCGTCCTTTCCCTTCATCTTTCCCCGGACCATCGCCTGCGCCGCCGCAAGCCGCGCGATCGGCACCCGGAAAGGAGAGCAGCTGACATAGTTCAGGCCGATCCGATGGCAGAATTCCACCGAGCTCGGCTCGCCCCCATGTTCGCCGCAGATTCCGATCTTCATCCCGGGTCGAGCCGATCTCCCCTTCTCCACCCCCATTTTCATGAGGAGACCGACCCCCTCTTGATCGATGGCGACGAAAGGGTCTTGATCCAAAATCCCCTTGTGGACATAGTCCGGCAGGAATCGGCCGGCGTCGTCGCGGGAGAGACCGAAGGTGGTCTGGGTTAAATCGTTGGTTCCGAACGAGAAGAATTCCGCTTCCCGCGCGATCTGATCGGCCACCAGCGCGGCGCGCGGCAGCTCGATCATCGTCCCGATCGTATAGCTGATCTTCTTTTTGTATCGGGCCATGACCTCCTCCGCCGTCCTGACGCAGAGGGCTTTCATCTCCGAGAGCTCTTTAATGTGAGCGACCAGCGGGATCATCACTTCCGGGATCACCTTCAACTTCTCCTGCGCCAACTCGCAGGCCGCTTCGAAGATCGCCTGCGCCTGCATTTCATAGATCTCGGGGAAGGTGATGCCGAGCCGGCAGCCGCGATGGCCGAGCATCGGATTGAATTCATGGAGGCTCCTGTTCTTGGCCCGAAGCAGATCGACGTGAATCCCCATTTCGCGGGAGAGCTCTTCGAGATCTTCTTCCGTCTGCGGCAGAAATTCATGGAGCGGCGGATCCAAGAGGCGGATCGTCACCGGCAGCCCCTTCATCTCGCGGAAGATTCCGATGAAATCCCCCTTCTGCATCGGAAGCAGTTTTGCCAACGCGCGCTTCCGCCCCTCCAGCGTGTCGGCCAGAATCATCTCCCGGACCGCCTTGATCCGGTCCCCCTCGAAGAACATATGCTCCGTCCGGCAAAGCCCGATCCCCTCCGCCCCGAATTCGCGCGCGACGCGGGCGTCGTGCGGGGTGTCTGCGTTCGCCCGGACGTTCAGCTTCCGGGCGGCATCGGCCCATCCCATCAAGGTTTTGAAAGAACCGCTCATCTCCGGCTGGATCAGATCGACCTGGCCGAGGATCACCTCTCCTGTCGAACCGTTGAGGGTGATGTAATCTCCCTCTTTCACCGTCACGTCGCCGACGGTGAAGAACTTTCGCTCTTCATCGATATGTAAAGCCCCGCAGCCGGCGACACAGCACTTTCCCATCCCCCGGGCGACCACCGCGGCATGCGAGGTCATCCCCCCGCGCGCCGTGACGATCCCTTCCGCCGCGTGCATCCCGCCGATATCTTCCGGCGAGGTCTCCGTCCGGACCAGGATCACCCGCTCGTGCCGCTCCGCCATATGCTGCGCCTCTTCCGCGGTGAAGACGACCTTGCCGATCGCCGCCCCCGGAGAGGCCGGAAGTCCCTTGGCGATGATCCGGACCTTCGCCTTCGGATCGATCATCGGATGGAGCAGCTGATCAAGTTGCACAGGGTCGATCCGCAACAATGCCGTCTCTTTGGTGATCAGCTTTTCCTTCGCCATCTCGACCGCGATCCGCATCGCCGCCGCCGCGGTCCGCTTGCCGACCCGCGTCTGAAGCATGTAGAGCTTCCCTTCTTGAATCGTGAACTCGATGTCGAGCATATCCTTGTAATGCTTTTCCAGTTTTTTGTAAACCGCCATGAGATCGCGATACGCTTTCGGCAATTTTTGCTTTAAGGCGTCGATCGGCAGGGGGGTCCGGATGCCGGCGACCACGTCTTCTCCCTGCGCGTTAAAGAGGAACTCCCCGAAGAATCGTCTCTCCCCGGTCGACGGATCGCGGGTAAAGGCGACGCCGGTTCCCGACGTCTCGCCGAGATTTCCGAAGACCATCGCGACAACGCTCACGGCGGTCCCCCAGGTGTCGGGGATGTTGTTCAACCGGCGATAGGTCATGGCCCGTTGGCCGAACCAGGAGTTGAAGACGGCATTGATGCCGAGGCGAAGCTGCTCGATCGGATCTTCCGGAAAATTTCGCCCCGTTTCATTCAGGACGATCTTCTTGTAGGTCTGGACCATCTCCTTGAGCGCCTCGGCCGGAAGATCGGTATCGAGGCGGGCCCGCAGCTGCAACTTCTTCTCTTCGAGGGCCTTCTCGAACTTGTCCCGCTTTACCCCCATGACGACGCTGCCGAACATCGAGATGAACCGGCGGTATGCATCGTAACCGAACCGTTCGTTCTTCGACTTTTCGATGAGGCCGAGGACCGTCTGATCGTTCAGGCCGAGATTCAAGACCGTGTCCATCATCCCCGGCATGGAGGCTTTTGCCCCCGACCGGACGGAGACCAAAAGCGGGCTCTTCGGATCGCCGAAACCGCATCCGATCGATTTCTCGACCCGCTTCAACGCGGCGAGCGCCTCTTCCCACATCCCCTTCGGATAGCTCTTTTTGTTGTCGAAGAATTCAATGCAGGCTTCGGTGGTAATCGTAAATCCGGCGGGGACCGGGATGCCGAGGCGGGTCATCTCCGCCAGGCCGGCGCCCTTTCCCCCCAGGAGATCCTTCATGTCTCCCCGTCCATCCGCTCGGCCGTCGCCGAAGTAATAGACATATTTTTTCTTCGTTGCCATCAAGTTCCTCCGCTCTTTTTCCGAACAGGTTCACCAGTCGAAACAACTTCTCCGATAAATCGCTTTCTTTATCTTAGTGATCTTTTCTTTTGTTCTTCAATCGATTTTAGAGGGATGAGGATGTCGATCCCTCTTTTAAAAGCAAGGGGAACGATGATCAAAGCACGCTCTGTCGGATAAGTTCCGATCGGCTCACCGACATCCCAACGCCGGTTCTGATTGGCATCGACAAACGCCCTTAGAAAATAGGCGCCGGGACCGACCTCCACCTCATAAGGACCGGATTGAGAGAGCGTGATCGAGTAACGCGGCCTCGGTGAAAACCTCGGCAGATCGGATACCTCGACCACAATCGGTCCGCCGGTTCCGATGAAGACCACCTCTCCGCTGATTGTCGCCGCTTCGGTCTGAAGCCCGCCCCCCTCCGCTCGATTCGAGCCGATCATCGAGACGAGAACGACCGCCGCGATCAAAAATCCGAGCGGGATCTGTCCGGATCTCATTTCTGCTCCGGTTTGGGAGAAGATTCCCCTTCCACGATTTTTGAGAAATCACCGAACTCATTGAAGAGGGTCCGGACCCAGGAGAGGAGGCTCAGCCGGTTCTCCCGGATCTCCTCATTGGGGTCCATCACCATCACCCCTTCGAAAAACCGGTTCAGCGGAACGTATAAGGTGGCGAGCATCTCCAGGATCTGCTCGTACCGGCCCTTTGTCCAATAATCGCCGATTCCTTTATTGACCGTATGGATCGCTTCGTGCAGCTCCTTCTCCACATTTTCTTTTAGAAGGGGGACGTTGACCTCGCCCGAAAAGCCTTTCGGGAGGATCCGGATGGCCCGCTTGAAGCTGATCATCAGCGGTCCGAAGAGCGGCTGCGTCGAGAAGCGGACCAACGCCCTCGCGAAATCGACCATGACATGGGGGCGGTCGAGCTTTCGGGCAAGGACCGCGTCGATCAGATCGTAGCGAACCCCTTCGGATTGGAGATAAGAGGCGACCCGCTGCTTCAGGAAGGTGTTCACCTCCTCCGCCACCCGTCCGGCCGAAAACTTCCGCTGACCCTCATAGAGGCGGATCGACTCCGAAATGGCGGCCTGAAGAGAGAGGGGCCGGAGCGGCGAGCCGTCGGCGACCAAAATTTGAATGAGGCCGAGTCCCTGGCGCCGCAAAGCGTAAGGATCTTCCGAGCCGCTGGGGATCAGGCCGACGCCGAAGCAGCCGACAATGGTATCGAGCTTGTCGGCGACCGCCAGAACCTGGCCGATCGGCGTCCGGGGAAGGGCCCCGCCGGAGTAGCGGGGAAGGTAATGCTCCTCGATTGCGACGGCAATGGAGCGACTTTCTCCATCCATCTCGGCATAGATCTTCCCCATCGTTCCTTGAAGCGAGGGAAATTCACGGACGACGCCGGCAACGAGGTCCGCCTTACAAAGCATGGCGGCCTCCTGAACAGCATCTTCTCCGGGAACGTCGACCTGTTTTGCTATAAAACCAGAAAGATGAATCAGTCTCTGCGTCTTCTCATACAATGTGCCTAGTTTTTCTTGGAAGGTGACTCCCGTGAGCCCCTCGACTTTATTTCTTAATGAGCTCTTTCTGTCTTTCTCAAAATAAAATTTCGCATCGACCAGGCGAGCGCGCAATACCCGCTCATTCCCTTTTCGGATTGTTTCAGATTTGGGAGACGGGTTATTCACGATGGTAATGAAGTTTGGAAGGAGCTTGCCGTCGGAAGCTTCGAGGGGAAAATAGCCCTGGTGCTCTTTCATCGGCGCGATGATCACCTCTTTGGGAACCTCTAAGAAGGAAAGATCGAAAGAACCGCAGACCGCTTTCGGATATTCTACCATAAACGCCGCCTGCCAAACGAGCGTTTCATCCTCCTCAATCCGACCTTTTTTCTCGGCGGCGAGATCGGCCATTTCTTGGACGATCAGATCATATCGTTCTTTGGGGTCGATCAGGACGGACGCCTTGCGAATTTTCTTCCGGTAGTCGGAAAAGTCGGCCACCCGAAACGGCCCCGGGGAGAGGATCCGGTGGCCGTAGGAAATCCGATCGGTCTTCACCCCCGCGTAGGAGAACGGAACGACCTCTCCGCCATAAAGCGCCACGATCCAGCGGATCGGTCGGACGAAGGCAACCCCTTCACCGTTCCAGCGCATCGACCGGGGAAAATCGAGCGAGGAGAAAATTTCAGGAAGGATTTTTTTAAGCAGGACCACGGTCGCCTCCCCCCGCACCTCTCGCTCGACGAAGAGGTATTCCCCCTTCTCGGTCTGCCGGACTTTGAGATCGGAGACGGCCACCCCCTGCGATTTTGCAAAGCCGAGCGCCGCGGAGGTGGGATTCCCTTGCGGATCAAACCCGACCTTTTTTGCCGGTCCGGAGACTGTCTCGATTCTCGTCTCTTGTTGGGGGGCCAGTTGCGAAAGATAGAGGATCAGACGCCGCGGGGTTCCATACACCTGGGGGGGATCGAAAGGAATCCCAAGCGGGGCCAATCGCGCCGCGGTCTCCTCCCGAAGCTGCTGAAGGGCAGCGGCCATGATATTTGAAGGGATCTCTTCGACCCCGATTTCGACCAGCAGCTCCTGCGAAGATTTTTCCTTCGGCTTCGCGGTGGTCGTTCTCCCTTTTTTTGTCGCCCCGGCGCCGGTTCCTTTTTTGGAAGTGCTACGAGGCATTTTTCTTGTCCTTTAGGAGAGGAAATCCGGCTTCCTGACGCTGCTTCAGGTATCCCTCGGCGCAGAGACGGGCCAGCCCGCGCACCCGGGCGATGTAGCTCGTCCGCTCCGTCACCGAGATCGCCCCGCGCGCATCGAGAAGGTTAAAGAGGTGGGAGCTCTTGATGCAATAGTCGTATGCGGGGAGGATCAGTCCCTTCGAGATCAAGGCGCGCGACTCTTCCTCGGCGCGCTGGAAGGCCGCCTTGAGGTGTTCCGTATTTGCCTCCTCGAAATTAAACCGGGAAAATTGGACCTCTCCCTCGTGATGGACCTGTCCGTAGGAGACCGTGTCGTTCCAGGCCAGGTCATAGACATTATCGACCTGCTGAAGATACATCGCCACCCGCTCCAAGCCATAAGTGATTTCGACTGAAACCGGATCGAGCGGAATCCCGCCGATCTCCTGGAAATAGGTGAACTGGGTAATCTCCATCCCGTCGAGGCGGACCTCCCAGCCGAGCCCCCACGCCCCGAGCGTCGGCGACTCCCAATCGTCTTGGACGAATCGGATGTCGTGCTCCTCCATCCGGAGGCCGAAGGAGGAGAGGCTCTTCAGATAAAGATCTTGGATATTCGCCGGCGCCGGCTTCAGGATCACCTGATACTGGTAGTAATGTTGAAGCCGGTTCGGGTTTTCCCCGTAGCGGCCGTCGGTGGGCCGGCGGGAGGCCTGTACATAGGCGGCGTTCCACGGCTCCGGGCCGAGGGCGCGAAGAAAGGTCGCCGGATGGAAGGTCCCGGCGCCGACCTCGTTATCGTACGACTGAAGAATCAAGCAGCCCTGTTCGGCCCAGTATTGATGGAGGGATAAAAAAAGCGCTTGAAAGGTCAAGGGCTTGCGGAGAGAGGGCTCGGCGGCTTTCTTTCGGGGGGCAACAGCTTTCAAGAAAAATCTCCATCTTCACTTCGAAAAAGACTGAAACCAAAGTAGCAAAGCCTGCGGGGAGTTGTCAAGAAAATCGGGCGGAATTTATCCCTCGCCACGCCCCAGGGGGCTTTTATCCGATGAATCAGACAAATGAACATCGACGCGGTCGATCGCCCCCTCCTCATTGTGATGGATGGTCAGCCGTTTTGCCCTGTGCCATTGGTTGAGTTGATCGACCTCCACGGCAAATTGGCGCGCAATGTCGGCCGGATCGACCCCGGCCGCGCTCTTGCGGCGTTCCTTTCCTCGGAAACGATAGAGATTGTATCCGGCCCAGCCCAATAACACGGCCGCCATGATCAGAATCGTCACCGCATACCAGCCGACCAATTCAAAAAAGGCGAGGTATCCTTCCTGCAGGATCATCTCCTGGTAGAAAAGATTGATGCCGAGCAGCCATGCCACCAGACTGACCAACGGCAGCCAGAGGTAAAGCCAAAAGACCCAGAAAACAAAGGTGACGAGCGAGTAGGCGTAGCGCTGCCGCAGTGTCTGCAAACGGGGCTCATTAATGATGATCGCGCTCATGGCCGCAACCCCCGGTCGGGACTTTCCCAACGGCCGCGCCGCTCGTGTTTCTTAAAAACAGCCTTGGGAACGGCGACCACGGTGGTAAAGACACTCAACAGCCAGTAGGCCATTGGATACCAGACCATCCAGTAGTACACTTTGCCGATCCCTTTTTCATAACGTGAATCAATGACCAGACTCACTGCAAATTGCACAAGACAGGTGGTGCCGAGCACCACGCCGTGCCAGCCGGGAATCAGTGAAGGGATCTGGAGGATCTCCGGCAATGGGAAAATCCATCGGGCCGCCCAGATGACCGCGACGAGCGCCATGCTGTAGGCCCAGAGGATGCTGACGAAGTATTCCAGACAGACCCCCCACATCCGACGCTTGCGCCAGGAGAACATGTCATTGCCGTATCGTATCAGCGCCTCCATCCCTCCCTGCGCCCAACGCAGGCGCTGGCGCCATAACCCGATGATCGTTTCAGGCATCAGAATCCAGCACAGGGCGTTCGGCTCAAAACGGATATCCCAGTGGTTCATTTGCAGCTTCCAGCTGATGTCGATGTCTTCGGTGACGGTGTCGAGGCTCCAGTAGCCGATCTGCTGCAGGGCGCTTTTGCGAAATCCGGAGACAACCCCCGAGACCGTGAAAACGCGGCCATAAATGCGCTGGGCGCGCTTGATCATCCCGATGATCGCCGAGAACTCGCCGACCTGAATTTTCCCGAGCAGCGTCGATCGCGTCCGGACGCGCGGATTGCCGGTGACCGCGCCGACGCGGGGTCCTTGCAGGAAGTGGCTTATGATCCACGTCGTCGCGTGTTGATCGAGCAGCGCGTCGCCGTCGATGCAGATCAGATATTCGTTTTTGGACATCAGCGCGCCCATCGAGAGGGCCATCGCCTTCCCCTGGTTTTTTGCCAGATGAACGACCCGCAACGGGGGATGACGCTCCGCCAGCGCGTCGAGCATCCGCCCCGTCTGATCGCTGCTGCCGTCGTTGACGGCGATAATCTCAAAAGCAGGGTATTTCTGATTCACCAGAAACTGGATCGTCTCCTCCACGTTTGCGCCTTCGTTGTAGCAGGGAACGATGATGGAGACGGGGGGGTACTCGGGCAAGGCCGGCACATTCTCCACGCGATGTTCCGGACCGGCCTCCCAATGCCTGAAATAAAAGAGGGCCCCGATCATCCAAAGATAGGCCATGAAGAACGGGTAATAAAAAAGAAACTGATAGAGTACTGAAAGAAACTGTGCGAAGAGATCGGCCATTCCTGCCTACTTGTTTGAGTTGGGGCTGAGCGACATCCCGCGTTGTATCTCGGACAACTCCGGATGCCCCTTGATAAAATCGTCCGGATAATAACCGAGATTCAGCGCGCCGTTTCTCCTGAGCAGCTGCATCTGCCGAGCGAGCGTCTTCCCTTCGATCGGCGTTTTGGTTTTCCAGTCGACGCTTTGTAGTTCAAAAACCGTCCGGTCCAGCCCGCCGGGTACGGCGGCGATCCGCCGGACCAGCGCGAGGAGCCACTCGTCCGGATTCTCCGCCCCTTCGAGGTAAGGCATCGCCATCACCGCGGTATAGTCATAACTCGCCAGAAAGGCCGGGAGAGACTGGCCGAACCATTGTTCCCATTCGGGATTCAAAACCACGCCGGCATAGAGATTCCGGGCCGTTTTTATTTCGGGGCGAAACTTTCTGACCCGATCGGCGAGCTCTTTTGTCCAATCGACAAGGAATTCGGTCTTGTGCCGGCTCCATTTGTCGCGAAATTCGGGAGAGCGGCGAATCTCGGCGATGGAATGCGGCAGGCTCCACCGGTCTCTGTAATAAACCAGCGCCCAGGGCCCGGCATCTTCGAAATCGGATAGATAAGCATCATCATGGAAGAGAAGGCCGGAGAAATAAGCCTGCTTGGCCAGATCTTCATAGATCTCTCCAATGGCCTCTCGAACGGCGGGATGGAACGGTGAGAGCCGCGGGTGTCCGGTCGGTCCATGTGACGCTCGGGTGGGCGCTTCCGTTTGTACCGAGAACTTCGAGAGGGGATGATCCTCTTTAAATGTAAATCCAAGCACCGGCATCCAGGCATAGACCTGCACGCCGGCCCGTTTGTGCAATTGCCAGGCAACGCGATTAAAAAGATCGGCGCGAACCGGGAGATGGCGATTCGGAAAGTAGAGCGCCTCCGCACTGCCGTTCCCGTCGGGGTCGGCGAAGGCCTGCAAATAAACGGTATTGATGCCGAGTTGTTTGACCCGGTCGAGTAAAAGACCGAGATTCTGCTCCTGCCGCGCCGGATCTTCATCAAAAATATAGTCGAGATCGACCTGCGCGACCCGGATTCGGCGCGGCGGAACAAAGTGACGCAGGTCTGAAACAAGGTCGGCCAGCGAGGCGTTGTGCATGATGAACACCCGGCGGAGCGCCGAGAGGTCGCTTGCGTCATTCGGTCCGCCGTCGAGCCCCATCGTGATTGTCATGCCGAGCGATCGCGCAATCTCGACCGTTTCCCGGTTGTAGCTGCCGTAAGGCCAGATGACGGCGCGCGGCTTCCGGCCGGTGTGTCGTTCGATCGCCTGAATGCTTTGAGAGAGATCGCGGCGGATCCGTTGTAAATAGGCCTCTGCCGTTTCGTAACGGCCGCTCTCCGCGTCGTATCGGAGCGCCGTGGCCGCCGGCTGATCATTTCCCTGGGGATTGGCAAGAAGGCCTTGGTGCAGGTCATCGCTGTGAGAGGCAACCTCCACCAGACCGGAATCGACCATTTCTTTCACTTGGCTCCAGGAAAGAAAACGTTCCCGCGGCACCTGCTCCTTATCGTAGGCGACCCGCTCGCCGGAACCGGCTTCCATCCACTTCCCGACCACCGCGACGACGGCGGGGTAGTTGAACAACTTGAGGAGAGGGTAGACCCGCGTGTACATGCTTTGATAGCCGTCGTCGAACGTCAGCAACACCGCATTGTCCGGAAGCGGGCGCCGTCCCTCATTCGCCGCCACGACCTCTTCAAGGCTGATCACTTTATAGCCTTGCTCCCGCAGCCAGGAAAAGTGCGCGACGAGGGTCTCGGTCCGGAGGGTGACCACCCCCGGCTCGGCCCCTTCATCCCGAATATCGTGATAAGCAAGAACGGTAAAGCGATTCTCGGCCATGGCCGGTAAAGGGGAAAACCCGATCACCCCGATCATGATGATGAGAAGCGCGAGATCCGCCCATCGGATCATGCTTAAAATCTCCAGTTCAATGTCACATACCAGCGGATCGATGTCTCTGAAACGCCGTCATAAACGGGGCGGAACCGTCCGACCCCATAGAGCAGGTAGAGCCGATCGTTCAGATTCCACTCATGCTCATAAAAAACGCCCCAGGTGCCGTTCGATCCGAAACCGCGCTGCAGGTACGTTCCGACCGTCCCTCCGAGGCGATGTAAAAATGATCGCTGATAACGGCGGAAGACCAGCCACTCGTTGGTCAAGCCGATTTCGGCCGACAGATCGCTGCTCGGATTATAATATGAGGCGTTCTCCAGCGTGTTGTTGGAGCCGTAGAAGCCGAGCCGTCCATCGAGTTTGTAGGTCGGGCGGTTGATCAAACGTTGATATCCGACCAAGGAATAGGAGATCCGGCGGTTGCCGTCGCTGAAATCGAGCCATTGGACTCCGGCCCCGATCGAGCGTGATTCGTGAAATCGATAACCGGCGCTCAGGCCGACCGACCAACCCTTCACCTCTTCGTTGAGGCGGCCCCGCAGCGGCACGTCGTTGCTGTAGGTGTCCAGAGTCGCCCCCCAGGTCCAGAAATCATTCGGCATCCAGGCGGCGCGCAGGCTGAGCCCCAATTCGGTATCGGGCGAAGCGCCGGTCGAAAGCTCCCCCTCGACTTTGATATCCCGCGCGCGATATTCGAGGCCCGCGCCGTAACGCCGGTAGAGGCCGTCCCCTTCCGGAAATTCGGAGCGGCTGTAAAGCCCATGCGCAAAAACGCGATAATTGTAATCGAGGGGACGCGAGTAGAGCAGGAGATCGACCGCGAGATCTTTCGCCCCCTCCTGTGTCCCGCTGTTGTGCCGGCCCGACACCGCCACCCGCAGCTCTCGCATGTTGTGGATGTTCCAACTCCGCCGGAGTCTTTCTACCTGACGATGATCGGGGTAGCGTGTTTCGAGCCCGATGATCCCTTCTTCCGCAGCGCGAAATTCGAAAAGATCGCGCTCCGCTCCGACCTCGCCGATCTGCGCATCAAGCACTTCCGGTTCGATCGACTGGCTCAGATGGAATTCTTCCTCCGCGCGTCTCGGCCATCCCCGCCACAAAAAAACATATCCAAGGTTCGAGTGAAGATAGGGATCGTTCGGTTGCCGCTCCAACAATAATTCAAAACGCCGTTGAGCCTTGGAGAGCTGTCCCGCCCAGGCATACCCCATCGCGGCGACCGATTCGGCGCGCAACTTTCGCGAAGGGTCCTGCTCTTCGGCGGCCACCGTATCGATCAATTTCAGGGCGGAGGAATATTCTCCCGTATCAAAATAGGCGTAAAAAAGGGCGAGCTTGGCGTCAAAATCGTCGGGATTGCGCTCCAGAATCTTCATATAAATATCGCGCGCCTTCTCCGGATCTTGTTCGTGGATGTAGGCATCGGCCGCGGCGCGCAACGCATAGTCGGGAATCTCGATCCCTTCGGCCGACAGCGTCTCATAAAGCGCGATCACCTCTTCCATCCTTTCCCGGTCCCGGAGCGCCGCCATCAGATCGAACCGGGCACGCTGATAGGCCGGCGAGCTCGATTGGCCTCGCCCTTCCAGGCGGCTTAACTGCTCTTGGAGAAGCGGGATGGCGGCGTCGGCCTTTTGAAAGCGGATCGACTGCGCCGCTTGATCGCCGATAATTCTTTCAAACTCTTCATCACTGAGAAGCGCCGGGTTTTCACGCGCCAGGGAGGCGGCCAGGTCATGGGCCCCCAATTGTGCGGCGATCAGGATGCGCTGGCGCCGGGCTTCCCGATGTTCCGGATCCAGATGCAGGATCCGGTGGTACACGGCCAATGCCTCGATGTTTTTTTGATCGAGCCGGTAGGCCTCGGCGAGCGCTTCGAGAATGTCGACTCGTTTTGGATGTTTTTCATCCAAGCGTTGCAGAATCGGGATCGCTTTTTGAGGGGCGCCATTATCCAAATGGGCCCGCGCCAGACCGAGTCCCCCCTCCACCCGCTCGGGCGCTTTTTTCGTCGCCATTTCATAAAAACGGATCGCCAGCGGATAATCCCGGATATTGCGGGCCGATCGGCCGAGGGTCTCCAGAAGATAAGGGGGGGCCGCTGCAAGATCGACGCGCGATCGAAGGGAGAGAACCTCTTGATCCCGTCCCGCCCAGCTGAGCACCGTCATGTAATCGTAGAGGTAGAAAGGCTCTTTCGGAAATTCCTCCGCCAGTTGTCGAAGCATCGGAAGGGCCGCGTCATGTTTTCCGTCGCGGGCCAGTTGCAATGCTTTCTCATAACGGACTTTCGGGGAATCGGCCGCTTCGAGCGGACCGATCAATCCAAACAAACAGAGCAGCATCATCCAGGCAACATTCCAACGACGGGAAGGGAGACGGTGCGCAGGCGCAAAAGTATTTTCGATTCGAGAAAAGAGATCGATCAGAAGAGGCATTCGATTGTCTGGTCCGGGGGTTTCGATGGAGAGGGGCGTAGAGGGGAGAGGTTGCAAAATGTCACGCTTTCGGTTCTCCGGTTTACCTATGAACGTTTAGCCGGAAGTAATATATACCAAAGCACATTCAAAAGAAAGAGGAGTGATGCAGACAACTAAGACAGAAACCTTAGGACCGGCTCGGCGCCGAAGGGGCCTCTGCGGCCCAGGCGGGGGCCGGCATCCCGGTAATGTAGGTCATATGTTGGCCGAAGATGGTTCGGATCTCCGACCGCATGGCGGGGGAAGGCTTCAGGCGATGGGCGACGGTATAGTCCATCTTCTGAGAAGCCCGAAGAAAAGCGAGGGTCCCCTGCGAGATCGTCGCCAGCGGCCCGTGGGCGCATTGGGTGCAGACGGTCCCGCCGTCGGCGGGGGAAAAGTAAATTCGCTCCCCCATCGGCCGATGGCATTTCAGGCAGCGGTCCCAACGGGGTTGATAACCGGAAAAGGAAACAAGACGGACGACAAAGAGCAGGGTGGAGAGCTCCGGGTCGGCCCCCCGCTCGAGAAAGGTCAGCCCCTCTAAAAGAAGCCGGTAGACCAAGAGATTCTGCTCCCCCTCTGGTGTCATCCGCTGCACCAGATGGGCCATATGGGAGGCGAGATGAATCTCCCCCCAGTTCTCCCGGAGTTTTTGAAAAGAGTGGACGATGTCGGATTGGTTGACCCGGGCCAACTTGTCCCCCGGTTTTTCGAAAACGACGAGATTGCAGTGGGTAAACGGCTCCAGGGAGGCCCCGAACCGGCTCTTCACACGGCGGGCTCCTTTGGCGACCCCCTTGAGCTTTCCCTTCTTGGCGGTAAAGAAGGTGACCAGCTTATCGGCCTCGCCGAGCTTAATGCTCCCGAGGACGATCGCCGGCGTGGTCAGTAAAGACATACCCCCCCTTGCACAGAAAACGTTTTATTTTACTTGATAAAACGGCTTTTTACAAGAAGGGATCGTTCAAGGAGGACCGGTTTTCGTAGGGGCAGGTTTGAAACCCGCCCCTACATCATACGGCAGGAAAACGGCGAAGGGGATTCCCTATACCGAGGATCGGATCGAGAAAAAGTTGAATGGACAGCGCTGCCAATTAAAAGAGGCTTGACATCCATCGCTCCGCCGCCTCTCAAACATGATCGTAAAACCGATCGGGAAAGAAAACAGTAAAGGTCGAGCCCTTGCCGTATTCGCTTTCAACCCGGATCTCCCCCCGGAGCAGATCGACCAGATCTTTCACAATCCTCAACCCGAGCCCCACGCCGCCGAACGCACGGGTCGACTCGGAATCGGATTGGTAGAACGCCTCGAAGATCTTCGGCAGCGCCTCCGGCTTTATTCCAATGCCGGTATCCTGAACCGCCACCAAAATTCCTCCCTTCGCCGGGGAAGCCGCCGCCTCAATCGTAATCTTTCCCTCTGGGGTGAATTTAATCGCATTCGACAGAAGATTCGTCACGATCTGCTTGATTTTTCCGGGATCCGATTCGATCAGAGGAAAATCGGGGGGCACTTTGCAATCGACTCGGACCGGCTTCCCCTCCGTCAACCGGCTCATATTTTCCACCAGCTCCTTGAGCAAAGCGGCCATATCGACTTCTCCCAGCTCAACAGAGACCTTTCCCGCCTCGATCTTCGACAGATCGAGCACATCGTTGATCAGCCGTAAGAGGTCGCTCGCATTCCGTTCAATTCCCTCCAAGGCCGCCCGGTGCTCCTCCCCCGCCGCCTTGCAAACGTCGCCGATGAGATAGGTGTAACCGACGATGGCGTTCAACGGGGTCCGCAGTTCGTGGGAGACATTGGAAACGAATTGCGATTTCAGCCGGCTCGCCTCCTCGGCCTCTTGGGTCCGCTGCTTGAGAGCCTCGTAGGCCGCCTGCAGCTCCGCCGTCCGCTCCTTGACCCGGCGCTCCAGCTCCGTATTTATTTTTCTGACCTCATTCTCCGCCGCCTTTCGTTCCGTGAGATCACGGGTCACCTTGGAGAAGCCGATCACCTTTCCCTGGTCATCCTGAATGCGGGTGATGATCACGTTGGCCCAGAACCGCGAACCGTCTTTCCGGACCCGCCACCCCTCGTCCTCGAACCGCCCTTCCCTCAGCGCCTCGGCGAGGTTTCGAAACGGCTTCCCATTGTCGATCTCCTGCTTCGGATAAAAGAGCGAAAGCGGCTTGCCGATGACCTCATCGGCGCGGTAGCCCTTGATCCGCTCCGCCCCCTCATTCCAGCTATTCACATTTCCTTGAAGATCAAGGAGGAAAATCGCATAATCCTTCACCTCTTGAACGAGCAGACGGTAGCTGTCGAGCTTGTCTCGAAGGAGCTCGTGGGGATGGGACTTTTCCATATACATTACTCCGTTAATTTCGAACCGGGAGGAGGACGGTGAAGGTCGATCCTTTTCCGTATTCGCTCTCGACACGGATCTCCCCGCCCAACAGGTGCAGCAGCTCCTTCACGATTGCCAGCCCCAGCCCCACCCCGCCGAACTCGCGCGTGTCGGCCTCGTCCAGCTGGTGGAAAGCATCGAAGATCCCCGGCAGCTGTTCGGGCCGGATGCCGATCCCGGTGTCCTGAACCGCCAGCGCGATTCCCTGCCGGTCGCTCCCCTTTCGGACATGAACGACGATTTCCCCCTTGGAGGTAAACTTCACGGCATTCGAGAGAAGATTGACAAGGACCTGCCTGATCTTGCTCTCATCGCTTTCGATCCGTGAAATTCCCGGCTCGATCACGCACCGGATCGGAAGCGATTTTTTCTCGGAGAGGGGACGAAGCCCGGCCGCCGTCTCCGCCACCAGCGCGGGCAGATCGACCTCTGAGAGATCGACCGACATCTTCCCCGCCTCGATCTTCGACAGATCGAGCACGTCGCCGATCAGGCGGGAGAGGTCTTTTGCGTTGCGTTGAATCCCCTCCAACGCCGGCCGTTGCTCCGCCGCGACGGCGCCGTACGCCTCTTCACCCAGAAGGTGCGCATAGCCGATGATGGCGTTGAGCGGCGTCCGAAGCTCATGAGAGACGTTGGAGAGAAAGTGCGACTTCAACCGGCTCGCCTCCTCGGCCTCGACCGTTTTCTGCTTCAGCGCCTCCTCCGTTCGCTTCTGCTCGGTGACATCGATCATCACGCCGCGGAGCATCACCGGTCGGCCGTTTTCGACGATCACCGTGACCAGATCCCTCAGCCAAACCGCGCGTCCGTCGGCCGCCATCATCCGGTACTCGAAATCATGATCGCACATCTCGCGGGTTTTCTTGGCGCAGAAGGCGACCGCCCACTCGCGATCTTCCGGATGAATCTGCTCCCTCCAAAAATCCGGCTCGTTGAGCCACCGCGCCGCCGGATAACCGAGGATCCGCTCGGCCTGCCGGCTGACAAAGGTGAATCGGTAGGTCGAGATATCGACCTCCCAAACGATCCCATCGATCGAATCGACCAGCCCCTTGTACCTGTTCTGAGACACATTGAGCGCCTCTTCCATCCGCTTGCGTCCGGTTATGTCCCGTTTGATCCCGACGTGACAGACCACCTCCCCCGCTTCGTTCCGCATGGTGAAGGCGGAGAGCTCGATGACAAGCTCCTCCCCCGATTTGGTTCGGCTGACATGCTCCCCCCGGTAGATTCCGTTTTTAACCAATTCCTCCGCGATCCGCCCGAACGACTCCTCTCCGAGATGGATCGCCGGCGTTTTTCCGCGCAACGCCTCATCGGAATACCCGATCAACCTGCGGTGGGATTCATTCTGTTCAAGATATCCCCCCTTCGAATCGATCACGGCAATGGCGTCATAAGCCGAGGAGACAATCCGGCGATAGAGATCAAGCCGTTCATTCACCCGCCGGTGCTCGACGATCTCCCGCTCGAGCTGCAAATTCTTTAATTCCAGATTTATCTTGCCTTCACGAAGCGCAATCTCGCTCTTCTCGCGATCGACAATATTATTCAACGTACGCTCAAACGCAACAGAGGCGCCGTTTTTCGAGAAAAACTCCCCCGGCGGCACATAATAGTGATTTCGACAGACCACCCCCCCCGAAATGACTTTCGGATGGGTGCGAATCACATCGAGAAGGACCTCCGGGCTGAATCGCTTTCGGTCGTACTGGCAGATCGCGGAGACATTCTTTTTCGAGAAAAACCGATTCAATTTGGCTTCATATTCGATCAGCCTTTTCGTCCCCGGATCTCCCCCCAAGGCCCAGGTCATCTCGCCGGTCACCCGCAATGCGGGAAATCCGGCTTTCTCGGACGAATGAAGGGTCTGCTCCAAAAAGGAGATCATCTTATCCGGGTCAAAATAACCCTCCATAAGATAGGCCTCTTGCTTCTCGGCGATGATCAACGCGCAAGACCGGACCGCCGCATCGACGTCGATCCCTTCTTGACGCATGGCGCCCGTCACCGTTGCAGCGTTATGATCGACAAGATAGACACACCGCTCTCCCCGCTGCAGTCCAATTCGGATGAAGGAGATCGCCGCGGCGAGCTGCTCTTGCGGCGTTTCATATAGCAGACAGAGATGATCGTGCGGAGCGGTCTGCTCAATGGTTTTGACCAGGAGGGAGTTGCTGAGGTCGGGATGTTTCATTATGTTCTCCTTAGATCGGCGGCGCGTTACCGGGGAGGGTCGCGACGGGATGACGGACCACCCTCTTTCATGAAAAAAGGGGGTCCGATTGATTATAGGTTAAGCCTCAGCGTGATTCAAGAGGTGAGATCCTCGGCGAGCCCTCCGAATTGAAGCGAAACGAAACCGGGATTTCGATCGAGGCGGGCAGATGAGAAGGCTTTTCTTCTCTATGACTACGAGCAGGCGGAGTTTCTCCTCGGGGAGGCCCGGCCGACTGATGCCGATGACCGGATCGAGGCCGGGATGCTGGGAGAGTATGCGATCGTCTTCGGAAACGGTTGCTTCATGATGGGGGTGGCGCTTAGAAGATAAATCGGCGCCCCGTTCGGCAGGCGCTTGTAGACGTCTCCAGGTCTTTATCGGCCATTCCAATGCAGCCATGCGTGACGTTCCGCCCCGACATCCGGGTGTAGACCATAGCAGGATTTTGATGACGAAAGATTTGAATTCGCAATGCTTACATCTCCGGGTCACCTGAAAACGTTTCCGCAGTTATTTGAGCATGCTTTTTAGCTCCCGCTCCCGCCATATTTCATAAATAACCGGATAGACCAGCAACTCCAAAATAAATGAGGTGAGAATCCCGCCAATCATCGGGGCGGCGATTCGGCGCATCAAGTCCGATCCTGTCCCGGTCGACCACATAATCGGAAGGAGACCGAGGAGCATCACGCTCACCGTCATTACCTTCGGCCGAAGCCGATGCACCGCCCCTTCGGTAATTGCCTCCTTCAAATCGTATGCATTACGCATTAACCCTTTCGCCTTCCGATCCTCATAGGCAAGGTCAAGATAGAGCAGCATGAAAACCCCGGTTTCGGCATCCAGCCCCATTAAGGCGATCAATCCGACCCAAACACCGATGCTCATGTTGTAATCGAGCAGGAAGAGAAAGAGAATGGCGCCGACCGCCGAGAAGGGGACCGCCAGCAAGACAATCAGCGTCTTCACCGCCGAGCCGGTATTGAGATAAAGCAGCAGAAAGATAATGAAGAGGGTCAGAGGAAGGACCACCTTTAAATGCTCTCTGGCCCGCAGCAGATATTCATACTGTCCGGCCCAGACGAGCGAATAACCGGGGGGAAGTTTCACCTTTTCCGCGACGACCCGCTGCGCTTCTTTCACATAGCCGCCGAGATCGGACCGCGCCGTGTCGACAAAAACGATGCCGGCGAGCATGCCGTTTTCGTTTTTAACCATCGACGGCCCTTCGTTGTATTCAATTTGAGCGAGCTGCGCCATCGGGATCTGAGCGCCGGCCGGCGTCGGGACCAAGACTCTTTTCAACTTCTCAATGTCATCCCGGAATTCTCTTGCATAGCGGACGTTGATCGGATAGCGTTCCCGGCCTTCGACGGTCTGTGAGATGTTCTTGCCGCCGATGGCCGTTTCAATGACCTCCTGAATCTCGTCCACCCGAAGTCCATAACGCGCAGCGGCGTTCCGGTCGATGACGAAATCAAGATAGTAGCCCCCGGTCACCCGCTCAAAGAATGAAGAGCGGGTCTCTTTCATTTGCGCCAGAACCCCTTCGATCCGCCGGCCGATCTGGTTGATCTCTTCGAGATCCGGCCCCAAGACCTTAATTCCAATGTTGCTGCGGATACCTGTGGCGAGCATCTCGGTCCGGGTCTGGATCGGCATCCACCAAATGTTGGCAACGCCGGGGAATTGCAGTTTTCCGTCCATCTCCGCGATCAACTTGTCCCAGGTCATCCCTTCGCGCCATTGCGCTTTCGGCTTCAGCGTGATGACGGTCTCCCCCATACTCAACGGGGCCGGGTCGGTGGCGGTTTTCGCTTCTCCGATTTTTCCGAAGACCCGCTCCACTTCCGGGAATTCTTTCAACATCCGATCTTGAAGGCGAAGGATCCGGGTCGCCTCGGTGATCGAGATACCCGGCAGGGTCGTCGGCATATAGAGGATCGTTCCCTCATTGAGCGGAGGCATAAATTCAGAGCCGAGGCGAAGATAGATCGGGATGGTGAGGAGAACGATGAGGAAGGCGGAGATCACGACCGGCCAGCGGTGTCGCAGAACAAACTCCAGAATCGGGTGGTAGATCCGCTGGAGCGGCCGGCTGATCGGGTGCCGCTCTTCCGGATAATACTTCCCGACCAGAAGAGGATTGGCGATCCGGGAGAGCCACTTGGGCCTGAAGATGAAGGGATTCATCCGGGTGAAGAGCATCCGCATCGCCGGATCGAACGTGATCGCCAGGACCGCGGCAATCGCCATCGTCAGATTTTTGGTAAACGCCAGCGGTTTGAAGAGCCTTCCTTCCTGACCTTGAAGGGTAAAGATCGGGATAAAAGCCACGGCGACAACGAGCAGCGAGAAAAAAACCGAGGGGCCGACCTCTTTGAGGGCCTTCAACCGGACTTCGTGATAGTCGCCGACCCGACCGGTCGATTCCCATCGCTCCAACTTTTTATAAGCATTTTCCACTTCCACGATGGCGCCGTCGACCAACACCCCGATGGAGATGGCAATGCCCGCAAGCGACATGATGTTCGACGTCAACCCGGAGTAATACATCGGGATGAAAGATAAAATGACCGCAATCGGGATGGTGACGATCGGAACGATGGCGCTCGGGAGATGCCAGAGAAAGAGGAGAATGACCAGGCTCACGATCAGCAGCTCTTCCGTCAAGGTATGCTTCAGTGTCTCAATCGCCCGCTGAATCAGGTCGGATCGATCATAGGTCGGGACGATCTTGACCCCTTCCGGCAAAGAGGGTTCAATCGCTTTGATCTTCTCCTTTACTCGGTCGATGACATTTAACGCATTCTCGCCGAAGCGCATCACGACGATCCCGCCGACCACCTCCCCTTTGCCGTCTAATTCCGCCGCCCCCCGCCGAATGTCGGGTCCGATCGCCACATTTGCAATATCCGAGACCCGGATCGGTGTTCCATTGCCGTCTGTGCCGAGTGGAATCCCTCGAATATCCTCGGTCGATCGAATGTAGCCTTGGCCTCGGATAATATACTCGCGGCCGGCCTGCTCTAAGACCCTTCCCCCCACGTCGTTGTTGCTCGCCCGGATTGCGGAGATGACCTCGTGGAGTGGAATGCGGTAGGCCGCCAGCCGGTTCGGATCGACATTGACCTGATATTGTTTGACGAAACCTCCGACAGAAGCGACTTCAGCGACCCCCGGCACCGACTGGAGCCAGTAGCGGAGGGTCCAGTCCTGAAAAGAGCGAAGCTCGGCAAGGTCATGCCGTCCGGTTTCATCGATCAAGGCGTACTCATAAACCCAGCCGACGCCGGTGGCATCGGGTCCCAACGTCGGCGTCACCCCCTCCGGCAGCTTGCCGGCGACCCCCTGCATGTATTCCAAGACCCGGCTTCTGGCCCAATAAAGATCGGTCCCCTCCTCAAAAATAACGTAGACATACGATAAACCCAACATCGATTGCCCCCGGACCGATTTCACCTTCGGGGCGGAAATCAACGAAGTGATGACGGGATAGGTGATCTGATCTTCGATCAACGTCGGGCTTCGGCCCGGCCATTCCGTAAAGAGAATGACCTGGGTGTCGGAGAGATCCGGAATGGCATCGAGCGGAACACGCCGTATCGCCCAGATGGCCCACACGACCAGAAAGGCGGTGAGGGTGAGGACAAGGAATTTATTTCGAGCGGAATAGTCGATGATTTTTTCGATCATGTTTTCTGGCCCTGTGTAATGGCTGTACCCCTCGACCTTTCGGGTCGCCTACATCCCCGGCATTCCCTCCATCCCTTCCATTTCGCCGCCGGCCTCCAGGGTGAATGTTTCCTGGACTTCCGGCTTGCCAGGAACGGTCACCAATGCGGTCACCTCCCACGTTCCGGCCATCCCGAATTTGGCTTTGGCTTCGTATTGTCCGTTCTTAAACAAGGCGGGAACCTTGACGGCCTTCATTCCCGGCATCGGCATGGTGTAGGAGAAGACGACCTTCGCATTTTCGATCGGTTTTCCTGCCGCATCGGTTACGACGAGATGAAGAAGGTTCTCTCCATCGATGGGGGGAGAGGGTTTCGTAGCGAGGATCAACGTCAGATCTCCTTTCTTTTTCTTCTGGGGACCAGAAAGGGTCTGTTCCCCCGGGGTTTGCACTTCCATCCCATCCATCTTCATCTCACCCATTTCGGCCTGCTCCATCCGGATGCCGGCCATTCCGAGCGCTCCCATCATGTTGGCCGACGCCATCAGCTTACTCTCCGAGTCGATCAGAAAGTTGGCCGAGGTGACGATCCGCTCTCCGGGGTTCAGCCCTTCCTGGATGAGGTAGGCCCCGTCGATCCGACGCGCCTTGACCTCCTTCGGCGCGTACATCTCCATCCCTTGATCGACGAAGACGATCTGGCGCAGACCCACGTCGAGAACGGCCGATTCGGGGATCAGAAGTCCCCTCCCGAGACGGGATCTCAGATCGACCTGAGAAAACATCTCCGGTTTGAGCTTGAGCCCCGGATTCGGAAGCTCCAGCCGTACCCGGACGGTCCGGGTCTGAGGGTTGAGAAACGGATCGATATAGGCCACCTTTCCGTGAAAGATCTCGCCGGGGTAGGCCGCCACGGTGACGGCGGCCTCTTGCCCTTCTTTTACAAATGAGAGATCGGACTCATAGACTTCAGCAATCACCCAGACGGTCGAGAGGTCGGCGATTTCATAAAGGGTCGCCTCCGGTGTGACCCGCATCCCTTGGACCCCCTCTCTATGGGTGACGACGCCGTTGATCGGGGAGGTGATCGTGATCGCCGTCTGCGGCTCTCCCCGCTTCTCCAGTTCCTGAATCTGCTTTTCGGTAATCCCGAACAAAAGAAGTCTTCTTCGCACTGAGGCGAGAAGCGCGTCTCCGGTCTCCCGCACCTCGGCGATCGGACTGGCCCCCAACTTCTCCCGGCCCCGCTTCGCCAGCAGGTATTCCTGCTGCGTGATGAGGAGATCGGGAGAGTAGAGGGTGAGAAGCGGCTCTCCCTTCCTCACCTCTTGACCGGTGAAATTGACGAAGAGGTCCTGAATCCAGCCGTCGACCCTCAGGTTGATTCGAGCGAGCTTTCGCTCATCATAAGCGACCCGTCCAGCGGCCCGGATCACCTTCTCGATCTCTCTCTCCTGAACTTCGGACACTTTGACCCCGATCCGTTGTTTTTTCTCCGGGGTCAGCATCGCCGTCGTCCGGCCGGTCTCATTGATATCCATCGCCATCTCTTCCATGCCATCGGGTGTCCCATCCTGCTCGTTCATCGGCGCGTCCGCTTTTGTATCCCCCATGGCGCGATTCTGCGTCATGTAGAAACCAATGACCGAGAGGGTCAGAAGCAAAACAGCCAATGTGGTTCCCCTTCGAGCTTTTCGACAGATTTTCATCTTTGTCTCCTCCCGTCTCTTATTTGCTTAAAACATTTTTCCCGTCATCTCTTCCAGTTCGGCGAGACGCTTCCAAATCTCCGCGAGTGTCCGAAAATAAGTCAGTTCCAATCTCTTGATGTTCTCTTGCGCATCGATCAATGTGAGGAAATCATTCTTCTTCGCTTCATATCCGACGACGGCCGCTTCCAACGATTGCTCGGCCAGCGGCAGGATTCCCTGTTGGTAAAGCGTGGCAAGGCGCTTGGCCGTCTGGAAACGGACAAAGAGCTCTTTAATGCGAAATTGGGTCTCATTGAGGGCGGCCCGGCGGGCGGCTTCAGCGCGCGACTGCTCCGCCTCCTTTTCCCGAATGCGGGCGTCATATTTCTTCTTATTCATCCAGGGGAGGTTAATCTTGATGGAGGCCATCCAACGATTCGAGCCGTCGTGGACATCCCAATACCCGACTTCCGCCACGACATCGGGAAAGAGATCTCGCTCGGCCAGCGCGGCCGATTCTTCGCCGCGTCGGATCGCCAGCGTCTGCATCCGGATTTCGGGGCGGGCCGCTTCGGCTTCACGCTGCAGCATCTCTAATTCCGGCTCAACGGCCGGAATCGTCGGCGTTTCGGGGACGCCTAGAGGGGCATCGGGAAGCCGATCGAGGAGCGCATTGAGCCGCGCCGCCGCAACGTTCCGATCCTGCTCCGACGTCTTCAGTGCGTTGGAGAGGTCAAGCAGCTCGACCTGGGCGCGGATCACATCTTGCTGGCCGACCTCCCCGACGGCAAATTTCTCCTGGGCGATGATAGAGAATCGTCGCGCCAGCGCCACCTGTTTGTGGTGAATGTCGAGCGACTTATGCGTGAAGAAGAAATCATAATAAGCTTGCTTCGCCTCTTTGACGATTTTCAAACGAACCGCACGGGACTCTTCACTCGCCATGCTCGTTTCTAGCTTGGCGATATCGCCGCGGAGCGCTCTCTTCCCAAAGAAGGGAAAGTGTTGGGAGAGGGTATACCAGGTTTCATCGGCATCGAAGAGACTGAAGTTGGAAGGGATCGACCATTGCATCACGCCGAACTGGGGATCCTCCAAGGCGCGCGCCTGCGGGATCCGCGCTTCTGCGGCGCGCTCCCCCCGCTCGGCCGCGCGGACCTGCGGATTTCGTTGGATGACCTCCTGGAGCACTTCTTCCAAGCGCAGGGTTGGAGTTACTTCTTCGGCGGCAGATGTGACCATCGGAATGACAGTCGCGCCAATTAATAAAATGGAGAGCAAGAGAAGTCGTTTCATCGTAGACCACTCCGGCAGATATCAATATGGGTGAAATAAGATGAGCGATCGCGCACTCTGATTTTTCAAAAACGAGCGCAATCAGCCGTGACGAGATTTGGAGTGGATCGGTTTAAAGCAGAAGGGTACGGTGGAGGATAAAAAGATCCCCACGGGGTTGGGACAGGGGTTGATCTGAATCAATTCCGGACAAAATAACAGGGGGCGGGGCCTTACAGGAGCGGGCAATCAGAGCAAGACCATCCTCCACGAGAATGGCCGGCGCATAAAGCTGGGGCCCGGCATGAAGGGAGCGTTGCTGATCGGACAGGTTGCAGAAACTTTTCGCCAGCTCCGGCGATGTGACGGTCTTGCATGGCAGGACGCAGCAATCATCGGCTTTCGGCGCCCAATCCGGAACCATGCAAGCACTGGCCAGAGAAAGATTGAGAAAGGAAAAGGCCAGGATAATCAGCGTAATATATCTGGCTTTTTTACTCAAAAACATAGCGATCCTGAATTTTTCGGGAAGCATACAGGTTCGATGATCCGATGTCAAGGGATTGATCCGGCCGGCATACCACAGATAGATTTATGTCACGCGATAGATCGGACCGAATTTTTCCTTCAAATATTGAATGAAGTAGGTTGGGTTCAAGGGCTCCCCCGTGACGCGGCGGACCAATTCGTCGGTCGGATATTGCTTGCCCCACCGATGGATCTTCTCGTTCAGCCACTTTTTCAACGGCAAAAGATTCCCCTTCGCGATCTCCCCTTCGAGACCCGGCATTTCCTTCTTCGCCTGATTCAAAAACTGAACCGAATAAAGGTTGCCGAGAGTGTAGGTGGGGAAATATCCGATCGCTCCGCCCGACCAGTGGATGTCTTGAAGGACGCCGTGGGCGTCGGAGTCGGGGACCACGCCGAGATATTGACCCATCTTCTCATTCCAGAGCGACGGAAGTTCTTCGACCGGAAGATTCTCCTCGATCAATGCCCGCTCGATTTCAAACCGGACCATGATATGGAGGTTGTAGGTCAGCTCATCGGCTTCGACCCGGATCAGCGACGGGCGGACGGTGTTCACCGCCGCATAGAAGGTTTCCGGATCGACCCCCCTCAACCCTTCCGGAAAGGTCTTCTGGAGGATCGGATAGAAATGTCCCCAGAACGGCTTCGATCGGCCGATGCCGTTCTCCCAAAGACGGGACTGGCTCTCATGAACGCCGAGCGAGCGCGCCTCGCCGAGCGGGGTTCCGTAGAGATCGGCCTGGAGCCCTTGATCGTAGAGGGCATGGCCTCCCTCGTGGATCGAGCTGAAGAGGGAGGAGAGGAGATCATGCTCGTCCACCCGCGTCGTGATCCGGACATCGGTGGGGTGGAAAGAGGTGGTGAAGGGATGCGCCGAGAGATCCTGCCGGCCCGTATTAAAATTAAAGCCCATCGCCTCCAACACCTGATGCCCAAACGCCAACTGCTTTTCGGGAACATAGGAATGGCGAAGGAAGTCGTCTTTCGGTTGAACGGGTGAGTGAACGATCTTCTCAAGCAGCGGCACCAATTCCTGCTTCAACGCGGCAAAGAGCGGAACCAATTGCGCCACCGTCATCCCCGGCTCATACGCATCAAGCAACGCATCGTAAGGAGAATCCTTGTAACCGATATAGCCGATCTCTTCTTTCTTCAGATCGACCATCGTCTTGAGGTGCGGCATAAACAGCGGGAAGTCGCTCTTCTTTCGCGCCTCTACCCAGACCTGCTCCGAAATCGACGAGGCCTTCGCAAACCGCCGGACATATTCCGATGGAAGCTTCGTCGCTTTGTCGTAATCTCGCCAAACCTCTCTTAAAAGCGCCTGCGGCGCCTCGTCCCACTCCCCCTTGATTTCACCGCTCTTCAAATCAACCCATTGGGAGAGAAGCCGCTGCATTTCCGGCCCGACGCTCTTGTCGTGCGCTAAACCGCCCAAGGACGACAACTGCTGCGCCCGCGCCTGTCCCGCCCCCGGCGGCATGTAGGTCTCCTGGTCCCAATGAAAGATCGAAATCGCGCTGGAAAGATGTTGTATCTCTTGAAGGTATTCGATGAGCGGCTTGAGATCTTGAAGCGTCTTCATGAGGGGACCTCCGAAAGGTTTCCGTCATTGTATCCGAAGCCGCCGGGGAAGACAATGGATGCGGGGAGTTTTATTAGAAATAAAGAGCGTAGAAATCGGGGCAGCGTCCTTTCAAGAAGATCACACAACATATGATGATTGACAAGCCCCTCCCAGCGGTTTAGAATTTTTTATTACCCTCATTATTAAGGAAGGAGACCGCCATTAGCGACTCATCCAAATATTATTCCCCGCAACGGGAAACTCCGCAGGAAAAGCGCTCTCAAAGCCCGCTCCAACTGATCGACCGCATCCTTGCGTCCACCCCCCAAGAAGATCCCCGCTATTCTTTAATGAATGCGCTGCGGGGCAAGATCCTCGAAGGGGAGCTGAACCTCCAACAGGTTCAATCGGAGATCAAGAAGCTGAATCAGGTGGTGGAAAAGGTCACCGCGCCGGCCAACCGGATCGGCACCCTCCTGGGACTCCCCGCCCCCGATCTGGCGCACATCGTGGTCGGCGGGGCGGACTATTACACGAATGTTGACCCGCGCCTCAAACCGGAAGCGCTGCAGATCGGCACGCAGGTCTTGGTGAATGAAGCTTTCGTCGTCCTCCGCGCCATCGGCTATGACCGGAACGGATCGGTTCAAAAAATCACCGACCTTCTGCCGGACGGCCGGCTTCGCGTCGGGCAGGATGTCGGAGCGCAGTCGTCTCTGCTGATCCGCTCCTCCCAATTGACCGAAGAAAAACTGAAGGTCGGCGACGAGGTCCGGATCGACGCCAGCCACCGGGTCGCCGTGGAAAAGGTCAACAACGCCCAGCGGCGGGAGTATTTCCTGGAAGAGACACCGAAGGTTTCCTGGGAAGAGATCGGCGGCCAGAAGGAGGCGATCGACGCGATCCGCAATACACTCGAGCATCCCCTCCTCTACCCCGACCTCTTCAAGAAATACGACTTCTCCCAGCCGAAGGGCTTCCTCTTATACGGTCCCCCCGGCTGCGGCAAGACGTTGATCGGGAAAGCGACCGCTTATAGCCTGGTCCAGAAGCTGAAAGATCAAGGCAACCCGCAGGTCGAAGAATTTTTCCTTCATGTAAAGGGGCCGGAGATTTTGAATATGTGGCTCGGCGAGTCGGAGCGGATGATCCGGGAGATCTTCGCGCGCGCCCGCGAAAAACGGGGGGCCGGCTACCTCCCCTTCATCTTCATCGACGAGGCGGAGTCGATCCTGGGGACGCGCCGCTCGATGCGCTCTCACAACATCCTCAGCACCCTCGTTCCGATGTTCTGCGCCGAAATGGACGGAATCGAATCGCTCAAGGAGATGGTGATTATCCTCGCCTCCAACCGCCCCGACCTGATCGACCCGGCGGTCCTGCGCCCCGGGCGGATCGACCGGAAGATCAAAATCAATCGCCCCGACCGGACCGGCACCGAGGAGATCTTCGGCATTTACGTGACCCCGGAAATCCCCCTCGCGCCGAGTCTGATGAAAGCCCACGGCGATGATCCGGCGCAGGCGCGTCAGGCCTTGATCAAAGCGGGGGTCGATGCGATCTTTTCAAAGGGCGCAGCGCAGCAGATTCTGGAATTGCAGCTTCGGAGCAGCCGTCGAGAGATCCTCCACCGGTCGGACCTGATCAGCGGCGCCCTGATCGCGTCGATCATCCAACGGGCCAAGGAGCGGGCGATCAAACGGACCATCAACGAAGGGGAAGAGGGAATCACGGTTGAAGACATCACCCTCGCCGTCGAAACCGAATACCGAGAGGGAGAGATCCTCCCCCCCAACGACATTGTCGAAGACTGGCTGAAGCTGATCGACGTCGATCCGGAGAATGTCGTCGGCCTCTCGCTGCTCGACAAAAAGGAACGGCCCAAACCCGAGAAGCGAGTCATCTAATGCTGAAGCTCTTTGGGATCGAAACCGAATATGGAATTACCCGGGAAGACTTAGAAGCGGTCGATCCGGTGGTGGAGTCGATGGAACTGGTCCGCGCCTATCTCACCCGCCCCTTTCGGCCCGGATGGGATTACAGCGGCGAAGACCCCCGGCAGGACGCCCGCGGATTCCGGGCCGATAAGCTGGCGCAGGATGAAGAAGAGGAAGCGTTCGAGAAACAAGACCGCCACCGGCCCTTCTCCTTTCACGAGATGAAGAGCGACCTCGCCCTGACCAACGGCGCCCGCTTCTACAACGACCACACCCACCCGGAGTATTCTACCCCGGAATGCCGGTCGCTTCGGGATCTCGTCATCCACGACAAGGCGGGGGAGCGGATCGTCCAGGCCTGCGCCGACCGGCGGAACGCGGCCCTCGGGAATCCGGCGGTCCAGCTCTACAAAAACAACACCGACTTTTACGGCCACAGCTACGGCTGCCACGATAACTATCTTCTCCCCCGATCGATCCCCTTCGACAAAATCATCCGCGATCTCACCCCGTTCCTCGTGACCCGGCAGATTTTCGCGGGGGCGGGGAAGGTCGGGATCGAGAGCCGGGATGGATACCGGGCCGGCGTCTACCAGCTCTCGCAGCGGGCCGATTTCGTCGAAGTGGAGATGTCGGTCGATACGATGGATCGCCGGCCGATCATCAACACGCGGGACGAGCCCCACGCCGACCGAAGTCAATATCGGCGCCTTCATCAAATTTTAGGAGACGCCAATCTGTCGGAGACCGCCACCGCGCTGAAGGTGGGGACCACCTGGCTGACCCTTCGTCTCATCGAAATCGGCGCGGCGCCCGCGGCGGCGATTCCGGAGCCGGTCGCCGCCGTCCACGCCGTTTCGCTCGATACGACCTGCAAAAAACCGATCAAGCGGATGAATGGAAAAGAGATCTCGCCGATCGACCATCAGCGTCTCTACCTCGCCGCGGCGCAGAAGGCGTTCGGGCAGGAGGCCGATCCGGACACCCAATGGGTCCTGGCCAAGTGGGAAGAGGTCTTGAACGACCTCGAGATCGACCCGATGATGCTGACGAACCGGCTCGACTGGGTCGCCAAGAAATGGCTGCTCGAAACCTTCATGGAGGCGGAAGGGTGCGGATGGGACGACCCTCGGCTTCGCGGGCTCGATCTCGAATATCACAACCTCTCCCCCGACCGGGGGCTCTTCATCGGTCTGGAAATGGAAGGGAATATGGAACGGCTCTCCACCGAAGCGGAGATCAAGGAGGCGATGACAACTCCCCCCGCCGACACCCGCGCCGCGATCCGGGGGCTGTGCATCGAAAAATTTTATGACCAGATCCATCGAATCCAGTGGGAGCGGGTCGTTTTTCAGAACGGCCTCTTTCATAAAACGCTGGAAATGAACAGCCTGTTCGACCCGGCCGAGATCGCCACGCTGCGAGCGCGGATCGGAGAGGCCGCCAGCTTCAAAGAGATTTTTAATTCATAGGAGAAAATCATGACCGAATTCATGGAACGACGGGAACGCCCGGTGAATCCGCTGGAGAAACCGCGCGAGGAGACCGGACCGAAGCGTCCCGACACCGACTCCAGCAAGGAAAATCTTTTAAAGCGGATGCGGAAGGTCGATCCGAAACAGGCGGAACGGTACCGACAAAGAACCGGAGAATAACCGATGCATAATGGTGACTTTTGGTCCCTTCTCAAAACCAACGGTTATAAATTAGGACCGGGAACCCTTCCGGAAGGGAGAGAGCCGGTTGAAAGCAAAATCGCCCTCACGCAAGGGACAACCATCTTTGGACTGAAATATAAAGAGGGTGTCTTGGTCGCGGGGGATCGCCGGGCGACCGCCGGAACGACGGTGATGTATGACCGGACCGACAAGGTTCTCGAGATCGACCGCCATTCGGTGATGGCGATCGCAGGGGTTCCCGCGACGGCCTTCGAGATTGCCCGCGTGATGGAGCATACCTTCAAGTATTATCGGCGCAGCCAGCTTCAGGAGCTGAGCCTCGAAGGAAAGGTCCGCGCCCTCTCGAAACTCCTCAAGGAAAATATCCCGATGGCGATTCAGGGAATCGGCGCGGTCGCCCCGATCTATGCCGCCTATGATGTGGCGCGGAAAGAGGGGAAGCTCTTTTTCTACGACATTCTCGGCGCCGGATTCGAAGCGGTGGAGTTCACCACCTCCGGTTCCGGTTCCCCGGCCATTCGTGGAATCCTCCAGTATGAGAATCGCTGGGGGAAGCGCCCGCTGGCCGAACTCTCCGAGGAGGCGGCGATCACCCTGACGATGAGGCTCCTGGAGACGGCGGCCGAATTCGACGCCGCCACCGGCGGGAGCAACCGAGAAGCCCATCTCTACCCGGTGATCAAACTGGTCACGATGGAAGGGGTCCGAGAGATTCCTCAGAAAACACTCGAATCGCTCTATGCGCGAAACGTCGTCGGCCGCTCTACCGCGGGAGAACCGGGGCTGGGCATCGGATAACATCTGACTTCTGAAAGGAAGAGACAAATGGTTTATGACGAGCCTTACCGATGGGTCGAGGCGGTTCGAAACCGGCGCGACTATCTTGAGGAACAACTTTCCGCCGGCAGCCCGATCGTCGCCCTCCCCTATGAAAACGGCGTCCTGATGGCGACCCTCGGCGCCGGCACGTCGAAGCTGTATGAAGTCTATGACCAGATCGCATTCGGCGGGATCGGCCATCCGGCCGATCTGGAGAAACTTCGGAATGTCGTCCTCGATGCCGCCCATGTGGAAGGGTTCAATCGCTCCCCCGTCGATGTCACTGTCCGCCGGCTGATGAAGTTTATTTTGGCGCCGATGGTCAAGCAGGCCTTCGAAGAGGTGCTTCACGCTCCCTACATCGCGAAGATCGTGATGGCGGAGATCGGCATCCTCTCCGCCAAGCCGCTCTTCTTCCACCTCAATTATGACGGGGTCTTCGAAGAGGAGGAACGCGGGGTGGTCCTGGCGCCGACGGCGCCGATGAGCGAGCGGATGGCGGCTTTTCTCAATGCCGCCGGAGAGACCCACTCCCTATCACTCAAGGAGGCCCTGCAGATCGCCCTGAGAACCTGGGCGGTCTCTCAACTTCCGGCCGATCTGGAGGCGGAAAAAGAGGCCGGCGCCCCCCCGTCGCCAAAGGAGCTCGATCCGTTGTTGAAGCGGTCGCTCGAATCGCACACCCTCGAAGCGGCCCTTCTTGACCGGACCCAGCCGGGGAGTTCGAAATACCGGACCCTCTCTCATGACGAAATCGAACAGGCGCTGAAGGGGTGGTTGAAATAGATGCTGTCACGAATTATGGGTCTCGAAACCGAATACGGCTGTCTGGTGAATCAAGAGCGCCCGAACGATTCGCCCGAGCGGATCGCGTACCGAATCAAAGAGACGATCTTCAAAAAGAAAAAACTCGGGTTGATCGACCTGCACCATCGGGCCCACGACGAGCCGCCGGGAAACGGCGGATTTCTTCTCAACGGCGGCCGGATCTACATCGACATGGGACATCTGGAGTATGCTTCTCCGGAGTGCCTCTCCCTCACCGACCTGCTCGCCTACGATCGGGCGGGAGACCGAATCTTGCAGGAGGCGGTCGAAGCCTTGGGGCTGGGAGAACGGGTCTCGATCATCAAAAACAATGTCGATCATGAAACCGGCGCCACCTTCGGATCGCATGAAAATTACCTCGTCGCCCGCGACTTCCCCTTTTCCTACGACGGCCTGGGCCAGCTGATCCCCTTCCTGGTGACCCGCCAGATCTTCACCGGGGCGGGGCGGGTCGGCGCGCATCTGGTCCCCGACGGCTGGGTCGCTCTGGGCGAGCGGGCGCTGCCGCAGATTGACTTTCAGATCTCGCAGCGGGCCGACCACATCGTCAACGATTTCTACCAGTGGGTCCAGTTCAACCGCGCCATCATCAACACCCGCGACGAGCCGCTGGCCGATCCGAACCGGTATCGGCGCATCCACCTCCTCCTCGGCGACTCCAACATGCTCGAATATGCCACCGCGCTGAAACTCGGCACCACCTCCGTCATGCTCTCCCTGATCGAGGAAGGGGCGGTTCCGGACGATCTGGCGCTGGCGGACGCGGTTCTCGATTTAAGGCGGATCTCGCGCGATCCGGAGCGGCGATGGATTGTGACCCTTCAGAACGGAAAACGGATTTCCGCCGTCGAGCTTCAATCCCTTCTTCAACAAGAAGCGGAACGAACCCTGTCTGGAAAGGATGATCAGACCGATTGGATCATCTCGGAATGGGGAAAGACGCTGGAGGCGCTCGCGATCGACCCGGAGCGTCTTGTCGGAAAGATCGACTGGATCTCCAAACGGTGGCTTCTTGAATCGTTTCGAGAGGCGGAGGGGGTCGATTGGCAGGACCCCTGGATGGCCAGCCTCGATCTGGAGTACCATAATCTCAACCGATCCCGCGGACTCGCCGTTGCCTTGGAAGAAGAAGGAAAGGCCCTCCGGCGGACCACCGACGACGCCGTCGATCTGGCGGTGGAATGTCCCCCCCGGAATACGCGCGCTTCCGCGCGGGGAGAATTGATCCGATCTCTCCTGGAGCGGCAAACCCCTTATGTGATCAACTGGTCGAGTTTTTATATCGAGGGGAAAAAACCTTTCTCGATGGAAGATCCGTTTAAGACTTATCGGACCGAAACCGAGGCGCATTTTTTGGGGTAAATTTTCAGGCGGGATCGGTGCAGAGACCCAATGCCTCTATTTTCGCCAGGAGGACCTCAAACGAAAACGGTTTTGGAAGGTAATCATTCACACCGGCCCGAACGGCCTCCTGCTGAACTTCCGGCGAATCCTTCGCCGTCATCATCAAGACGGGGGTCATCAGGCGCTGACGCCTCAATTCTTTGCACACCTCCATTCCATTCATTTCAGGGAGATAGACGTCGAGAAGGATGACGTTGTAAGGGCGCTTTTTCAGAAAACCGAGGCCGGCCTCTCCGTTGAGGGCGAGATCGACGGCATGCCCCTCCCCTTCCAGACCCCGCTTCAAGAAACCTAATATCCGTTCATCGTCTTCAATAATTAAAATACGCATACTCGCTCCTTGTTTCATCACAATGGATATACGGCCTGACTTTGTTCCCGCGGGCGCCGGCGAGATCCCCTTCAGGAACAAGAACTCTCCGGGATATCGACGGTAAACGTCGTGCCGACCCCCAATCCGCTTTCAACGCGAACGGTCCCCCCAAGGGCGGAGACCATTTTTTTGACAATGGCCAACCCCAAGCCGGTCCCGGTCCCATAGGGGGCGGCAGACTCCCTCACGGCCTCCCGCTGATTTCCCTCGAAAAGATGGGAGAGCTCCTGCGGCGCAATCCCGATGCCGGTATCCGAGACGGAGAGCCGAATCCCCCTCTGCCCCGGAAGAGAGCAGAGCCCGATTCGAATCGTTCCCCTCGGCGTGAATTTAATCGCATTGCCCAGGAGGTTGATCAGGGCGCTCTTGATCTTCAGGGGATCGGTCATGAACATCGCCGGACAATCAGGATCGATCCGCTGCTCCACCTGAAGTCCTCTCTCACGGAGAAAAGGCTCAAAGAGCATCGAGACCCGCTCGACCAGATCACGGGGGTTCGTCTCCACCACCTGAACCGGCATCTTGCCCGAATCGATTCTCGAGAAATCCAAGATATTGTCGACCAGGTGAATAAACTCCAATAAATCTACATGCATCCGCATGATCGCCTGAGATTGCTCCGGCGAGAGCACCCCATACGTTCCATTCCGCAGCAATTGGATAAAACCGAGAAGGCTGTTTAAAGGGGTCTTCAGCTCATGGGCGATATAGGAGAGTAATTGATTTTGCGCCCGGGTCGGATTGCGCTCTCTGCGGCGCGGGAGGTTCGCGTTGCCCTTCGCTCGCACCCGCTTCTTCACCGCGAGGCGCTTCGCGATCACCATTTTGTTAAGGCGGGCGCGCAACGCCGTCAGCTCTTTGAGAAGCTCTTCCCTTGTTTTGGCCTGATCACCCATGGAGAACCGGTCCTGTCCGGAGGATCTGTTTCGAGAGAATACCGTGACGGATAAAGAGGGTGAAAGAAAAACGCGGGAGGAAAGACCGTTTCCACTCTGAAGATCCTCCATTCCGGCGCAAACCGGGGAGAGAGAACGATCACAAAGGAGAATGAGATCGAATGCTTAATAAATAAACCGGGCCCCGACCCTGAAGTAGGAATCGGATACCTTCTCCACCCATCTTACTTCGACGAGGGTCGGAATATTGATCGGGACCGATTTCAGCTTGAAGGTCATTCTCAAGAACTGATTGATCTCCAGCTTTGTTTTTGTAACGAGGCAGACCCCCCCGTTGCTGATATTTTTGGCTCTTCCGATGATCGCGGATCGGGGAGGTTTCTTCGTCTGGAGCGACGTCCCCTTCCAAAGAAGGATCTCTTCATTGAAAACGACTCTTTTATTTTCCCTGGGTGGATTGAAGATGGCCTTTTGCGCCATATCGTTCAGCGTGAGTGAAGACATTTTTTTCCCCCTCGGTTTTTTCACGTCGAGCATCCGTCTACTTTCATCTAGTAAATCCAGCTTAACGGGAGAAGGTGAAAAACAGATGAGGAAAAGATTAGAAAGAAATTAAAAGAGAAAAGAAAAAGAGGAACACGATGGAGGAATCGGACAAGGAAGCGATCAACCGCAGATTTTATATCCGATATCCCGGACGGTCTGAATCAATTTTTTGGGATACCCTTCGTCTACCTTCTTCCTTAAATAACGGATATAAACATCGACGACATTGGTCAGGGTATCGTAATGATATCCCCAGACCTTTTCAAGGATCGATGTCCGGCTCATGACCTTATTGGGGTGAGTCATGAGATATTCCAGGAGGGCAAACTCCTTCGCGGTGAGGGCGATGAGATCTCCGGCCCGGCGGACTTCATGGGTCTCCCGGCTGAGGATCAAATCGGCGACCCTCAAGTCTTGGCTCTCCTCCCGATAAGGGCCTCGGCGCAGGAGCGCTTTCATCCGGGCCAGGAGTTCCTCGAAGGCGAACGGTTTCGTCAAATAATCATCCGCCCCGATCCGAAGCCCTTCGATCTTCTCTTCGAGGGTATCTTTCGCCGTCAGCATGAGGATGGGGGTTTCGATCCGCTCCTCCCTCAGCCTCAAGCAGACTTCAGAACCGCTCTTCAACGGGAGGACCAGATCGAGGATAATCAACCGGTAGCGGATCGCCCGCGCCATGTCGATCGCTTCCTGGCCGTCGTGCGCCACATCGACACTGTAATGCTCCGCCTCCAGTCCCCTTTTCACGAAGCTGACGATCCGCTCGTCGTCTTCCACGAGGAGAATTTCCATTCTAGACCTTCACCTTCTCGGAGAGGGGGAGATGCACCGTCACCCTTGTGCCGGCCCCCATTTCGCTGTCGATCGTGATCTTCCCTTCATGGGCCTCGGCGATCCACTTCGCGATCGGCAATCCGAGTCCCGTTCCGTTGGCCATCGATTTGGTTTTTTCAACCCGATAGAACCGTTCAAAAACGTGGGGGATCGCCTCTTTTGGAATACCGACGCCGTGATCGGCGATGGTGATTTTTCCTCGGCCCTCCTCCCGCTCCAGGGAGAGTTCCACATCTCCCCCCATCTTCGAGTAGTTGATCGCGTTATCAATGACGATCAAAAAAAGCTGTTTGAGACGCTGCGGATCCCCCTGCAAGAAAAGTTCGTCCTCCGCGGACTCTTTCAGTGTGAGCATAATCCCCTTCCGCATCGCCAGGATCTCTCCTTCGCGGGATGCCTCCCGAATAATCTCCTGCAGAGAAATTTCCCGCTTCTCCATATGCAACACCCCCGATTCGGAACGGGCCAAAAACAAGAGATCGCTGACCAGCTTATTGAGCTGATCAGCCAGGAGAATAATATAGTGGAGGACCCGCTTGTACTCCGCCACCGGTTTTTCCTTCCCTCGAAGCGTCACCTCCGCCTCTCCCCGGATCACCGCCAAGGGGGTTCGAAGCTCGTGGCTGATATCCGCAAAAAACTGACCTTTCAGGTAACTGAGCTCCCTTAGTTTCTGATTGGAGACTTCCAACGCTTTCCGGGATTCTTCCATTTTATAACGGGATTCAAATTCTTGGTAGCGCAATCTGGAAATAAAATAGGCGCTGGTCAATCCGATCACCATGGTTGAAATGAGAAAGGCGTTGTTGTTGATTAATATCTCCGCCCGCTCGATCTGATCGTAAAGAAAAATCGGGACAATATAAAGGGTATACATCGACAAACAGATCGCCGCCGTAATGCGCACATCCCAGGCAAAAAGCATCGAAATCGCAAGCATCACCAGGTTGAGACCGGCATAGTAAGGGGACTCGTAGCCTCCCAGGTAACGGGTCATCAGCGCGATGGTGCCGCCGATGAGGATGGCGGTCAGGGCCCCGACCCAGGTAATGTGGCTTTTTCCAAAAGAGGTAAAGGTGAAAAGAAAAAGAAGAAGGGTCAGCGCGGAGGAGACGAGCCGGATCAGGAGAAACGTTTTGAAGTGGTGAGGCACGGCGTAATAATCGAGAAGGCTGAAAAGGGGAACGAGGGTAAATCCCAAAATACAGCCGATTCGGAGCCGGAACGTGTTGATCTCGCGCGCGTAATCTTGAAAAGCGGAAAGAAGCTCGGCGTCGTTACTGTTTTCCATAGAAAACCGTTGCGACCTCAGGAGGATAGCTCAGGCTTTCCTTCGGCCTCTTCCCCTTTCGAACGGTCAAATAAAGCTGCGTCCCCTCTTCGTCGGTCTCGACAAAAACCTGGGCGGAAGAAATCCCTTCCACCATCTGAATGAGCTCCTGGGGCGTCCGATAGAGGACATACCATTCCGCGCCATATTCCATAAAATAACGGGCCTCATTCGAGGCGTCCAGATTTCCGATAATCAGATCCCCCTCCTCGGAGAGGAGCCGGTACAAACGTTGAATCAAATGTTTTGAGATATGAAAGGGAAGGTAGTCGAAGAGGCCCATCACATAGATCAAATCCTGCCCGGCGAAGAGATCAAAAGTATGGGGATGGTGGACCAACTGATGGATCGATTTGTTAACATAACCGACCTGGATGCGGCTCCGGGTCACCCCCTTTAATACATCGATCTTCGCGCGGCAATATTGCAGCGCCTCCCACTCGGTGTCGATCATGGTCAGGTGGCATCGATCACCCTTTGGGTTGCTCCGAATCAGCTCCTGGACCTCTTTGGCCGGTCCGGAACCGATGCTCATGATCGAGACGGTTTCCCGATTCCCGGAAGCCCGGCCGAGGATCCGGTTTGTCTTCCCCAGCATATAAGGAACCCGGCCCATCACCGACCGGGCCACGGAGAGCTGAGAGCAATACCGGTTGATGAGACGGGCGAAGAGGGTCTCTCCTTGGTCGTGGTCTTCATACAACATCCGCATCATTTCATAATCACCCGGATATCCCAACGGCTTCGAATAAGCCCGCTTCACGAAAGGAGAGAGAAGGAGGAAGGGATGAAGATGTTTCTGAAAATAATCGCGATGGATGCGGTGCTCCTGAGGGGTAAAGTGCCTCACCATTTTATCCATTCTCAAGATAAAACGATCCAGGGCCTCGGTTAAAAGTCCCTCTCCATGATGAAGGCTCTCCGCCTCAAGCAGCATCCGGTGCTCCTCATCCCTCTCGGAGCGAATCCCGGACTCTTCCGCATCCAATTTCTGCTTCATTTGAAAGAGACAGTGCTCAAGCTCGGAGATCAGAACCTCAAAGAGAGGAGAGACTTTTCGTAGAACGTTCCTGCTCTCCTTAAGTTGTCGACTCGCCTCCCTTTTATTTTGGCCCGGCGGCGACGATCCCCTTGTGAATGCCTCTTTTTCCATCATACTCCCTAACCTCTATGAAAGCTTACCAAGGGATGATGCGGCCGCGATGAAGGGTTGAATCGATCGATCCGACGTTTTCGAAGAACCCCGCGCCGGAGGATTCGGGAAGAATGCCCCACTCGATTGGAATTTACATCTCCTTCTCGTCTTCCATCCCCCTGCCGCCATCAATGCCCCTTCGTCTCTATGCTTCTAGGGAGTACTTTATCGCATTTCTCAATCTTCCGGCGATTGCTCTGACCCCACTGCCAATGTTCTTACCCTTCTCCAGCACTTTGGAAAAAATTTTCTGTGAAGCCGAAATGGCGTTCTACACCCCTTCACTGATTATTTCTCATCAAACAGAATAATCGAATCATGGATAAACTCCGTCAGAATAACCGATTTTTTTGGGAAAGACAATCGTTTTTGATCTCTCGATTGGGACAGACGTTGGAGGGAGGTGACCAATTTTGATCCGTAGAAAAATAAGCCCGCAAAAAATGTTTGTCAAGAATTATGTATCTTATGGAGTCTTTCGTTATCGAGGAGGACGAGCCGCTCATCTGCATGTTTAAAGCCGTTTCGTTCCGCTCGATTTCCGCCGGGGAAAGGGCTCCTAAATTGACCTTTTCCTGATCTTGCGGTATGATACAGATCACTTTTACGAGGTTACTTTTTTTTAAAAAACAAATCGAAAGCCCACCCCTCACGAGTAAACGATGGCGCGACTGACCTACAAAAATGCAGGCGTTGATATTGAAGCCGGCGATCTTTTCGTCCAAAAGATTACCTCCATGGTCCGATCGACACACCGGCCCGAAGTTCTCACCGACTTGGGAGGCTTTTCCGGCCTATTCGCCCTCGGAGCGAAAAAGTTTAAAGAACCGGTCCTGGTCTCCGGCACGGATGGGGTTGGGACAAAGCTGAAGATCGCTTTTATGACCGACCGCCACGATACGGTCGGCATCGACCTCGTCGCGATGTGCGTCAATGACGTCATCGTGACCGGCGCCGAACCGCTCTTTTTCTTGGACTACTTCGCCACGGGAAAGCTTTTTCCGGAGAAGGCGGTGGAGGTGATGAAAGGGATTGTGGACGGCTGCCGGCAGGCCGGCTGCGCGTTGATCGGCGGCGAAACGGCGGAGATGCCCTCCTTTTACCCCGCGGGAGAATACGATCTGGCCGGCTTCGCCGTGGGGGTGGTGGACAAAAAGAAGATCATCGACGGAAAGAAAATCAGGCCGGGAGATCTCTTGATCGGCCTGGCCTCTTCAGGCCTGCACAGCAACGGCTTCTCCCTGGTCCGGAAAATTGTTTTCGAGAAGAGGGGGCTTACGGTAAAAGACCATTTTCCCGGAGGGTCGAAATCGATCGGAGAAACTCTGCTGACCCCGACCGTCATTTACGCAAAAACCCTCTCGAAACTTCAGGAGAAAGTCCAAATTAAAGGAGCGGCCCACATCACCGGAGGAGGAATCACTGAAAATCTCCCGCGCGTTCTTCCGCCCGGTTGCGCGGCCCAGGTGCGGCGCGACCGATGGGAGGTCCCCTTCATATTTAAGACTCTCCAGGAAATGGGAGAGGTCGACACCGAAGAGATGTACATCGACTTTAACATGGGAATCGGAATGATCCTGGTGATCTCGCCAAAGGCGCTCTCCCAAACGCGCTCCCTTCTAAAACGGCTCCGACAGGAAGCGTACGTGATCGGCGAGATCGTCAAGGGAGATGGAACGGTGGTTTATGTGTAGCGAAGAGGAACCTGTCCTGAACCCTGCTGAAGGAGCCCTTCGACTGGGCGTCCTCGTCTCCGGCCGAGGGAGCAACCTTGAGGCGATTCTTGATGCGATCAAGCAAGGGAAGCTCTCCGCACGCGTGGCGGTGGTGATCAGCAATAAGAAGGACGCCCCGGCGCTGGAGCGAGCGGCGCGGTATCAGGTCCCCGCGCTCTTTCTAGATCCGACGCACTACAGTCGTCGAGAAGAATACGACGCCGCGGTTTTACAGCAATTAAAAGAGTTTGGCGTCGAGTTAGTGGTGCTGGCCGGCTACATGCGCCTTGTCACGCCGACGCTGATTCAGCCATACCATGATCGGATCATCAACACTCACCCGAGTCTCCTCCCCGCTTTTCCCGGAATGCATGCCCAGCGACAGGCGCTGTCGTACGGGGTTCGTGTGAGCGGATGCACGATCCACTTTGTCGATGAAGAGATGGATCACGGCCCCATCATCGCGCAGGCTTCGGTTCCTGTCTTCGAGGGGGACACCATAGAGCAGCTGTCGGAGCGGATTTTGGCGGAAGAGCACCGGCTTCTGCCGCAGGTTCTCCAGCTTTACGCCGAGGGGAAATTGACGGTAGACGGGAGAAAAGTTCATATTCAAGAAAGCGCTTCCACAAGGAGCGCCCGATGATCTGCCCCAATTGCGGCTGCGAACAGCGCGAGGCCGGCCGATGTATTCAGTGTCAAATGACGCTCCCCGGCGTGAAGGAAGCGTCGGCGAGCACCCCCCCTCCCACCCCTGCGACGACGTCGAAGAGAGGGGAAAAGAAAGAGCGGGAAGAGAGCGAGGAGAGAGAAGAAGATCCGGCGCTCTCCCCTCCGGAGCAGACGGAGAAAGAGGCGCTCAAAACGAATCGCAAGGGGCCGATCCGCGTCGTCGAGCCGGAACGCCGTGCACGTCATGAAGAAGGGGCTCACAAGATTTTGATCACCACAACTCAAAAGATAGAGGGAAGAAAAGTCAAAAACTACTTTGGATTGATCAATGCCAATATCATTATCGAGTTGGAGGACCAGATTCACTCGATCCCTGAAAAAGCGGTTTACTCGACCAACACCACTTATCGAAGCCACCTGAAGACAGGGATCTTGCTTGCGCTTCGCGATCTCCGAGGCGAAGCGGCCCTGTTCGGCGCCAATGCCGTGGTGGGAACCTCTTTCAACTTCCATCGAATCGACCCGCGCTCTCTCCTTCTCTCCGCCGTCGGAACCGCCGTTTTGATCGATGAGCTGAACTGATTCTACTTCGCAAGGCCGGATTCCTCGGACTCGCCGGAATCGACAACAAGGGATGGGTTTCGCTTTTATGTTTTGTAGTCCACCGGAAAGTAAAAACCATGGAGAATGGAGATGACTGGAGAGGAATATCTCGAACTAGGTCTCGCCTACATGCGTGAAAAAAATTGGGATTCGGCGCTGAATACCTTGCTTGAGAGCCAAAAACGCCTTTCAGACCTGCCGGAAGAAGATATCCCTCCTGTTTTGTTCTCCGCGCTCGGCCTCTGCTACGCGATGGCGCGCAACAACATCATGAGCGGATTGACCTATTGTCAGCGCGCCATTTCAATGGATCAGTTTCAGCCCGGCTTTTACCAGAATCTCGGCATGATTTATTTAAAAACGGGAGACAAGAAGAAGGCGCTTGCGGTTTTCCGAAAGGGATTGAAATTGAATCCGGAGCACTCCGGCATCTGGTCTCAGATCTCCCAACTCGGATTTCGGAAGCGGCCGTTTCTCTCCTTCCTGCCCCGTCAGCACTTCATAAACAAGTATCTCGGGATGTGGTTCCTGAGCACGGAGGGGAAAAGAGCCGCCTCTCGAAGATCCAATTGACAATCGCCATGAAATGTTTTATCTTTTGTCCTGCCTTTACGGGGCTGTAGCTCAGCTGGGAGAGCGCCTGGTTCGCAATCAGGAGGTCCGGGGTTCGATCCCCCGCAGCTCCACCAAATTTTAATTCTTCTCCATAGGGGGATCGAACGAGGGGGTGTGGGGGAGATGCTCCTCCACGCTTCGGGGGTCACCGTCCCGTTATTTGGGACGCCCTAGGGGGCAGGCCCCCTGGGGGAAGCGGGCTCGTCGAGCGCGTGAGACTCCCCCGCAGCTCCACCAAATATCAATACCCCTCCACACAATTCTAATAACCCGCGCCGTCCCTCGGCACAACAAGCGTACATTCTTGTACAAGAAGAACCGGTCCTAACCTACATGAAATACTCACCCATATTTCATGTATCTCCCCCTTTTCGTCAACGAAATTGATCCATTCCGGGAAAGCTCCTCTTCATACCTTTCAGGCATGTCTCTTGCTCTCAATACCGATGTGAAAATTAGGAGATCGCTATGGACACCCAAAACACCATCCTCATCGTCGACGATGAGAGCGGACCGCGCGAGTCGCTGAAGCTCATCTTGAAGCCGTTCTACAACATTGAAATCGCCGAAGACGGTCCGCAGGCGTTGGAAATCATACAAAAGAAGAAGATCGATCTGGTCACGCTCGATTTAAAGATGCCGGGGATGCAGGGGGAAGAAGTCCTCAGTCGGATCAAGGAAGCGCATCCGGAGGTCGAGGTGTTGATTATCACCGGTCACGGAACGTTGAAAAATGCGATCGAGCTCATCCGAAAGGGGGCCAGCGGATATGAGTTGAAGCCCTTCACGATTACCGAAGTCGTCATGAATATTTCAAAAACACTCGACAGAAAAAATAAAATGCAAAAACTCAAGCAGATCTTCAACCCGGGCTAGCGCCTGCTGGAGAAATCTCTCGAACCGAACAGATCGGGATGGAAACGGTTTGCTTGAGGGATGACCCGGTTGTACGGAGGGGGACCTACCGGAAAGAGGAACGACAACTTACAAATGTTTTCCTTCGGCCAAAAGCCGGGTGATCTCCTCCGCCGGCAAAGGCTTGCTGAAAAGATAGCCCTGCATCTGATCGCATTTCAACCCTCGTAAAAATTCCAACTGTTCGACCGTTTCCACCGCCTCGGCCACCACTTTCAGCTTCAATGTGTGGGCCATCGTGATGATCGCAGCCACAATGGCGGCGTCGTCCAGATCGGTCGTCACCTCCTGCACGAAGGACTTATCTATTTTCAGCGTGTCGATCGGAAGCCGCTTCAAATAGCTGAGGGAAGAGTATCCCGTTCCGAAATCGTCGATCGAGATTTCAATCCCTCCCAAATGCAACTCCCGCAGCTCGGTCATCGTGCTCTCATTGCTCTTCATGATCAGACTTTCCGTCAATTCCAGCTCCAGATAATTCGGATCGAGGCCGGTCTCGTTCAGCACATGGGCGATGGTTCCGATGAGATTTTGTCTTTGAAGCTGGCGGGCCGAAAGGTTGACCCCCATTCGCACCGGCGGAAGCCCCTGCTTCTGCCAAGCCTTGTTCTGCGCGCAGGCGGTGCGCAAGATCCACTCCCCCATCGGAACGATGAGACCGGTCTCCTCCGCAAGCGGGATGAAGTCCGCGGGAGAGACCATTCCGGCCTCCGGGGATTTCCATCGGATCAGGGCCTCCATCCCCACGATCTGTCCCGTCGTGAGATCGACCTTGGGTTGGTAATAGAGCAGGAACTCCCCCCGCTCCAACGCACGGCGGAGATTGTTTTCCAAAGCGAGACGTTTGGTGGCATGTTGATTCATCGCCGGCGCATAGAGCTGGTAATTGTTCCCGCCCTGCTCTTTGGCGCGATACATCGCCGTGTCGGCATGTTTCATCAGCAGATCGATCTCGTCTCCGTCATTGGGAAAAATCGCAATTCCGATGCTGGCTGAAACGAAGATCTCCTGTCCCTTTAACTGAAACGGTTTCCCCAATGAGTCGAGAATTTTTTGAGAAACGCGAAAGCTGTCGGCCGGTTGCGCGAGATCGTCCAGGATCAAACCGAACATGTCGTCTCCCAGCCGCGCGACGGTATCTCCCTCCCTCACCGTGGCGGACAGCCGCTCCGACACGGCCTTCAGCAGGAAATCCCCCATCGCTTGCCCGAGCGTCTCGTTCACCACTTTGAACCGGTCGAGATCAAGCAGGAGAACGCCGACCGATCGTTTATGCCAGGGAGCCCGTGAAATCGCCAGCCCCAGACGGTCCCGAAAGAGAAGACGATTCGGAAGGTTGGTAAGGAGGTCAAAGTTGGTCAAGTGGTTGAGACGCTCCTCCGCCTGCTTCCGCTCCGTGATGTCATGGAAGCACCAAACTCGGCCGATCCGCTCTCCGCCGATCTGCTGCGGCTTCGCGTACCATGCCAGTATTCTCCCATCGATCAATTCCAACGTGCCTTGATTCTCCGAATCCGATTGGTTGAGCGCGTTGAGCCTTGCCGAAAAGCTTTCCACATCCTTGATCGGCTTCAGGAGAGCGGCCATTGCTTTCTCCGGGTCTCCCAAAGTGAAGACAGGATGCGGGATCTCCCACATCTCTATAAATTTCGAATTGAACAAGGCGATCTTACCCTGCTGATTCACGACGAGGATGCCGTCGGCGGTGGCTTCGAGTGTGGCATTCAGCAATGAGAGGCTGCGCTTTAATTCCGCCTCGATCCTTTTCCGCTCCGCGATCTCTTTTTCCAGCGCTTCCTTATCCGCCAGGAGGCGGATCGACGTTCCGGCGACGCTGTCTTCCGAGATATCACTCATCTTCTCTTCTCCCACTTCAGTCGGCCATGGCTTGCGTTTTCAAAAATGACCCTTTCGGAATGAACTCGACTTCAGAACCGGAATTGCCTCCGCCAAGAAATTTAAAATGTCGATTGATACTCATTCAGTATGCCATAAAGCTGAAAGATGTCTATCTTTCTGAAAGACTTTCTATTTTTCAGCCTAAACTGAGACCTGTCTTAAGACACGATAGCTAAGTCTTTTTTTGGACTTCATTAAAGAGGACGGAATCCTCTGTCAAAAGCCAGGGAGCACCCCTGAGGACTATAGCTGAAAGACCGTCTAAAAATACCGCTCCGGTTATAGACAAGAAGAATTTTATTGACATTGTTGTAAATAGGTATATTGTGAAATTCTGCTTTTGAATTATCATCTGGTCTTGTAAGTTGGCGCAACGGGGGTGAACTTCCACCCTCTCCACACCGATTCAAAACCCGCACAGGGAGGTGCTATGGGGAGGACTGTCATGCCGACAGCGGATGTTTTGAGTATCCGTGCATACTGCCTCAAAGATCTTCTCCAAAATCGTCTTGTCTTTTTTTCTCATCCCTCTTCTCTGCCTATAAAATCGCCCATCCGTTTAAACGAACGATCAGAATTGAAGTGCTGCATTGGTCCAGTCAGCTACTTCAGGATATGGATACCAATACCTGAGTTTAACTCAAAAAAGAGGAGGCCGGCTCTCGTATGTTCTTATTTCATTTAACGGCCGGACTCGCTCTCACGGCAATTACCGTATTCCTTCTCGGACTGTTCGTTCTTATAAGAAAAGGACGTGAACGTTTAGGCGTTCTCTTCTTTCTTTGGTGCCTCTCTATTTCATGGTGGAGCTTTTTTGAGATTCTCCTTATACAAAGCTCAAATGAAAAATCGGCCCTATTCTGGGGCCGAATTATGCAAGCCGGAGACATGCACCTTCCAACCCTCTTTGTACATTTCATTTTAACGCTTTTAGGGTTGCAGATCGCTCGTTGGAAACTTATTGCCCTATACGGGGTGAGCACCTTGCTTAGCGTTCTCTGTTTTACTCCTCTCGTTATCTCGGGTGTGGGGCCAAGCAATCTTTTCTCTTTCTTCATTAAGCCCGGTCCGTTATATATTTATATGATTATTTTTTTCATATCATGTGTGATTTACGGACAACTAAAGTTATATCAAGCTTACTCCTCTGCCTCACCCTCGAAAAAAGTTCAAATCGGATATTTCTTCTGGAGTTCAATCGGCGGATGGATTGGAGGTTGCGCGAACTTCCTCCTCGTTTATGATATTAAAATCCCCCTTTTAAATGAATACGGCACGTATGCCGTTCCTTTCTTTGCGGTATCCACAACCTATTCCATTGTTCGCCATCAACTCATGGATATTCGAACCGTCATTCACATGACCATAATGTGGTTGACAACTTTCTCTTTGGCCCTTATACCGATCCTGGTCGTCATTTTACCGGCTAAGCGGTGGCTAGCGGATCTTACCAACCTCCAGATTTCCGCTCTGATCTCAGCGTACTTTGTGTTTCTAGTCCTCTACATCAAAACCGTTCAACCCCGGATCGACCACTTTTTCCAGCGGCGAAAGTATGACATGGAAAAAATCCTGCATGGAATGGTAAAGGAACTCGCTCTGCTCAAGGATCTAATGGAACTAACAGAGAAAATTGCGGCCACCATTCGAGAAGCCATGTATGTTTCCCATTCTTCAATCATTCTGTGGGAAAAGAAAAAACAGGGCTATCTAAACATCAACGGGCCAAACCAAAATGTCGATCTTTCGACTCATGCTTCTTTTCTCAATTGGATGAAAGTGAAAGATCGCGTCATTGAATGGAATGAGATCGAAGCTGAACCCCAATATAAAGAGATTAGAATTCCGGCGCGAAATTATTTCGAAGCGTTGTCAGCCAAGATAGCTCTCCCTCTAGTGCATGAAGATCAACTGATCGGCGTCATCAACCTAGGCGAGAAAGATAACCTCAAGCCCTTCACCCGTGAAGATATCGAATTCCTATCGACGCTTCGAGCTCAATCGACCATTTCACTTTCTAACTCCCTTTTGTACGAAGATGTCCACAAAATGTCCGAAGAGCTCCGGCGCTGGGCCTCGGAGTTGGAAGAAAAGGTTGCTACGCGAACGCATGAGCTTTCCGAACGAACAAAAGAGCTCTCTGAAAGTAAGACAGAATTAGAACGCTCCTATCAGAAGCTCCAGGAGCTCGACCGCATCAAATCTCAGTTCTTCGCAAACATCTCTCACGAGTTTCGAACGCCCCTTACGCTCATTCTCGCGCCGCTCGAATCTTTTCTCAATCAACCGAATCTTCCGGAAGAACAGCGAAAACACTTTCAGATCATGTATCAGAACGGACTTCGTCTTCTTAAACTCATCAACAACTTATTAGATTTGGCAAAGATCGATACCGGGAAAATGCCGCTTTCTTATTCAAAGACCGACTTGGTGGCATTTATTAAAGGGATTATCTCTTCTCTCACCCCTCTCACCTACAAAAAACAGATCCACGTCTCATTTCTGGCTGATAGAAGCGTGATCGAATTCTATTTCGATCGCGATAAAATCGAAAAGGTCCTCCTGAATCTGCTATTTAATGCCATTAAGTTTACCGAACGGGGCGGAGAAATTATTCTCTCCTGCGCGGAAAAAGAGGGGCATGTTGTTGTCAAAGTATCGGATACGGGCGTCGGCATCGGCAGAGAAAATCTTCACAAGCTCTTCAGCCGTTTTACACAGCTCGATGCCTCCGCCACCCGACAACACGAAGGAACCGGGATCGGCCTTGCCCTTTCTAAAGAGTTGGTGGAGCTCCATCAAGGAAAGATCTGGGTCGAGAGTGAAGTCGGAAGGGGAACGGTCATCTCCTTCACCCTTCCTTCTCTTAAAGAGATGCCCATATCAAGCCTCTTCACACCTTGCCAAGAAAATTCAGAGGAGAATTGGTTCCGCTCGCTTCACAAGACGGCGGAGTATGCGGAAGGAAGAATCCTTCAAGAATCCGCTGCACTCCCTCCGCAATTCGCAACGGAAGAAAAGAGCAGACCGAAGATCCTTATCGTTGAAGACAACTCCGACATGCTCGACTTCATCGGCACTCTCCTTCAGGGGGACTATAACGTTGCTCTTGCTCGAAACGGAGCCGAAGGGCTTGAGCGAGCAAAGACCGACCCTCCCGATCTGATCCTCGCCGACATCATGATGCCGATGAAGGATGGTTATCAGCTCTGCCGTGAAATAAAAGAGGACCTCACAACGCGTCACATCCCGGTGGTCTTGGTCACCGCCAAGGCCGATCTGTCGATGAAGATCGAAGGATTGAACCAAGGGGCCGATGATTACTTGACCAAACCATTTAGCTCCGAAGAGTTGAAGGCGCGCGTGAGATCACTTCTAAACCTTCGGACGCTCGAAAAAGAAATTCAGATGAGAAACCAGGCGCTGGAGAAAACGCTCGCCGAGCTGCGAAAGACTCAGACGCAACTGATTCACTCGGCCAAAATGGCGGCGCTGGGAACCTTGGTGGCCGGCCTCTCACACGAGATGAACAATCCACTGACTCCGGTGATCGGTTTTGCTGAGCTTCTCTTAGGCATGCCTCTTCCTAAAGAGGCGCATCAGTGTGCAGACACCATCTCCAGGGAAGCGCGCCGATGTGCCGCTGTTATAAGAAGCCTCTCGGACTTTGCACGCAAATCTCCCCCGCTCTGGCAAGGAAACGATTTGAACAGCTTGATTCATTCTGTTTTGGAGCTGAACGCCTCTTACCTTCGCACCGACAATATCGTACTCGAATTGAATCTCGATCCACGTCTTCCCAAAACACTTGTGGATGGCAACCAGATCAAGCAGGTTCTGTTAAATCTCATCAACAATGCTCACCAAGCCGTTTTGATAAATGAGGAAGAACGGAGAATCCAAATTGTTTCGGAACAAACTGCAGGGCTCCTACGAATCACAATTGGGGACAATGGTCCGGGAATTCCCAAGGAAGTTCAGTCCCGGCTCTTCGAGCCTTTTTTCACGACGAAGCCGGAAGGAGAAGGAACGGGGTTGGGATTGGCGATCTCGCATGGGATCATCGCATCTCATGGCGGGAAGCTCGGATTTATCTCTGAGGAAGGGATCGGGACACGCTTCTGGTTTGAGCTGCCGATCCGTACCGCTGCATCCACTGCTCCCACTCTCCCCTCAGAAACAAGTGTACTCCATCAAGACAGACGGGCGCTGGTGGTGGACGATGAGCCGATGGTTCTGGAGGTCTGCAAGACGGCATTGGAGCAGATCGGATTTGTTGTCGATGCGGTGCACAGCGGAGAAGCCGCCTTGGAACAATTGACCAAAACCTCCTATGACCTGCTGGTCGCCGATATTCGTATGCCGGGGATGGGCGGGATTCAGTTTCTGGAGCAGGTCGGCCGCGTCTATCCGGAGATCTTGGATCGGACCATTTTAATCACTGGGGATGCTGTCAATTCAGTGACGTCGGCGTTCCTCAATCGAACCCGCATCACCGTTCTGGAAAAACCGTTCGACCTCGCAGAGCTTCAACACCGGGCAAAGTCAATTCTAGAACGAAATTCAACCCAACGGTGGAGAGTTTGACGAAATACAACATCACTTTAGCGCCGATGCCTATGACTAAAGTTCTCCGACATAAATATTAAAGCATTTACTTATTAATATAAATGATCGTCAAGGAGATAGAGATGTTGAGTCAACTCCTATTTCATGAGCGACGGAGGATCAATATATTGTTGCAGACCAATGACCGGCGCAATGGAGAGCGGCGTCAACGGGTTGAAGCTTACTCGCCGGAGCGGCGCCGTCCTGCTTCGAGAATCCGATGTCAGGAGCGAGAAGGTATCGTCCTACCTATCCGTCTCGAGATTGAGGGAAAAGACAGGGTCGGTCACATGGTAAATATCAGCCCCGGGGGGGTAATGATTCGAACGAATACGCCATTGCGCGAAGGTTTGGAGGTCTTCCTGCATCTCTTCTCGGAACAGGATGCCTTTTCTCTTCGTTTGTTCGGTCGGATAGTTTTCTGTCGTTCATTGGAGGAGAGAGGATCGTTGTCGCAGGCAGTTGGCATCCAATTTCGGACCTCAGGCGAATTTAACCAGAAAGTGCTCGCTGCGACCATTGATTTGATCAGCAAAAAGGATGCAACAGAGGACCAGTTCGGAATCAGTATTCTTATCTCAGATGAGCGACACCTCGTTGAAAAACAGCCGGGAGCTCTGCCGATGCTTCCGTTAATCAGTAAAGCGATAACCCAAATAAGGGAAATGCCGATCAACCAAATAACGTCGCCGGAAACGAGGCGCACCACGGTGGGGGGAAGGAGAAAAAAACAGGAGCTTCGATTTACCCCCGATCCCGACTGGGTTATCAAAATGAACCAATCCCTTGAACCGTATCGTCAGGTAATTTTGCAGTCGCGTTTGGTCCAGGAAACATCTAAAGGGCAACTTTCGCTAAAGCAAATCCGGGGATGGAATATTCAGTTTTATCCTTTTATTCACAGTGTCCCTCATTTCATAGCGTTGAATTTGGCGAGGGCAAACGATCCGATGTCGCGGACGTATCTCATTGATAATATCCGTGTTGAGAAGCGCCATGCCGATCAGTGGGTTGACATGGCTCAGGGATTCGGCGTGAGCACGGAAGAGCTCTTTCAATCTCCTATCCTGGCAGAAGTGGAGGCACTGACACACTGGATGTGGTCGGTCACTACCCGGGCTAGCTTTATCGAATCGGTGGCTGCATTACACTATGCGATCGAGGGAATCACCCAAGAAATAGCAGCAATCATGGTTAAGGAGTTGAATAAATATAAGCTGTTTGAATGGGTTCATCTTGATCGAAAGGCGTGCCAGTGGATGGAAATGCACACTCGTTATGATCACCGCCACCCCTACAAAGCGCTCGAGATTATTAAACTCCATGCAGTATCGCTAAAGGACCAGGAGAAGGTCAAGGAAGCGACCCAGCGCAGTCTGGAATATCTCTTTCTTGCACTGGAAGCATGTTATGTCGCTTTTGCGTGAACAGACGCATTAAGCTGCAGAGGGAAGATTCTCATATCGTATTAACAACCGGCTTCTCCAGTCCTTGCGAGCGATGCAACATTATCAGCCCTCCGGCATCATCGGCATTTTGAAAGCATCGCGGCATTAACGTTCTGCATAAGCCATTTAATCTGCAAGATCTTCAATGGTATGCACCATTGATTCTTAACCATATTTTTATATTTCAATGGAGGAACCAATGAAAACAAAAACCTCAGTTTTCTTCGACAGAAGGCAGAACGCCGTACCAATCAATTTTAACGATAGAAGGACAGCCGAACGAAGGATCGCTGAAGAACCGATCTCGCCAGAACGACGACGCCTGTTCTCGCAAATACGTCACTTTGATCGAGAAAATATTAATATCCAAGTTTATCTACAATCAGAAGGAAAAGAGATACACGGCCATACGCAAAATATAAGTTTAGGAGGCCTTCTCGTTTACAGCACTATTGCTCTAAACAATGGAGATCCTACAATCCTTCAATTCTCCTTTGGAGAGCATGCTTGTTTTGTCAATATTTCGGGACAGGTTGTCTTTTGCCATTTGGTAAACGATAAAGAATCTGGACAGTATGTGATCGGAATTAAATTTACCGCTATTCGTGATTTTGAGCAGAGAATTCTAATAACAGCGTTTCAAACCCTCAAACAGAGTACTATTACCCAGCAGAAATCATCATTGAGAATCGTTGCCTCAAAGGATACCTTAGCCCAGGAGGCAGCCAATCTTCCAAATCATACTTTCAGAATTGGACAAACAGCCTTTGCCAATTTGAAACCCACTGTTCTCACTCAAAAAGACCCGACCTCTCTGTTAAACGGAGTCAGCTTTGAACTGACCGATGAACAAAAAGCATTGCAAGAAACCGTACGAAAATTTACCGAAAAAGAGATCGAGCCTGTTGCTGGATACTACGATCGAACCGGAGAATTTCCTCGGGATATAATCCAAAAAGCTTTTGAACTTGGCTTATTGACTTGTTACATCCCAGAAAAGTTTGGCGGAAATGGGTTAGGAATTTTTGAAACGGCGTTGATCACAGAAGAGCTTGCCGCAGGTTGCGTGGGTATTACCACATCAATTATGGTCAATCTTCTTGGAATAAGTCCACTTCTTATCGCTGCAACAGAATCGCAGAAAGAGAAATATTTAACATCCTATTGTCGTCAGTTAACTCTGTATTCGTTTTGCTTCACTGAACCAGATGCTGGTTCAGATCCAAGCCGTATTGCGACAAGAGCTGAATTGGTTGGAGATCACTATATTCTAAATGGTTCAAAATGTTTTATCACAAATGGAGGTGTTTCTGACTATTATGTTGTCTTTGCTACCGTTGACAGGAGCATTGGAACAAAAGGGCTTACGGCTTTTCTAACACCATCTAAAGCTGAGGGCATCAGTATTGGCAAAACTCTCGATAAAATGGGACAGCGCGCTTCAAATACAGCAGAGATATTTTTCGATAATGTCAAAATTCCTGTAGAAAATAGGATCGGTAAAGAACATGAGGGATATAAAATCGCGATGCTGTCTATATCACGATCAAGAATCAATGTTGCTGCAGGCTCAGTTGGGGTGGCAAGGACCGCGATGGATCACGCCATGCGATATGTTCAGAAGCGAGTACAATTTAACCAAGCGTTAGCCAATTTTCAATATGTACAGTTTAGACTAGCTGATATGGCAAGTGCTATTGATGCGGCAAGATTACTGGCCTGGCGAGCTGCATGGGTACATGATAAAGGACAACGATACGCCAAACAAGCATCAATGGCCAAGGACTTTGCCGGTGATATGGTAATGAAGGCGACTAGTGAAGCACTCGATCTTCTCGGTGGCTACGGCTACTCGAAAGAATTCCCAATGGAAAAACTAATGCGAGATGCAAAACTGATGCAGATTTACGAGGGACCATCGCCAGTCCATAAGACAATAATTTATCGAGAATTGGCAAACGAATATGGTCTGTGTTAACTGGTGAGGAGAAAGATATGTCGAATGTTATAGATAGCAAATATAATAGGCGTATACGTGACACTGATCGACGCCGATTCAAATCACTTGTACTATCTAACGATAGACGTAAGGAACAGCGACGACAAAGGTCAGTTGATATCGCCAATGAATTTAACCAAAAGTTCTTGAAACCAGGAGGAAGACACTCCAGAAGGACAAAAGAACGACGCGGTTTTCTTTGTCCGGCGAATATATTTCCAGAAAATTCAATCCTGAGAGAAAAAGAAGCCATCCATGGAACGATTGTAAACATATCTTCCCAAGGCCTGGCCATCGCCTTATCGAGTGGTGCTGATTGGCTGACCTCCTGTAATGAGGTCACAATAACATGGGGTCCATCAACCGTATTATCCGGAAGAATAATCTGGAAAGATTTTAATTCATATTATCTCAACAACGGGAACAGTTATTTGATTGGTATTGAGCTTAACAAAACAGCCAATAACAAATCTACCTTAAGATTCTCCCCACCCTTAGAAAAAAATCTAACCCGAATCGAATCGATCTCTGACATTCCTAGTGTTGATTTCTACCCGCTGTATATTGGAGGCAGGGATGTCGACACCGGCATTTATGGTTTCTCTGCAGACACAGCTAAATTGATATTGAACCCATCAGAGACTTTGCTGAATCAAGAGACCATATTGAATGGTTCCATACCGGATAACAATTTTAAAAGTACGTATGCAGCATACTGCATTGCTTACGACAACTATATTGATGAAGCAATTGACGCCGCATTTAATGCGTGGCAAGAGTTTCGTCATACCTCTATTCATAAGAGGAAGCGCCTCTTTTATGATTTCTACGACAACATCAAGAATCATCGTAGTCAACTAATCGATTTAATGGTTAAGGAAGGCCACCCGCTACGATTAGCTGAATGGGAACATGCGGGAATGGTTAAGGCTTATGAACCAAAGACAATAAACTTTTATCTCAAACAACTTTTTAGGAAATTAGGCAACGATGGCGATGAACAGCTATTCCTCGCCAGAAAACCGGATGGTGTGGTATGTGTTATGCCCCCTGGGAATGCTCCATGTCCGAATTCTTTATTGGCTGCTTTCGCACTTCTTGGAGGCAACACCCTAATAATTAAACCACCACTTCGTAATCCTATATCCACAATGTATCTCTGGAGAAAAGTAATCGGCGACGTCCTCCAATCCAACAAAATTTCGCCCGGAGTGGTAAATTTAATAATTGGTGATTCCGAAGGAATCCTAAAGAAATGGCTCGCAAGTCCAAAGGTAAGCGATATTGTCTATTTCGGAGACAGTCATACAGGGCTCAATATCGGCTCACAGATTTATTCAAGTGGGAAAAAACCTATCTTGGAACTTTCGGGTAATGACACAATGGTGATTTGGAAAGATGCAAATCTAGAAGGCGCTGCGGATTCACTTATCGAAGGATTTAACGGTTCAATGCAGATATGCATGGTAGCAAGACGTGCCGTGATACATCCAGCAATATATGATCAGTTTCAATCAATCATTTTAGATAAAATAAAAAAAATAAGTGCTGGTCTGCCGGATGACAAAACAAGTTATCTTGCTCCAGTAGGGAAAATTGAACTGTTCTATGAATACCTTTTAGATGCGTTAAGAAAAGGTGCACAATTGATTTATGGAGGAACCCGCATCAATTATGCAGGCTCTCCCGATCCAAGTGGAATATTCATCACTCCAACTCTTATAACAGTCGAAGATATACCTATCGCGGAAACGATGAAATGCACTCTGGAAGAAGGTTTTTTCCCTCTCCTCACACTCATAAATGCTTCAGATAGGTCTTCCAAGATTGAATCTGATGATATAATCTTTTCTAGAATCATGACCTTTTTAGATCAGAATACATACGGCCTTCGAACTTCTGTCTGGATTGAGTCAAAACGTTACATGAAAAAATTCATAAAATCCATCCAAGGTAGCGGGATTATTCGGATCAATTTACTTCACACTGGATTCTCTGCCTTTGTTGGAACTCACGGTGGCCCAAAGCGATCAGGGGGGCCGTTTGGCGAACTCAATTATTTATGGGAAAAAACAACACATCTTCAAGGAATAGCTTTAAGAGAGTGAACCGTGAAAAATAATTTGAGGTTATCGGTTTGATTCAACTCCTGCCAGGAGAATACCATTTTAATGCGTTTGGGATTCCCGTACTTCTTTGTGGGGTACTTATTTTATTTTTAGGCATTTTCACATTCTTCAAAAGTAGTAGAACACAGGTTAACCTTTCTTTTTTCTTGTCCTGTTTTTCTATATCTATCTGGTTAATAGGAATCACTCTAGTTTATTTTTCTGGAGACGAAGAGACTGCCTTTTTTTGGGGACGATTCCTTTGGGCTGGTCTTGTCTTTATTGGTAGCTCTATTTATTTCCTGACGCTATCGCTGACTGATCTAACTGAAAATCGCCGAAATATTTTAATCATCAATTTTATAGTTTCTGGGCTTTTTTGTTTATCCGTTCTAACAACAGATAAATTTATTTATGGCGTTTGGAAATATAATTGGGGTTATTATCCAAAGGCAAATCTCCTCTATTATTTCTACATCCCTTTTTTCTTCACCCAAATGCTAGTCAGTCTATATAATTTTTATCTCGCCTATAGACGCGCTGACAATCCTGTTCGAAAGCAACAAATGCGCTTAGTGCTTATTGCATTTGGTGTAGCATACACAGCTTCAGTCGATTATCTTCCTAATCTCGGGTTTGGTATTTATCCCTTTGGCTACCTTCCAATGCTTATATTTACTGGGATAATGTTTTATTCCATAATCAGATACAAATTATGGGACATATCAACGGTTATACACAAGACTCTGATGTGGTTAACCACGTCCGGTTTAGCCCTTTTACCAGTTTTATTCACCATCTTATCGGCAAGACCATGGATTACCAATCTCACCGATCTTCAGCTTTCTGGTCTAGTCGCCCTTTACTTTCTTCTCTTAGTTTTCTACATCAAAACCATCCAGCCCCGCATCGACCATCTCTTCCAACGCCGGAAGTACGACATGCAAAAGATCTTGCAGGGAATGGTCAAGGAATTAGTTCTTCTTAAAGACCTGGAGGGCCTCATCAATAAAATTGTAGCGACTATTCGCGAAGCACTTTATGTTTCCAACTCATCAATTATTCTTTGGGAGAAAAAAAGGGCACGGTATTCAATGCGTGGTCTGGATTTGGATATCGATCTCTCCTCGCATCACACTTTTATGGATTGGCTAAGAAGAGAAGACCGGGTAGTGGAGTGGAACGAAATCGAGGCCGACCCCCGCTTTACTGAAATCAAAAGTTCCGCACGGCAGTATTTTGAAGCGTTATCCGTCAAGGTTGCGCTTCCGCTCATACATGATAAGAACCTTATCGGCATCATCAACCTCGGAGAGAAAGACAATCTCAAACCGTTCACCCGCTCGGACATTGAATTTCTGTCTAACCTTCGGGTGGAAGCCTCCATCGCCCTTTCCAATTCTCTTTTGTACGATGATGTCCAAAAGATGTCGGAGGCCATTCGGCAATGGGCCCTGGATTTGGAAAAGAAAGTCGAAGAACGGACCCGTGAATTATCCGAGAGCAAAGAAGAATTGGAGCGCTCCTATAAAAAACTCCAGGAGCTCGACCAAGTCAAAACCCAATTCTTCGCCAACATCTCCCATGAGCTTCGCACTCCCCTCACGCTGATCCTGGCCCCGCTGGAATCGATTCTACACCGGGATTCGGTCCAAGGTGAACGAAGAGAAGATTTAAGTGCCATGTACCAGAACGGCCTTCGCCTTCTCAAATTAATCAATAACCTCCTCGATCTGGCGAAGATCGACGCCGGGAAAATGCAGCTTTCTCACTTAAAGACCGACTTTACAAAATTCACCAAAGGGATCATTGCCTCCGTCACCCCCTTGGCGGAGAAGAAGGGGATCTCCCTCTCGTTTACCGGCCCGAATCCGCTCAACGAGTTTTACTTCGATCGAGATAAAATTGAGAAGGTCCTTTTGAACCTGATCTTCAATGCCCTCAAATTCACCAATCCGGGAGGGAAGGTCGATGTCTCCTGTGAACAGAGAGAGGATCAAATTCTTGTCCGGATCTCCGACACCGGAATCGGCATCGCGAAAGAGAATATCGACAAACTTTTTAATCGCTTCTCCCAGATTGACGCCTCGTCCAACCGCCGTTTCGAAGGAACCGGAATCGGGCTCGCCTTGTCGAAAGAATTGATCGAGCTCCATAAAGGAGAGATTTGGGCCGAAAGCGAATTGGGTAAAGGAACCGTGATCAGTTTTACCCTTCCCTATCTGACCGATCCAATCTGTATCCCCGAGCATGGAAAGGAAGGCGAAGCCGATTGGACACGCTCGCTCCACAAGGCGGCGGAATATACGACCGCGGGTATCGTTCAGGAAGGGCAATCGATCCAGACGGCCCCCTCAAACGGCGCGCCGGCAGGGGCCCCCAAGATCCTCGTGGTCGAAGACAATCCCGACATGCTCCACTTTCTGGTGACGCAACTTCAAGACGACTATCAAGTCGTCACCGCCCAGAATGGAGTGGACGGGGTGCAGTGCGCCCAGACCGATCTCCCCAATCTGATCCTCTCCGACGTCATGATGCCGATCAAAGACGGGTATCAGCTCTGCCGGGAGGTCAAAGAAAACGCCTTGACGAAACATATCCCCATCGTCTTGATCTCCGCCAAAGCCGATCTCTCGATGAAGATCGAAGGGTTGGAGTATGGCGCCGACGACTACCTCACGAAACCGTTCAGCTGCGAAGAGCTGCGGGCGCGCATCAAATCGCTCCTCAACCAGCGCGGCCTGGAGACTCAGCTGATTCATTCGGAGAAGATGGCGGCCCTCGGGCTTTTGGTGGCGGGGATGGCGCATGAGATCAACAACCCGATCAGCTTTGCGAAAGTCAGCTTGGAAAATCTTCACAACACCCTCGCAGAGCAGGACCGGCTCCTCAAAGAGGGAGCGGCCCCGGACAGCGCCGAGATGAAGCGGCTCAATGCCAAGATTGACCGGGCCTTTTCGATCATCAAGACGGGACTTGATCGGACCGAGGCGATCGTTTCCGATCTGAAAGCGTTCGTCAGAAAAGACGAGGCCCAATTCAGACCGACCGATCTCCATGAAGGCCTCGACTCCACCCTCAACCTGATGCGGACCGAATTGAAGGATCGAATCACGATTGTCAAAGAGTACGGCGAGATCGATCCGGTCGACGCGGTCCCTGGGCAGCTCAATCAAGTCTTCATGAACCTGCTACAGAACGCCATCCACGCCATTCCGGACGAAGGAGAAATACGGATCAAGACCTGGAAAGAAGACGATCGGGTGAAGATTTCCGTGAAGGACAGCGGCACCGGGATCTCGCCGGAGCATCAAAAGCGGATCTTCGAACCTTTCTTCACCACCAAAGAGGCCGGAAAAGGGACCGGGCTGGGGCTCTCCGTCAGCTACCGAATTCTCCAGAGCCACCGGGGAGACATCACCGTCATCAGCCGGCCGGGACAAGGGACGGAGTTTGTGATAACCTTACCGGTGCGGCAAACGATCAGCACGGCACATCAAAACACATTAGGCGCAAGGGGTAAGGAGACAAGTTAAGCGGCTTTCGCAGCTTAACTCTCTCCCCTCTTTCGCTCCTGTAACTTATATTTAGAAGGGACCTTCATGCAGCAAGGAATCCATCCCAAAGATTACCCCGTTCTTTTCGTCGATGATGAAGAGATGGCCTTGATCAGCCTGGAGGAGCAATACGAGCGGGAGTTCACGATCTATACTGCAAAGAGCGGAAAAGAGGCGATCGAGACATTGCAGGCTCATCCGGAGATCGCCCTCATCATCAGCGATCAGCGGATGCCGGGGATGAGCGGCGTTGAATTTCTCGCCCAAGCGAAAAAGGCCGTTCCGGAAGCGGTCCGGATGCTGCTGACCGCCTATACCGAAATGGAAATGGTCATCGAGGCGATCAACAAGGGAAACATCTATCGCTATATCACCAAGCCTTACGACGTCGCCGACCTTCGCTGCGCGATGATCCAGGGGATCGAGCACTACTACCTTGTCAAGGAGCGGGACCGGCTCTATGCCGAGAAGATCGAAACCCTCAAGCGGGTCGCCCGGACCAACCGGCTGACCGCCATCGGCACCTTGGCGGCCGGCATGGCGCATGAGATCAACAACCCGATGGTCGCGATCTATACTTTTCTTCAGATGCTCCCCCAGAAGCTCAAAGAGCCTCAATTGGACAAAGAATATCTGGAGAAATTCTACAGCCTCTCCATCCGGGAAGCGGAGCGGATCCAGACGCTGATCCGTAAATTGCTCGACTTTTCCAAGAACGGAGATCAGGACGAGCTCATCTTCAAAGAGAGCCAAATCAATCTGATCCTGCAGGAGGTGGTCTCTCTCCTGAAGCATGAAGCGAATAAAAAGGAAACCACCCTCGACCTTCAACTGGCTTCGGACATCCCCCTCGGGAAAATCGATTCGGAAAAGATCCGGCAGGTCTTTTTGAATTTGATTCTAAACGCCATCCATGCGACCCGCTCAGGCAAGATCACGGCGACCTCTTCTTTTCATCAAGACGAGCGGGGACAAGGCTACCTTCAAGTCGCGGTGGCCGATACGGGCGCCGGCATCTCGGAAGAGAATTTGGAGAAATTGTTCAACCCCTTCTTCACCACCAAAGACGCGCAAGGGACCGGCCTGGGGCTGATGATCTGCCATCACATTGTCGACCAACACCGCGGAAATATCGACGTCCAATCGAAACTGGGAAAAGGGACGACGATGACCGTTCAAATCCCGGTCGATCCCACCCGGCATGAGCGCCGGAAAACGGAACGGAGAGAGAAAAGCAGGGATTAGATGCGGACGGATTCGGCTTAAAAGCGACCGATTCTTACACCCCCCTTCTAATCCGTCTCCACCTCCCCCTGTTTATTTATTCGTGTTCGCCGAACCCGCCTCTTTATTACCCCCTTGTTTCCCCCCACCGGAATAAATTATTCTTGACTTGCAAGGCGCATCCGAATAAAATGACCCATAGGTCATTTACGACTATCCATTCATCAATCCCACCTGCGGCGAGGAAGCACCGGCTTTTCTCATCGCCGCTTTAAAATATAAAGGAGGAAACCATGAGCGAAGGACGACACTATTTCTTTGGGGGAATGATGTTTATGTTGGGCCTCACGGTCGGGATCGGCGCCGGCTTTCTTCTGGCGCCGCGCTCGGGACGCGACACCCGCAGACAAATCAAAGGACTCGCCGATGAGACCGGAACCCATCTCGGCCGGATCGCGGATGAAACCAAACAGGTCTTCTCCGGCGTGGTGAAGCACGGAAAAGAGCTGGCAAAAGAGACCGGCGGCCATTTGGACAATATCACGCAGGAAGCGAAACAGACCGCGGACAAGATCACCGCGCACGGAAAGCAGATCGCGAAAGAGACCGGCGGCCACTTGGAGAATATCACGAAAGAAGCGAGGCAGACCGCGGACCAGATCGCCGCGCACGGAAAAGAACTCATGCGGGATTCGGCCTGATCCGGGCCGGCCGGTGAAGAAAGCGATCTTCCCCGGAACCCTCTTTCGGCCTGAAAGGCCGCGTGCGCGCCGGTCGCGCCGCCGCGTCAAAGCGCCCGGATCGGATACCGACAGAGATCATGATCGACCATAGTGTTCTTAAGTCAAAAGAATCCTCCCCGCTTCTACAAACGCGGGTGGAGCGAAGAAAAGAGAAAACCCGTCGGACGCTGATGGAAGTGGCGCTCTCCCTTTTCTATGAAAAGGGAATTTATCTGACGAAAATCGAAGATGTTACGGCCCGGGCCGACATTGGGAAGGGAACTTTCTACCTTTACTTTGATACCAAAGAGTTGCTTCTCCAGGCCGTTCTGGAAGAGGGGCTCCACCGCTTGCTTGTCCAAGCGACGGAAGCGGCCGAAACGGCCAAGCCGGGTCCGGGTCGAATCGGCGCGATCATCCGATCTCAACTCGATTTCTATCAGGATCATCCCGAATACCTTCTGCTGTTCCACCAGGTCTGCGGCCTGCTCCAGCTGCAAACCGGTTCGGTCAAAGAGCTAAGAGAGGTCTACGGCCGCTACCTCAACGAATTGGGCCGGCTCGTGCAGCCGGCGCTGACCGGCAAGGGAAGCCGGACCGGTTTTCCACGCGAGTTCGGAATGGCCCTTTCGGCCGTGACGTCGGGCCTGCTGACCTATCACCTGCTCTTCGGGAAAAACAGGGTCTCCAAGCGCCGGAGGGCCGACGTCGAGATCCAAATCAAAAGGAGCCTCTCCGCGCTGATCAAAGAGTAACCAGCCCGTCGCGACACGAAAGGAGCCGTCGATATCTCAGAACAGCGGACAACCTACCGATTGAGAATCCCAGGATGGAAGGGAAACGACTTCGCCCCTCTTCCATCCCAGCCACCCAGGGAGCGATGAACCATGAAAAAGACCCCAAAGACGACGAAGACGGTGAAAACAGCCAAAGAGAATTTTCCGGAGGATGCGCGGAAGCGCGTCGTGGTCGAGCGGGTCCGGCCGGAGATCGACGCCGGGCGATACCCGATCAAGCGGACCGTCGGCGAGAAGGTGGTTGTCACCGCACATGTCTTCACCGACGGCCACGATCGGATCACCGCGCACCTTCTGCATAAAGCGAAAAAGGAAGACACCTGGATGGAAACGGCGATGGAGCCGCTCGGCAACGATGTCTGGGAGAGCGCCTTCACACCGGCCGTCCAACAGCCGTATGAGTACACGGTCGAGGCCTGGATCGACCGGTTCGGCTCCTGGCGGGCCGATCTGGTCAAGCGGGTCGATGCCGGGCAGGATGTCGCCGGCGAGCTATTGGAAGGAGCGGCGCTGGTGTCGGAGGCCGGCCGTCGGGCAAGCGGCGCGGATCAAAAAGCGCTGCATGCGGCGGCCGATGCGTTGTCGAGCGAACGGCCACAGAAGGAACGCATTGCGATCGCGCTCGATGAGAAACTCGCCGACCGGGTCTCCCGCTACCCCGACCGGAGCCGGGCGACCCGGTACGATCGCATCCTGGCGGTCACCGTCGACCGGATCCGTGCCCGCTACGGCGCCTGGTATGAGATGTTCCCCCGGTCGGCCGGCCCCGATCCGAACCGGAGCGCCACCTTTTTGGAGGCCGAATCGCGCCTGCCGGAGATCGCGGCGATGGGATTCGACATCCTCTACCTTCCCCCGATCCACCCGATCGGGAAAAGCTTCCGGAAGGGACCGAACAACGCGCTCACCGCCGGACCGAATGATCCGGGAAGTCCCTGGGCGATCGGCTCGGAGGCGGGGGGCCACAAAGCGGTCGATCCGAATCTCGGAACGCTCGACGACTTCAGACACTTTGTCGAAGCGGCCGATCGACACGGGTTGGAGGTCGCCCTCGACATCGCCTTTCAGTGCTCTCCCGATCACCCCTACGTGAAAGAGCATCCCGAGTGGTTCCGCCACCGGCCGGACGGGACGATCAAATACGCCGAGAACCCGCCGAAGAAATATCAGGATATCTACCCGCTCAACTTCGAGTCGGACGATTGGAAAGGGCTCTGGACGGAGCTTAAAAGCGTCGTCGAATTCTGGATTGAGCAGGGGGTGAAGATCTTCCGGGTCGATAACCCCCACACCAAACCGTTCCGCTTCTGGGAGTGGCTGATCGGTGAGATTCAGAAGAAACACCCCGAGACGATCTTCCTCGCCGAGGCCTTCACCCGGCCGAAAGTCATGTACGGGCTGGCGAAAGGGGGCTTCACCCAGTCGTACACCTATTTCACCTGGCGGAACACCAAGCAGGAGTTGACCGAATATTTGACCGAGCTGACGCAAACAGAAGCGCGCGATTTTTTCCGTCCCAACTTCTTCGCGAACACCCCCGACATCTTGCACGAGTACCTCCAGACCGGGGGACGTCCTGCGTTCCAGGTCCGGCTGGCGCTCGCCGCGACCCTGGCCGCGAGCTACGGGATCTACAGCGGGTTCGAGTTATGCGAAAACCGGGCAGTTCACGGAACGGAAGAGTACCTCGATTCGGAGAAATATCAAATCCGCGCCTGGGATTGGGACCGCCCCGGGAATATCAAAGATCTTGTCGCGCGCGTCAACCGGATCCGGCGGGAAAGCCCGGCGCTTCACGCGAACGACCGGCTCCGTTTTTATACGACCGACAACGACCAGTTGATCTGTTATGCCAAGACGACCGAAGATCTCTCCAACATTATTCTCGTCGCGGTGAACCTCGACCCGCACCATCTTCAGCACGGATGGGTCCAGGTGCCGATCGATGAGCTCGGGATCGCGCCGGGCGAGCCGTACCAGCTCCACGATCTGATCGGCGGCGACCGCTATCTCTGGCACGACGCGTGGAATTACATCCGCCTCGACCCGATGGTCTCTCCCGCCCACATCTTCCGGGTGCGGCGGAAGATCCACTCCGAGCGCGATTTCGATCCTTTCACTTAAAGAAAGGGAAAACGAGCGTGATCCGGACGGAAGACGACCCGCTCTGGTATAAAGACGCGGTCTTCTATGAGCTCCACGTCAAGGCCTACTCCGACAGCAACGCCGACGGGATCGGCGACTTTCCGGGGCTGTTGACGAAGCTTGACTACCTGCACGAGCTGGGGGTCGACTGTCTCTGGCTGCTGCCGATGTACCCCTCCCCTTTCCGGGACGACGGCTACGATATCGCCGACTACTACAGCATCCATCAAAACTACGGCACGATGGAAGACTTTCGCCGCTTCTTGGAAGCGGCCCATGCCAGAGGGATGCGGGTGATCATCGAACTGGTCGTCAATCACACCTCCGACCAGCATCCCTGGTTCCAGGAGGCCCGGCGCTCCCGGGAGAGCCCGCTTCGCGACTGGTACGTTTGGAGCGACACCGATGACCGCTACAAAGAGGCGCGGATCATCTTTCTCGACACCGAGAAATCGAACTGGGCCTGGGACCCGGTCTCGAAAGCGTACTACTGGCACCGCTTCTTCAGCCATCAGCCCGATCTGAACTTCGACAACCCCGCCGTCCGGGAGGAGATCTGGAAGGTGATGGACTACTGGCTCCGGATGGGGGCCGACGGCTTCCGGGTCGATGCGGTTCCCTACCTGATCGAGCGCGAAGGGACCTCCTGTGAAAATCTCGTCGAAACCCACGACGTTCTCCGCTTCCTCCGCCGGCGGCTCGATGAAAACCACGCCAACAAGGTCCTCCTGGCGGAGGCGAACCAGTGGCCGGCCGACGTCCGCCCCTACTTCGGCGAAGGGAACGAGTTCCACATGGCGTTTCACTTCCCGATCATGCCGCGGATCTTCATGGCGGTCCAGCTGGAAGACCGGAAACCGATCGTCGAGATCATGGAACGGACCCCCCCGATCCCGGAGAGCTGCCAATGGGCGATTTTCTTGCGCAATCATGATGAACTGACCCTGGAGATGGTCACCGACGAAGAGCGCGACTATATGTACGACGAGTACGCCAAAGATCCGAAAGGGCGGATCAACCTCGGCATCCGAAGACGCCTTGCCTCTCTGATGGGAAACGTCCGCCGGCGGGTCGAGCTTCTCAACTCCCTTCTCTTCTCCCTGCCGGGAACGCCGGTGATCTACTACGGCGACGAGATCGGGATGGGAGAGAATATTTATCTGGGTGACCGCAACGGTGTCCGGACGCCGATGCAGTGGGGGGGCGGCTGGAACGCCGGCTTCTCCACCGCCGACCCGGAGCAGCTCTACCTGCCGATCATCTCGAATCCGGTCTACGGCTACGCCGCGGTCAACGTCGAGTCGCAGCGGCGTTCCGAGGACTCTCTTCTCTCGTGGATGAAGGAGATCATCCGGCTTCGCCGATCGAGCCGGGTTTTCGGCAGAGGGTCGCTCGAGTTCCTCAATCCGGAGAACCACCGGGTGCTCGCCTACATCCGCCGATGGGAGGACGAAACCGTTCTGGTCGTAACCAACCTCTCCCGATCGGCGCAGGCGGTGGAGCTCGATCTTCGCCCTTTCCGCGGCGCAATCCCGATCGAGATGTTCGGACGGAACGCTTTTCCCCGCATCGGGGAGCGCCCTTATCCGTTGACCCTGGCGCCGTATCATTTCTTCTGGTTCCAGCTGCGGCGCTTATAACCTATCAGCGAAAGAGATCCGATGGCCACCCCATTGCCGATTCAAGATCAAGCGCCGACCGTCCCCCCGCCGGCGCCGGAACGGACCGGGGCCGACGAGAGCCTCCTTCCGGACGATCTGCTTCACCGGCTGATCGCCGTCGGCGAGGTCGATCTTCTGGTCGGCATCCCGACGCTCAATCATGCCGGGACGGTCGGACAGGTGGTCCGGGCCGTCCAGATCGGGTTCGTGAAGTACTTCCCGAGAGAGCGAACCGCCCTGATCAACCTCGACGGCGGCTCGACCGACGGCACGCCGGAGCAGGTGCGGGCCGCCTCGATCGACGATTTTCGCCCGCTTCTCTCCGCGCAGCCGCTTCGGACGCTGCACCGGATCACCACCCCCTATCCCGGCTCTCCCGGAAGGGACGGGGCGCTGCGGACCCTCCTCGCCGCCGCCGACTTGGTCAGGGCCAAAGCCTGCGCCGTCGTCAGCGGCGATCTGGAGAACATCACCCCCGAGTGGATCGACGCGCTGCTCCGTCCGGTCTACAAGGAGTCGTTCGATCTGATCGCCCCCCTCTACCAGCGCCACAAATTCGACGGCCTCCTGATCAGCAATCTGATCTATCCGATGGTCCGGGCGATCTACGGGCATCGGATCCGGGAGCCGCTCGGACCCGAATTCGGCCTCTCCGGGCGCTTCGCCCGCGCGCTCCTCTCGAAAGAGCGCGACGCCCGGACCCTCTCCGCGCACGGCATCGATCTTACGATCACCGCCGCCGCGGCGACCGGGGGCTACCGGATCGGCCAGTCGTTCCTGGGACCGAAGGTTCACGCCTCGCGCCGGGACGAGCCGTCGCTGCCGGAGGCGCTCCGGAAGACGGTCGGCGCCCTCTTCGAGCAGGTGGAGCGCGACGCGGCGTTCTGGCCCGGGCGGCAGGGCTCCGCGCCGCTGCCGCTCTTCGGATTCGAATACGCGATGCGGCTGGAGCCGATCCGAATCAACAAGCGCCGGATGCTCGAGACCTTCCGGACCGGCGTGCGGGAGCTGTCGTCTCTCTTTGAAACGATCCTCTCTCAGAACACACGGCAGGCGATCCTGCAGCGGGCTGGGATGGACGACAAAGCGTTTCGCTATCCGGACGACCTCTGGGTGAAAACGGTCTATGAGTTCGCCGCCGCGTTCCACCGGGGGGTCCTTCACCGGCCTCATTTGATTCAGGCGCTTACCCCGCTTTATCTCGGAAGGGCCTGCTCCTTCGTCCTGGAGAACGCCGACGCCGGCTCGGAGGAGGTGGGGAAGCGGATTGAAGCGCTCTGCCTGGAATACGAGCGGCAGAAACCGGGCCTGATCGAACGATGGAACATCAAACAGTGAGGAGACTATGTCGGAAGCGGTGATGAAAGGGCTGGCGGAAACCATGGAGACCTTCACCCGAATGGTCGCAGCATTCGTGCCGAAGCTCCTGGTGATGATCATCATCATCCTCGTCGGGTGGGTGATTACCATTTTTCTGAGGGCGCTGGCGCGCCGGATATTGCTCCTGGTCCGGTTCGATCATCTGAGCGAGGGGGCCGGGTTCACCTCGCTCCTGCGGAGGGCGAATCTTCCCCCGCCGAGCGAGGTCGTCTCCCGTCTTATTTTCTGGCTGGTCTGGATCGGCTTCATTCTGTTGGGGGTCAGCGCGCTCGGATTCCCGGTCCTGGAGGCGCAGATCGCCCGCTTCTTCGCCTACCTGCCGCAGCTTTTCATCGGCCTGCTTCTCTTCGTCATCGGGCTCGTCGTCGCCAATTTCGCGTCTCGCGCCGTCCTCCTCTCCCTGGTGAACGCCAACGTCCCGTCGGCGCGGCTTCTGAGCGTGCTGACCCGTCTTTTCGTCATTCTCCTCGCCGCGGCGATGGCGCTCGAGCAGATGGCGGTGGCGACGGGGGTCGTGGTGACCGCTTTTTCGATCGCCTTCGGCGCCGTGATGCTCGCCCTGGCGATCGCCTTCGGCCTGGGAGGACGGGATCTGGCGCGGCGCATCCTTGAAGAGCAGTTCACCGGCGAGCCGGTCGAGAAGGAAGATGAGATCTCGCCGCTTTGATCCGCCGGGATGGCGAGGGAAATCGTAGCGGTTCAACATGTTGAACCGCTACAGGAGGAAATCGACCTGCCTCCGGAAGGAGACAACCGGTCCGGAGGAGCCCTGAATTGACTCGCCGAAACGGGTGTGGCATGATCAAGTTTTTGATTCGTTCGGGGAGGGCGGCCTCTCCGCCCCGGTCTGGCCACAAGGAGTTTTGAATGTCCGAAAAGGAAATCCGGTCTGAACACAACCCGCTCTGGTACAAAGACGCCGTCATCTACCAGCTCCATATCAAAGCGTTCTTCGACAGCAATAACGACGGCGTCGGCGATTTCAAGGGGCTGACGCAAAAGCTCGATTATCTGAAGGACCTGGGGATCACGGCGATCTGGGTTCTCCCCTTCTATCCCTCCCCCTTGAAGGACGACGGGTACGACATCGCCGATTACTTCAATATTCACCCTGATTACGGGACGCTGCGCGACTTTAAGGAGTTTTTGAAGGAGGCCCATCGCCGGGGAATGCGGGTGATCACCGAGCTGGTCCTCAATCACACCTCGGACCAGCACCCCTGGTTTCAGCGGGCCCGGCGGGCCAAGCCGGGCTCCGTCTGGCGGGATTTCTACGTCTGGAGCGACACCCCGGAGAAATACAAGGACGCCCGGATCATCTTCAAGGACTTCGAGGCCTCCAACTGGACCTGGGACCCGGTGGCGAAAGCCTACTACTGGCACCGCTTCTACTCCCACCAGCCCGATCTGAATTTCGACAACCCGCACGTCCGAAAAGAGATGTTCCGGGTGATGGAGCACTGGCTGGAGATGGGAGTGGACGGGTTGCGCCTCGACGCCGTCCCCTATCTCTACGAGCGGGAAGGGACCAACTGTGAAAACCTCCCGGAGACCTATGAGTTTCTAAGACAGCTCCGAACGCGGGTCGATCTGAAGTTCAAAAATAAGATGCTTCTCGCCGAGGCCAACCAGTGGCCGGAGGACGCCGTCGCCTACTTTGGAAAAGGGGACGCCTGCCACATGGCCTTCCACTTCCCCCTCATGCCCCGGATGTTCATGGCCCTTCGGATGGAAGACCGCTTCCCGATCATCGACATCCTGGAGCAGACCCCCTCGCCCCCCGAAAACGGCCAATGGGCGATTTTCTTGCGCAATCACGACGAGCTGACCCTGGAGATGGTCACCGATGAGGAGCGCGACTACATGTACCGGATCTACGCGCGCGATCCCAAAATGAGGATTAATCTCGGGATCCGGCGGCGGCTCGGCCCGCTGCTCGAAAACGACCGGCGGAAAATCGAGCTGATGAACGTTCTTCTCTTCTCCCTCCCCGGAACGCCGGTGATCTACTACGGCGATGAGATCGGGATGGGGGATAATTTTTATCTCGGAGATCGAAACGGGGTCCGCACCCCGATGCAGTGGAACGGCGACCGCAACACCGGCTTCTCACAGGCGAACCCGCAAAAGCTCTTCCTTCCCGCGATTATCGATCCGGAATATCACTACGAATCGGTCAACGTCGAGAACCAGGAGCGGAATCACTCTTCGCTCCTCTGGAGCATGAAGCGCTTCGTCGCGACCCGAAAATATTACAAGGCGTTCGGGAGGGGAACGATCGAATTCCTCTTGCCGGACAACCCCAAAGTCCTCGCGTTTCTGCGCCATTATAAGGACGAAGAGCATATCCTCGTGGTCGTCAATCTTTCACGGCACTCCCAGATCGCCGAGCTCGATCTCTCTCAATACGTCGGCCACGTTCCGGAGACCCTCTTCAGCAGGAATCGGTTCCCGGAAATCCGCGACGGCCGTTATACGATCACCCTCGGTCCGTACGGCTACTATCGTTTTATCCTTCAAAAAAAGGAGGAATCGATGCATCCCTCCGGAAAACGGATTATTCCCGAGATCTCCGTCGAAGGCGATTGGCGGAACGTGTTAAAGGGGAGGCAGAAGCAGACGCTCGAACGGAACACCTTCCCGGCCTACATCGTCGGATGCCGATGGTACGGCGGAAAAGCCCGGCAGATCGAGCAGCTCCATATCCTCGAGGCGATCCCGATCGGTAAAGAGGGAAGCACGGGGCAGCTTCTCCTGCTTCAGATCGACTATACGGAGGGAATGCCGGAAACCTATCTTCTTCCGATCGCCTTCGCCTCCGGAGAGGGGGCTGCGCGAATCGCGGAAGAGGCCCCTCACAGCGTGATCGCCCGCGTCATCGGCGAGCAGGAAGGGATTCTCTATGACGGCATCTACGATGAGGCGCTTCGAGACTGCCTCCTCTCGATCATCTCGAAGCGACAGCGGATCAAAGGGGCGCGGGGCGAGATCATCGCCTCTCCGGGAAAGCGGTTTAAATCGCTGGCGGCGGCCGCAGGCGCCCTGCTCGCGTCCCAGGTCTTGAAGGGGGAGCAGACCAACTCCAATCTCTTATACGGGCAGACCTTTCTCTTCAAGCTCTACCGGCGGTTGGATGAAGGGATCAATCCCGATCTGGAGATCGGCCGGTTCCTGACCGAAAACGCCCTTCTCTCCCGAATCCCCCCTTATGCCGGCGCCATCGAGTACCGGAGGCCGGGGGCGGAGCCGATGATCGTCGGCCTGCTTCAGGGATTCGTTCCGAACGAGGGAGACGCTTGGCGATACACGGTCGATGCGGTGGAGCGCTATTTTGAGCGGGTCCTCTCGAAGCGGGGGGAGATCGACGCCATTCCGAAGGCCCCCCCCTCCCTGCTGGAGACCGCCTTCCAAGAAGTCCCTCCCCTCCTCCATGAACTGATCGGGAGCATCTACCTGGAGATGGCGACCTTGCTCGGGAAACGGACGGCCGAATTTCATCTCGCCCTCTCCTCCCCGACGGAGGATTCCCAGTTTGCGCCGGAACCGTACACGCTGCTCTATCAGCGCTCCGTCTACCAGGGGATGCAGAGCCACGGGCGGCAGGTCTTCCAGCTCCTGCGGCAGAAATTGAAAGGCCTCCCCGAACCTGTCCGGACCGGAGCGCAGGAGGTTTTGAATTCCGAACGGGAGATCCTGGAGCGGTTTAAGACGGTTTACCGAAAGAAGATCTCGACGATGAAGATCCGAATTCATGGAGATTATCATCTGGGACAGGTTCTCTATACGGGGAATGATTTCTACATCATCGATTTCGAGGGAGAGCCGGCGCGCCCCCTCAGCGAGCGGCGGCTGAAGCGCTCGCCGTTTCGAGATGTGGCGGGAATGATCCGCTCTTTCCATTACAAAGCCTACAGCGGGCTGGTCACGCAGGCCTCAATCCGGCCGGAGGACGTCCCGGTGCTGGAACCGTGGGCCGATCTCTGGTATCGGTACACGTCGGCGGCCTTTCTTCGCTCCTACCTCGATACCGCGGGAGACGCCCCGTTCATTCCGAAAGAGCGGGAGGACATCGAGGTGTTGCTCAATACCTTTCTCCTCGATAAGGCGGTCTACGAGATCGGATACGAATTGAACAACCGTCCCGAATGGATCATGATTCCGCTGAAAGGAATTACTCACCTGATGGAGGCCCGATGATGAGTGGAAAAGAACGAATGCAGAAAGTCCTCCCCTCCCTCAGTCTGCTGACCGAGCATGACATCTACCTTCTGAAAGAGGGAAGCCACTTCAACCTTCACGAAAAGCTCGGCGCCCATCCGATCGAATCGGAGGGGAGGCGGGGGGTTTATTTCGCCGTCTGGGCGCCCAACGCGGAATCGGTCTCGGTCGTCGGCGATTTCAACTGTTGGAATCCCGCCTCCCATCCCCTGAAGGTCCGCGAAGACGGATCGGGGATCTGGGAAGGATTTTTCAGCGACATCGGCGTGGGGGCCCTCTATAAATATCATCTCGTCTCGCGGAACCATCAATACACCGTGGAGAAGAGCGATCCGTTCGCCTTCTGCACGGAGATCCCTCCCCGGACCGCCTCGGTCGTGTGGGATCTACAGCATCAATGGAACGATCAGGACTGGTCGGCGCAGCGCGCGCAGCGGAATCAGATGACCGCCCCGATGTCCATTTACGAGATGCATCTCGGCTCCTGGCGGCGGGTCCCCGAAGAGGGGGACCGGCCGATGACTTATCGTGAGATGGCGAAACCGCTGACGGAATACCTCCGTGAGATGAAGTTCACCCATGTCGAGTTGATGCCGATCACCGAACACCCCTTCTACGGCTCCTGGGGGTATCAGACGACCGGCTACTTCGCCCCGACCCGCCGGTACGGCACGCCGCAGGACCTGATGTATCTGATCGACACCCTTCATCAGAACGGCATCGGCGTGATTCTCGATTGGGTTCCCTCCCACTTCCCGACCGATCAACATGGACTCGCCTACTTCGACGGGACCTATCTCTACGAACATGCCGATTCCCGAAAGGGATTCCATCCCGACTGGAGCAGCGCCATCTTCAACTACGGGCGCAACGAGGTGCAGGCGTTTCTGATCAGCAGCGCCCTCTTCTGGCTGGAGACGTACCACATCGACGGGCTTCGGATCGACGGCGTCGCCTCGATGCTCTATCTCGATTACTCCAGGAAAGAGGGAGAATGGATACCGAACATGTACGGCGGCCGGGAGAATCTGGAGGCGATCTCCTTCTTGAAACGGCTGAACGAAGCGGTCTACGGCCACTTCCCCGACACCCAGACGATCGCGGAAGAATCGACTTCCTGGCCGATGGTTTCCCGGCCGACTTATCTCGGGGGGCTCGGCTTCGGGATGAAATGGAACATGGGATGGATGCACGACATCCTCTCTTATTTTTCAAAGGACCCCGTTCATCGAAAATACCACCACGGCCAGCTGACCTTCAGCATCTGGTACGGCTTTTCCGAGAATTTCGTCCTTCCGCTCTCTCATGACGAGGTGGTCCATGGAAAGGGCTCGCTCCTCTCCAAGATGCCGGGGGACGACTGGCAGCGGTTTGCCAACCTGAGGCTCTTATTCGGGTACATGTACGCCCATCCCGGCAAAAAGCTCCTCTTCATGGGGGGGGAGCTCGGACAGGGAACGGAATGGAACCACGATCGGAGTCTCGATTGGCATCTTTTGCAATATCCCCCGCACCGGCAGCTCCAGCAGTGGGTCGCCGACCTCAACGGATTTTATCGGGAAGAGCCGGCGCTTTACCAGAAAGACTTCGACCCGGCCGGCTTCGAATGGATCGATCTGAACGATGCGGCGGCCAGCACCCTGATCTTCCTGCGCCGGGGGGAGAACCCGGACCAGCCGGTTGTTTTTGTCTGCAACTTCACCCCGGTCCCCCGCCTCGACTATCGGATCGGGGTCCCCGCCGAAGGATTCTGGCAGGAGCGGCTCAACAGCGATTCAAGCTTCTACGGCGGAAGCAACCTCGGAAACGGCGGCGGCCTCTTGGCCGAGCCGATCCCCTCCCACGGACGCCCCTACTCGCTGCGGATCACCCTTCCGCCGCTGGCGATGATCGCGCTGATGAGAGGATAAACAGGAAAAAACCGCATTTGAATCGAATCTTTTCCGTTGTAGGGGCGTATTGCAATACGCCCCTACTCTTTTAAAAGCGGATCACCCCGCTTTGCCAATTCCGCGAAGATATGATAGCATCGGCCCATCGTATCCTCAGGAGAACCGATTGAAGGGGGCTTCAACCGACAGCATGAAGCGGGAGGGATGGGTTCGATTCCTCCTCTCCGCCGCTCGAGAATCTCGTCCGGCAACCTTCGTCCGGCAGGTTTTCGACTTGACCGCCTCGTCGATCAGGGAGATCAAGGTCGCCTCCCTTTCCGGCATTTTACTTCTCTCCTTTCTCTTCGATTTCTCGATTTGGTTTCCGATCTTCTTCAAGGCGGCCGCCCTCCTGCTGCAAGCGGGGGGCCTGATCAAATTGACTTTCGAGGAGCGCTATCTTCTGCTCCGCTTCAGGCATCTCTCATGGAGAAAGCGGCTGGTCCCCGTCGCACTTTTTCTGATCGCCCTTCTCTTCTACTTTGAGAAAGGGATCCTCTTTTTCCAAAGGTGGGACCAGCCGGACATCTTCCCGATTCATACCTACCGTCTCTACAGCATGATCTTTTTCGGCGCGGCTTTTTCGATCTATGCGATGCGGCTGAAAACCATCGCTACTTTCCTCGATCGGCTCCATCTCAAACCGGCGCAGACCCTGGCGCTCAGCTTTGCCCTGTTGATCTTCGCTGGCGCCCTGATCCTCTCGCTCCCCCAGATGGTGGCCGACCCCTCTCAGATCTCCTTTATCGATGCCCTCTTTACCGCCACCTCGGCCACCACGGTGACCGGATTAGCCGTCGCCCCGATCTCCGAATATTATCGAACGGCCGGCCAATGGGTCATCCTCCTCCTGATCCAGCTCGGCGGACTCGGCATCATGACCTTCGGGGCCCTCATCTTCTTTCTTCCCCGACGGCGCATGCCGCTGCATGAGGAGATCGCCCTCCAAGGGGTCCTGGAGGTCGAATCGATCGGATCGGTCCGGAGGGAGATCGGCTCCATCTTCGTGATCACACTGACGATCGAAGCGTTCGGCGCCCTGCTGCTCTGGACCCTTCTTGAGGATGCAACGCCGAACGCCCTTTTCCAAGCAATTTTTCATTCGGTCTCCGCCTTCTGCAACGCCGGCTTCTCCCTCTTTCCGGCGAATCTGGAAGGTTACGTCGATCGGCCCGGGGTGAGCCTGACCATCATCGGTCTCGTCATTCTCGGCGGACTCGGCTTTCCTGTGCTGCACAACCTGGGGAACTATCCCCTCTTCGGAAGGGGTCCGACCTCCTGGAGATTGACGTTCCATTCCAAAATGGTCTTGGCAATTTCGGCCGGGCTCCTGGTGGCGGGGACCCTCGGGATCTATTTCCTCGAATATCGAGGAGCGCTCGCCCCGCTTCCCTGGTATCATCAGTGGATCGCCGCCTTTTTCCAATCGGCCACGGCCAGGACCGCCGGGTTCAATACGCTGAACATCGCCCGCTTTTCCGATGCGAGCCTTTTTCTGATCATTCTCCTGATGTGGATCGGAGGCTCGCCGATCTCGACCGCGGGGGGGATCAAGACGACCACCTTCGGCGTGATGTTGGCGACGCTGCGGAGCCTCCTACGGGGACGCGAGGAGATCGAGATCTTCCATCGGAGGCTGGCGCCTCAAGCGGTCCAGAAGGCGCTCTCGGTCGGGTTTATCTCATCGGCCCTGCTGGCGCTCCTGCTCCTTGCTCTCTTGGCGGTCGAGGAAGGGGATTTTAAAGTGATCTTGTTCGAGGCGGTCTCGGCGTTCAACACGGTGGGACTCTCGATCGGGAATACCGGCGCGTTCTCCCCGCTCGGGAAAGCGATTCTGATTTTGATCATGTTTATCGGGCGGCTCGGTCCCCTTACGATCGCCTATACCCTGGCGGAGCGGACCAGCCGGGGGATTTATCACTATCCGGAAGAAAGAGTGATTGTGGGGTAGAAAATTCTTATGAAACGTTTTCTGGTCATTGGATTGGGCCGGTTCGGAATCAGTCTGGCCAAAACCCTCTCCTCCATCGGGGAAGAGGTCATTGCCGTCGATGCCAGCATGGCGCGGGTGGAGGAGGTCAAGGAGCGTGTTCCTCACGCCGTTCAGCTCGACAGCACCGATCCCGATGCGCTCAAATCGATCGGGTGCGATCGGGTCGATGTGGCGATCGTCGCCATCGGAGAGAACTTGGAAGCAAGCGTCGTCACCACGGTGATCCTGAAAGAGATGGGGATCAAAGAGATCATCGTTCGCGCCTATTCGGATCGGGAGAAGAAGATTCTCGAATTGATCGGGGCGACCCGGGTCATCTTCGTCGAAGATGAAATGGGACGCCGTCTGGCGAAGGCGATCTCGGGAGAGGGAATCCGCGATTACATCGAGCTCTCTCAGAATTATTCGATCGTTCATTGGGACGCCCCCGAGGCGCTGGCAGGAACATCGCTGGCCGACCTGAAATTGAACGAATCGTGGCGACTGATCCTTCTGGCGGTCAAGAAAAAGGAAGAAAGCCTCTCCCAAAAAATCGGCTTGCGGAAGGAGCCGGAGCGGCTGGAGCTCTACCCTTCCCCGGAATATCGGATCGAGAAAGGGGACGTCCTGATTCTGGTGGGGAAACATCGGGACCTGATGCGGTTTACGACCGAGCAGAAGCATTGAAGCTCCCCGCCGTAAGGGGCTAGAATGTGACTACCCCTTCGAATAAGCCCATCAGGAGCTTTTTTCTTTTGCATTTATCGGGAGGCGGCTCCCTCCGCCTCCTCTCCCCCGTTTCGAATGTGAATATCCCGCTGGGGAAAAGGAATCTCGATCCCCTCTTCTCTGAATTTCTTGATGATCGCGTAATTGAGCTCGCTTCGGAGCACCCCCGGCCGGGAAGTGTATCGCTGGCTCCAGACGCGGAGAACGAAATTCAAGCCGCTGTCGCCGAAGCCGTCCAGGAGCGCGTCCGGCTCCGGTTCTCCGAGGCCCCCCGGATGGGCCTCGGCCACCGCCATGAGAAGCGCCCGAACCCGCTCCGGATCGGAGCGGTAGGAAACCGGCACCGGAATACTGAATCGGACTTTCCGGTCGGTGTAACTCCAGTTGGTCACCGTTGAAGAGATGAATTCCGAGTTCGGAACGATCATGGCGATGTTGTCGTTCGTGACGACGGTGGTGGCGCGGGGGGAGATATGGATCACGTCCCCGACCACATCGTTGACCTCGATCCGGTCTCCGACCTTGATCGGACGGCCGAAAAGAATGATGATCCCGCTGACGAAATTGTTCGTGATACTCTGCAACCCCAGCCCGACGCCGATCCCGAGCGCCCCCGCCAGAATCGTCAGGGCACTCAGATTGATCCCCGCCGACTGCAGGATGACCAAGAATCCGATCGCGACCACGATATATCGGATGATCGTCCCGGTCGCCTGGCGGATGCCGATGTCGACGTTGCTTCTTGAAAGAAGCTGATCGACCACCCACCGTTTGAGCTTTCCGGAGAGATAAAAGAGGAGCGCCAGGAGCGCCACGATATAGAGAAGCGACCAGAGGGTAAAGAGGGTCCCACCGAGCGTGAAAATCGGGAAGTTGATCCAGCTTCTCACCTGTTCCAAAAAACCTTGTAAAACGTTCATCTCACGCCTCCTCTAGAAAGGCCAGAATTGCGGGATAAAATAAACGGCTAACAACAAGAAGAGAAGGTTCAGGGGGGTCCCCACCCGGAGAAAATCGGAGAACTGATATTGTCCCGGCCCGTAGATGAGGGTGTTGGTCTGATACCCGACCGGGGTCATGAAGCTGAGGGAAGCCGCGTAGGTCACCGCCATCAGAAAGGGCCGGGCGCTGACGCCGAGCGATTCCGCCGTGACGATCGCAATCGGGGCGAGCAGCGCCGCCGTGGCGGTGTTCGACATCACGTTGGTCAAGAGGGTCGTCAGGAGAAAAAGGGTGAAGAGAATCGCCGTCGGTCCAAGCAGGCCGACGCCGGAGATGAGGAATTGGGAGAGGAACCGCGCCGCGCCGGTCTTCTCGAGCGCGGTGCCGAGGGTGAGGACCCCCGCCAGCAGAAAGATGACCTTCAAATCGATCGCCTCATAGGCCTCTTCGAGGGAGAGACACCCGGTCAAGATCAGCAACACCGATCCGACGATCGCGCCGACCACGATCGGCAGCAGGTTGAGGGCGGCCCCCAGGACGACCCCGGAGATGATCGCCAGGGCCGGGACGATCTTTTCCTTCCGGAATTCCGGCAGCCCGACCTCGGAGACGAAGACAAACGCCGGGTGCTGCTTCAACTGATCGAGGCGATCGCGCCGGGCCTCGATGAGGAGGGCGTCCCCCGCCCGAAGCGGGGTCGTTTCCAAATGCTCGTGCATCACCTCGCCGCGATGCCGGATCGCCAGGGCCGTGGCGTTGAACCGATGGCGAAACCGCACCCGTTTGAGGGACTTCCCTTCCAGGACGGAATTCGGGGCGATGACCGCCTCCACCAAAACCGTCTGGGCCGACTCCAGATCCTCGTCCCGCCATTTTATTCCCGGTTTGAGGAGAATTCCCTCCCGCTCCTGGAGCTGCCTGATCTTCTCGACGTTGCATCGAACCCGTAAGAGGTCGTCGGCCTGGAAGACGATTTCGGGCGAAGGGAGCAGAAGGCGCCGCCCTCCCCGGAGGACCTCCAAGACATCGACATCCAGATCCCGGACCAGCTGCGAATCCCTCAAACGTTGTCCGACCGACTTTGCCTGCGGAAGCAGGACGATCTCGGTCAGGTACTCCCCCATCCCGAAACTATGGGTCAGATCCCCCCCTCCTCTCCGGTTGGGAATCAGCCGGACGCCGATCAGGATCATATACGCCATTCCGGCGCCGAATATCACCAGGCCGAAGGAGGAAAACTCGAACATCCGCAAAGGAGGCTGTCCGTATCGCTCGGCGATCGAATTGACCAGGATGTTGGTTGACGTTCCGATCAGGGTGCAGACCCCTCCGAACATCGACGCGAAAGAAAGCGGCATCAGGAGCTTGGAGGGGTTTACCTTGGCATCGCGCGCGACGCCGAGAACGATCGGCATGAAGATGGCGACCGCCGCCGTGTTGTTCACGAACGCGGAGATCACCCCCACGCCGGCCATCATGGTGATCAAGGCGATCCAGAAGTTCCGCTTTCCGATTTTCGCCAGCGCGACGCCGATAAAGTTGAGCGCCCCCGTTTTAAAAAGACCGGCGCTCAGAATAAACATCGCCCCGACGGTCACGGTCGCCGTGTTGCTGAAGCCGGAAATCCCCTCCTCCGGGGTGATGATCCCGCTCAAAAGAAGGGTCGCCATGAGGATCAAGGCGACCATGTCGACCGGAAACCGCTCGCTCGCGAAGAGAACGACGGCCGAGACGACCAGCAAAAGAACGATGATGACTTCAATCGTCATAAGATCCCTTGATCAGGCCGGCGGATGACCTTCCCGAATCGCCCGCGCGACGAACAGGTTATTGATACCATAAGAAAGTCGATTGTCAACGATTTATGAGGAAAGGAGAATCCGTTCCGGACAAGGAAGGCGTCGGCCCCGGAAGATGCTTCCGGTGAACGGGAGCTCGGACGGAGATGGAAAAGGAGAAGCTCCTGCTCCTGAAAAAGGAGCAGGAGCTTCCGATAAAAAAATTATTGGCGATACTGCAAGAACTCGTCGTGCTCGTCGAGCTTCGGGAAGTACTCCCTCGGGATTCGCTCCACCTTGGGATCTCTCAACGACAGGGTGAACACGGTCAGGGCGGTCGCTTCTTCGTCGGTCAATCCCCAATTCGGCATAATGGTCGGAGGGGTCCGATCTTTCGGGTCGGCCGCGTCCATCGTCCCCGGCACGATCTTCTGCGGGTCCTTGAAGTGCTCGAACTCCCACACCCGGGTGAGATGATCTTTCGATTCGATTCTTGAGAAGTCGTGGACGAGATAGAAGGAAAGCTCGGTTTTGCTCCCCATGGCGGAGAGCTCCGGCGCCAAGGTCGCATTGCTTCCGAACTGTTTGATCGCATGGCAGGCGACGCAGCCGAGCTCGACGGCCAACTTTTTCCCCTCCATCAAGGTCTCCACTTCAGGCCAGTAGACCTCGGGGTTGTAGAGCTCATAGTGGCATTTGGTGCAGGCGGTCTGAACATACGGTCCGGTCAGAAGCTGCCGATCGAGGTGTTTGACGACGCCGTGTGTTTTACTGACAGTCACCGCCTGGCCGTCCCCTTCATGGCAGATCGTGCAGCCGAATTTCTCGAAAGCATGCTTCGAGATATAGCCTTCATTCGCAAAATTGGAATGCGTCTTGTAAGGCTGCGGCTCATTTTCGAAGGCCGGATTATCGATGCCGCCGTGGCAGGTGGTGCAGCGATCGGCCCGGTTCAGGCTTTGATTCCAAACCTGCTTCACCTTCAACGGGGTGCCGGCGATCTTCGGGTCGTTCACCGCCTGGGCCAGCTTTTTGTAGTATTCAGCCTGATATGTTTTCCATTCCGGATTCTGCTCGCGATAGGCAAACATCCCGAGCAGGAAAAGAACCAGAACACTGAAGACCGCGAATAAAGCGTGCTTTACCATAAATCGATCGATCCCTTCCTATTTTTTCTGCTTCTCTTTCTTGAAAGCGCTCTCAAGCCAGACGGTGATTCCAAAGAAGAACCCCATGAGAAGCAGAGTCCCGACCGTGATGAAAATCCCGATTCCCAATCGATCATCCATCGTTTTTTCTCCAAATCGCCTAAATTTTAAACCAGGGGGTCACCAGCACATATTTGATGCTGGCAAGCAGTCTTAAATAAATCTTCAGCGGCACGCCGAGCATCGAAAGGAAAAGGAACATCATCAAATTGTACCGGACAAACCCCAACGAATTGTAAAACTTTCTCATGAAGAGAAAAGGAATGCTGAATCCGACCGCGTAATATCCCAGGAACAACGCCCAGGTGATCAGGTTGGCGATCGTGACGCCGTACCGGCCGAGCGTGACGAGGGGGGCTTCGGGCAGTCCGAGCGTGTTCTGGATCACGACCTCCAGATCGACGAGGCCCCCTGTGATCGGTTTGTGCGCCTTCCAATTGTCCCAGGGCCAATACCACGACCAATCCAGCCCCCGGAACCAGACACCGATCACGATCAAGATGTACCAAAGCGCCAGCCCGAAACAAAATCCCAGTACGGCGAACTTTCTCTCGGAGTAGGTATAATAACCTTTCCCCCGCGGATTCGGATCGATGTAGGGAAGAAGAACCAGTCCGACGATGATCAAGGAGGGGAGGACCACGCCGGCGAGCCAGGGATCGAAATAGACCAGAAGCTCCTGCAGGCCCAAGAAGTACCAGGGGGCCTTTGTCGGGTTCGGCGTGGTATCGGCGCTGGCCAACTCCTCCAGCGGCGCCGGCGAAACGAGGGAGAGAAAGAGAAGTACCGCGGTGGCGACCAACATCGAGATCAACTCGATGTAGACCAGATTCGGCCAGACCAGGACGTGATCTTCCGGCCCCATCTTGTCGGCCGCCGATTTCTTGATTAAAGCGGCGAGCCCGCCCGAATTCCCGTCCCGCTTCGGAATTGTCCCAAGCGCTGTTTCCTTTTCAGCCATGTTTCTTCCTCAAACCAAACGAATCGATTAAAGCGGCCCGGAGAATCCGTCCTTCCGGATCCTCCAAAAATGAACGGCCATGAAGAGGGCCATCACCAACGGCAGTCCGAGGCAATGAAGGACGTAGAACCGCAGCAGCGCGCTCTGCCCCACGACCGTTCCTCCCAACAAGACGAAGGCAACATCGTTGTTGATCGTCATCCCCAGCTCCGGACCGAACGGTCCCGCGTTCCCGACGAGCGGCGTCGCTTCCGCCATCTTGCTCCCGACCGTCACCGCCCAGAGAGCCAGCTGATCCCAGGGGAGAAGATAGCCGGTCCAGCTCATGACCAACGTCACCACCAGCAAGATCACCCCGACCACCCAGTTGAATTCGCGGGGAGGCTTATACGACCCGGTCAGGAAGACGCGGGTCATATGCATCCAGACGGAGAAGACCATGGCATGCGCCGACCAGCGATGGAGCGCCCGGAAGAGGCTGCCGAAGTAAATGACCGTTCCCAAGTCTTTAATGTCGTTGTATGCCCGCCGCGTATCGGGGACATAGTAGAACATCAGGAAAACGCCGGTAACGGCCAACAGAACGAAAAAGAAGAAGGTCAACCCTCCGAGACACCAGGTGAATTTGATCTTCAACGCGCCGCGACGGACGCGAACCGGATGGAGGTGGAGGATGACGTTGCTGAACATCACCAGCGCCCGGTTGGCGTCGGTGTTCGGGTAACCGTGACGGAAGATCGACTTCCAGACCTGCGTCTGCGTCACATTCTCCCGAATCTGATCGAGTAACTTATTCATTCCGAATGGCTCTCCTTCCCTTCTTGTCCGACCTGTCCGACAGGTCGGACTCCGCTATACCTCTAAGAAAAACGGTGGAACTTCCCGGCTCTTTTCGTCGACCATCAACCCTTCCTCCGTTCCCTTCGGATCGGGATCCTGGCGCTGCGTAAAGTTGACGACGATCTGTCCGTCGACCGGATCGATTGAAAGGGCCGCCCGCCAGAGGGTCCGGGGGGCCGGACCGCCGACGACATTCCCCGCCACGTCATAAATACTTCCATGGCAGGGACACCGGAACTTTTTTTGGTCGTCGAACCAGTTGGGGGTGCATCCGAGATGACGGCAAATCGCCACCATCACATAGATTCCCCGCTCGTTTCGGACCACCCAGATCTGGCGCTCTTTCTTCAGCTTGTTATCGACGCCGATTCCGTAATCATCCGGCTTTCCGATTTTGAAGACCGTGGGGGGCTCGTAAAGGACGTTTGGAAACATGTACCGAAGGGCGCCGACGCCGCTTCCTCCGAGCGCCGCGGCAAACCCGCCCCAGCCGATCCCCAGGCCCATGAGGGTAAAAAACCGCCTCCGGGTCACATCCGTCTGCTGCTGTTGCGGATTTTGCGGACTGTCTTTCTTGCCACCGGGATTCATATGGAACCTCCTCCGCACCGCTTTGAAGCGGTGATGTGTTTCTTCAATGTGAATCTAAACGGAAGATCTCACTTCTTTTTCCTGCTTTTGCGCGGGGCCTCTTTCTTCTTCTTTTTCCGAAAGAGACCGAAATAAAGAACCGCCGCCAGAAGACCGAACCCGCCGGTCCAATAAATCCAGGCAAACGGCGACGATTTCCCGGGCGCGCCGAAGTCGGCGCTCCCCCCCCGGTGTGTCACCTTATCGCCCGCTTTGAACGCGACGGCGACCTTCTTGACCTCGGTTCCCGCCGTGACGGTGATCTCATCTCCGAGATCTTCGTCGTGGAGGTGAAAGAGGGTCTCGTAATAACCGGAGCCGTTCGTCTTAACCTTAAACTTCTGCCCGCTTTTATGCTCTAAGAGCACATCGACGCCCTTCAGGGCGTTTCCTTCCGCGTCCCGAACGTAACCGGAGACAATATATCGATGGTCGACTTCGTGCGTTGCAAACGCAGGCTTGGGCGTAATCGTTACGAGGGAAAGGATGAAAATAAGGAAGATCGCCAATTGCATTCCGTCAGGATAATTTCCCCGAAGAGACGCTTCGAGGGAGCCAAGTCGCCGTATCATAAATCAGCGAACTAAATATGTCAATGATCCAGACGCGCTTTCTTCCCTTCTCATCCCAATGGGCCTCTTTCTTGACCTCCATTGAAGACTCTGTAAAATTCCATTCCAGCGCTGCGCTTCCCGCCGCGGGTCAAAAGCGCGATGTAAATTTTTCTCCCGCCGCGATCGCCTCCCGAGTCCGGGGAGACTTTTTTAAGGACGGCTCTTCACTGTGAAAAGTCAGGACTCCTGAGCCGCCGCCGCGGCGGGGAGAAACCGTTTCATTTCTGTCCGCCGTCAGGAACGTCGCTGCAAGGGATCGGCCCCCGATCGATGCGGCTCCGCTTTTTGAACTTCTTCCGACGATCCTTTTAACGTGCTCAAATAAATGGTGACGGCCAAGGCCTCCTCATCCGACAGATCGAGGTTCGGCATCCGGGTATGCGGTTTGAACGACAGCGGATTCCGGACCCAACGGTAAATAAATTGAGGCTGTAACATAAAACCGACCCGGCTTAAATCGGGACCGAGCTCCCCCCCTTCCCCGTCGATCTGATGACAGGCGACACATCCGCGATCGACAAAGACCTCTTTCCCCTGATCGATCATTTCTTGACGCCCGTCGTCATCGGAAACCTTCTCCTCGAAAAGGGAAACAAACTCCGCCTCCTGTACCGGGGGGGTCCGAGGCCGGGCCGTTTGGTACGGCTTCTCTTTATCAAAGATCACGGGCGGGCCGTCATAAGAATGAAGGGTCCGGATAAAGGCGACGAGAGACCAGATCTCTTCTTCTGAAAAATGTTTTCCCCAGGTCGGCATCCCTGCGGAGAGGTCGACGCCGTAGCCCCCTTGTTCGATGACCTCGTAAATTTCTTCATTCGTCAGCTTTGCCATGTACTCTTCGGTCCCGTCGGTCAGGTCGCGCGCATGCGGGTCGAGATTTTTTGCATTATACCCGTCTCCCCGGCCGCTGTCTCCATGACAAGGGGTGCAATATCGGCTGAAAACCTTCCTCCCCTTGGCGACATGTTTATCTTCGAATAAGAATGAAAACGCAACCCCGCCGATAACGAGAATGATGGCCGGAATCAGCACAAATTGCAGCTTCTTCATTACCTAGATTCCTTTCCAACAGAGAGAAAGATCATTTCTGCTTCCCATTTCCATTCCCATTCCGGTAACTTCGGGCGATCCACCACTCCACACCGACAACGACCAAGAGAAAGAGGGTCGGATAGATGAAGCGATCATTCGACGCGGGCACCTCAAGATAAAGGGAATACCAGGCCGATAAAGATCGCATCGCGTCCCGCTCCCCGTTGGAGCCGTCCCAGGCGGTAAAAGCGATCGGGTAAAAAACGCCCGGCTGGATCTGCAAATCGGTTTCTTTATCTTCGGTGACGAGGGGCCGCTTGAACACGGCCTTGTATTGCCCCTGGTGATACTTCCCTTTTCCCTTAAATTGCCAGTTGGTCTCCTCTTGCGGCGTGATCCGAAGCCCGACCCGAACCTCCGTCCCGTTCGCATTGAACTCGTCGACGCTGTTGGTTCTTCCGTTCCAGCGGGCGACATAGACCGAGTGGTTCACATCCCCCATGATGAAGTATGGTTTTTGGGTCCCCGGCAACATTTTGGTCGGAAACTGAATGGCGACGGCGTCATCGAAAATTTCGGGGACCGTCTCTCCGGCCGCCGGCGTCGCCACACTTTTCGTCGGGTCGTCCCAGATGACAAGAAGCGACAGATCCTTCTCGTTGTACATCGCCTTCACCGTGACCATATCGACGGTCGGGGTGAACATCCTCGGATCGATCGTGACCTGGCCGACCAGCGGGAAACTATGCCGTTCCAGGTCGTTCCAGCGGGGATCGTCCGGATCGTCGGCAACATCCCCTTCGATCGGTTTCGCCATTACGGCGACGTTCCAATTGGGAACCCCCGGATACTGGGAAAGCGAATTGACGTAATTGGCGATATGCCAGCTCTTTTCATTGTCGAGTTTGTCTGCGAAAGAGGGCATCGGCGTTCCCATCAAGCCGGTGTTGATCCGCATATAGATATTCTCCCGTGCCCCCCCTCCACGGAAGATCCAGCCCTTGGTCAGATTTCGCGGCTGAACGTGACGCCCCAAATTGTCCTTCAGCGTGGGGGCAAGGGGTCCATTTCCCCGCCCCTCCTCGCCGTGGCACATGAAGCAAGCGAGCTCTTTGAAGAGCGCCTTCCCTTTCTCGATGCTCTCCGGCGAAGATTTGACTTCGGGGCCGATCGTGATCGGCTTGGGCGCCGCGTCCTTGAACTGCGGCGCGAAGGTTTTGATATACTGAACGACCGAGCGGATTTGATTATCTTTCAAAATGCTTTTCCAGGCCGGCATTCCCGTGCCGGGGAGCCCTTGGACGACCACTTTGATGAGGTCTTCATCGGTCGGGACGCTCCCATGGGGGGTCGATTTATATTTGAATAGACCTTTCGTAAAGTCTCTCGGCACCGGCTTGAACCGCAATGCAGCCGGGCCGTCTCCGGCCCCTTCCGCGCCGTGGCAGCCGAGACACCGCTTGATATAGACTTCCTTTCCAAGCTCCACGCTGACGACACCTTTACTTTTATCGTCCGACTTTTTCGCTTCAGGAGCGGCCTCCTCGTCGGCCCAGACGGGTGAAACAGCGGCCCCGAAAATCAACATCAGAGTCAGTCCGTATCGTCCGATCGCTCTTCTTAACATTGGATTCCTCATCAAGACCGATCTACTCCCAACTTCTCGGCACAAATCCGGTATAATCAGAGAGGAAGAGAATCACCTTCCACCGCTCTTCATCGGTCAGCATGTCTTCCCATTTCGGCATCGCCGAACTCCAGGGGGTCGACTCCTGCGGAAGCCCGATCCCGCCGGTGCTGATTCTCCAGAAGAGAAACGACTCCTGAAGCATCGGAAGAACCCCGGGGTCCTGGAAATTGGCCGGCCTGGGGTTAAATCCATGCGCGAAAATCCCGTCGCCGTCGAGCAGATCGCCATGGCAGAAGATGCAATTTTTATAATAAATTTCTTTCCCGTCCGCGACGCTTTTCCGCAGCGTTTCTTTGTCTTCGACGTTGAAGGGATTATACAAACCGGTAAATTCCACCGGAGGAGCCGGATGAATCACGCGCGGATCGAGCGGCGGCTGAATCTCTTTATTGAATTTCTGATACGAGCCGAACCAGACGACCAGCGGCATGGCGACCAGAAGCGCATACCGCCCCCCCTTGGCCACCCCCCCTTCCACGCCCCCCCCCAAAAAGGTATAAATCGGGTTGACGATCACCTCTTTGATATCGAAAAACAGGGTGAGATACATGATCGCCCCCGCCACGGCCATCGCCATATACATAAAAATGACGCTGAACGGGAGGGGAGGTTGAACGATAAACCTCAAGAAGAGATAAAATAGAGCCAAAGAGAGGGCCACTCTGAGCCCGGGAGGCATCCCCTTCTTTTTTATTTTTTCCATCGCAGCGACCTCACCTGCTGACCGAGTCAGCTTTCTTGTCCTATCTTTTCAGTTCCACCGGGCTGACCGTGATCTTTCCCCCCCGGCTCTGAACGAAGGCGATCACCGTCAACAACTCGGGCTCCGTCAAACCGATCGGCGGCTGATCGACCGCCGGCATCCGCGCCGGATATTTTTTCGGCTCTGCGGGATCGAAATCGAGCCGGATATATTTATCCGGCTCCGTCAGCGTCTCGTAGATAAACTCCCGCGTGAGACGTTCCCCCGCCCCCTCTAAATCGGGACACTTCCCCCGGCCTTCTCCTCCAAGGGTGTGACAGAGGGCGCATTGGCCTTTTCCGAAAAAAATCTTCTCCCCGATCTCAACCAGGTCCCGTTCATTTGAAACAGCGCCGAACTCAAGTTTCTCGTCGGCCTTGGAGCCGCAACCCGCCGCCAACGCCAAGGCTAAAAAACAAAGACCGAATCCCCGCCTGATCTGCAACTGAACTCTTCTTAGGATCCTGTGTGTCCTACTTCTCGCCGGCTTTCCAGCCTTTCCGGAGCGGGCGCCTCTCCTTCCGCCGGCTCGGCAACCGGAGCGGGCTGATCAAGGGCGATCAGCTCGGCCGGTTCGACCGTGACCTTTCCCCCGAGGCTTTGAACGAAAGCGATCACCGTCAGCAGCTCCTGATCGGTCAGATCGATCGGCGGCCGATTGATCACAGGCATCTGCGCCGGATACTTTTTCGGCTCCACCTGCTCGAAATCGAGCTTCACATAGGCGTCCGGCTTTGTCAGCGTCTCGAAGATAAACTCCCGCGTCAGACGGGCCCCGGCATTCTGGAGCGTCGGACAACGCCCTCCTTCCGACCCGAGCGTATGGCAGAGGGCGCATTGCCCTTTACCGAAAAACATGTTCTGGCCGATTCTCGTCAGATCTTTCTCGGTTGAAATTTTCGCCACATCCAGCTTCTCTTTTGTCGGGGGAAGACCGACGCTCTGTGGAACCATAAAGCCGGCCCAGGTAAACGCCGCCAGAAATCCGACGACGACCCCCACGACCTTCCGGAAATAAGGGGACCGCGCTTCACCGACCGGTTTCGGCGCGCTGAGCTTTTCAGGAAGGCTCACCAGCCATTCGACAAAAGGAGCGACGAAGAAATATTGCGTGCAGAAACCGTCGTAGCGGATCGTCCGGGTGGTCACCCAGAAGATCGCGGCGACCAGAGAGAAGAAGAGAAGGGTGTTGACCGAAAAAAGAAAGGCGGCCGTCCCCAACGGAGGGGTATAGGCATAGGCGGAGGTGTCTTCCAGCACCCCATAGACATGCCAGTGGACCCGCGACGCGGAACGGGCATAACCCATCAGGCTCATCGTGAGGACCACGGTGATCGCGTTAATCACCAACGCATATTGGGAGCTCGGCCGCATGATTCCCCAGGTCATTTTTCCGGTCATCTTCGCCCCCCGGAGCATCATGCCTGTCATCGGCGTCACCAGCGCGAGGACGAAGAGAACCGCCAACACCTGGGCGACGGAGAGAACGTTGACGCGGTAAATCGCCGGAACAAAGTAGCCGTAGATGCCGGCCAGGATCACGCCGATAATCGCGACCGAAAAGAGGAAAACCTCAAAGACGCGGGCCGCCTTTCCCCATTTGACGGTGATCTGCTGGTTCGCCCTCCAATAAAGAAGGAAGCTCATGAAGCTGGTCAGGATGATGATGTTGACCACCGTCAACTTGGCCGACATGACCCCGAAGACCCCCAGGATCGGATGATGGGTTCCCCCCATCGCGCGCGCCTCTTCCATGCTGGCGACCAAGCTGTGCGGTGTCATCCAGACCCCCATACAAGCGAGAATGGTGACCAGCATGATGACGATATACGGCTTGTATTTCACCCCGTCTTCCGTCCGGGTGATGAGCCCCTGCCAGAGGTAGTAATTGGAGCCGAGAAAGAGCACCCCGATCAGAAGGGCCTGGAGGATAAAGAGCCAGGAGAGAATCCCCCCCATCAGGGTGATCCCCATCTGCTGGTTATACTCATACACCTCCCGCATCAGCCAGTAGCCGGCAAAGGGCAACGGGAGAAGCCCGAAGATCCCGATGAAGTTTCCGACATACCCCATCCAGTCGTAATGCTCGCGCTCTTCCCTCGTTTTAGCGCCGAGATAGCGGACTCCCGCGTACGCCCCGCAGACATATCCTCCCAAAACGACATTCGCGACGATTCGATGGATGTTCACCGGCCACCAGGTCGGGTTGTTCGCCGCGGCCCATGCCTTCTCGATCCACCCCATTCCCTCGTTCAAAACGACCGGACTCGCCTGGAAAGAGGCCCAAGCGCTCGGCACGATCATCACGAAAAAGCCGACGATGTTCAGAATCAGGCCGACGAACATGTGAAGGGGCTTGTACCTACCCTGCATCGCGTCCCACTTCGCCGCATAAATGTAGAGCGCCGCCCCTTCCAAGACAAAAAGGAAGAGATAGAAGTAAAAGCTGGGGAGAAAAACACCGGTGAGATAGGTCCAGAGTTTCGGATAAAGGACGCGAAGGGCAAAAAGGAAGATGATCCCCAAGGTGGCGGTCATCTCGAAACAGGCGGTGATCAGGATGGTGAACTCTTTGGCGAGGTGGTCGTACCGGCGATCCTTCGACACCATGCCGATGACCTCGCACAGCCAGGCGAAGATCGGCACCCCCAGGACGAATCCGCCGAAGAGGAGGTGCACCTGAGAGAGGATCCAGATGAAATTACGGCTGCTGATCCAGGAAGGATCGCGGTATTCAACCGCGCCTCCGGCCGCGGGAGTCTGGGCAAAGAGGAAGGAGGCCTCCAGGATCAAGAAGAGGGCCAGGAAAAGGAGCCACACCGCGAAAATCGGTTTTCGAATCACACTTTTGAAGGTCATGAGAAACCCCCTTTGGATCTCGACGAATCCGGAGACCCGTTATGCGGTTTATCAAATTTTCCGACCACCTGAATGGCGCGCCGTCTCTTCGTCGATAACCCGCAGATTTCCCGTTCAATCATAGTAGTCTTCCGGCTTCATCAGAAAGGCATGCCCCAAAAACTTGGAAACCACGATAATCAGCACCGTCGTGATCAAGCCGTAGACGGCGCTGAATCCCGGGATCGAATCCCAAATAAATGTGGCATGATCTCCGTGGACGAAGATATCCACGACCGCCAGAAGAACCAACGCGGCGATTAATGGTGTTTTTATTTTTTGAATCTGCTCAGGCTTCACCAAATTGGAGCCTCCAGCGTGAACGGATTGTTTTGTGACCTTCACGGCGACTCCATCGAGCCCCTTTGTGGAGGCGGCCTCTTTTTTCCGGGTAGCGCTTGTTTGATCCGTATGCGGATTCATCGAACAACCTGTCTAAGCCCCTTCATCGCTCGGGGCTTGAAAAAGACTTATTCAGTTTGGCCAGCCAGAGAAAAGCCGCCGCCCCTTTCCGATAAAACCAGTCGATATCGAGGCTGATCGTATTTTCCGAATGAAATTTATGCAAGAAAAAGATAAATCCCAAAGCGGTCGCGCAGAGAATTTGCAACGACTCGACCAGGTGCGCGACCGTATAGGGGTGATACTCCGCCGGGAAGGGCAACAACCGGTAGAACAGACCCGGCAGGACCCCCATGAGGACGCAGAGAAGAGCGGCCAAACCCATCGCGACCAGCATGTTTTTGGGAGGATCGGTCGCAGCGATCTTTTTGTCCTCGCCCAAGAAGACCGCATAGGGAAGCTTGAGGGTGGTCGAAAGAAACGTACCGGCCGAGGCGAGCGTGAGGAGCAGGAAGACCCATCCCTGGTGCGCTTCCGCGGCGGCCGACACCACCATCGATTTGCTGACGAATCCCGCCAGCAGCGGAAACCCGGAGATGGACAAACCGCCGATCATAAACAGCCGGAAGGTCCAAGGCATCGTTCGGTAGAGCCCCCCCAACTCGGATGCTTTCCGCTTTCCGGTCATGAAAAGGACCGAGCTCATCCCCATCAGCAGGAGCCCTTTATAGACGATATTTGCGACGGCCAGCGCGACGGCCCCGTTGCGCGCCAGTTCACTCCCGATCCCGACCCCCACCACCATGTATCCGATCTGGCTCAACATGTGATACGACAGCAATCTTCGGATATCATTCTCGAGCATCGCATAGACGACGCCGTAAACGGCCATGACCGCTCCGAGCACGATCAGGATTTCCGTTCCGGGAAAACCGCGCACCAAAGCATAGACGGCCGTCTTCGTTGTAAAAATGCTCAAGAAAATGATCCCCGTCACGGTCGCTTCCGGATAGGCATCGGCCAACCAGGCGTGCAGCGGCGGCACGGCCGCATTCAAAAGAAACCCGATGAGGATCAGCGTCGCGCCCAGACCGGCATGTGGAAGCGCATTAAAGGCGATTCCCCCGCCGCCGGCGGCGTGAATCACGATTCCACCGAGCAGGAAAAGCCCGCCGACGATGTGCATCAGAAGATAGCGGAAACCGGCGGCGCTCGACGGCTTGTCCCCTTTAAACCAGATCAGAAAGACCGACGAGAAGGCCATGATCTCCCAGAAAAGGAAAAGGGTGAAGAGGTCCCCGGCAAAGGTCACCCCCAGAGCGCTTCCGCCGTAGAGCAATGCAGCAATGTGCTCCTTTTCATGCTTGAGGTGGAGGGCATAGGTCATTCCGACGAAAGTCATGAGGGTGAAGATATAGCCGAAGATCAAGCTGAGGCGGTCGACCCTTCCGAAGATGAGCTGCTGTCCCATAAAGGTCGTCGTGCCGTGATCCCCTTCCGGGGCGATCAGGAGGGAGAGGAAACCGAGTGCGGGAGCGGCGAGAATGATCCCTTGCTTCGCTTTTCCTTTTACAAAAAGGAGCAAAGCCGCAGCGATGAAAAAGAAGGCAGCGGGATGAATCCACCCGGTCATAATCTTCCTCCAGAGTCGTTCTCTCGTTTCATCAGCCGGTTCTCTCCGACGCACGTAGAGACCGTCCTACGGCGCGCTTCACGATCCATTTCACTCGTCACAGGCTGGTTCATCGAATAACCAGTTTGGCCAGATCGAGTATCAACTCGGGAAACATCCCCAAGAGCACGGAGAGGAGCGCGCATAAGAACAGGGGAACCACGAGGAAATAAGAAGGCTCCTTGATCGGCCCCTCCGGACGGGAATGCCCTTCGTGGCCGCCTGCGGCCGCCGCCCCCAGACTCTGCGGAACGGGACGAAGCGCCAGCCCTTCCGGAGCTTCTTGCGGTCCTTCAAAAAAAGCTTTGTGGACGATCGGCAGAAAATAAAGCGCATTTAAAAAGGAGCTGAACAGTAAGACAAAAAGGAAGCCGAGCTCCTTTGCCTCCATGGTGCCGGTCATCAGATACCATTTCGTCAGAAATCCGGCCACCGGAGGGACACCGATCATACTGAGGGTCCCAAGCGCAAAAGCGCCCATGGTCCAGGGCATCTTCCGCCCGATGCCGGCCATCTCGGAAATATTCGTCTTGTGGGAAGCGACATAGATCGACCCGGCGCAGAAGAAGAGGGTGATCTTCGCAAAGGCATGGTTTGCAATGTGCATGATTCCGCCGGCCATCCCGCTGGGGGTCAAGAGGGCCGCGCCCAATACCATATAAGAGAGTTGACTGATCGTCGAGTAGGCGAGCCGCGCTTTGAGGTTATCCCGTGTCAGCGCCCAGACCGAAGCCGTGATAATCGTGAAAGAAGCAAGGAACCCGGTCATGACCCCCAGGTTCAACTCCTTCATCAAATCGACGCCGTAAACATGGAAGATGATCCGGAGGACACAAAACGCTCCCGCGTTCACGACCGCCACCGCGTGAAGCAGCGCGCTGACCGGCGTGGGAGCGATCATGGCGGCCGGAAGCCAGGCGTGAAACGGCATGATCGCCACCTTGCCGAGGCCGGCGATGAAAAGGAAATAAGTGATAATTAGAACGGTTTGATTTGCCCCCGCGGGAAAAACGCCGCCCGGCCTGAAATCGAAGGTCTCAGTGATGTTGTAGGTCAAAAACATCGCGGTCACGAAGAAGGCCTTCGTCGTCGCCAAGAGATAAAAGAGGTATTTATTCCCGGCGGCGTAAGCTTCTTTGGTTCCGCTGTGCGTGACCAAGGGATAGGTAATGAAGGTGATGATTTCGTAGAAGAGAAAAAGGGTGATCATGTTGGCCGAAAAGGCCAGACCCAACGTCGCAAAAAGGGTGATCGCAAAACAGGTGTAGTAGCGGGTTTGGTTATGCTCCCTGAGGGAGCGCATGTAGCCGATGGAGTAAAGGGTGGTTACGATCCAGAGGAAGGAGGCGGTGATCGCAAAAACAAGACCTAACGCGTCCACCCGAAACGCGATGGAGACTTCCGGCAGAAGGGTGATCAGATTGTAGTGAAGCGTATTTCCCGCGAGGACCGCGGGAATCATGGAAGCGACGATCAGAAATTTCAGGATCGCCGTCACCAGGGAGCATCCCTCCCTTACATTCGGATTCCTGCGGGTTGCGACAATGAGCGCCGCGCCGATCAAAGAAACGGCGACGGCCAACAACGGTTTGATCGATTCAATTTCCATCGTAGTCATCGGATTCCTAGCCTTAGGAAATGATAAGCGAGGTGATAAGCGACCATGGGAAACGTTCCCTTCAAACCGCTAAAAGCGAAACCTCCCAGGGAAGCCAAAACGCTCCCCGCTATTTTTCAACGGAAATCTGAATCTCTGGATGTTCGTGCGCTTCCGCCTTTGAGCCGTGGGACATCGTATGCTCATAAGCGATGATCTTCCATCGCTCCTCTTCGCTCAGTTTATCTTTCCACGCCGGCATCTTGGTCTTGGGCACCCCTTCAGAAAGCCGCCAAAACCAATAGCTGTCGGAATACTGATTGATTTTCTTAGGAACCCGAAAATCCCGCGCCCCTCTCTGCTTGGGCCGGTCTTTCTTAGGATCAATGCCGTGGCATTCGGCGCAACCATCCTTTACATTTACCTTTTTCCCCTTGAATTCAAATTCCAAATGCGCCGTTTCGTAAAGTTTTTTCCCTTCCGCGATGATTTTGGGGTCGGTCCACCACCCTTTCGGCATATGTTTGTCCGCGTATTCCTTCGGAACCGGCTTTAACGGCTTGTCGTCCTCTTCATCCGCACGGACACCCGCTGGCACTAAAATAAAAGTAATGGCGATCAAACTCAAGAGAAAAAACCGAACCCCGTTCATCATCATCGTTTCCCCTTATTTAAGAGATCCGTAAAGATGCCGCTTGTCTTAATGAAAAATCAATTTTTCTCTGGAACTTTAGGAGCGCGGCGCCGCCGCCTGCTCTTTCCCCTTTTCTTGCCGCCTCTCCTGACTATTAAAACTATCCATGGTATGACAAGCAAGACAATTTTTATCTTTAATTAACTTTTCTCCCTTTTTAATCAACGCCGGATCGGAGGGAGTTTCTCCGGAAACCTTGGCCGCCTGGGAAGCGCCCCCGCCGAGACTGTAAATGTAGGCGATCAGGGAGCGTATCTCCGAGTCGGGAATGCCGAAGTTCGGCATCGCCACATCGGGCCGTATCGCCTGGGGATTCTTCAACCAGAAGTAAACCCACTCCGGCTTGATACGTTCTGCCGTGCTCGAAAGATCCGGACCGACGATGCCGCCGATTTCCGCCCCCTTGTGACAGGCGTCGCAGGCATATTTATCGATAAAAAACCTTCTTCCTTTTTCAATTTCCGCCGGGTCGGACAGGTTCAGCCCCGCCAAAGGAGCCGCGGACACTCCACCATCTTTTTGAGTCATCAAAAATGCGGTAAGCGCCGAAACCTCCTCATCGCTCAATTGGAAATCAGGCATCTTCGATTTGGTGAGCGGGATAAAACCGACCGGGCGAATTTTCTCCGGATCTTTCAGAAATTTCGAGAGCCACTCCGGATTCAGCTTGCTCCCCTCATGGCCCAGGTTGGGAGCGATCGGACGAATCTGGCCCTGTTTCATATGGCAGATCTGGCAATCGGAGCGGTCCCCCCGCCGCACATCCGAGAGCCGCACCCCCTTTTCAGGCTCGGGGGCATCTTCCGAAAATGTGCGGATGTATGCGACAAGGTCGCTGATCTGCTCGCCGGAAAGGGTCTTTCCCCAGGGGGGCATCGCAACGGAAAGTTCGACATATCCCCCGCCCAAATCGATGACCTCATAGATCTCTTCATCGGTCAAGCCCTGCACATCACCACTGGTCAGATCGGCGGGCGTCGGATCGAGACTCTCGGCATTCACCCCATTTCCTTTTGCGGTGACGCCATGACAGACCGCGCAGTAATGATTAAAAATACGTTTGCCTTCCGAAGGATTCGGTTTTGACGGAGTTGAAGCGGAAGGAGACTCCTTCTTGGGAGAAGCCCCCTGCACGGAGAGAGCGGCCGTGAAAAAAAGAAAAAAAAGGAGACTCACTAAAATAAAATACCTTTTATTAAACAATCTATCGCCCCTACATTATTGAAAGAAACGACCAAGCCATCCCCCTAATAGAGACGAACTGCGGGTGAGGGATGGAATCAGGGAGAAAAACCCTGTTGATATTCGGCATGGGAAGGAAACGAATGATGTATCCAATTGCCAGAAAACCAGAACAACGGCGCTCCATCAATATTAAAGAGGTTTAAAGATGGAGAGACCCTACTGGCCCTTTATCGAATTCAAAATTAAGATTGTAAGATGAGAAAAAAACCCACCCCGAAGCAGTGCCGCCGGAGGAAACAACACCCCGACTCGCGATCCGCTTTAATGCACAAGGCCGTGATTTCTTTTAAAGATTCGCTCTTATAGCATACATCGCTAGGCTTGTCAATACTTTTTTGGCTCACTTGCGGGCGAAAAAGTCAATTCATTCAAGCGCTAACCGCCACTCTGAGGAAATGATTATTTGTCGGTCGGGCCGCGACATGAAACGGTTTAAGTGGAGCACCTCCATTTCACTTTGAATGATTTCTTCCGACAGGATCGACGGTTTATTCGGAATGAGCAACTCTTTTACCTCGATTGATCAGATCCCGTGCAGGTTCTAGCCAGAAAGAACCGTCGCTCGCGCGCCGAGCAGGACCGTCGGCCCGACAATCGTCATCATCAGAGGCTTCAAGTCACGGCATCCCTTTTGCTTTTTTATTTGAAATGTTTCTATGAAAATGATGACGACCTTGCTTGTACAAGGTCTACGGCAGAGGGAGGTGAACGATGAGTTATGTTCCGTGGATCAACTTCATATTAGGGCTTTGGCTGATCATTTCTCCATTCTTGCTCGGGTACAGCGACGTGCGGGCCGCGATGTGGAATCAAATTATTGTCGGTGTCTTAGTGCTCATCTTTTCGAGCACGCTGGGCGCTTCAATCACCGGCCAGAGAACTCACTATCGCTCCGGAGAGCAGCGGGGGAGGGCATAGCGCTGGAATGACAAGAAAAATCCGCCCGGGGAGATTCAAAAATGAATGGCCGGGAAATCCCGGCCATTCATTCGCACAGTCAAAGACGAATTCCTTAACGTAATTTAGACGAGATAGCCGAGGACATCCTCCTCTCGGACCAGAAGGACTTCTTCTTGATCGACCTGGACCTTCTTCGCCGCGTATTTCTCATACATGATATGATCGCCCGGCTTCAGCGTGGTTTTGACAAACTTCTTCTCTTTAATCTTTCCCTTCGCATCCTTTTCCTCGACAAATCGACCTTCCCCGGCGGCGACGACCTTTCCACTCTCAGGCCGCTCTTTCGCCGCGTCGGGGACAAAAATCCCTCCGGCGGTTTTCTCTTCCGGCTCATCCGGCTGAACCACAACCCAGTCTTGCAAAGGCTTTACTCTCATCTTCGTCTCCTCCATTTTCAAGCATTATATAGATAATCGATCTCATCCAAAATATCAAGTTCCTGAATATCAAGTTCCTGCGACCGACGGTTCTATCAATTTGACAACGAGGAACGATCGGCAGGAAACCGGTCGGCGCAGGGGACATCGGGCTTCAACATGTTGAACCCCTACAGAGATCCGATTGCCGCCCCCGCGCCGCCCGGACACCGCCGCGATAAATCCCCTAAAGGGATTGTCCGCATCGCATCGGAATTTCCCGTTTTCCAAACGGGAGAGATATGCTATATTTAAATCGATGGATGTAAAAGATTGGGACCGGATCGCAAACCGATACGAGCAGGAAATCATCTCCCCTTTTCAAGAAGGGGTCATCAACCCTCTCTTCGACGAGATCCTCGCCCTTCCAAATAAACAAGAACAAACGGCCGCCGATCTCGGCTGCGGCACCGGCCCCCTCCTTCCATTTCTGTCGGACCACTTCAAGCAGGTTACCGCGATCGACTTCTCGCCGCGGATGATCAAGACCGCCAAGCGGCGCGTCGACGCCAAGAACATCTCTTTCTGCCGCTCCTCTCTGACGGATCTCTCCCGGTTTTACGGTCAGTTCGACGTCGCCGTCGCGGTCAACTCAATCCTCTTTCCCTCCTCGCGAAGCATCGATGCAATCCTGACGGAGATCCATCGAACCTTGACGCCGGAAGGAACCCTGATGGCGATCTTTCCGTCGATGGAGGTGATCCTTTATCAAGGGGCCTTGATTTTCGACCGCGAGATCGAAAAAATCGGAGACGAAGAAAAAGCGCTCTGGGCCACCAAACGGATTCTGGAGCGCCAGAAGTTCGATTTCATCAGCGGGATCTACGACGATGACGGTCAGCGACAGAAGTTCTTCTATGAGTTCGAGATCAAGCACCGCCTGAAAAAGGCCGGCTTCAAAAACGTCCGGATCAAGAAAGTCCTCTATCCCTGGGGCGGCCAGATCGGAAGCTTCGAGCTCTTCGACGGCCAGCCCCGCCTCTGGGATTGGTTCATCACCGCCAAACCGCAAAAATAGAAACGAAGCGATCAGCGTCCGGCAAAACCTTTTAAAGGCTTTAAGCCGATTGCGGAGGGCTGAACGCCGTCTTTATCTCTTAGTTGCAATCCAAGATCGCTTCTTTTAAAATGGCCTTCATTATGGGTTTTTGAAGGAGGCGGTTATGTTTACCGAACATCTCAAAAAGCTCGCCCAGCCGATTTGGGACGCGCAATTGAAGCATCCGTTCGTGGAGGCCCTCGGCGACGGATCGCTCCCGGAGAAAAAATTTCGGTTCTACATCATCCAGGATTCCCTCTTCCTCTTCGAGCTGGCGAAGATCTTCTCCGCCGCGGCTCAGAAGAGCGCCGACATAGACACAATGCAGAAATTCACCCAGCTGGCCGCCGACACGATCCAGGTGGAGCGGGGGCTCCACAAAGAATACGGCCGGCAATGGAAGATGACCGAGGCGGAGATGGCCGCCCTCCCGATGGCCCCGACGAACTACGCCTATACCCGCCACCTGCTTCAGGTCGCCGCCACCGGCAGTTTGGCCGAGACGACGGTCGTCGCCCTCCCCTGCGCCTGGATCTACGTGGAGGTCGGCCGCCGTCTGACGGAAAAGGGAGCGCCCCCCGAAACCCACCCTTATAAAAATTGGCTCGCCCTTTACGCCTCGCCCGAATTTGCCGAGGTTGCCCGTTGGATGTGCGAGAAGGTCGATTTATGGGCGAAAGGGGCCGGCGCCGACGAAAAACTCCGGATGGAAAGCCACTTCATCCTCAGCTCCCGCTACGAGTGGATGTTCTGGGAGATGGCCTGGAGGGAAGAGCGATGGCCGGTATAGAGACCGCCGCGCCGCCGGACGGGACGCGGTCGCGCCCGCCGATCGCGCAGGTCTTGACGATCGCCGGCTCCGATTCCGGCGGCGGCGCCGGCATTCAGGCCGACATCAAGGCGATCCAGGCCAACGGGGTTTTCGCCTTGTCGGTATTGACATCGATCACCGCTCAAAACACCAAAACGGTCGTCACCGCGTTCGACCTTCCCCTTCGTGTGATTGAAGCGCAGATCCGGGCGGTCTTCGACGATTTCACGATCTCCGCCGTCAAAACCGGCATGCTCTCTTCCAAGGGAATCGTCAAACGGGTCGCCCAGCTCGTCAAAGAAATGCAGGTTCAAAATCTGATCGTCGATCCGGTGATGGTCTCCAAAAGCGGCTATCCTCTCCTCAAACCGGAGGCGATTGCAATGATGAAGAGCGAGCTGTTCCCTCTGGCGGCGCTGGTCACGCCGAACATCCACGAAGCGGAGCTCCTCACCGGGAACAAAATCCGCACCGCGGCCGAGGCGGAAGAGGCGGCGCGAAAGATCCACCTGCTCGGCTGCCGCGCCGTCTTGGTGAAGGGAGGGCACCTGTTGGAAGAGCGGGGGTGCGATCTCCTTTTTGACGGCAACGAAATCACCTGTTTCCGGTCCGACTTCATCGAATCGCAGAACACGCACGGCACCGGCTGCACCTACTCCGCCGCCATCGCCGCTCAGATCGCCTCCGGAAAAACGTTGAAGCAAGCGGTCCAAGAAGCCAAGACTTATGTGACCGAGGCGATCCGTCACGGCCTCTCCATCGGCCACGGACACGGCCCGACCGACCACTTCTACTTTCTCCCCTCGCGAAAGAGATGAACCGCCTTCTCGACCGGTTCGACCATTTTCTGATCGATCTCGACGGCGTCGTCTACCTCGGCGATCAGCCGACCCCCTGCGCCGCGGAGACGTTCACCGCTTTAAACGACGCGGGAAAGCGCCGTCTCTTCATCACCAACGATCCCCGCCGCACGGCCGACGGATATGCGACGAAGCTGGCCCGCCTCGGCATCCCCGCCGACCCGGCGGAGTTCCTCACCTCCGGACGCGCCGCCGCCCTCTACGTTCAGAGGGAAGGAAAAACCGGCCGGCCGATTTTCGTCGTCGGAAGCGATGGGCTCCGCTCCGAGATCGAGGCGGTCGGGGGATCTGTTTTGAGAGGAAGCGATGGGATGACGGCGGAGATCGTCGTCGTCGGGGGACATGAGCACTTTTCATATCAGGAGCTGAAGATCGCGACCCTTGCGATCCAGCGGGGGGCGGCCTTTATTGCGACGAACCGGGACGCCAACTTCCCGATGCCCGACGGTCTCTGGCCCGGGACCGGTCCGATCGTCGCCGCCATCGAGGTGGCCACCGGGATCACACCGGTTGTGGTCGGGAAGCCTGAAAAGTTGATCTTCGAGATCGCGCTCGATCTCTTCCCCCCCGGCGGCCGCTGCGCCATCGTCGGCGACCGGCTCGACTCCGACATCCTCGGCGGGCAGCGGGCGGGGCTCGCCACGATCTTGGTCCTCTCCGGCTGCACAACGGCGGCAATGGTCGAACGGGGCCCGATCCAACCCGACTACGTCATCGAAAACTTCTCCCGCTTGACCACGCCTCTTTCTTGATTCGAAAGAGATCGAGATCGACCAGCGGACCCTTCGAAGAAAGCCGTCCTTGAATCCGCGCCTCCCGCTTCATCCCCACCTTCTCGAGAACGCGGATCGATCCGATGTTGTTCGGAAGCGATTTGGCTTCCACGATCGCCAGGCCCATCCCCTCGAAGCCGAAATCGACGACGGCCCGGCAGGCCTCGGTCATGTAGCCGCGGCCGGTATGGATGTTCATCAGGATAAATCCGACCTCCGCCAAACGCGTCTCACGGTCCCATCCGATATAGCCGATCGTCCCGATCGGCTCTTCGCTCTCTTTTAAATAAATCTTCCAGTTGCTGGGAAGACCGGGCAATGCTTGCGCGGCGGCGTCGCGGCCGTCCGAAACGAAAACCGGTTGAACCGCATCGTCCGGGCCGGCGAGAGAGAGACGTTCCGTTTTCAGAACAGGGGGGGTCCAGGGCATCGGGTCCTCACGAATAGAATAAAAAGGGAGCATGCCGGCGCCATTGTTCCATACTTCTTTCCGTCTATCAAGAGGGAACGGCCCTTCCGTAGGGCGTTGCCCCCCCATTGTAGTCCCTTTGTCGCTATGTTAATAATGATTTATATGGATAGGTGATGCGAGAGAACGAAGAGAAAAAACAGAACCGCGATGAACCCAAAGGAGCGCTACGACGGCTAGCCGAGATCCAATCGATCGCCGAGACGACCCTTTCCAACCTCAGCCTCGACCATTTCCTCAATAATTTAGTCGGTCGGGTCCAGCAAATTTTTATGGCCGATACGGTCGCGATCCTCTTGCTCGATGAAGAGAGCCGGACGCTCGCGGTCCGGGCCGCCTATGGATTGGAAGAAGAGGTGGATCGGGTCCGAATTCCGGTCGGACAGGGGGTGGCCGGACGGATCTTTTCGGAACGGAGATCACTCATCATCGACGACCTCTCGAAGGTCGAGGTCGCAAGCCCCATCCTCCGGGAAAAGGGGGTTCGCTCCCTCCTGGGAGCGCCACTTCGGGTCCAGGACCATCTCATGGGGGTGATTCACGTCGGATGTTTCCGCCCACGGCGATTCGGCGAGGAAGAGCGGCGTCTGCTCGAGCTGATCGCCGAGCAGGTCGGGCTCGCCACGGAACATGCGCGGCTTTACGAGGCCGAGTGGCACTCCCGCGCCAGCGCGCAGGCCGCCGAGCGGCGCTACCGGGCGCTGGTCGACGGCCTCGATCATAGCATCGTCTGGGAGGCGGACGCGGCGGCAAACCGTTTTTTCTTTGTCAGCTCCCGCGCGGAGATGATTCTCGGATACCCCGTGGAACAATGGTTGACCGAGCCCCGGTTTTGGGAAGCCCGTCTTCATCCGGCCGATCGGGAAAATGTCCTGAAGGAATTCCAGAAACTGGTTTCCGAGGGAAAAGACCGGCGGTTCGACCATCGCATGATCGCCGCCGACGGCCGCGCCGTCTGGTTTCACACCGGAATGAGCCTCAGCGGCGTGACGGATACGGGAACGTTCATCCACGGCATCTCGATGGACATCACGCCGCTCAAGCAGGTGGAGGAGGAGACCCGAGCGCGGGAGGCCCAACAGGGGGCGGTCGCGGCGTTAGGACAGCGCGCCCTGGAAGGGACCGATGTCGCGACGCTGATGAATCAAGCGGTCGCCCTGGTCGCTCGATGCCTGGAAGTCGAATACACTAAAATTTTAGAGCTCCTTCCCGACGGGAAACGCCTTCTTCTGCGTGCCGGCGTCGGATGGAAGGAGGATTCGGTCGGTCGCGCGACGGTGGACACCCGGCCCGACTCTCAAGCCGGTTATACCCTCCTCTCCAAAACGCCGGTGATCACCGAGGATCTCCGGAAGGAGAAACGATTTACCGGCGCGGCGCTTTTGGACGCGCATCAAGTCGTCAGCGGGATGACGGTGCTGATTCAGGGACGCGATCGGCCGTTCGGCGTGTTGGGAGCGCACACGATAAAACGGCGCGCTTTTAAAGAAGAGGATATTCACTTTCTCCAAGGGGTCGCCAACGTATTGACAAACGCGATCGAGCGCAAACAGATCGAAGAGACGCTCCGTCAGAAAACGACGGAGGCGGAGGAGGCCAATCGTCTGAAATCGAGGCTCGTCTCCATCGTCTCCCATGAGTTGAGAACGCCGCTCAACGCAATCATCGGCTACAGTTCGCTGTTGAAAGATCCCCGTTTCCAGAAGGACCCCGCAAAGCTGAAGGAGATGCAGGAGCGGATCTATGAAAATTCGAGGACCCTTCTCGAGCTCATCAACCGGATTCTGGATGTCAGCAAGATCGAAGCGGGACAGCGGGAGCTCTCGCTTGAACTGGAGCCGGTCTCCGTTTCCGATGCCGCTCGTCGGGCTGTGAGCAACCTCAACCCGATGGGGGATCAAAAGGGATTGAGTATGGAATTCATCGATGACGCTTCGGCGCCGACGATTCAATCCGATCCCGCGAAGCTCAAGCAGATCCTCACCAACTTGATCTCCAACGCAATCAAGTACACCGAGCAAGGCTCGGTGGCCGTGCGCATTCGCCATCAGCCCGAAGAAAAGAAGGTCTGCGTGGAGGTCAGCGACACCGGGAGGGGGATCGCCGAGGAGGACCTCCCTCACCTCTTCGAGCCCTATTATCACGTCGTGGCGACAGAGTCCGCCCCCCATAAAGGGACCGGGCTCGGCTTATCGATCGTCAAGAGATTGGTCGAAGCGCTGGGGGGAACGGTCGATGTCGCCAGCCAGGTCGGAAGCGGCTCCATCTTCACCGTCCGATTGCCCTATCAGATCCCGAAGAAAGAGGACTCCTCCTCGCAAAAAGAATGAATCCTATCACACATCACCCCTTGAACCGGTAGGGCAAATAGAGGGTGAAGGTCGATCCTTTTCCCCGCTCGCTGGTCGCCTGAATCTCCCCCTTCAGCAGATCCACCAGCTCCTTTACAATCGCCAGCCCCAAACCGGTCCCCCCGAATTCCCGCGTCAACGTTCCATCGACCTGATGGAACGCCTCGAAGATTTTCGGGAGCTCCTCCGCCGGGATGCCGATGCCGGTATCATGCACCGCAATCTCCACCCCTCCCCGTTCAGGACGATCCTTCAACATGATTCGAATCTCCCCCTCTTCGGTAAATTTGATCGCATTTGAGAGAAGATTCGAGAAAACCTGTTTGATCCGGTTGGGATCGGACTCGATCGTCGGGATACGCCCTGAGAGATTCAGGCGGGTCGACAACGATTTCTTCTCGACCAGCGGTTTCAATCCCTCCAACACATCTTCCAGCAGAGGGACCATCTCCACCGGTTGCAGCTCCAGCGCCAGCTTCCCCGACTCGATCTTGGAAAAGTCCAACAGATTGTTGATTAAATTGAGCAGTTCATCGGAGTTTCTCAGCACCCTCTCCAGCGGCATTTTTTGATTCTCTTGAAGCGGACCGTACGTCTCCCCCAGAAGGAGATGCGCAAATCCGATAATGCTGTTGAGGGGGGTGCGCAGCTCGTGCGAAACGTTCGAGAGGAGCTGCGACTTCAACCGGCTCGCCTCCTGCGCTTCCATCGTTCTCTCCCTGAGCGCTTCTTCCGCTTGTCTCTCCTCTGAAATGATCGCGGCGAGCGACAATGCCATCACCGTCATCGTCCCCATAAACGCCTGCAGCAGGAGGAGCGATTCATTCGGATCGCCCGTAAAAAAGGGTCCGAACCCGCGGAGCGTTCCGACCGCGGCGACCCCCGACATGACAAAAGCGGCGGTCACCGTCCCGCGCCGGCCGAGCCGAAACGCCGCCCAGAGAAGAAGGGGGACGGTCAGGTATTCGAGCGGATAATGCTTCGTCCTGAAGGGAAACCATCCGCCGAAGACGATCTGGCCGACGACAAAGACGAGGGCGAGCACAAGAAGAAGCTCAAAAAAGCGCCTTCCCGTGACGCCGGTGAGACCCCTTTCGGCCCAGAGGAAAATCAACGGCGCCACGATCAGAATACTGACCATATCGCCGAGCCACCAGGTCAGCCAGACCGGCGCGTACTGATTCCAGGAGGCAAAGCCTCCCAAAGTCAGGCTGGTGACGCCGAAAGTCGCGCTGAGGGTCGTGCTGAAGAAAGCGGCGAGAAGAACATACTTGAAAACATCTTGCGGCCGGTCGAATGCATGGCGGCCGTTGGCGAACCGCTGAACCAGCCAGGCGCCGACCAGCGCCTCCAGCGTATTGCCGGCCGCGATGCCGAGCGACGTCGCAACCGACCCCGCCGTCGTCACGTTGGCCAGAAAGGCCCCGAGGAAGATCCCCGGCCAGACGCGGTATCCGAAGAACAGAACGGCGGCCAGCGCAATCCCCGCGGGGGGCCAAACCGCCGACGCATTCTCATGAAGAAAAGCCAACATCAAGCCGAGCTTGCCGGCGACGAAATAGACGCCGGCAAGCCCCAGGCTCATCGCTGCATTTGAAAAGGAGATCCTCATCTTATCGGTCGTTCCAGGCCGCTGATTCGGAAGTCCGAGCGGAGAAGCGGCCGATTGTATCGCGCGTTGCGCCATGTGAACACTTCATGCCCTCATTATAAAGCCGGAATGACGGTATGGATAGAGGCCGAAAGCGGCAAGGAAGCCGATCGCGGAGAGCGCCCTCCGACGGGGATCAGACCGTCGCCTTCGATCTCCAAGAATAATCATTTAAATTCCGGAAAGCAATAGCGCCGGCGGGAAACATTCCGGCCCGGGAATAAAGACGATCTCGCGCCAAGAAGAAACCCGGAAGAGACAACCAGGGCCGCGCGCGGCAGCCGCCCGTCATACGGAAGGAGATCATCATCCCGGCTGATTGTCTCCTCCCTCCCGATCCTCCTACAATGAGGGAATAAATCTGAGCCGTTAGGGATGATCTGAACAATGACTCTTTGGCCGTTGGGCGCTTATTTCCTCCTCGTTGTCTTCCTGGTCGCCGGGATGCTTCTCCTTTCCCATCTCTTGGGAGAGCGTCATCGCGACCTTGCCACCGACATTCCCTACGAATCGGGAATTATTCCGACCGGCACGGCGGAGGCTCGCTTCTCCGCCAAATTCTATCTGATCGCCATGTTCTTCGTGATCTTCGATCTGGAAGCGGTCTTCATCTTCGCCTGGGCGGTGGCGGCCCGCGAGCTCGGCTGGCTCGGCTACGGGGAAATCGCCCTCTTCATCGGCATCTTGCTTGCGGCGCTGGTCTACCTTGCGCGTCTCGGCGCCCTCGATTGGGGATCGCCCCGATGGTACTCAAGTCCCGATGGCACTCAAGATAGATAAGGAGCAACGATGGCCTGGTGGTCCCGCAAGCCCGATTCGAGAGAAAAGGAGCTCAGCCACAACCATACTTCCATAAATGACTCGGTCCGGGGCAATTTCGCGCTCGCCCGGCTGGAAGATCTGGTCGCGTGGGGTCGGAAGAACTCGATCTGGCCGTTTAACTTCGGCCTCTCCTGCTGCTACGTGGAGATGGCGACCAGCCTGACGAGCAAATACGACATCGCCCGGTTCGGCGCCGAGGTGATCCGCGGAACCCCCCGGGAAGCCGATGTCATCGTCATCTCGGGAACGGTCTTCTACAAGGCGTCGCCGATGATCAAGTTGCTCTACCAGCAGATGATGGCGCCCCGTTGGGTGATCGCGATGGGATCGTGCGCCTGCTCGGACGGGATGTTCGACGTCTACAGCGTCATCCAGGGGGTCGATAAATTTCTCCCGGTCGATGTCTACGTCACCGGCTGCCCCCCCCGTCCCGACAGCCTGATGGAAGGACTTCTTTTGCTTCAAGAAAAAGTCGGAAACGAGCGGCGGCCGCTCAGCTGGGTGATCGGCCCGCAGGGGGTGGAGCAGCCGGTCTTTCCCGCCCAGCGCGAATTAAAGGGTCCGAAGCGCCGGCGGATCGGCCGGCTCACCCCGCCCGATTACGCGTCGCACGATCTCTACCGGGAAGGCCACGATGCAAACCGTTGATCTCGCCCTCAACGAGGCGATTCAAGCGCAAGCCGGTCCGGCGCTCCTGGCAACGCAGCCGACGGTCGATCGGATACCGACCTTCTGGATCACCAAAGAGAAGATCCACGATCTGCTCCGGTACGTGAAGAACGAAATCGACCGGCCCTACAAGATGCTCTATGATCTGACCGGCATCGACGAGCGGGGCCGATCGCACCGCGAAGGACAGCCCGACAGCGACTTCACGGCGGTTTATCATCTCTACTCCTTCGGCCGGAATGCTTATCTTCGCTTCAAGGTCCCTTTGCCGGAGAAACGCCCCTCCGTCCCGACGATCACCGACCTCTGGCCGGCGGCCGATTGGTACGAGCGGGAGACGTGGGACCTCGTCGGCATCCGCTTCGACGGCCATCCGCATCTGGTCCGGCTGATCATGCCCCGCGATTGGGAAGGCCATCCCCTTCGAAAGGATCATCCCTCTCATGGAACCGAGCTCGGTCTGAACATGCCCGATCAAAAAATGATGGAGGAGCAGGAGCAGCTTCAATTCGACCCGGAAGAGTGGGGGATGAAGCGGAGCAGCGACGGGACCGATTTTCTCTTCTTGAATCTCGGCCCGCACCATCCCGGCACCCACGGCGTGTTGCGGGTGGTCTTGCAGCTCGACGGCGAGATCATCATCGACGCGGTCCCCGATATCGGCTTTCACCACCGGGCGCAGGAGAAGGTCGCCGAGCGGCAGACCTGGCACACCTACCTCCCCTACACCGACCGGGTCGATTACCTCTCCGGGGTGATCAACAACATGGCTTATCTTTCGTCGGTGGAGCAGCTCGCCGGAATCGAGATCCCCCTGCGGGCTCAGGTCATCCGGGTGATGATGTGCGAGCTCTACCGGATCGCGAACCATTTCGTCTGGCTCGGGACCTTTTCCCAGGATGTCGGCCAGCTCTCTCCGGTTTTTTACACCTTCAACGACCGCGAGCGCGCCTTCTACATCGCCGAGGCGATCACCGGCGCGCGGATGCACCCGAATTGGTTTCGGATGGGGGGAACGGCGCAAGATCTGCCGATCGGATGGGAAGATCTCTTCCGCGATTTCATCAACTACCTTCCGCCGCGGCTCGACGAATACGAGCGGGAGATCGTCAAAAACCGGATCTTCAAAGCGAGGACGAAGGGGATCGGCCGGACGACCGTCGACGAGGCGATCGAGTGGGGAATGACCGGGCCGAACCTGCGCGCCTGCGGATTGGGATGGGACTTTCGAAAAGCGCACCCCTATTCCGGTTATGACCAATTCGAATTCGATATCCCGATCGGGAAGAACGGCGACAGCTACGATCGCGCCACCGTCCGGATCGAAGAGATGCGCCAGAGCCTGCGGATCATCGACCAGTGCGTCCGGAACATGCCCGACGGCCCCTATAAGGCGATCCATCCGCTCGCCACCCCGCCGCCGAAACCGAAAACGATGCACGATATCGAGACGCTGATCGCCCATTTCCTCACCGTCAGCTGGGGGCCGGTGATCCCCCCCGGCGAGGCGCTCGGAGCGATCGAAGCGAGCAAGGGAAACAACGGCTATTACCTGATCAGCGACGGGAGCACGACGCCGTACCGGAACCGGATCCGGACCCCCTCTTTCCCCCACATGCAGATGCTTCCCCTTCTTTGCCGGGGTCTGACCGTCTCCGATCTGATCGCTATCTTCGGAAGCGTCGATTTTGTTTTGGCGGATGTGGACAAATAAATCAATTAGGAATCAAACATAAACAAGATGCGGAGAAAACATGTTGAGTCCGGAAGAACGAAGGGAGATTGAGGCGGAGCTTCCTCTCTACCCCAACAAGCAGGCCGTTTGCATCGATGCGATGCAGATCGTTCAGAAACACCGCGGGTGGGTCCCCGACGAGGCAATCCAGGATGTCGCATCCCTGCTCGACATGGCCCCCGATGAGCTCGACGGGATCGCCACCTTCTATAATCGAATCTTCCGCAGGCCGGTCGGCCGGCATGTGCTGCTTCTCTGCGACAGCGTCAGCTGCTGGGTGATGGGATATGAACGGGTTCGGGCGCATCTCATGGAGCGGCTCGGCGTCGGTCTCGGCCAGACCACCGCCGACAATCGATTCACCTTTTTGCCGAACGTCTGTCTCGGCGCCTGCGACCGGGCGCCGGTGATGATGGTGAATGAGGACCTTCATGCCGACTTAACAACGGAGAAAATCGACACCCTCCTGGAGGATTATAAATAAGATGCCCGTATTGGAAAAACCGCTCACGCAAAACATTCGCACAGACGGGACCGCGATCGACCTCGCCGCCTACGAACGGGCCGGCGGCTATCAGGGATTGAGAAAGGCGCTCCGGATGTCGCCGGAGGAGGTCCTCGAGACGGTCAAGCGCTCCGGCCTTCGGGGCCGCGGCGGCGCCGGCTTCCCGACCGGGGTGAAGTGGAGCCTGGTCCCGCGAGGCAAAGACGCTCCCCACCCGAAATATGTCGTCGCCAACGCCGATGAGATGGAGCCGGGGGCGTTCAAAGACCGGTTTCTTCTGGAAGGGGACCCGCATCAAATGATCGAAGGGATGATCATTGCCGCTTATGCGGTGGAGGCCGACGCCGCCTATATTTTTCTCCGCTGGGCGTACCGGGAGGCCGCCGTCCGTTTATCGAAAGCGATCGCCGACGCCTACAGGCATCGCTACCTCGGCAAGAACATCCTGGAGACGGGATACAACCTGGAGATGATCCTCCACGTCAGCGCCGGCCGGTATATCTGCGGCGAGGAGACGGCGCTCCTCAACGCCCTGGAGGGAAAGCGAGCCAACCCGCGGGCCAAGCCCCCTTATCCTCAGACGGTCGGGCTGTGGGGAAAGCCGACGGTCGTCAACAACGTCGAGACCTTCTGCAACGTCCCCCACATCCTGAAGAACGGTCCCGATTGGTTCCAAAGCTTGAGCCGCACCAAAGACGCCGGGACAAAGCTCTACGGCGCGAGCGGAAAGGTGAAACGGCCCGGTCTTTGGGAGCTGCCGATGGGGACGACCGCGCGGGAGATTCTGGAAGAGCATGCGGGGGGGATGCGCGACGGCCTGCGGTTTCGAGCGGCGATCCCGGGGGGGGCTTCCACCGAGTTCATCACCGAGCCGCACCTCGACATCCCGATGGATTTCGACGAAATCAAAAAGGCGGGAAGCCGCCTCGGCACGGCGACGCTGATCGTCCTGGACGACCGGACCTGCCCGGTCGGCATGTTGTGGAACATCGAGCAGTTCTTCGCCCAGGAGTCGTGCGGCTGGTGCACCCCCTGCTGGAGCGGCCTCTCCTGGGTGGAGCAGATCCTGGGGGCGATGGAGCGGGGGGAGGGGGAAGAGGGCGATCTGGAGATCTTGCGGCAGCAGACGAAGTTCATGGCCCCGGGGAACACCTTCTGCGCGCTCGCCCCCGGCGCGATGGAGCCGCTGGCAAGCGGGCTGACCTATTTTCAAGAAGATTTCGAGCGGCACATCAGAGAGAAACGCTGCCCGTGGAAAAGTTAAGGTAGAGGAGTCAATGGCGACGATTTACATCGACAACACGCCCTATCCGGTCAACCCCTCCCAGAACGTCCTTCAGAACGTGCTGGGACTTGGATTGAATCTGGAATACTTTTGCTGGCATCCCGCGATGGGCTCCATCGGCGCCTGCCGGCAGTGCGCGGTGAAAGCGTTCAAAGACGAGAACGATACAAACGGCAAAATCGTGATGGCTTGCATGACCCCGGCAAGTGACGGAACGCGGATCTCGATCCTTCATCCGGAGGCCAAAACATTCCGCGCCTCGGTGATCGAGGGGCTGATGTTGAACCATCCGCACGACTGTCCCGTCTGCGACGAGGGGGGGGAGTGCCATCTCCAGGACATGACGGTGATGACCGGCCATGTCGCCCGCCGCTACCGCTTCCGAAAGCGGACCTTCCGGAACCAGTACCTCGGCCCGCTGCTCGAACATGAGATGAACCGCTGCATTCAGTGCTACCGCTGCGTCCGCTTCTACCGGGACTATGCCGGCGGCCGCGATCTCTACCCTTTCCATCTGCGCAACACCGTCTACTTCGGCCGCAAGGAGGACGGCGTCTTGGAAAACGAGTTCTCCGGAAACCTTGATGAAGTCTGCCCGACCGGCGTCTTCAAAGACGCGACCTACGGACGCCATTACGTCCGCAAGTGGGACCTGGAGAGCGCCCCTTCGGTCTGCTTCCATTGCGGATTGGGGTGCAACATCTCCCCCGGCGAGCGCTACGGCACCTTGCGGCGGAACATCAACCGGTACAACCCGGAGGTCAACGGCTACTTCCTCTGCGACCGGGGGCGCTACGGTTATGAACATGCCAACAGCCCGCAGCGGATTCGGGAGCCGCTTTTGGTCCGGGAAGGAAAGACGATCCAGATTTCGAAGAGAGAGGCGGTTCAACACCTCGGCACATTGCTCCGGAACGGCCGGGTGATCGGGATCGGCTCCCCCCGCGCCTCGCTGGAGGCGAACTTCGCCCTCCGAACTGCCGTAGGACCGGACCGCTTTTTCGCCGGCATGGCCGACAAGCAATTTCGTCTCCTGAGAAACATCCTCGACATTCTCCGAACCGGCCCGGCCCACACCCCCTCGCTCGCCGAGATGGAGCGCGCCGATGCGATTTTTATTTTGGGAGAGGATGTCACGAATGTGACCCCGCGGATGGCGTTAAGCCTTCGCCAGGCGGTCCGCCAGCGGCAGATAACCGCCGCCGAAGCGCTGAAGATCCCCTCCTGGAATGCCACCGCCGTCCGGGACGCGACCAAAGGCCAACCGCAAAGCCCCCTCTTCATCGCCGCGCCGGCTGCGACCCGGCTCGATGAGGTTGCGACGGAGACTTATCGGGCCGCCCCCGAAGATCTGGCCCGGCTCGGCGCCGCGGTTGCGCACGCCGTCGACCCAAACGCCCCTGCGGTCCCCGACCTTCCGCCGTCGCTCGTCGCGCTGGCCGATCGGATCGCCCGATCGTTGATGGCGGCCGATCGACCGCTGGTGGTCACCGGGATGAGCCTGAATAGTGAAACAATCATCCGCGCCGCAGCAAACATCGCCTCAGCCCTCTACGCCGCCGGGAAGAAAGCGGGGCTTACCTTTGCCATCCCGGAAAGCAACACCATCGGTTTGGGATTGTTGGGAGGCCGCCTCCTCGACGAGGCATTCCAGGCAGTCCGCAACGGGGAAGTGGAAACGGTGTTGCTTCTGGAGAATGACTTAACCCGGCGCGCCGACGGCGCGACCGTCGATGCCTTTCTCGGCGCCGTCCCGCATCTGGTCACGCTTGACCTGCTCCATCATTCGACCTCGTCCCGGTCCGAGTTGGTGCTTCCGGTCGGCAGCTACGCGGAGTCAACCGGCACGTTGGTCAACAACGAGGGGCGGGCACAACGGTTCTTTAAAGTGTTTATCCCCAAAGGGGAGATTAAAGAAGGCTGGCGGTGGCTGCGCGACGGCCTCGCAGCGGCCGGAAGAGAAGAAGGGACCGCCTGGCAGAGCCTTGACGATCTGCTCGATACCCTGGCAAGGGAGATCCCCACGTTGGCCGGGGCCCGCGATGCCGCCCCGCCGGCCTCCTTCCGGATCGCCGATCAGAAGCTTCCGCGCGAGTCGTTCCGCTTCAGCGGTCGGACGGCGATCCACGCCAATGAAAATGTCCATGAGCCGAAGCCGCCCGAAGATCCCGACTCCCCCTTCGCCTTCTCGATGGAAGGATATTGGGGGCCGCGCCCCCCCTCGCTCACCCCCCTTCCCTGGACCCCCGGCTGGAACTCGAATCAGCAGGCGACCATCAAACTCCAGGGGGAGGCCGGCGAAGAGTTGCCCGATGCCCCCTTCGGCGTCCGTTTGATTGCGCCGCCGGAGAAAAAAGAGAAATCCTATTTTGGAAAAGTCCCCGCCCCCTTCGCGGCCCGGACCGACCAATGGCTCCTCGTCCCCCGGTTCCATCTTTTCGGCTCGGAGGAGCTGACCCGCTCTGCACCGACGCTCATGTCGTTGGCGCCGTCTACTTACATCGCGCTCCGTCCGGACGACGCAAAGCGTCTCCAGATCGAACAGGGGGAAGACGGAGAGGTCGAGCTCGAATGGGACGGACGGGTCTACCCCCTCCTGGTCCGGATCGATGAAACGTTGCCGAAGGGGTTGGCGGCGGTCCCGGCCGGAATTCCGCCGTTCGTCGGGGTTCCCCTTCCCGCCTGGGGCCGGCTTCGTCCCGCCGCCGGGGGGAGAATGTTGAGGATGGCCTCATGACCCTTTACACTTGGATCTTCATCTTAGCGCTTCTCTTCATCATGCTCAGCCTCGCCGGCGGGCTCACATGGATCGAGCGGCGTCTTCTGGCCGTCTGGCAGGACCGGTTGGGACCGAACCGGGTCGGACCCTTCGGAAGTTTTCAGCCGATCGCCGACGGGATCAAGCTCTTTACGAAGGAGGATTGGATTCCCCCCTTCGCCGACAAGCCGGTCTTCGTCCTCGCCCCGGCCATTATCATGGTCGCCGTTCTGATGGCGTTCGTCGTCGTCCCGTTCGCCCCCGGACTGGTCCTGGTCGATCTGAACATCGCGGCTCTCTTCTTTCTCGGGATGACCTCGCTGACCGTCTACAGCATCGTGCTGGGAGGATGGTCGTCGAACAACAAATATTCGCTCCTCGGCGGATTGCGCGCCGCGGCGCAGCTCCTCAGCTACGAAGTCTTCCTAGGTCTCTCGATCACCGGAACGGTGATCCTCGCCGGCTCATTCCGTCTGACCGACATCGTCGAGGCGCAACGGGGGCTCTGGTTCGTCATCCCTCAATTTTTAGGATTTATTCTTTTTCTGATCGCCGGGGTCGCCGAAACGCACCGCCTGCCGTTCGACCTGCCGGAGGCGGAGACCGAGCTCGGCGCCGGCTTTCACACCGAATATTCGGGAATGAAATTCGGGATGTTCTTCATCGGGGAGTATCTCGGGATGATTCTGATCTCGGCGATGATCACCGTTCTCTTCTTCGGCGGCTGGCACGGGCCGTTTCTGCCGCCGATCATTTGGTTTTTACTGAAAACATCTTTTTTCCTCGGCTTCTTCATCCTGCTCCGGGCCGCCCTCCCCCGGCCCCGGATCGATCAGTTGATGTCGTTCGGGTGGAAAATCCTGCTGCCCCTCTCGTTAATTAACTTATTGGTCACCGGCGCGGTGGTGGTGGCTAGAGGATGAAAATGCAGGGGCAGGCCCCTGTGCTTCCCCTACGATACGAAAGGATATCTCTCCTATGCTCAGCATCTTACGAACCATCTGGGACGTTTTTCTCCATACCTTCCGGAAACCGGTCACGATTCCCTACCCGGAGGAAAAGGCGGTTCTTTCGCCGCGATACCGCGGAAGGATCATCCTCTCGCGCGATCCGGACGGCGGCGAACGCTGCGTCGGCTGTTATCTCTGCTCGGTCGCCTGCCCGGTCGATTGCATCGCGCTGCAGGCGACGCAGGATGAGACCGGCCGGCGTTATCCGGAATTCTTCCGGATCAATTTCTCCCGCTGCATCTTCTGCGGCTACTGCGAAGAGGCCTGCCCGACCTACGCGATCCAGCTGATCCCGGAATTCGAACTGGGTGAATACGACCGGCAGAACATGGTCTACGAAAAAGAAGACCTGATGATCGCCGGGGAGGGGAAATACCACGGCTACAACTATTGGAAAGTCGCCGGCGTCAGCATCGGCGGCAAGGACAAAGGGGAAGCCGAGCGGGAGTCGCCGCCGGTCGACGTGCATAGTTTGATGCCGTAACGAGAGAAACGGAGTGATCATGCAGACATTCTTTTATACGGCCGGCGCGGTGGCAGTGGCCGCCACCCTCTTGATGATTCTGAGTCTGAACGCGGTGCATGCCCTTCTCTATTTGATTGTCTCGTTTCTGGCGGTGGCGGTGATTTTTTACATTCTCGGCGCCCCCTTCGTGGCGGCGCTGGAGGTGATTGTTTATGCCGGGGCGATCATGGTCCTCTTTATCTTCGTCGTGATGATGTTGAACTTAGGTAGACGCGCCGCCGCGCAGGAGCGGGCGTGGCTGCGGCCGGCGATGTGGATCGGACCGTCGATCCTGGCGGCGATCTTGTTGGGAGAGGTGATCCTCCTCCTTACCCGCGCCGGGGTTCCGGCCCCGGCGGCGGAGGTCGTCGGGCCGAAGGAGGTCGGCCTGGTCCTCTTCGGGCCTTACCTGATCGGGGTCGAGCTGACCTCGGTGTTGTTGATGGGGGCGCTGGTCGCCGCCTATCATCTCGGCTGGCACCGGCCAAAACTGGAGAAAGCCAATGTCAACCATTCCCGTGCAAGAGGGGCTCCTCCTGGCGGCGATTTTGTTCGCGCTGGGACTGATCGGTCTACTGGTGCGCCGTAATATTCTGTTCATCCTGATGTCGACCGAGGTGATGCTCAATGCCGCCGGGCTCGCCTTCATCGTGGCCGGCGCGCGCTGGGGAGCGGCCGACGGACAGGTGATGTTCTTCTTCATCCTGGCGCTGGCGGCCGCCGAGGTGTCGGTCGGCTTGGCGCTCGTCCTGCGGATGCACCATCAGTACAAATCGCTCGATGCCGATCTCTTAAGCCGGATGAGGGGATAAAATGCGATCGCTCCTCTGGTTGATTCCCGCGATTCCTTTTTTCAGCGCCCTGCTCCTGGCGGTCTTCGGGCCCCGTTTCTCCCGAAAGACCATCGCCGTCTTCGGCGCCGGGTCGATCGGGCTTTCGGCGTTGATCACGCTCGGGATCGCGGCCGACTTCATCGCGTCGCCGCCGCCCGACCATCGCTATGTCCAGACCCTCTGGACCTGGATGAATGTCGGCGATCTGAGCGCGCCGGTCGCCCTCCTTCTCGATCCTCTCTCGCTGGTGATGATCGGGGTCGTCACCTTTGTCGGCTTCCTGATCCATCTCTACTCCGTCGAGTATATGGCCCCTGAAGAGGGATACAGCCGGTTCTTCGCCTACATGAACCTCTTCGTCGGCGCGATGCTGATTCTCGTATTGGGCGATCATCTTCTCCTTCTTTTTCTCGGATGGGAAGGGGTGGGGCTTTGCAGCTTTCTTTTGATCGGCTTCTGGTATACCGATCCGAAGAACGTCCGGGCGGCCCAAAAGGCGTTCATCCTCACCCGGATCGGCGACACGGCGTTGATGATCGCGCTCGCGCTTCTCCTCACCCATTTAGGGAGCCTGGAGATCACGACCCTCCTCGATCGCGCCGGCGAAACGTGGCCGATCGGCGCACCGCTCGCGATCTGGGCGGCGGCCCTCATCCTCGGCGGCGCGGTCGGGAAATCGGCCCAGCTGCCGCTCCAGGTCTGGCTTCCCGATGCGATGGCCGGCCCCACCCCGACGAGCGCGCTGATCCACGCGGCGACGATGGTGACGGCGGGGGTCTATCTGATCGCCCGGACCCACACCCTCTTCCTCCTCGCCCCGCCGGTCTTGACGGCGGTCGCAGTGATCGGGGCGGCGACACTTTTGATCGCCTCTTTCAGCGCCCTCACGCAGACCGATCTAAAACGGGTCCTCGCCTACTCGACGATCAGCCAGATCGGCTACATGTTCCTGGCGCTGGGGGTCGGCGCCTGGTCGGCGGCGATCTTCCATCTGATGACCCATGCCTTTTTCAAAGCGCTCCTCTTTTTGGCCGCCGGGGTCGTCATCCATGCATACCACGGCGATCAGAACCTCTTTCAAATGGGAGGGCTGCGGCGGACGCATCGGTTCACCTTCTGGGTCTTTCTGATCGGCGGCGCGTCGCTCGCCGGCCTTCCGCTCGTCACCGCCGGCTTCTACAGCAAGGGGGAGATCCTCTGGGAAACATGGGCGCTCGGCGGGAGCGCCCTTTGGGCGGCCGGGGTGACCGGCGCTTTCCTCACCTCGCTCTATACGTTCCGGATGATCTTTCTCGCCTTCTTCAGCGCGCCGCGCAAAGCGCCGGCCGGCGGCGAGCCGGGCCTCCTGATCCGGATCCCGCTCGTCGTCCTCGGGATTCTGTCGATCATCGGCGGGTTCATCAATCTTCCCCCCGCGCTCGGGAACAACCTTCTCCTGACGCATTTTCTCCAGACCGTCCTGCCGCACACCGAAGCAAGCGCCCTGCACGCGGCGGGGGGGATGACCGAAATCGGGTCGGAAGCGTTTGTGACGGCCGCCTCCCTGCTCGGTCTTTTCCTTGCGTACCTCTTTTACCTGCGGCGGCCGTCGCTTGCGGAATCGTTCGCGAGCAACCCAGTCGGGAGAGCGCTCTATCAATTTTGGTCCGCCGGCTGGGGATTCGACCTCCTTTACGATCGGCTCTTCGTCCGGCCTTATGTCTTGCTGGCCGAAGCGTCCCGGCGCGACGTGATCGATCAATTTTACGATCGATGGCTGGTCCGGCCGGTTTTTGTCTTGGCCCGATTAAATCGGCACGATCTCATCGACTCGATCTACACCGGCCTGTCGCGGCTCGCCGCGTTTTTCTATGAGACGCTCCGCCGGACGGAGACGGGACGCGTTCGATGGTATGCCGCCGGCCTGGCGGCGGGAACGATCTTCTTTCTTGGATGGGTGGTGCTTCTATGATTCTGGTTTGGCTTATTTTAATTCCTTTAATCGGCGGCCTGCTCGCCTGGGCGTTTGGCCGTGACGGAAAAAACACCTCCCGATGGATCTCCCTCATCGCGGTCGGGCTCGGCTTCATTCTCTCGATCGTCCTCTGGGTTCGAAACGCCGGACGGGTGATGACCTTCTCCGCCGATCGGCCGGTCGCCTGGCTGGAAGAGATCAATCTTCCCTGGATTCCGCGGTTCGGGATCACGTTTCACCTTGCGATGGACGGCTTGAGCCTTTTGCTGATCGTCCTTACCTTCTTCCTCGGCATTCTGTCGGTCCTCGCCTCGTGGCGCGAGATTCAAGAGCGGGTCGGATTTTTCCACTTCAATCTCCTCTGGGTCTTGTCCGGGATCGTCGGCGTCTTCGTCGCGGTCGATCTCTTCCTCTTTTATTTCGCCTGGGAGCTGATGCTGATCCCGATGACCTTCTTGATCGCGATCTGGGGGCATGAGCGCCGCATCTACGCCGCCATCAAGTTTTTCATCTTCACCCACATCGGCGGGCTGTTGATGCTGATTGCCATCATCGCCCTCTACCTGATCCACGGCCGAACCACCGGCCATTATACTTTCGCGTATGAGGAGCTTCTCGGCACTTCCATGCGGCCGGAGACCGCCCGCTGGATCATGCTCGGGTTTTTCGCCTCCTTCGCCGTGAAGCTCCCAATGTTCCCTTTTCATACCTGGCTTCCGGACGCCCATACGGAGGCCCCGACGGCGGGGAGCGTCATCCTGGCGGGACTCCTCCTGAAGACCGGCGCCTACGGCCTGCTTCGATTCATCTTCCCTCTTTTTCCGCAGGCCGCGCGCGAGGCTGCTCCTTACATCATGGTTCTGGCGGTGATCGGGATCATCTACGGCGCGTTTCTCGCCTTCTCGCAAACCGACCTCAAGCGGCTCGTCGCCTACACCAGCGTCAGCCATCTCGGTTTCGTCCTCCTCGGCGTCTTCGCCTGGAACGAATTGGGAATTCAGGGGGCGGTGATGGAGATGCTCGCGCACGGCATCAGCACCGGGGCCCTCTTTATTTTGGTCGGGCAAATTCAGGAGCGGACCCATACCCGCGAGATCGACCGGATGGGAGGGCTCTGGTCGACGATGCCGCGGTGGAGCGGGGTCGGCTTTCTCTTCACGATGGCGGCGATCGGTCTTCCGGGCCTCGGGAACTTTATCGCCGAGGTCTTGGTGCTGCTCGGGACCTACCGGGTCAGCGTGGCGCTGACCGTCTGGGCTGCGGTCGGGATTTTGGTCGGCACCTTCTACGGAATGCGCCTGGTTCAGAAGGTCTTCCACGGGCCGAACCGCAACGGCTGGACCCTCCCCGATCTCGGAAGGCGGGAGATCCTGATCCTTGTCCCGCTGATTCTCACCATCGTGTGGCTCGGAATCTATCCCCAACCGGTCTTCGAGACGTTTCAGACGGCGATGGAGGGGCTCCAGCGGGCCGCCGGTCAAACCGCCGTCGCTCTCGGGAGAGGATGATGCAGCCCGCCGACTTCACCGCGCTCCTCCCGTTCTTAATCATTACCGCGACCTCCGTGGCCGTCATGCTCCTGATCGCCGTCGTCCGGAGCCACCGCTGGACGGTCGGGCTGACGATCCTGGGGCTGACCGCCGCCTTCTTCTCGCTCTTCATCAGCCTCCGGGTCGCCCCCCGCCCGGTCACGCCGCTTCTTCTGGTCGACCGGTACGCTCTCTTCTACATCGGCCTGATCGTCGCAGCGGCCGCCGCCGTGGCCCTTTTCTCCTACGATTACTTCGAAAAAAAAGAGGGACGCCGCGAAGAGTTCTATGTTCTCCTCCTGGTGGCGACCCTCGGGGCGGCGGTCCTGGCGTCGAGCAGCCATTTCGCTTCGTTCTTTCTCGGGCTGGAGACGCTCAGCATCCCCCTCTTCGCGATGAATGCCTACCTCCCCGATCGAAAACGGCCGCTCGAAGCCGGAATCAAATATTTGATCCTCGCCGCCGTCTCGAGCGCCTTTCTCCTCTTCGGGATGGCGCTGATCTACGCGGCGCTCGGCACGATGTCGTTTCGCCGGATCGCATCGCTGCTGGCCGGAGATCAACCGATGGAGACGATCCTGATTTTGTCGGGAGCGGTGATGATCCTAACCGGCGTCGGCTTCAAGCTCTCCCTGGTCCCGTTTCACCTCTGGACCCCCGACGTCTATGAAGGAGCCCCCGCGCCGGTCACCGCCTTCATCGCGACCGTCTCGAAGGGAGCGATGTTCGCCCTCCTGCTGCGCGCCCAAGTAGGGGCACTGAATCCGACGTTCCAAGCGGCCGCTCTCATTCCAAGCTCCGCCGCCGGGGAACCGGGGACCGGGCCGATCATTCTCCTCATTGCGCTGATCGCCGCCGCTTCCATGATCGCCGGAAACTTTTTGGCCCTCCTTCAGAGCAACGTGAAGCGCATTCTCGCCTACTCCTCGATCGCGCAGATGGGGTATATTCTGGTCGCTTTTCTGGCGGCGGGACGGCTGGCGATCGAGACGGTCACCTTCTATCTCGTCACCTACTTTGTGACGACGTTGGGCGCGTTCGGGGTGGTGACCCTGCTCTCCCATCCGGACCGCGACGCCGATGATATCGACGATTACCGCGGCCTTTTCTGGCGCAACCCTCTTTTGGCGGGGATTTTCATCGCGATGCTCCTCTCCCTGGCGGGACTGCCGCTGACGGCCGGCTTCGTTGGAAAATTCTACCTCGTCGCGGCGGGAGCCTCCTCGGCGTTGTGGACGTTGGTTTTCATTCTGGTCGTTACGAGCGGGATCAGCGTCTTTTACTACCTACGCGTGATCGTCGCGCTCTTCGCGAGCAGAGCGCCGGAAGCGGCGCCGACCGTATCGATTTCACTTTTAGGGCGCGGGCTGATCGTTGTATTGGTTGGATTGCTGATCTGGCTGGGGACCTATCCGACGCCGATCATCCGGATCGTCCAGGCGATGGCAGCGGGGGTGGGGGTGGGGTGACTGTATTCGGCGGTCACGGATCAGCTCTCTTTCTTCAAAGTCTGGTAGGTTTGCTCGTAAATGGACTCGCGGGGACCAATCGCTACAAGTTGAATCTCTTTTCGATCTGAAACTCGATAGATGATTCTGAAGCGGCCGACCCGGAAACTTCGTAATCCGAGCAGCTCTCCTTTGAGTGCCTTTCCGGAGTGAGGCTCCAACAAAATCGCCTTCAAAGCCGCTTTCACCTTTCGCTTGAGATGCGGATGCATCCCTCGAACAAGCGCGGCAAGGGAATCAGGAACCCGAAGTTTGTAGAGAGGGGGCGACATCGATAAATGAGGGGGGAGAGAGAGTTACTTGAATAATTCCTCAAGCGTGTAAAGCTTCGCCTTCCGCTGCTTCAACCCCTTGAGCCCTTGTTGGATCTCATTCATCAGCGACGAATCGGAGCGAATCGCCATCGTCTCTTTCCAGCTTTCGAATTCATCCGGACTGACCAAAACCGCCGCCGGCCGACCGTTCTTTGTGATCACGATCTCTTCGTCGGTTTCGCTGACCGACGCGACGAGGCCGCTTAACTTCGTCTTTGCCTCGGATAATGAGAGGGTTTTCATAAATCCTCGAATTTAGGTTGACTAGAATTTAGCCCAGATTAACACACGTCCCGTTTCTTGTCAACGCGCCGCGATGCGCTACGAAAGCGCCCCGATCCGTTTTCGGGATGCGACCGCAAACGGGGTGTGGAAGGTCGATCCGGTCGCTTTGGAGAACATCTCCTTCGCTTTCTTTCTCTCCCCCTTCTTCAGATAATATTGTCCCGCGTAATAATAAAGCGAGGAGCGGTCCCTGAAGAGAAGCTCTTCCTCCGGCACATTGAGCTTTCCCTCTTCGATCCAGCGGATGACCTTCTCCATGTCGGCCAAACCTTCTTCGAACTTTCCGAAGTAAGAGGGGACGCGGAGATAGGCGATCGCCCGGACGATGCGCACCTGCGGATCGTCCGGGTGCGCTTTAACGGCGTGATCGAGCTTCTCGATTCCTTCTTGAACCAACCTTTTCTTTTTAAATATTCGAAAGAAGCCTCCTTCCAAATCGCGGGCCTTCAACATCTCAATCGTTCCAAGATACGCCTCGCTCGCGGGGGTATTCAGATGCGCGTAAGCTTCCTCCGCCTTTTCTCTAGCGGCGGGGTCGTGTTTATAAACGGCGAGGAGAAAATAGGCATACGCCTTGTCTTCCTCTGAAAGACCCCGACCCAATTTCGGCCCGACCTGATCGCCGACCTCATCCGAAAGGGCCGCCTCGATCTGATCGACATAATGAGAGGCCAAGGCGATCCCGGTTTGTAAGCAGAAAGACAGGAGAATCCAGAGGCCGGTTTTGAAAATGATCTTGAACACGAGAGGGCTCCACTCCGGTAGACGGCTTCACGTTCCAGTGTAAACAAACGGACCGGGGAAAGGCAATCCCGGAGGAGCGGAAATTCAAGGGAAAATGCTCGGCAGGGCGGTTATGGAAAAAAGAGAAAACGATGGCCGGCGGGAGATTATCGAGTCAGGCCCATAACTCGTTCCGCTCGGAGAGGACCCAGGCCTCGCGCTGATTCTCGCCCGACGGCCACGATCGGCCTTGGTAGGGTTCCGAAGAGCCTTGGGGGATCTCCAGGCGATGCGTCTCGCCCCCTTTCTGAAAGAGAATTTCGGAAGAGGCCGGGGTGATCTGCGCGTCGACGATTTTCGATCCGACCACCTTTTCCGTGATCTCGTTGACCCGGGCGACGTAATGCCGATAAAAGGCCTCCACGCCGGCGTCCGGATGCATCGCGATGAATTCCGCCGCGACGACCTCCCCTTTCTCGCCGTCGATGAGGAGACAATCGCCCGCGTTCCAGACGGTCAGGATCAGCCATTCCTCAGGATACTGATCTGTTTCGGCCAACTTGAATCCCCAGAAGCCGGGCCCGCCCGCCCCATACAACCCGATGTTCGGAGACCATCCGAGGATCGTCCGGTGAAGAATCCGGTCGATCCCCTGCTCGCTTAATAACTTCGGGGCCGGCCCGTTGGGCGTCCCTTCACGACAGTCTAGAATATATCGCTTCATATTCACCCCAGGTTTTCGAAGCGGCTTGTTAAACGCCGCTCCCCGATGTCGCGTTTCACGGATTGCGTCGATCTCAAAATTTTCTAATTACAATTATACCAGGAGAATATGGAATGGAGGCGGGTCGGCAGACTCGCGTCTCTTGACTTTTGTCTGTCGCTTTCGGTCTCGGCGTGAAAACAATCGATCGTCAGGCGGCTTCGCGCCGCGCCGTCCCTTGGCGCAGTTGAAGCGTCCACGCGATCAGGGATTGGAGAAGCTCGCGGATAAAGTTGCGCGTCGCCTCATCCTTCAAGCGTCCCTGGCCGTCGATCTTCTCGTGCGCGCGGGCGACCAGCACCTCCGGCTGCAGGACGGCATAGGTCTCGGTGAAGAGGAAGGCCTGGCGGAGCGCGAGCTGTGCGCGCGCGGTCCCGGTCATCCCCGGGGTCGCCCCGATGACGGCGGCCGGCTTGCCTTGCAGGACCGATCCGTCCGGCGGACGCGAGGCCCAATCGATGGCATTTTTGAGAACCCCCGGAATGCCGTAATTGTACTCGGGGGTGGCGATCAACAACGCGTCGGCCTCTCGAATCGCCGATTTCATCGCGACGACCGGCTCCGGATCACCCTTCGCTTCGACATCGGCGTTGAAAGGGGGAATCTCTCCAAGGCGTTCAAAGATCCGGATCTCCACCCCTTTCGGCGCCACTTCGACGGCGGCGCGCAGCAGGGCGCGGTTAAAAGAACCCTGCCGAAGGCTCCCGGCAAGGCCAAAAATTTTAAGCGATTGGGTGGGATCCGTTGCAATAGGCATGGCTTCCTCCCGATAGGTTCATCCATTCTGAAATTATTTTACGATATTAAAACGGGGGGAGAAAATGACACGGATGGATGAGACCCATTCGGACGACCCGGTCAGGCGGACGCTTTTGGGTCCACCCCGGGGTTGATCCGCTCAAGATGCTTCACATATGCATAGAGCTTGGGCCTTTCCACTTCCATGTTCTCAAAGCGGATACCGACCGCATAGTGGGCTCCGTCCGGAAGGGGGGTGACCCAGGCCACTTCGCCCGCCACCGATTCGGTGATCGTCTCGGACCGATCTCCGGTCAGAACAAGATGGATCACCACGAGATCTCCTTGCTGGTATGCTTCCTCGGTGTAGATTCCGACGCCGTGCGTGGAGATATCCCGGACCAAGACCGACTTCTCCCTTCCCATCCCTTCGAGCGTCAGGCGGGCGATGGAAACAAGCGGAATTCTGGGGGACTTTCTTCGATCCTGCATAAACCCTCTGGCAAAAGGTATCAGAGAATTTCCATCCGTCAATCAAGAATGCTTACTACGGGAAGCGGAAAATGGAGAGGAAAGGCCGAACGGCGCGATATCGGCTCTTGGAAAATACGCGCGTCCGTTCGCGCCGCGACGATTACTCGCGACTATTACTATTGACATATTTTTTAGAATTGTGATAGCGTTCCCTCCATAAAAGCCTCTAATAAGTCACAGTCGGTATAGCTCAGGGAAAAACACGATGTTGGACGGGCCGGACGATCTCAGTCGCTCCCCTTTGTGCAACCCGGGGATATATCGAAAACCGGCTGTAAGGAGCAAGGGATGAAAGAACCTGAGATCCCCCCGGATGAGGAGCAGAGACTCGCATCGCTTCGAAGCCTGCAGATTCTCGACACCCCCCGCGAAGAGCGGTTCGACCGAATCACCCGGATGGCCGCGCGGCTTTTCGACGTTCCGATCGCCCTCGTCACACTCGTTGATGCAAGCAGGCAATGGTTCAAATCGACTCAGGGGCTCACCCTCTCCGAAACCCAACGCTCCATCTCCTTCTGCGGTCACACGATCCTCGGCCGCGACATCTTCGTGGTCCCTGATTCCAAAGAAGACCCCCGCTTCTCCGATAACCCCCTGGTGACCGGCCCCCCCTTTCTTCGATTTTATGCCGGCTGTCCCCTTTCAGGGCCCGACGGCCGCAACCTCGGCACCCTCTGCATCATCGACAACCGGCCGCGGCAGATGACCGAGGCCGATCTGAAAGCGTTGAAAGATCTCGCCGACCTTGTGCAAGATGAGCTGAGCAATCTGACGCTCAGCCGGACCAACGCCCTTCTCTCCGCGCTCCAGAAGGAAAACGGCGAACGCAAGCGGGTGGAGGAGGCGCTGCAGCGGTTCCAGTTCTCCATGGAGCATGCGCCGGACGCGGTCTTCTTTATGACCCGCGAAGCCGGCTTCTCTTATGTGAATGAACAGGCCTGCCGCTCGCTCGGCTACACGCGTGATGAGCTGTTGAATCTGAAACTCTGGGACATCGATCCGATCTACCCCAAAGAAAGATGGGAGCAGGTGTGGGCGCAACTCCTGGAAGATAAAACCGATTCGGTCCACCTTGAAACCTTGCATCGCCGAAAGGACGGCCTCGTCTTTCCGGTGGAGGTTTCCGCGGAGCACCTCTGGCTCGGCAATGATGAATTTCATGTCGCTTTCGTCCGCGACATCAGCGAACGAAAACGGGCCGAGGAGGCGTTGAGAGAAGCCGAAGCGCGCGTCCGGCTCGCGCTCCAGGCGGGGCGGATCGGCACCTGGGATTGGAACATGGAGACCGGCAAAATTGTCTGGTCCCGCGGCCACGAGGAGTTATGGGGCATGGCGCCCGGCGCTTTCAAGGGCACCTACAAGGATTTCGAGGGACGGATCCATCCGGAAGACCGGGAGGGGGTGGAGCGCGCCCTGGCGCTTGCCATTGTCGAGCGACGCACCCTCCGGGACAAATTTCGGATCGTTTGGCCGGACGGGAGCATCCATTGGATTGCCGCTCAAGGAGAGCCCTTCTTCGACGAGGAGGGAAAGCCGGTGCGGATGATCGGCGTGGTCAGAGACATCACCGAGCAACAGCGGGCCGAGGATGAGGTCGTCTTGCTTCAGACGATTCTCCTCGCGGTCGGCGAATCGCCGACGCTTCCCGCCGCGCTTTATGTCGCGATGGAGAAAATCTGCGAGGCGACCGGATGGGAGATCGGGCAGGCCTGGATACCGCAACCCGATGGGAAAACCCTCGCTTGCAGTCCGACATGGTATCGCCGGGAAGGCTGTTTCGAAAAACTCAGATGGATGAGCAGAGAGATGACCCTTCTCCCCGGAGAGGGGCTTCCGGGAATCGCCTTCTCAACAAAGCAGCCGGTCTGGGTGCAGGATTTATCGCAGGCGGAGAACTGCTCCCGCGCGCCGGCGGCGACCGAGGCGGGACTCAAATCCGGATTTGCCGTTCCCGTCCTGGCCGCGGATCAAGTGGTGGCCGTGCTGGAGTGGTATATCTCGGAATCGCGCAGAGAAGATGAGCGGTTGATCCGGCTGGTCTCCGCGCTCGCCTCCCAATTGGGAGTGGTGGTCGGACGAAAACGATCGGAAGAAGCGCTGTCGGCGGAAAAAAATCGGTTGGCGGTGACCCTTCGCTCCATCGGCGACGGCGTCATCGCGACCGACACGGAGGGAAAGATCGTCTTGATGAACAAGGTCGCCGAAGGCCTCACCGGAACGAATCAGGAAGAGGCCCTCGGCCGGCCGCTCAATGAAATTTTCTCCATCAGCGACGAGAGAACCCGACAGGCCCTGGAGAATCCCGTCACCCGGGTCCTCCAGACAGGCCGCACAGTGACGCCGGCGAATCCGACCGTATTGATCTCGCGAGACGGATCGGAGCGGATCATCTCCGACAGCGCCGCTCCGATCCGGGATCAGAAAGGAGAGATCATCGGAACGATTCTGGTCTTCCGGAATATCACCGATGAGAAAAAAAGGGAGGAGGATCTCCTCCGGATGAGCAAGCTGGAAGCGGTCGGCCTTCTCGCAGGCGGCATCGCTCACGACTTCAACAACATCGTGACCGCCATTTTGGGGAATCTCTCCCTGATCAAAACGGAGCTCGGCCCCGCCCATCGCTTCTATCGGCACCTGGAAGACGCCGAAACCGCCTCTCTGAGGGCGCGCGACCTCTCCCATCAGCTGCTGACCTTTTCCAAAGGAGGGGCCCCGATCAAGAAGACGCTCCGGATCAACCATCTGCTTGAGCATTCGATCCAGTTTGCGCTGCGGGGATCGAATGTGCACCCGGCGTTTTACATTTCAGATGCGCTCTGGCCGGTCGATATCGATGAGGGACAGATCAGTCAGGTCCTCCATAACCTCGTCATCAACGCGCAGCAGGCGATGCCGGAAGGGGGAACCCTCCAGGTCCGGGCCGAAAACTATATCGCAACCGGGACCGAGAAGCGGCTCCCGATCCCGGCCGGACGGTACATTCACCTCTCGGTCCGAGACTTCGGGATCGGCATCAAAAAAGCGCATCTCGACAAAATCTTCGATCCTTATTTCACCACGAAGCAGAAAGGGAGCGGCTTCGGCCTCTCCACCTCCTATTCGATCGTCAAAAAACATGACGGCCATATGACCGTCGACTCCGAACTGGGGAAGGGATCGACCTTTTCGATTTACCTGCCGGCTTCGTCAAAAGAAATCGAGCCGCCGGCGACGACCGAAGCGCCGCTTCGCGGCAAAGGGAAAATCTTGGTCATGGACGATGAGAAATCGGTCCGGCGCGTGCTGGGGGAGATGCTCCGTTTCCTCGGATATGAGGTCGGTTTCGCCGAAGACGGAAGCGGGGCGATCGCGCGCTACGGAGAAGCGAAGGGGGCGGCCCGGCCGTTCGACTTGATCATCATGGATTTAACGATCCCGGGAGAGATCGGAGGGAAAGAGGCCCTTCAGAAGCTGCTTGCGGTCGATCCCGACGTCAAGGCGATTGTCTCCAGCGGCTACTCCAACGACCCGATCATGGCCGATTACGCCCAATACGGCTTCAAGGGGGTGATGGCGAAACCGTATAAACTGGAAGACTTGAGCAAAATCCTCCATAAGGTCATGACGGATAAGGGGAGATGAGAGACGACACGCCGGACGGCCGCCTCGGGAATCCGGTGTTTTCCGGTCCTTCTTCGGCCGGATGAATGAAATAGATCGAACTCCTCTTGACTCCGCCGTTTGTTTTGTATACAAAATGATAGATCATTCCCAATCGTCTTAGAAGAGGGTCGTCTATCAGAATGACGTTTACTCCACCTTTTACGGAAAAAACGCATCTTCTTCCTCTTTCCACCTACCGGCTTCAGCTTAATTCGTCTTTCGGATTCTCGGACGCCCGGCGCGTCCTTCCCGCCCTGCACACCCTCGGCATCACCGACTGCTACGTCTCCTCTTATCTCAAAGCGGTTCAAGGAAGCCTGCACGGCTACGATATCGTCGATCCGGCCGCGCTGAATCCGGAGCTGGGGACGGAGGAAGAATACCGCTCCTTTATCGAAGCGCTGCGATCGCACGGCATGGGCCAGATCCTGGATGTCGTCGCCAATCACATGGGAATCGGGAAATCGTGCAATCCGTGGTGGATGGATCTGCTCGAGAACGGACCGAGCTCTCACTACTCCTCTTTCTTCGATATCGACTGGCGGCCGGTCAAACCGGAATTGGAGAACAAAGTTCTCCTCCCGATATTGGGCGATCTGTACGGCACCGTCTTGGAGAACCGGGAGATCAAGCTGGTTTACGAAGAGGGGGGCTTTTTCGTCACCTATTACGATCACACCCTCCCGATCGCCCCCCGCTCCTCGGTCCAAATCTTATCGCATCGTCTCGAATCCCTCCTCGGGGAGGAGAGGGGAGCCGACCCTCACTTCCAGGAGCTGCAAAGCATCATCACCGCTTTGAGTTATCTCCCCTCGCGAAGCGAGCAAGAGGCGCAACGGGTGATCGAGCGCTATCGGGAAAAAGAGGTCATCAAAAAGCGAATCGCCGTTCTGGTGAAGGAGAGTCCGGCGGTCGCCGCCTTTTTGGAAGAGAATCTTCGGCAGTTCAACGGAACGCGCGGCGACCCGAAGAGCTTCGACCTGCTCGACCGCCTCCTCGCCGACCAGGCGTACCGGCTCGCCTACTGGCGCGTCGCCGCCGAGGAGATCAACTACCGCCGCTTCTTCGATATCAACGAGCTGGCGGCGATCCGGATGGAAAACCCGATCGTCTTCGACAAAGTCCACGCGCTGATCTTCCGGCTGTTGCAAGAGGGGGCGGTCACCGGTCTTCGGATCGATCATGTCGACGGCCTCTATGACCCCGGAGATTACCTGAGAAAGCTGCAGGAATGGGCCCGCGCAAACCTGCCCTCTTCAGAATCCCGCGAGCGGCCCCTCTACCTGGTCGTGGAGAAAATCCTCAACCCGGGAGAGTCCCTCCCCGAAGAGTGGCCCGTGGAAGGAACCACCGGCTATGATTTTCTCAATTTGGTGAACGGCCTCTTCGTCGACCGCGACAACGAGCGCTCCTTCGACTACTTCTACGGCCGGTTCACCGGCGGGCGGATCTCCTTCGAAGACCTCGTTTACGAGAAAAAAAAGCTGATGATGGAAGTGTCGATGGCGAGCGAGATCAATGTCCTCGGACATCAGTTGAATCTCCTTTCCGAAAAAAACCGCCGCTCCCGCGACTTCACTCTCAACAGCCTCACCCATGCGATCCGGGAAATCATCGCCTGCTTTCCCGTCTACCGGACCTATGTCACCGACCCGGAGCAGACGGCCGACCGGGACCGGGCCTATTTGAACCTGGCGGTGGCGCGGGCCAAACGGAGAAATCCCGCCGTCACCGAATTGGTCTTCGATTTTGTCAGAGACCTGCTCCTGATGAAATACCCGGCCGATTGCTCCGAAGAAGACCGGCAGGCGCATCGCCGGTTCGTGATGAAGTTCCAACAGACGACCAGCCCGGTGATGGCGAAGGGGATGGAGGACACCGCTTTCTACATCTACCATCGGCTGATCTCCTTGAATGAAGTCGGCGGGCATCCGGGGCAATTCGGAATCGACACGAAGACATTCCATCAATGGATGCGGGAGCGGCAGGCGCGCCAGCCGCATGCGCTTTCGGCGACCGCCACGCACGACACGAAACGGGGCGAAGATGTCCGGGCGCGAATCAATTCCCTCTCGGAAATTCCGCGGGCGTGGCAGCGCGCCGTGACGAGCTGGAGCGGGTGGAACCAGTCAAAGAAACAATTTATCGAAGGGAAGCCCGCGCCCGATCCGAACGACGAATATCTTCTCTATCAAACGCTCCTCGGGGCATGGCCGTTCGAAACCGACCCGACGGCCGACGACGGAACATTCCGCCGGCGGATTCAATCTTACATGATCAAGGCCATTCGTGAAGCGAAGGTCCACACCAGCTGGATCAATCCCAACCGAACGTATGAAGAGGCGGTCGAGGCGTTCATCCAGGCGCTGCTGGAACGAACGGGGTCAAATCGTTTTTTGGAGCTCTTCCTCCCCTTTCAGGAGAGGATCGCGCAATACGGCGTCTCCAACGCCCTCTCCCAATTGGTGATCAAGATCGCGGCCCCCGGGGTTCCCGATTTTTACCAGGGAACCGAGCTTTGGGACTTCAACCTGGTCGATCCCGACAACCGCCGCCCCGTGGATCACCGGCGCCGCGCCGCGCTGTTGGAAGCGTTGTCGCAGGCGGAAACCGGCGGGCGCGACATCCTGATTCAGGATCTGGTGAAAAACCGCGCCGACGGACGGATCAAGCTCTTCGTCACACGGACCGGCCTCCAGTTCCGAAAGGCAAACGCCGCGCTTTTTCAAGAGGGGGATTACCTGCCGCTGCAAGGATACGGGGAGAAACGAAAACATTCGATCGCCTTCGCCCGGAGGGCGAACGGGGAGGAGGTGATCGCCGTCGTCCCGCGCCTCGTGGCCCGTCTCCTCCGCGAAGCGCCCGCGCTGCCGATCGGGAAAGCGGTTTGGGAAGAAACCGGGCTTGTTCTTTCCCCGGGAAGCGAGCGCTACGGCTACCAAAACATTTTTACGGGAGAGATCCTCCATCCGACCCTCTCGGAGGGCCGGCCGCTCCTTCCGCTGGCGCAGATTTTCAGCACCTTTCCGGTCGCCCTCCTCAAGCGGATCAAGACGAAGGAGAAAAGAGATTTTATCAACAGCCATCCTGAGCCGTAGGAGACAACGTTGCACACGGGAAAAGAACCGATCGATGACCCGCCCGACCGGTCTCCGCAAGAGGGGAAGACAGGGATGCCCCTCCATCGCCGGATCATCCTCGAGCAGGGAACGCTTCTGCTCAGCCTTCTGAAGTGGACCGCCCTCGCCGCCTTCGTCGGCGCCCTCGTCGGCGCTTCCACAGCCCTTTTTCTCACCCTGCTTCAGCGGAGCATCGACTTCGCCGGCGGGTATTCTTATTTTTTTCTCCTCCTTCCGGCCGCCCTCTTCTTAAGCAGCCTGCTGGTCCAGCGCTTTGCCCCGCAAGCGGAAGGACACGGAACGGAGAAAGTCATCTGGGCCATTCATAAGCAAGAAGGCCGGATCGATCCGCGCGTGGTGCCGATCAAGCTCCTGGCGACGATCATCACCATCGCCTCCGGCGGCTCCGCCGGGAAAGAAGGTCCATGTGCCCAAATCGGCGCGGGGCTCGCCTCGGTCTTCTCGAACCTCATTCGCCTCTCCCCCTATGACCGGAAAAAACTGGTCATCTGCGGGATCGCGGGGGGGTTTGCCGGGGTCTTCGGCACGCCGATCGCCGGGGCCCTCTTTGCAGTCGAGGTCCTCTTTCTGGGGCAACTTCTTTATGACGTTCTTTATCCCTCCTTCGTGGCGGGGGTCGTGGCGTATCATGTCACCACCCGGCTGGGGATTACCTACTTTCATCATACGGTCACCTGGGTGCCGGCGCTTGATGAGCTGGTTTTCCTCAAGGTCCTTCTCTCCGGGCTTTTTTTCGGCGCCGTGGCCCTTCTCTTGGTTCTCACGCTGGAATGGATCGAGCGCTCGTTCAAACAATGGCGGATCTGGAAACCATGGAGAGCGGCCGCAGGAGGGCTCCTCTTGGTCGCGCTGACGATGGTCGCGGGGAAGGCCTATCTCGGTCTCGGGCTCTCCGGCATGGAACAGGCGGTCCAGGGAGAGGGTCTGCCGCCGGGCGCCTTCCTTTGGAAGACGTTGACGACGGCGGTGACCCTCGGATCGGGGGGGAGCGGGGGAATTTTATCGCCGGTTTTTTTTATCGGGGCCGCCGCCGGGGACCTGTGGGGACAGATGATGTCGATGGACCGGGGGACCTTCGCCGCCATCGGGATGGTGGCGGTTCTGGCCGGGGCGACGAATACCCCCATCGCCGCCTCCGTGATGGCGATCGAGCTCTTCGGCCCCCTCCTCGCCTCGTATGCCGCCGTCGCCTGCGTGACGAGCTTTCTAATCACGGGACATCGGAGCGTCTACCCCAGCCAGATCATCGGCGTCGCGAAGAGCGAGTCGATTCAGGTCGATCTGGAATCGGAGATCGGCCAGGTCGTCCAGATCCGGAGAATCGCGCGTCCCCAAAAATTGCTCTTCTTTCTCTCGGGTCTTTACCATCGTCTTCGGAAAAGCGGGCACTGATCCGCGGACGAAATAAGCGGCTTTGTCCCTGATGACGGACAGACGGCGCTTTCATGAGTCGGAGTATTTGTTTGGCCGGTAGTAAGATCTCGGAAAACGTAAAGCGCTTCATCGCGGCCTATATCGACTCGGTCGAGCTGTTGGAGGTCCTCCTCCTGCTTCGGAGCCATGCGAACGAATGGAGCGCCGAATCGGTCAGTCAGGAAATTCGGAGCAGCCCGACCTCGGTGACCAAACGCCTCACCGATCTCTGCGACCGGGGGCTGTTGTCGATGAAAGACTCACGACCCCCGCTTTACTTCTACAAAACGAGAACGGACGAATTGGATGGGGCGGTCCGGGAGTTGGCCGAAGCCTATCGAGAGCGCCCGACCCGGGTCATTGAACTGATCTTCTCGAAACAAACCGACACATTGCGTGATTTCTCAGATGCCTTTAAATTCAGAAAGGACGACTAAGATGGCCGAGACCGTTTACTTTCTCTCCGCAATCACCAGCCTGGCGTGCGCGCTGATGCTTTTCCGGGGGTATCTTCGAAGCCAAACACGGCTTTTACTCTGGAGCAGCCTTTGCTTTGTCGGATTGACGCTGAATAATTTCCTGCTTTATATCGATTTGGTCATCATCCCCGATTCCGCCGACCTTTCGATATGGCGGAGCATCGCCGCGCTGGCAGGGTTGATGCTGCTGATTTACGGTCTGATCTGGGATGTCGCATAAAGGGGGATCGGATGCGGATGACTCAATTTTTGTCGGGCGCCATCATGATGGCTTGCTGGGTGATCGGGCTTTTCTTCCTCCGATTTTGGAAAAAGACGGAAGACCGGCTCTTCTCAATTTTCGCCGTCGCCTTCTGGATGCTGGCGGTCGAACGGATCGTTCTTTTGATCATGAACAAAGAAAATGAGGTCTACAGCTTTGTCTATATCATCCGCTCCATCGCGTTTCTTCTCATTTTGTGGGCCATTGTCGACAAGAATCGATCCAAAAATCACCTTTAAATACCACCCTTACCGGTTGATAGAAGCATCCATAAAATACATTCTATTTTTAATCGATGGGAAAGAAAACGGTTTCAAAGAAAACGGCGATTGCGGAGATCGTCCAATCCTTCCGCAAAATCTTCAAAGCGATCCATCGCTATTCGGAGGAGGTTTTAAAAGCGTTCGGCGTGACCGGCCCGCAGCTCTGGCTGCTGAAAACACTCCGGGATGAAGGGGGCACGTCGGTCGGCGAGCTGAGTCAGAAGATGTATCTCCACATTTCCACGGTGTCGGGAATCATCGATCGTCTGGAAAAGAAAGGATCCGTCGCCCGAAAACGGGAAGCGCCGGATCGCCGGGTGGTGACGGTCCATTTGACCCCTGCCGGAAAACGGATCGTCGACAAAGCGCCCGAGCCCTTCCAGGGGAAGCTCCTCTACAGCCTTGAGAATCTTTCCAAGGAAGAAGTTTCGGAGATGCATCAAGCGCTTCAGAAGATCGTCCATTTGATGGAACTCGAACAGATAGAGGCCACGTTCTTCTTCGGCGAGGAGTAAACCGAGCCTTGCCAGATTTCAGTTCAGGCCCGGCGTATCCCGGCTAAATCGGATCACCCGCCGTTCTCTCCAGAAGCGACTTCCCTGAACATCACGCGATAGCCCCCCCTCAACAGGGTCTTCCGCCTGCGCCTTGTTCGGATTCTCTTCCCCATGCCATAATAAAATGAACTTCCGGTTCTCCTTTATTACGGGCGGAGCACCGGGGCTTGAGGCTCGGCTCATGGATCTGCAACGAATTTTCTTCGACAACTGGGCGGGGGTCGTCCGCACCCTGATCATCGGCATCTTCGCCTATGCGGCCCTCGTTCTTCTGCTCCGGATCTCCGGAAAGCGGACTTTATCGAAGATGAATGCCTTCGATCTGGTGGTGACCGTCGCTCTCGGATCGACCCTGGCGACGATTCTCCTCTCGAAGAATGTCGCCCTCGTTGAAGGAATTCTCGCCTTCGTCCTTCTCATCGGCTTACAGTATCTCGTCGCTTGGGCTTCGGTTCACTCTCCGTTTGTCCGGCGGATCGTGAAGAGCGAGCCGGCGCTGCTGTTTTACCGGGGGGAGTTTCTCGGGGAAGCGATGCGCCGGGAACGGGTGACCGAAGGGGAAGTGCGCGCGGCGATCCGAGCGGAAGGATTCGCGAATCTTTCGGAGATCGAAGCGGTCGTGCTGGAGACCGACGGCACCTTCAGCGTCGTTCAAAGAGCGGCGCGCGGCGAAGCATCGAGTCTTTCGAACGTCTCCCGGCCCCCGGAGAGCCTGTCCGACCGATACAGGCGGGCGGGGAATGAATAAACGAAACAGCCGTCAGTAGGGCGTACTGCAATATGCCCCTACAAGTCAGAGGAGGTTCTTTTGGAAAATTTTATCAGATTGGTGGGACCGAACCGGGCGGTCGAAATTTTTGGCGTGAAACTCGTCGGCGTCAATGCGGAAAACGCCAAGAAGCTTCTCTTCTCGCTCCTCTTCATCGCCCTGATCGTTCTGGTGGTTCGAAGCCTTACAAAGCTTGCCCGCTGGTGGCTGCATGGGCGGGGCAAAGAGCAGGTTGAGTTTTGGGCGCGGCAAGGAATCCGCCTCGCCGCGGCGGTGATCCTGATTCTGGGGCTCGCCTCGATTTGGTTCGACGATCCGGGCCGGCTCGCCACCGCCCTGGGGTTGATTACCGCGGCGCTTGCCTTCGCGCTGCAGAAGGTCGTCACCGCCATTGCCGGCTACTTCGTCATCCTGCGGGGGAAGGTCTTCAATGTCGGCGACCGGATCCGGATGGGAGGGGTCCGCGGAGACGTGCTGGGGCTGACCTTTACCCAGACGACGATCATGGAGATGGGCCAGCCGCCGCCGGTGCAGGGGGACGAGCCGGCGATGTGGGTCCAGAGCCGGCAGTATACGGGGCGGGTCGTCACCGTCAGCAACGCCAAGATCTTTGAAGAGCCGGTCTTCAACTACACCCGCGAATTCCCTTTTCTTTGGGAGGAGATGGTCGTGCCGATCACCTACGACGCCGACCGGGCCCGCGCCGAGCGGATCTTGCTCGACGCGGCGGAGCGCCACACCGTTTCGATCGGCGAGATGGGACGGGAGGCGCTGGAGGAGATGAAGCGGCGCTACTTCATGAAGTCGGCCGACATGCGGCCGAAGGTCTATTTTCGCTTGACCGACAACTGGCTGGAGCTGACGGTCCGGTTCATCGCCAGGGATTACGGCGTCCGGGAATTAAAGGATGCGATGAGCCGCGATATCCTCAAAGCGTTCGATGAGGCCCGAATCGGCGTCGCCTCCGCGACCTTCGAGATCGTCGGCCTGCCGCCGCTTCGCATTCAGCAGCTTCCCAGTCGCGCGGAGGAGACGCCGGGGAAGAAAGAGGCGGCCTGAGCGCTCACCCGAAGAGCTCGGGCCGGGCCGGAAAGGTCAGCGCCCGGCTCAAGACCCCCAGCGTCGGCTCCCGGATCGTCTTCAACGGCCGGAAATCGACGTATGGGTTGATGAACGCCCCCTTCACGTCGAAGTAGGCGGCGATGAACATCCGGTCTTCTCCGAGGAGGATCGGCCCCGCCAGGGGAATCTCTTCCAGGACTTCGTCGACGACCCTGAAGACCTGCACCCCCATGATCAAATCGAATCGCCGCTCGGGAAGGAGGATTTCGCCGTCGGCGATGATCCGGACATCCTCTCCGTAGAGGATCGCATCGTTCAGCGAGACTTTTCCTTCATCGATATCGAGCGTCCCGGAGATGGCGTCATACTCGATCCCTTCCACGTTCACTTCCGGCAGAGTGAACAGGTTCATCAGCGAAAAGATCCGGGCCAGGGTCTCGAACCGATAGATCGTCCCATTGTCGAGATAGACCGCCAGCGACCCCCGGAGGTTTTCCTTGAACTCCTGATAGTTCTTCCCCTCGGTGTTGAGCCCGCCGGCGACCAGCGCTTTTCCCGACATGACCGGGGTCTCGGCGCCGCCGCCGAAGTCTTTCAAAAACTCGAAGATCTTGATCTCCGACAGCCGCGGCGTCAGCGCCAGCGCGTAGGAGCCGTCGGGGCGAAAATAAACCTGCGCGAAGTCGGCCTTTGCGATTCCGTCTTCAAAAAACGCCTCCGTCTCGCGAAGCCGCAAGACCCGGTCTTGATAGATCAGCGCGCTCTCCACGGCGTAGAAATCATAATCTTTGACAACCAGATGCGCGATTTCAATCAGGCCGACCGCGTATCCCCGCTCCTCTACGGGATCGCGGGACGGCTCTTTTTCCTTCGCGGGGGCCGGCTCGGAAGGGGGCCCCTTCTTTTGGTCTCTTTCACTTTTTGAGATCCGGATCTGATCCCAAACCAGCGTGTCGGCGCGCAGATGAAACTCGATCCCTTCCTCATAGAGATTCGGCATCCGCGCCGTGGCGGAAAGGTCGGCTTCGCCCCATTCCCCCTTCAGCGACTCGACCACCAGGCGCTTTCCCTCCACCCGGGCCTCCCCGTGGATTTCGCGGATCGGCCGGAACGACGCGGTCGGGGTCAGCCTCCCGTTTCGAAGCGCAAGGCGCCCCTCGAAGGTCGTTTGAGGGAGAGACTCCAGCGGGATCTTGATTACGAGGGCGGTCTCGATCCTCCCCTTCGCCTCCAGCTTCTTCAGCCGACGGTTCCCGAACCGCTCCGCCATCACCCGGGCGACGTCCGAGACGGCGACCTCGCCGAACGTTTCCAAATGGATTTTGGGATGAGAGAGCGGATCGAGCAGGACCCCTTCGGTCCGGGGGAGACGGGAGTCGAGCAGTCGGGTATCGATCAGCTTAAAATGCCCCTTTTGATCGTGATAGCGCCAATCGGCCTGCGCGATGTTGATCGGGGGAAGATCGGGCGGGTTGACGGTCACCCCGCGCGATTCCCCCTTCAGACGAACCTGAGCGGAACGGAGCAGATCGCGGGGTTGGAGGAGATTCCCGCCGGTCGCATCGATCATGATCCGGCTTTTCTCGGCCGAGAAGGGGGGAATCCGGTCGGAAGGAAGATACGGCCGGATGAGGGCCGAATCAAACCGGGTCAGGGTCGCCGTCAGATGCGCGTTCTCCGGGGGAAAGCCGGCCCCTTCCCCCGCTCCGCCGACGGTCCCGTCGATCTGAAGGGAGGCGACCTCTCCCCGGCGCGCCCCCCGCCAAACGGCGGGCGCCGTCGCGTGCAGCGCGATCTTCCCGTTCGGCCGGGGACGGCGAAGCGTCGCGTCGATTCCCGTCGCGGTCCATGCCACCGGCGCTCCCGGCAGCGCGCGGTCGGTAAAGAGGAGGGTTCCGTTCCGGACGGAGACGACCCCCGATCCGAGCCGGACCTGCCACTCCCCTTTTTTCCGCTTCTCCCGCGGGAGGAGATCCCCGATGTTCCACTCCCCTTCCCGCGTGCGGCGCAGACGGACGGTCGGCTCGATCAGCCGGACCTCCTCGAGATTGATCTGCTTCTGAAAAAGAGGGAGCGGCTCGAAGCCGATCTGCACCCGCTTCGCCTTCGCCGCCGGCGCTTCCCCCTTCTTCGCTTCGATCGTCACATCCCGCAGGTGGAGCGTCGCCCCGTTGCCGAAGGAGAGGCGCGCCCCGTCGATCGAAAGGGTCCGCCCGGTCGCTTGCCGAAAGCGCTCCTTCATGGAAGGGATCAGCCATTGATTCAGGAGGAGCTGCGGCAGCACAAAAAAGACAATCGCGAGCGCCCCCAAAATGAGCAGGGCCCACAGCAGCGCTTTTTTCTTACCCTTGAACGACGATCTCATTCTCGATCGGGAGATCCCCTCCCGCCCGGACGGCGACCTCGGCCGCCTTTTCCTTCTGCGCCTCCCGCGCGACCTTCCCCTTCAGGACGACCTTCCCCTCCTCGACCTCCACTCTGATCGCCTCTTTATCGAGCATCGGCTCCGCAACGATGTAGGCGCGGATCTTCGTCTCCAACGCCGCCTCACGCGCCACTTCAAATGCGGGCCGCGGCGTCGAAGCCCGCAGACACCCTGTCTGGAGGAGCAGGAGTGAAAGGAAAAACAAGAGCGAGATCGAGGAACCGTTGAGGATCTCCCTTATGGAGGCGGACCGGTGGTGCTCTTTTTTTCCATTAACAATTGAACGAGGAGTAAAACGGCCGCCACGACCAGGAGGAAATGGATGATCCCCCCGGCGAAGTTGAACGTGAGGCCCAGCGCCCAGAGGGCGAGCAGAATCAGTATCGGCCAAAGCATCGGTCTCCTTCCGTCATTCTCTAGGTCAACGGATCGGTCGTATAATCAAACGTCCGACCCCCACTTTTAGTGTAAAAGCATTGCGATCCCCGGGGTCAACTCGATCAAATGGGCATTATCTCAGTTGCTTATGCTTCGCCGATCCCCATCACGGACCTGTCATCGGGGAAAATTCTTTCCCATCCTCATCATGCTTGCGGTTCACTCCATCAGAGGAAGAAGCCGCCTCCCTCGACCGGGGGTGCTGTCTATTGGATGACCTCGGCATACTCCTTCTTAACGAATTGTGCCGGCAACAGCAGGTTGTCTACACTAATCTTAAAAGACTCCTATTAAGAATAGTTCAAGAGGAGCGGTCATCAGCGACAAGCCGCTTTCGTCATTGTTGCAAAGCCGATCACTCCGGAACCGCAAGAGGGTCAAAAGAGTGGCCGCGCGGTGGAACAGAGTAAATTATTTTGCCGACAAGCGAATAATTAATGTTGAGGAGGCATGATGCGAAGAGACGATTTTGATCCGGTCAGAGGAAGAAGATCGCAGGGGCCTCTCGGAGCGACCCGTTTCGGAAATGGACTTCTCCTCGCCGCCCTCTTTCTCTGGACGGTCCTTTTCCCGACGGAAAAAGGGGCCAATGCCGCGGGGATCGAACGGCTGCAGAGCGAAGAGAATCGGCCTGGCGCTCTCCTGATTGTCGACGAAGATCCCCTCCCGGAAGATGAGGGGCTGGGCGGGGAAATCGATCCCGATCTAGAAAATGAACCCTTCACCGGCCCTGAATTCGAAGAGCCGATCGAGCCGGGTATTGAGGACCCTCTGAACAATGATGAATTCACCGACCCAGGATTCGAGGAGCCATTCGATAATGATCGGGGAGGATTTGATCCGGGGACGGAGGATGAATTCACCGATCCAGGATTCGAAGAACCGCTTGATCCAGGCCTTGAAGACCCGTTCGAGCCGGGACTGGAAGAGCCGGGCCTGAACGATGATCCGTTTATTGATCCCGGCCTCGATGAACCGTTGGATGACCGCGGCGGAATCGACCCGGGCCTGGAGGAAGACGAATTCGGCGATCCGCTGGAGCCTGGAATCGACGATCCACTTGCGCCCGGCTTCGATCCGGGGATGAACGACGATCACTTGGCCGAGCCCGGCGAAGCGCCGCTGGAACCGGGGGTCGAAGATCCGGGTCTGTAATGGGGTGCGATTCGGTGAAGAGCGCCCTCGACGAAAGGGCTCTCACACATCCGCCATTCTTCCGAAAGTACTTATCGAGGCAAGTCACAGGCCTTATTAATAAACACAGGCCTTTTTAATAAAAAGGAGAAATTATGAATCGAATTCGTTTTGCTCAATATCGTTCCAGGAGATCACCTGAGAAGACGGGAATGACTCGATTCGGTGGAGGTCTACTCCTCGCTTCGCTTCTGATGTTGACGGCGTGCGCTTCGACCGGAGAGATGGCCGAGTCGGATACCGTCAGAACGACGGAAGTCATTGAGAGCCCGTCCGAGTATATCGGAGAAGAGGTGACCGTTCGCGGTGAAATCGAGGAATCTCATGGAAACCAGGCATTCATCCTCAATGAAGAGGGGCTCTTTGGACAAGACCTGCTTGTCATTAAAGATCAATCTTTGACATCCAACAAAGCGGACGAAGGCGATTTCGTCGAAGTCACCGGAACGGTCCGGCGATTCTCCCCCACCGAGATCGAAAGGGATCTCGGTGTCGCGCTGAGCCCGGAGCTGCAGGCGCAAGCGCAGGAGGGTGACCCGGTGATCATCGCAAAAGAGGTCACCGAGCAGCCGTTGATGGGTGATGACTTCGGCGGAGGGGTCGGAGAATTCGACGATCCGGGCATCATCGACAATGAAGAGTTCGCCGAGCCTTAACCCGATGAACTGTGCGCCGGAAGAGGTTTTAAGGGATGCCGCCAATCCGAGCGGCGGACGGCGGCATCTTCCTTTCGATTAAACAGGAGAAAATGCCATGACATCACGGCAGATCGCACCTATTTGGAGGCAGGGACCCTGGGGGTCCGGAGCGCTCTTTTTATTTCTATTTGGATTGGCCGTCATTGCAGGCTGTGCCCAAGGTCCTGAAATCAGGCCGGCGCCGGAGGCGAGGGTGGTTCCGGGAGAGGAGAAAGGGGCGATCGGCCTGGCGGACGGGGTCCGGATGGTCGCGAAGGGAGACACCTGGTCCGGACGTCCCGCCAACCTTGAAGAGATCTTAACCCCGATCGAAGCGACGATCGAGAACCGGAGCGGCAAGCCGATCCAGATCCGCTACAACAACTTCGTCCTGGTCAGCCCGGCCGGCTTTCGCTCCTACGCCCTTCCCCCTCATCAGATCGAAGCGACCACGGAGGAGCCGGTTCCCACGACGCCGCTCACCCCCGGTTTCTTTCACCGCGATTTCTATGTGGCCCCTTATCACCGCCCCTTCTACGGCCCGCACCTGCGCACCTGGTCCGATCCGTTCTTCTTCGATCCGCTCTATTATCGCCGCCACTACGCGCGCTGGCCGGTGGAGTTGCCGACCGACGACATGATTCGAAAGGCAATCCCGGAGGGGGTTCTCGAAGACAACGGCCGCGTCAGGGGGTTTTTCTACTTTCAGGATATCGGGGAGGATGTCTCCCGCTTCAGCGTGAACGCCGAGCTGGTCAACGCGGAGACCGGAGAGACGTTCGGAATGGTCAGCATTCCTTTCGTCGTCGGGTAACTGGCCACGCGCTGAAGAGGTTTATAACTCAACCGTGGCTTCCCGCTTACAGCATCTGAATCGTTGTATATCTGATGGCGCAGTTTCGCAGGTTTATGGAGATCATCGGCACCGGGGTCGATGCCGTTGGGGTCGTCATCATTGTCATCGGAGCGCTTTTTTCCACCGGCCGATTCTGCTTCCGGATGCGAGCGGCGCCCGGCCGCTCCTACCGGCACTATCGACAAGATCTGGGCCGGGCGATTCTGTTGGGGCTGGAGTTCCTCGTCGCCGGCGACATCATCCGGACGGTGGTGGTCGCGCCGACGCTGGAGAATGTAATTGTTCTCGGACTGATCGTTTTGATTCGGACGTTTCTCAGCATCGCTTTGGAAGTGGAACTGGAGGGACGCTGGCCCTGGCAGAACCCCAAGGAGGCCCGGCCCTCCTCCCGAATGGAAAATCCTATTGAGGGGGGACGAGGAGAGTGAGATGAATCGATTGAACCGAGTCGATGCTTTTAAAAAATCTCCTCGCAAATCATCCGTCCGCCGATCTGTCGGCACGGCGCGGTTCGGCCTTGTTATCCTCTTTCTACTGTTGATCGGATTGCCTCTTGGGTGCGAGCGGGAGATCGAAGAGCCGGCCGGTCGCGAGGCGGGCGCGACGGTGAATGAGATCACTGCAACGCCCAATGCATATATCGGCAAAAAGGTGACGGTGAGCGGCGAGATCAAGGAGGTGTATGGACCCAAAGCCTTCACGATTGGATCCCCGGACGCTTCCTCCGATGAACTGCTGGTCGTTACCGCCAAAGATTTTCCCGAAATTTCGGACCGCCCGGAGCGCGCCGAGGTGATCGAAGCGGACTTCGTTCAAATCACCGGCAGGGTCCAACGATACATTCCGGAGAAGATACAGGAAGAGATCGGCGCCGCGCTCGATCCAAAGGTTGAATCGGATTACCCGGTCAGCCACCCGGTGGTGATTGCAGAGTCGCTTCACTTCACCGCGCAGATAAGAGAAGAGGCGGCAGAGGGGGAAAAGGCCGGATCGGAGGCGTCGAAATAAACCGGCGCAGGAGGGGTTCGCCGTATAAAAATCCCCTCCATTTTCAGGAAAGTGGCAACTCGGCTGCGATGTGATGCAGTTCGCGTTTTTAACATGAAAAGGAGGATCATATGAAGCGTTGCTTTACCACCTTTTTAAGTCTCGTCTCTTTCATCTTTGCCGTCGCCCTGGCGCTCCCCGCCTGGGCCGATCAGGGAAAGCCGCATGCGGAGGGACAACCCCATGCGCAAGGACAAGCGCAGCAGGAGCAGATGCAAAGCCAAGTTCCCCCGCCGGATCTGTTGGTGATCGAAATCGTTCCCCTGACCGATATCGGAAAGGGGGCGGGACCGAATGACCAACAAGGCGCGATGACATTGACCAGGGGAAAACTCGCCGGAGAGGTGGTCAATATCGATAAACAGGCCGGAACGATCGATATCAAAACGGAGAAAGGGGCCGTGAACAGCTTTAACGTCGAAGGCCAGGCGAAGCAACAGATGGAAGGGTTTAAGAAGGGGGATAAGGTGAATATGGTTCTGGTCCTCCGAGCGATCGAAATCACCCCTCAAGATCAGGGAGGGATGACTCAGGGGCAAGGAAAATAAGAGAGGCCGTTGGAGGGAGCGAGCGACGCGATCCTCCCTTCGATCTCCTTGGAAAACCCCGGGAGCGGAAGCCCCGGGGTTTTCTTCTCAAACAAAAGCGTTGGGTGTACCTCTCCCCGGTTCAGGCGGAAAACCGGTACGGCAGAAAGAGGGTGAAGGTCGTTCCCTTTCCGTATTCGCTCTCCGCTTCAATGTTCCCTTTCAGCAGATAGACAAGGTCTTTTACGATCGCCAGCCCCAAACCGCTCCCCTTCGGCTTTTCCTCTCCCTCGACCTGATAAAAAACATCGAATATATTCGGAAGCGCCTCCGGCCGGATTCCGATCCCCGTGTCCTGGACCACGACTTGAATCCCCTTCTCCTCCTCCCGATTTTCTACGGAGATCCTGACTTCTCCCCGCTCCGTAAACTTGATCGCATTGGAGAGAAGGTTGACGAGGATCTGTTTGATCTTCATTCCGTCCGACTCGATCGTCGGAAGCCGATCCGGCAGGCGGCAATGGAAAGAGAGCCCTTTTTGATCGGCCAGCGGGCTGATCTCCTCCACCACCTCCCTGGTCAAAAAAGGAATCTCGATGAAGCCGACCTCCACCGACACCCTCCCCGATTCGATCCTGGCATGATCGAGGATATCGTTGACCATCTTGAGGAGATCTCCGGCGTTCCGCCGAACCCCTTCCAGAGGAGGGCCCTGGTCTTCAGAGACAGGACCAAACGTCCCGCCGAGCAGAAGATCGCTATAGCCGATAATGGCGTTGAGGGGGGTCCGCAGGTCGTGTGAGACGTTCGAGACCAAGCGCGATTTAAAACGGTTGGCCTCCTCCGCCTCCGCACGCGCGATCTCCGCCGCTCTGTATGCGGAGCGAAAGGAGGCGCTGATCCAAGCGACGAGCAATGAAAAAAGAAAGAAAAGCCCCAGCCGGATCAGCTCTCTTTCCCAGTTGCCCGCGGGATCAAAGGTCAATGGTAAAAAGAAGTAGACAAACGACGCGCCGGAGAACAGGGTGGCGAGCAGACCGGGTCCCCACCCCCCGCACAAGGCGCTGATCATTACGGCAATATAGGGGAAAAAGAAAACAGGGCTGAGAAAGAACGGAAATAACAGTTCAGTAATAAAAAAGGCCGCGAGACTCGACACAACGGCAATGCCGTAACGAACGGCCGGAGAACAAGTCTGTGTTAAAAATGTCAGCTTCATCGACCTCTTGTTTGCCTGGACAAGACGGCAGATCCGCTTGCGGGAAAAATCATGCGCTTGCTTTGGGCATTCTTTTCGATCTTAATCAATATGAACTCGGTCCGCAAGAGAGGGGGGGGCCTGCGGCCGATCCGCTAAAGGCAAACCTTCACGGAGGAAAGCATAAAAATATAGAGGAGATTTTACCGAAAGGGTTGGGGCTGATCGATCGGCGGCGGTGCGATTCTAGAAGACTGTCTCCCGCCTCTTCCGTCTGAAAAGGATTTGTAACGCAGAAATTCCGGACGAAATGACTTTAAAGGAAGAAAATTTCGTCGCTGTTTATACCGATCCCTCCTTGATCTAAATCTCACTGATTCGGTTCAGGGGGGTCGCGCTTGCCGAACTTCTTCTTCATCATCGCGGTGACATTTTCGATGAAATCAAAATAGGCGGTATTGATCGCTTCAATCGTTTCAAGCGGCTGGCCCGTCTCTTTCGAAACCTCTCCCAGTCTTTCAGCGCTCTTGAGCGATTCTTCGCCTTCAAGCTCGGTAAAGCCGGCGGTCTCACCCATCGCGGCGGAAAGATCGACTCCCGAATCTTCCGCGTGTTGTTGCGCGGTCATGAAGGTATTCATCAGAAATCGGTCATGATCGGTCCAGGGGCCGTCGCATTCTAAAACTTCTTTGACACGGTCTCGGGGGATGTTTGTCTTCTTTGAAAGGGTGTCGATGACGATCTCTTTTAACGCTGGGATTGAGAGATACATTGAATCCTCGGGCTGGGAAGCGATTTGGCGGTCACTTTCGTTTCGGCGTCTCGATTGCCAATGATCCCTGGTACCGGCTAAAATGTTTTTCATTCCAGGTCAGGATGCGGTCCGCGCGACCTTTTCGGGCGCAGGCGGCAATCACGGCGTCATAGACCGGCCCGCCGGTGATCCCTTCACCCTGACAGTCGCGCAGCATCCGCCAGTACTCCGTCGCCGTCAAGGCGATCACCTCCCCCTCTCCCCAATTGGCATCGAGCAGTGTCCATGCATCTTGAGAGGAAATTCGATGGGGAGCAGGAAGACGGGTTAACACGGCGTAGGTTTCAATCAGAGAGGGGGCGGCAAGCAGCATCGCACCGCCTGTTCGGGCAGACCGCTCCACCTCGATTCGGGTGGCCTCATGATGTTCGTGCCAGGAGCAGAGCGCAGCAACCATGCAACTGGTATCAATGAGCGTCCGCAAGTGTCTTCATTCCTCGGATTCGACTCGCTCGCGTTCTTGGGACAAGGCCTCTCGCGTTGCTTCCACTTCTTCTGCGGTCAGGGGAGGGGCGTCCTGTTGCGGGACGGCCACCAGAAGTTTCCCCCGCCGCTTCAATTGCACCTGCAGAGGCGCCGGCTCTATCTCGATGTGGCTGCCCACCACACGGATCTCCAGCGGCGTTCCTGGAGATAAGCCGGCGGCTTCACGGATGGCCTTGGGCACAACGACGCGTCCAGCGTGATCAATGGTAGTCTTCATGCCATGAATAATACCATTCTAATTGACATAAATCAACCGCACGTATCCGGCTTGAATGATTGCGCGGAAAGTCGGCTTCCACGCGACACTCACTCCTCCAGATGTTCTAATCTTTGAAAGGTTTGGTGCCCCCGGGGTGATTTGAACACCCGGCACGCGGTTTAGGAATCGGAAATAGGCCGCTTTTGCCTTATTATTACCGATTGTTCCAGGATGTTCTTTTCTCTCTTCTTTCAATAGCTTAAAGCCTGTTTCTTTTGTTCCTGATTGTTCCCTGTTTTGCTGTGTAATCGGCACTTAATCGGCAACAAACCGGCACCGAGAAAAGGGAGTCCCCCGTCTGGTCGTGTCCTCAATTATGCTGGATGTAGTCCCTCAGGTTGGAGGGGCCACGATCGACCGCGCCCGGCGTAGTCCTCGCCCCAAAAAGACACCTCTTTAAAAGCAGGTGGCTCCATGTCTTCACTTCTTTCCCCCCGGCGATGATCCGGGCCTTGAAGAAGTTGACCCCGTAGAATCGGCCCCTATTCGCCCGCCGTACCTTTTCACCGGATGCAGTCCCCAACCGCAAAGGCCCACAACTTCATCAGCCGCTGGCTTTCCGGTCCCTCTCCCCTACGCCGCGCCGCGCCGCGCCGGATCCAAACGAGGGAGGGAATCCGGACGGGCCGCCTTTTTTCCGTTGACTTCTCCTCAAATTCAATCCTAAAATACTTCCGCCCCGGTACTTCCCGTTGATCCATTCAAAAAAGCTCTTTATCCCTCTCTTCCCTCCTTCTTTGAGGTGGAACATGGATGAGATCGATTATGATGAAGACCAAGATCTTCTGAGGCGTTATAATCAAACCCTCCTTCTCAAAAAAACAGTTCAAGAGCTTCAAGGCATTGCGGCCGCGGTCATTTACGACGGCAAGATAGACGACAATGAGATTGACCAACTTAAGAAATGGATCGATGCTCATCGCCTGGAAACGAAGCAATGGCCCCTTTGCGAGGTCCGCGACGTTCTCAACCAAATCCTGGACGATGGCGAGGTTACTCCCGAAGAGCGAAACCGCCTTTTCGATTCACTCTCCCGCTTTGCCGCGGGTCCTCACTTGCCAAAGGTGGTCGAGGGGATCTTCGACCCAGGCCCGACGATCAGCTTTATGGAGAAAGAATTCGTCTTTACCGGAATCCTTCAATTTGGGTCAAGAAGAAAGGCGGAGAACACCGTTTTAGACCGCGGGGGGATCGTAGGAAAATCAGTTACCCGGTCTTTGCATTATCTCATCGTCGGAGATCTTGGCAATCAGACCTGGAAATATAGCCGATTCGGAGACAAGATCGAAAAGGCCCTCGGTCGAAGGCGGAACGGCTTCGCGTTTCCTCTCATTGTAAGAGAGAGGGATTTTGTAAAAGCGGTTTTGAGGGAAGAGGAAACGAGGGAATGAGTATGAAAGACAACTCAGACCGCCGCGGGGCAATGGTTTATAATGGAAATTGCCCGACCGGTCAAATCTGACACCCCTCCGGCATCCCCGATCATTAAAGAAAAAGCGCCCCCGGATAAGCAGGCGCCCCGCTGTCAAGACTTCTCCGCCCCGTTGAGGGACATCTCTTCGAAAGACTGAGCCCCTTAGAATCGCCTTACAATCGGCCCCGCCTTTGCCTCCACGGAAGCGGCAATCTCCTTTTGAATTGCCGCCTGGATAGCTTCGGCCACTTCCGCCCCAGTCATTTTGTTTTTGCTCAACAGCGCATGAGCCACGGCCGGGATAGCCACTTTCCAACGGATGTGATTTATCACAAGCCTCCTTGTACGAATTCGGAGCCACTTACAATAAAGTCGCCAACTGTCGGGGTCATCATCGATATAACCCATCAATTTAAAAACTTCGTGGCGGTCGGACCTTGCCCCTTCTTTGTTCCGTCGTCCCGAATAAAACCATTCCGCCTCTTCTCCCGCCATTAAGATCATGATCTCCCGTTCAACCTTTAGTCTGGTCTTGTCTGATTCGTCATAATCGGGGTGGAAATTCCGAAGACGATGGCCTGCGGAGTGCCCCAAGCTACCATTTTTGTAATCCGGCACAATGGAAACGCGACATATCCGGCGGCCGAGTAAATAACTCGCCGCAGCGTGTCCCGCCTCATGGTAAGCGGTTCTCTCAAGCTTTTTAAGTTTACTTTTACTCGTTGATTTCATCGGATACCTCCTACTGCCCCAGGTAGACTCTCAGGGCGATAACGACCGCCCATAAAGCCGCTGCAACGAACCCCAACAAAGCGGGCGGCTCTCTGACTACATTTCTCGCACTCCTCCGGGGAGCCGTTGGGGAGGCGAATCCCTTGAGCCCTTTAGAATCGCCCCACAATCGGCCGGCGCCCCTCAATTGATCGCATTCTGTTTTTCGCTTAACTGGTACTGGTAGCGAAGTAGATTGAAGCGATTGCATTTGACCTTTGTGATCTCATCCTCCATCTGATGGAGCTCTTCAAGTGTCATATCCATGAGGGAGGTTATGATTTGAAAAATGACACCCCTCTTTTCTTCCTTTTTTTCTCTGTTGATCCTTGCCACTTCCGCCGGCGTGTTCTTGTTCTCGATAAGAGTCACTTTATTTCCGCTTGTTCTCATCGAAACCCCCTCGATGTTAAACCGCTAAATTTTCCGCTTCAACGCCTCTCGATCGATTCCCCTTGTTGCGGTCCTGATTCATTATTGGGATTCTTTCGGTCTGCGGGGCTCTTGCCCTTTTCCTTGCGTCTGAGGGCGGCCCGGTGGAACGCCGCAACGGCCCGGCTCATTTGGTCCAAGGTGGGTGGGTTTACTTTGTTGGGTTTTTCCATTTGGCCTCCTTGCGCTTGGGGGGGCGTGATTCTTGGGATGCCTCCTATTTACTCGATCAGTGGTTTTCTCTGGCATAGCGCGCCTGCTCGTGCCTTAGCTCGGCCATGATTCGAGGGGACGGCTTTTCGTCTGGGAGAACCGCGCCGGACACCTCGAAGCTTCTCCTCTTCGCCGGGAGATTCGCCCGCGGGTGGGCTTTGAGGTATTCTTTCATTAAGGTGTCGACCCCGATATGGACATATCGCGCCGTGCTCGATACGCTGACATGCCCCAACATCTCCTTGACCTCAATGAGATTTGCGCCGCCCTCGATCATGTGGGTCGCGCACGAGTGCCGCAAAGAGTGCGGGGTAAGATCCGGCCGGCCGATCATCACTGAATACTCGGTGACGATCCGATGTATCTGCCGGTCGGTCAACGGCTCCCCCCTGCTATTTAGGAAGACCGATTTTGATTTGAACGGCCGGACCTTCAAATAAGCTTTGATCGCGATGATAGCCTTCGACCCGATCGGTACGATACGATCCCGCCTCCCTTTTCCCTGGATGACCGTAATTAGCCCCCCTTCGAAATCGATATTATCCAAAAGCAGGTTCTCGCATTCCGAAACGCGGATGCCTGTTGAATAGAGGGTTTCTAAAATTGCCAAATCTCGGAAGGTGCGCCAGGCGGAAACCAGCGGGGCCAACATCAGGCGGTTTGCCTGTTCGACAGTGGCAAATTTCGGGAGGGTGCTTTTCTGCTTGGGAGACTGAATTAGCTTTACGGGGTTGAACCCGATACGCCCCTCTCTCAATAGGAATTGAAAAAAGCTTTTCAGTGACGAAAGCCTGCGGGCGGCCGAAGAGGGTTCTATTTCAGCGTACGCCAGCCCCAAATACTTCCGGATCTCGGAAAGGTTCATTTCATCGAGGGTGAGGGAATTTTCATTCAGGTAATCATCGAATTGCTTTAGATCGCTGAGGTAGGTGCGGACCGTGTTCTCTGATAGGTCCCGCTCAATCGTCATGTATTTCTCAAAAGCTCGAAGCGCTTTCTTCATCGCCCCCCCCTTGGGATCATCCCGCCAGAGTGACCGAGACCGCCCATAGAAAGCGGATCACGACCCAGGCGAAGAAGGCCCCCCAAAAGATTGTTTTGATGTGATTGATCACATGGGGATGATAGCCTAACATTGACAGGCTGTCAATAGCTTTACACTGTCAGGCTAAGAAGTGTTTTTTCCCCGCGTCTGGTGTGATTTCGAGACTTGATAGCTGTCAACGCTTTCAGCATCGATAGCCCATACTTTGCGGGGAGGCGGTGGGGCGACTTTCCGCCCTTTGAGTTTTCCGGTCTTGATCGCCTCCAAGACGGATTGACGGGAGATCCCGAGCTTTTTAGCGGATTCACTGAGGGAGTATGTTTTTTTCTTCATGGCCTCGGATGATACCATATGGGTTTAGGATGAAACAATCTGAAAAAGAGGGGAGAACAAGCGCCCTCAACACGTGTCTTATTTGACCGGCAGAGCTCCGAAGAGCCGCGAATCCGCGCCATCATCGGCCCGGGGAGGAACAATAATTTTTGGAGTGTTCATTGACTTGGAATTATTCCCATCCGGGCGGCCAGGTAGCCCCGCGCGAACGCGTCCTTTCCGAGAAGATCGGTGAAGCGCTTCATTTTAACTTCCATCTCTTCAATGGAAGAATGGGAGCCTTTCAGATCGTCAAAGGCCGACCTTGTTTCCGAAGACCAGCCCAAGAGAAACGGCGTCAGAAGAGCACATTCAGCGCTCTCCAGTTCGTCGTATAAATTCTCACCAAGAAGACGGTATTGGGTAAGAATCTCTGCGCGTTGATCCGGGGTGTGAGGCTTTGCCCATTCTGAGTTGGCCGATTCGTTTTGCTCCACTTTGACTCCTTCCAAGGGTTAAATTAATTCTATTTCTTCCCTTCCTTCCATCCTCCATCAAAGCAAGATGATTAAACTAATTCAACGGACACATGCTTAAACTCAAATTGGATGTTTGCATTTGCCACCGAATGTTGAGCGGTTAAAGAAAGGTCGAGCGTGCTTGCCACCCAGTCTTCACCCATGTTATCGTACTTTCCCCATACCTGAGTTCCGGCCCCTGTCGCGCTGGATGGGTCGGCATCTGAGATTAGCGGACTTACATCTAGTTTCGAGTAGCAGTTATCCCCAAGAAGAATATTGAATTCCGCTGAGAGAATATGGACATTTCCGGAGGCGTGACTTGCTGCGGTCCACACGAGTTGACCAATCGTTGTTGCCCCGTATTTCAATCTTAGAGTGAAGTTTGAATTCCCCCCGGAATTATTGAAATATCTCCCAAATACCCTAATAACCATCTTTCTTGCGGGGTTTGCCCCCCCTGCAATGGTATTAAAGCTTTCCATTGGTATTGATTTTTGGAATAACAGAGTTTCAGCGGTTGAGTTGCTTAAGATTAAATAGTCAAGCTGGCCCGTAGCCCATAGAGCCTCACGCAAAATTAATTCTCTTTTAATGAGGCTTTTAACAGAAGTTATCGCCGTACTGTTTGTTACCACTTTTAAGAGCCTTAACCCCGTCCAGCCCGGTTCAGGATCATTATTTGGGACTTCATTAAAAACAAGAATTCCATCTTCGTTTGCATCAATTCCAAGATCGACATAGGTGTCCCTGTTTGCCGTGTAGGTGTGGCCTTGGTCGCCCTTCTCGATATAAAATCCGTTTACAAGGGCTATCCCTCCCGAAATGGTATGTGTGAGGTTTGCAGAGGTCGCCGCTTCAAAGCCGGTCGCTCCGAGGCCCCGCCAAGGTAAAACGGCCCGGTAAGTATCAAGGGCGTTTACGATGTTTCCGACCAATTGATCAAGCTTTGTGTCGGCCAATATTTCTGAGAGCGCAAAGTCTAGCTTTTTCCAATTACCCATTTAGTCCTCTCCTAAAAAAGTTTGTTCGTCCCCAACACCCCATGAGTGGATGAATTCAAAGTAAAGTAGGCTTGTCCGAATTCATTATCCTCTTCCGCCTCGATTTCGTATTGCTGATTTAAAAGGTCCGCTGAAATCCCGTAGATTCTGAATACCTTAGAGGAGTAATCGAGTTGGGACCATGTAAGGCGGATATTATCCCCGAGTTGATGGATGAGGGCTTGCGTTCCCTGCTTGGTTCGGAATACAACCGTTTCTGCCGGCTCAAAATATCTATAAACTAAACGGTCTGACAAGCTCTTTGCGGAATAATATTCATAATGCCAAACCGCCGCATCGTTAAAATCTTTCTCAACCAATCCATAATCGGTTTGAGAGGTTGCGTTGTCGCTTGTCGCCTTATCTTCCCAAAAGTCCCCGATGGGGTCGTAGTTATACCAAACATTGGCCCGGTTGATGATCCGGCTTTTGTTGAAGTAGAGGCGGGCCGCTTGGAGATGGGCGGATTCTTCCGTAAAAGTATAAATAGTCGGATAAGTTTCTTTTGGTATGAACCGATTGAAATAAATCTTCCCGTCCGTCTCCCCATAAATCAGGGAATCGGTAAGCTTCCCAATCAGGCGGAGGGCCTCCGCGATTGTTTCGCCTCGAAAATAGGCTTTAAGCCTGAAAGCGAGGGAAGAGCAAATGCCCTTGTAAGCGGACCAACTTGTATAATCTATATCGACGTTTGCCGTTGAGGCGGTCGAATCAAGCCCGCCGTGAGTTGTTAAAAGCGTCCAAGCAAGATCCGCCGGGTTATAGATGCTCCCGGTAAGATCCAGGGGGGCGGAAGAGGCCCCTAAATTCTTATCGATTGCACGTTGAGCCCTTGAGGAAAAAACCATGTAGACTTTCGGCCGCTCCGCGTCGGTGAAAAACTCAACGTCTTCGAGGAATCCCCGATACCTGTTGAAGTATTCACCATCGAACCCGAGCTCTATCTTCCCGATCTTCCCGATATTGCTCTTTGTGTTCTTTAAGAAATTAAACTCCTTTGAATCGTTCAAAAGCTCAACGGTAATGTCCGCGCCGTTTAAGTCGTCGCCCTCGAATTGCCTCTGAGAAAAGGAGCCGATGTTTAAGAGCTTGTCGGAATAGTCGGTTCCGCCTTCTGGAAATGAGAAACGCTTGGCCGGTATTCTCTGCGGATCGCCCGCGATTGTTTTAAAGCCGGCTGATACTGTATACATTTACCTCGCTCCTGGTTGCATTCCCCATGTATAGCCACGCCGGGAGAGATTTCGGGAGGCCCTGTTAAAGGTAGTTTTTAAAACTTGTTCCGCCTCATGGTCCGTAAAATCAGTTATTTTCCTAATGTTTGGAAGAGAGACGCTGATATTGATATTCCCCCCTCCCCCAAATACCCCTCCGAGCATCTCCCGGAGCCGGGAGAGCGGGGCCACAACTTCGGATTCTCCGCCTTCCGCAATTCTGGCCAGCATGGGCTTTGAGACGATTCCCCCGGCCCAAAGTCCATTTGCTTGGATCAACCGCGCGAGTTCCTCCTTCTCAGACCCTGAGAGCCGCCATTGCCGCCGGTTATTCACTTCCATTCCGAGTTCATCGATAATTCCAATAATCGTGGCCGCCTTTGTGTTGAAATGTAGTTTATGCCACTGAGACCAGTCTCCGCCGGCCGCCCGGCGAACACCCGCCTCGACGGCCGGCTTTCCGAATTTTCGCTTTAGCCTCGCGTGATCGGTTTCATCTCCTCCGAAAATGGCATCTCCCGCCCTCAGAACAAGGCCGACTTGGGCGCCTATTGGAGATTCAACAAAGGCCGTGGCAATGTCCCCATTGTCGCCCGTTCTCGCCCGATTGGCCGCGTCGACCGCCACAACTCCGCCAACAATGGCCCCCCCGATTTGGCCGGCTGTCATTCCGCCCGCGCCGGCGGCGCCGGCTCCAATTCCTGTAGACGCCGCCGTATTGCTGGCCGCAATCTTGGCGTTGGTAGTCTCAGTGGTTGCAAGACGGAAAGCCTCCATCGCCGCCCATTCAGTCATGATCCTTGTTCCAAAAGCAATGACAGAGGCGAGGATCGCCTTTCCGATATCTTCGAAGCTCTTTTTTAAATCCTCGTGGTAAACGATGGCGCCGGCTACGGCATCGCCGATGCTGAATTTGATGTGCCGACCCAGACCCTCAAAGAATTCGCCCGTTTGCTTGGTCGCCGATTTAGCATTATCGACCATCCCCCTTTGGAGCCCATCGCCCATCTCATGGGCGATTTCCGCGACCATATCTGGAATGTATGAGTTGCCGACTACGGCGTCATAGAGGTCCTTGAAGAATCCCTTCACGGCTTCGATCTTATCCTTGACTCCATCCACGATCGCGTTGAAGCGGTCGATTAGCTGTTGGCGGATCCCGGCGACCATATCTTGAATGAATCCGGTCACCGCCTTTGCGGTTCTTTCGAAGGCGGCGACGATCTTATCCCAATTCTTCCAAACGACGATGGCGGCCGTAATGGCCGCCGCGACCCCGGCGATTGCCAAACCTACCGGACCGGTCAAAGCCGTCACAACGGCTCCGAGAATGGCAAGACCTCCGGTGAAAGCCCCGCCGAAGAGGCCGACGGCCGTTGTAACTGCGCCGATCGCTACGACGGCAGATCCAAGCGCCACCCCAAGGGCCGAAATCCCGACGATCCACTTCTTTGTGTCGGAATCGAGTTCCTTAAACCAATCGGTCATGGTCTTGGCGGCCGGAATGATCGCCTGCAGAATAATGGCGGTAATTTCGGCCAACGGCTCAAGGAGGCTCGCCCCGAGTTGGGTCCCGAGATTTCCGACAACTGTTGTAATTGCGCTCATGTTATCGAGGAAGGCGGCGCCGGCCTTGGCGGAATTTCCTGACATTTCCAGCCCCATCCCCCGAGCGGCTTCGGTTGTCTCCCGGATAGTCTGCCCCCCTTGTTTCATGAATGATGCGAGATCGATCCCAGATTTTCCCATCAACTCCATCAGAATGGCGGACTGCTTGGCGGGGTCCTGCATCCCAGCAATTGCGTCGGCCAAATCGAGCATGACCTCATTGACGGGCCTGAGAGAGCCGTCTACGTCTTTCACGTCAATACCAAGCTCCTTGAAGATCTCGGCGGCCTTCCCGGTTCCGTCGCTCGCCTCGTTCATGTTCTTGGCAAGCTGAGTCATTCCGACGGCGAGTTTATCGATATCGGTTTTGTTTTGCTCGGCCGCGAATTTCAGGAGGGAGAGTTGCTCGACGGATATTCCGGTCTTATCGGAGAGGCCGATAAGATGATCCCCGGTGTTGGCGGCCGAAGTCGCCAGCCCAAGCGCGGCCGCCCCGACTCCAGCAATCGCCACCGAGACGGCCCCTAAGATCTGCTTTCCATCTCCCAGTCCCTTGAGGAATCCATTGTATTCCCCGAGTGCGCCTTGTAGGCCGGACTTAAGCCCGTCGAATTGGGCACCGATTTTTAAAATCAATGACTCTTGAGACATTTGGTCCTCCTGATAAAATCTCTCATTTCCTGGGGCGGCCCTTCTTTAATCTTTGGGAAATAATATCCGTTAAGGTAGCGCCGATTCGGGGCTGACTTGTTCTTTCCCCCCCTCGATCGAGCGGACCGGAGTGGGTCCGCTCTCCCCCGCGGTATGTTCGGCTTTCCTACCCTGAACCACATACAGAATCAAGGCTTCCATATCTGAATCCGGGATATCGGAAAGAGAGATTTCGTTTTCATTCTCCGCCGGTCCATCAACAATTTTTGGGGCGGCCACGGTCGACTTGACGAGCTCCAAAAGTTGACGGATAACGGGGACCGCCTGAATAATCCCCTCCGGGGTACTCTCAGTTCCACTTTCTAAAATCTTTTGAAGGGAATCGATCGGGATATTCATAAGGGTGAGCGCTTGAAATCGGCTCCCTTTTACTTTAACGATCATTCCGCTTGGTAATGCGAGTTCCTTAGTCGGCATCTTTGATGCCCATTCTTTAGCCGCTGTAGTCATCATTTCCTCCGGATTGTTTGATGTTTCCCTTATATGGGAGTGTCGGGGCGGCCCCGTGGCCGGTGGGAGAACACCGGAGAGGCGGGCCGCCCCTTTTACCTCTTGCGTTCCGGCTATGTCAGGGGGTTGACTTCCCTCGTCGCCGCCGGCGCGCTCGTTCGGGCGACCTCAATCCTGCTTACTTTTCAGAATCCTCACCTGACCGTTTGCCTCCGCTTTCTTGAATGCCTGATAGGTGGAGAGCTTCGGGAATTCCTCCCGGAGCGTGGGGCTCCCTCTCCATTCTTTTTCCCATTGTTGCAAATCATATTCTGTAACTGTGGCCATTTTGTTTTCTCCTTTCGTTTATTTTTTTAATTCCCGTAAGGAATTCGGTCTTTGCCTTCACTATTGGTTGTTAATTCTCAGGTCAAGCGGCTCCGGATCGTCAAAGCTCTTAAATTCAACACAAGCGATTCCAACCCGATCCGGCTGAATGAAAATGATCTGGCCAATCTCATAGGCGCCGGCCTGGGGAGACAGAACAAACCGGTTCACCCCGAGCGCGTAGACCTTTTTGTGTTCATCCCCGCGATTTAGATCTTCGATTTTTAGGAGTGTCCTCCCCCGGACGGTTACAAGCGCCCGCCCCTCCTCAAGATTGGTAATCAGAAAGCCGGTAAATCCTTTCAATCTATTCGACGGGTGAACGTGTCGAAGGATTCCGTCGTGATCGATTCCAACGGCCGCCCCGGGGCACAAAAACTCGTTCGGATCTCTCCGGAATTGACTATTCGGAGTTGGGCCAAGGAAGAAGCTCCGGGACATGTTCGGGCGTGGTTGTGACTTCCACGCATCGACCAAAGTCAGGCCCGGTTTTAACGGTCCTAAATCCGATGTGCTTACGATCAAGGGGTCTTTTTCCATCACTTTTGACATTTGTCATCTCCATTTTTAAGGTTTGTTTTCTGGTGCGTTTGTTGGTGCTTCGCCTTGCCGAATCTTGAGCCCCTTATAGCCGCGGGCCAACTGCCGGCAAATTTCAAACGTCTTTTTTGTCAAGATTGCCTCGATCTCTTGAGCACCCTTGCCGATCAACTCCGAAGAGGAATCCTTCGGGAGAGAAAGAAAAGCGGTTTTGATTTCCCTCTCACGGTCAACGAGCTCTCTTATCGCATCCGCTTTGTTGACGAATTCGCCGCGGTAAACCTCCAACTCCATCTTTTTTCTCTCGATATTAATTTGGGTCAAGCGGGTTCTCTCGTCGGTGAGGGATGAGCCGCGCCCCTGGTTTGAAATGTGCTTGATGAACGCCTGGACGCTCTCCGCCAAGGGATAGCGTGAGCGGGACTCACGCGGTATCACCTTTTCGGCGACGAGTTGATGAATCCTCCTCGTTGAGACTCCGAGAAATTCAGATAAGATCGTCGCCGGGACAAACTCATTGAAGGTTTTGGGCTGCTTTTCTTTATTTCGTTTCATAACGAAACAGAACCTCTAAATTTTGAGTTGAGCCGAGGGGAAATCTGCGCTTCCTTGCCACCCCATGCGGCACCCCCCCCAGGAAGGACCCATAAGGGGGGGGCGGCGCCCGGGTTCGCGGGAGGAGGAGTTTCCCCCATGCGGGATCGGCGCCGCCCATTCTTCCGCATCCCGCCCCGCGGAGCGACCCAACAAAGCCTTAAGCGTCCAAGCGCTTCCGGAGGCCATCCCGGCACGGTCCCCACACCCCGGGCAAGGAGGGGGGCCGATCTGCTCAATTTGTTGGGACTGCATTCTTTTCCATTTCGCAAAGTGCGCTTTGCGAACGATAAGCCGCTTGCCGCCATTCAGACACGTCCTTTCGGAGGAGATCATTCTCCCTTTGAAGTTGATCAACCTCCTGAGTCAATTGACTGTTCTGATCTCTCAGACGGCCGATCTCCCGGCGGGCTGTCTCCAACCCTTGCCGGTATCCTTCCGCTTCAACTTGAAATCTCGTCGCTTCCATCGACTACCCCTCCCCTTTTGATTTCCGCCGCCGCAAAAGAGACGGCCCGTTCTCGATCGATTCCATCCCAATCAACCCGCTTCGAAGCTGCCATGATATAAAGCCGGAGAAGATCCCGGCGGGAAATCCGTTTTCCGGCTGCACTGAATTTTCCAAGGTCCCGTATAAAAATAATTTCAAAGTCTGTCTCCGTCGGCCTTGTCACACGCCTTCCTCTCGATCGATCCGCTTTGATATTTCCGCTGAGGCTTTCGCGTCGGCTCCGCTCGCCCTCTTCCGCTCTTGAAACGCCTTACTCCTTCTCTCCCCTTTCCCGCGGGCGACCGCTCTTTTAAATTCCTCATCCGTCAAGATCAAGATCGTGTTCTTTTGGAAGGGAATCCGGATCATGCTTTTCTCGGTGTTTTCACTAATTAACTTTTTGTTTGTGGCGCTTAACTTAACTTTCGCTTAACAGATTCCTACAAGCTATTGATTTCATGTTGTTAAGCCTTAACAAAACCTCTTAACTCGGTGTTAAGTTAAGCCCCCACCCTTTAGGGGGGGCTTAACACTTAATTTCCGGATTAACTTTCCTTGAATGTTGGTTTCAATCGGTTCCCGATCTTTCTAATTAATCCCCGCTCGACGGCTTTTGCTGTGATCTGGCAGACGCGAGCGCGAGTGATCTTTAGTTCGTTTGCAATATCTGTTTGAGATTCGACCCCCGATTCTACAAGTCGGATCAACTCATCTAATGAATTCATTTCCATCTCTTCCGTCGTGAAGTCTGCCCCCCTCAGTGAAGCAACGAACTTCATAGGCGAGGGCTTTCGGCCGCGCGTTTTTGTAAATTCGAGGGTAAATCTGCACTCCTCCGGATCGGCGCCCTTAACCTCCGAAAGCTGAATAATGGTGTCCATGACATCCTCTTTCCGGCTGGCTCCGCGGGAGCCCTTGCTCTCATCTTTTCCGGCGTGATCGAGAACGATAACCGAAAGGCCCGTGTGTCGCTTCCTGATAAGCCACGCATTCACCCCGTCCCATTCGTCATTGTCATTTTGTTTAATCCCATGGATCAAAGCGGAGTAGTTATCAAGAATCAGAACGTCAGGGTTGAAACCGCCCCGGGAAAGGTCTTCAATCGATTTATCGATCAGGTCTTGCCCCTCCAAGCTGGCAATATTCAGCCGTTTGGTAAATCCGTTCAAGATCATCCACTCAACGGAGAGAAGGAGAAAATTTTCCTTTGGTATTTGAAGTTGGTTGATCCGCTCTCGCATATCCGCAAGGGGCATTTCCCCATCGACATATAGGACCCTCGCCTTTCTCTTGATGGCCCATCCCAGGAAAACCCCGTCGCCAATAGCGCACGCCCTCGCGAGGCCGAGAGCAAGCCAGGTTTTTCCCTTGCCCCGGCCGGCGTTGATCATTAAAAGTGATTGCGTCGGGAGAACCCGTTCAATGATGTCCTCCCGCTTTGGGATGTCGATCGTTTTCAACATGTCGGAGGTTAGAACACATTGTGATAGATCGGGAGTGATCCGGGACTCCTCAGAGATCCCCCGCAGCTCCTCGGAGAGATCCCGCGCCAGATCCGCCGGCGCCGTGCCGTTCCGGTTTTGATCGAGCCGGGATAAGAGGATTGTGTGAATGCGCCGCTTCGCCGCCAGGTCCCGCAGCGTCGTTAGATATTTCTCGATGTTCCGCCAGGTCGCCGTTGAGTTGAGGACCTCGGTCAGATAGCTTATCCCGCCGACCTGATCGAGCATCCCCCTCTCTCTAAGATGATCCCCTAACAAAATATAATCGCCGCTTTGCAGGTCGCGGATAGCTTGAAAAATAATCTGGTGTGATCGCCGATAGAATTGTGATTGGTCAAGCTTTTGAACGGTCTCGGCGACCTGGTTCGGTTCCATCAGCATAATAGAGCCCAAGGCCGCCTGTTCAATCTCGGCCGAATGTGGGGGAGGCCGTCGGATATCTTCATATTGCGCCTCGATCACAGCCCTCTTCCCTCTCGGCTTTTTTGGATCGCCTCTTCGGCCAAAAACACGATGAAGCAGCGCTCCTTTTTACATTGGTTGTATATCACCGGAAGCCTCGTCGCGCACTCCTGGCAGGGAAGAGGGTCTGATTCTCCCAGGGCCGGCGACGGAATGATGTCTTTTTTCGCCCCTTGCACCATGATTTTATACTTCCGCGGGCTGATAATTTTCTTCGATCATTTTTTCGAGTGCCTCTAACGGAATAAGCACCGCACGTCCGAGTCGGACGCTTGGGAGCCTTTTAATAAAAATCCACTTCCGAATCGTTGCTTCGGAAAGTCCGGTATAATGTGAAGCCTCCGGCACCCGAAGATATCTTCGCGCGAGATTGACATTTTCCATTCGTATCCCCCCCCACAGATTGTTATTGACTTTTACTATTTGATCGTGTTAATTCATTAATGTTCCTATCGTTACTAACGTAACCAGTCTTAATGACACAATAGTTACACTTTCAAAAAATGTTATTCAAGGTAAAAGTGGAGTTACAACGATGGACGACGCAACGTTTCCGAAATTTGAGGGGGTATGGTGGAGAGGGAAAGTAGAAGTTGATAGAGGATTCATCATTGAACCGGTGGAAGAGGAGCTTATTCAGTACAATCCATTCGACTTTTATTTTCCTCAGGGTAAAGCGACGAGGGAACAAAGATCTCTCCCATATCTATTTCTTGATGTGAACGCAGACAACATAGAGGACGTCGCCGCATTCAGCCAGCGCTTTGGAGTGCTCGGAGATGAAAAAAAGTTCAGAAACCCAAATTGGTTTAAGACCTTATTTCCACCGCCTGATGAAACACCAAAAGAGGGTTTACTCCTCATGAAGATTCCGCCCGAGACTCAGAGAATCGAAGATCTTGGTCTGACGGCCGAAGACTTTTTAAGAATCCAACGATGGACCCCATCCGGGCAGACCCCAGACAAAGATCTTTGTGCTCCAATGCAAATTGGAACCTTTAAAAATGCCCAACAAGCAATCCGAATTGCGGTTGACCTCCATAGGGCCTCTACCGAAAGCTCGGATCGTGTGAAGGCTGAAGCTATGCGGTCCCTATTGGGCACAATGATCTCGGGGAAGCTCGCCGCTGTTAGACCGCGTTTGGCTTGGGATTCCCTCTCTCAGCAGTGGATTACCCATTGGGATACGTGGTCCCTGGTAGGTGCTATGTATTTGATGCTTCTCTTCGACATACAGGGTCGGGGCAATATTCTCACCTGCCCATGGTGTAAGAGGTTCTTTCTTGGCGACCATTCGCGAACACAATATTGCTCTCCGAACTGTCAAAATTCAGCGAAGGTTAATAGATACCGAAAGCGCATGTCGGTGCAGGAGGGAAAAAAGGAAACTTCCAAAAAAAAGAAAGGGGGAACTGATGGCAAGAAAAAACAGAGAGAATCGAGGACTGTTTGAAAAGCCTGTGGGCTCCGGCCGCTGGTGGGTCCGCTGCTGGATCAATGGGAAAGATCACCGTGAATTTGTCGGAACGAAAACCGAAGCGCGGAACCGATATGAGGATTTAACCGGAAAGATCCGCAAGGGGGAGATGATCGCCGATTGTCGAAAGACGAAGATCTCCGACCTTATCACCTTGGGCTTGAATGAAGCGAAGGCGAACGATCGAAAGAGCCTAAAGGAATTTGAACGCTTCGCCGCCCTCCTTGGGGAATACTGCGGTTCATGGCGCGCCGCGGCGTTGACAACCGACGATTGCAATAAGTATCGGACCCTCCGGAAAGAAGGCAAGGTTACGACGAAAGACCCGGAGAAGCGCAAAAATCAGAAAATCCGCGCCGTCACCGATTCAACGATAAACCGCGAGTTGGCCTGGTTGCGCCACGTCTACCGGCTCGGATTCCGGAACAAGCCCCGACTGGTCGCCCAGGTCCCGGAGATTCCATTCGTAGATGAAAACAATGTAAGGGAGGGCTTTTTCGATCTCGGAGAGTTTGAACGTCTCAAAGAACACCTCCCCGCCCATTTGAAACCCGTTGTCACCCTCGGATACTACACCGGGATGAGGCTCGGAGAGATTTTAAACCTTCGATGGTCTCAGGTCGATTTCGGCGCCGGCGTCTTGCGCCTGGAATCGAAGGATACCAAGAACAGGCGACCGCGAAACATTCCCCTCGGGCCGGAGGTTCGCTCCGTCCTGGAAGCTTGGCGTTTTGAGACCATGACCAAATACCCCGCCTGTGATCGCGTCGCCCATTTCGACGGCCGGCCGATCGAGCGGATAACCCGATCCTGGAAGACGGCCTGCAGAAGGGCCGGACTTCCCGGAAAACTCTTTCATGATTTGAGGAGAACCGCTGTCAGGAATATGACCAAAGCGGGGGTTGATCGGACCGTCGCAAAGCGGATCTCCGGCCATAAGACGGACTCCGTTTTCGAGAGGTATGACATCAAGAACGATCGGGACCTGATCGAAGCGGCCGAAAAGGTAGAAGCCTACTTGAAGGGGCAAAATCAGATTCCAATCGGCAAGAAATCGGCACTTTCAGCCACCGACCTGGAAGAGGTTTTAAAGCTTGCCTTGGAAACTATCGAAAAGTCTAAGAAAATTGGTGCCCCCGGGGTGATTTGAACACCCGGCACGCGGTTTAGGAAACCGCTGCTCTATCCACCTGAGCTACGGGGGCTTTATTATTTTTCAATAACTTGTGAGGCTGACTGAATTTCAGGATGGGAGATTGTAACCAAATTGTAACCATTTTTGATTTGATTTCGTTTTTTATGGATGTATTTGGAAATCTGTTTTGTTGCTTCCAGCAGATCCCCTTGAGATACGATATTGTACCGGTTGAACACTGAATCGGTCTTATGCCCTGAGATCTTTTTCGCGACAGCCTGGGGCACCCCCGCCCGAACGAGATTGCGAACGGCCGACCGCCGAAGGTCATGGAACAGTCGCCCTTCAAGTCCTACCCGCTTGCAGGCTGTTCTCCAAGCTCTATAGATCCGGCTGAACCGCTCGCCATGGTAGTGGCAAATCCAGGGACATTTGGGCCAATCCTTCATAGTATTTAATCTCCACTGCTCAAGTGTCTCCCGGACATCGGACATCATCGGTAACAGCCGACCCTCATCATTTTTTGTTGTGCCGGGATCCAAGCGTATCGTCCCACTATCCCAATCGATATGATCCCAACGAAGGTCCAAGATCTCGCCCAAGCGCATTCCGGTAAAATAAGCGATCGTTGCGGTTACCTTCAAATGATCTGGCAGAGCCCCCGTCAAAGCGTAAAACTCTTCCAACTCAAAAAATCCCTTTCGAACATTATTCTCTCTCACGAACTCAATATTGGGGATTGGGCCGACCATGGGAGGCGATTGCTTTTGCCCCAAGCGGAACATTCTCCGGAGAGCCGCAAGTTCTCGATTGATGGTGCTGTCTTTAACACCCTCTTCCCTTCGCTCGGTCCGATAATCCGTAATCTGCTCGGTCGTAATATGAGCCGCCTGCATTCCCCCAAAGCGTTCTTTGATCAACTCAGAAAACTGACGGGCCCGGACTAGAGATTTGCGACCATTGTTTTCGTAATCTTTTAGATATAAATCCACAAGGTCATCAATGCGGGTTTTTAGAATCCGAAATTCCGGGAGCCGCCCTTCTGCAACCCGTCCTTCCCGGATCTTTAGCAACCTTGTGGCGACAGATCTTTTGCCTGAATGTGTGCTTTCAAAGCATGGCCGCCCATTGCGGTAATACTTGACCCAATACGTTTTGCCCCGTTTGTAAATACTGCCCATACTACACACTCATTTGACCCATTACTTCTATGTGGCGGGATCGTACCACAAGCATATGGGCGTTACAAGACTTGATAGATAATATAGGACCATTGGAAGGTCGAAAGGACGTTTATTTATTAACTTATCTGCCACTTTCAATAACAACTTCATTGGCAAACAAATCAATAGCCGTTTTACCTACCTGAGCTGTATCATAGTAAGCGTAACCCGCAACACCGACTACTCCAACAACAGGAAGCCACCGAGAAACAGAGCGACCAATAACTCTCTGTGTGATGCGAGGTACCAGCGCCTTCATAGTACGTTGCATCACCCGAAGAGAAGCTCGCTTGATTAGTACTCTCTCTCCAACTCTTACCGCAAGATCCCGGACGACCTGTGCTGCGCTGTGTTTAAATAGGCAAAGGAGCATCTGTTCAGGAGACAACTTGTCCTTCTTGCCATAGGCTCCTGCGATATCGGCGACCATTTTTGCCTGTATCTTCCATATCGCAAAAAGGTCAGGAATAATAGTGGCTATTCCAACAGGTCCGGGTGGTATGGCAAGAATACCGGAAGTAGTAGCCGCCCCTAATGAGGCTTTCGTGACAATTGATCTGGCTCGCTCGCATGGTTCCGCGCTCAAAGGTTCATCAGATGAAGGTATCTCCGAAAACACACGCTTAAGTACCTCAAACAACTGTTCACGGGGATCCTTTCCTTTGGCAGGGAGGTCATTTTTTCCTGGAATTTTACTCTTCCCCATCGTATTCGTCTCCTGATTATGAGAGCCTATTATGTCTTATATTTCCCATAAATTTTCTTAATTTGAGATTGATAAAAATCTTTCTCCTTTTGTGTGTCATCCAATGCTCCAAGCTCGTTCGCTAACTCAAAAAATATTTCATTCGGTCGTCCAGTGCTTTTGAGGACTGCCAATGCTGACAACATATAATTCTTCTCTTTAAACGTTTGAGCAGATAATTTCCCAAGACATTCTCCAATTAACCTGCGATGGTAGGGATTTTGATAACTCAAACCAACCTGCTCCATCAGGTCTGAGTAAAACATTTTCCTCTTCTTCTTAGCCGCTGTTTCCAAAATATGCCTAATTTGTTTTATCATGCTCGTAACGCTAGTTCTTTTGTTTTTTGTGTAAGTCATCAACGACTCCACTAGGACCCCCTTCCAATTCTTTCTACTCCCATTAACAACAACTGCGTCCAACGAACCGTTCTTCAGCAGATCATTTATCATTGAAGGAGTAACATTCAGAAACTCAGCAGCCAGGGAAACAGGAACAAACGAATAAGCGTTGCTTTGAGCTACAGAATCAAGATAACCCGATGGAGAAGAAAACCTTTTTTTATTCATTCACCTTCTCATAGCCTTGAACTTCTTAAGTCGCATTTTGAACTATTTTTCCTTAATTGTCAATTTAGTAAATAAAGCAAGCAAGAATACCTTTTTCAAAATTCTGCTCGCACCTTATGTTGGTCTACAAATGCATCGAGATCCTTCACGTCCAGGTGTACCCGACGGCCCACCTTAATATAGGGAAGATCTCCTCTCCAGATTAACTCTCTCACACTCCATATCGAACGCCCCAGATACACGGCAGCTTCCGGAATCGTATAGAGGCGTTTTACTGAGTGCGAATAGTTTCTAGTGAGAAAATTTTGTTTCAATCGTTCCATCGACGAGTCCTGCTGCTCAAAAGCTTCGCATCTCCGCCTCTCTTAACTCGCTCGCCCTTCATTGCTGCGATGGCACGTTCCACCTTGGTTGGCTGGAATGCAACCCAACATGATACTGGGCGATCGAACACACTTTCTAAAAACAGTTCAGCTATATTTTTGCATCTATCTCGTTAATTTGAATTCTCACGTTTTGATCGAGATATTCTCGTATGGCCCAGGCCATCAAATCGGGAATAGAGAGTCCCTTCTCCCTTGCCGTCAACGTCAATAAAGCCTGCTCGTGCGGCTCGAAATCATCAAATGAAAGATGACCCGATCCCCTGCTCCTTTTTGATATCCGCCTTTTGGTTTCTGTAATGTCCGTCATCGCATTCCTCCTGATTTTCGTTTTTTTCAATTTCACCCAACAATTCCTTCTTTGTTCTTCATTTTTTGTTTGGAAGGGAAGAATAGACCTTCCATGCATATTTCGCCCGTTTATCCGGACGGGTTGCGTTGTAACAGCCAACCGCCTCCCAAGTCTGCCCGTGACGCTTCATACATTGGGCAAGAATCCAGGCTCCGACTTTCACATTCAGGCAGGGGTCCCCCAAAAAGGTCCATAGTTCCTCTCCCAGAACTTTCATCCAGGATGAATTGATTTGCATGAGTCCGTAGTCGTAGCTTCCGTTAGCATTTCGATTCACGGCGGATGGATTGAACGAGGATTCCACTTTGGCGATGGCCCACAGCAACTGAGGCGAGACCCGATAGATCGCACCGGCCTCCTCGAAACAGAAAGCATGAACAGGATAAGGGGTCAAAGACACGGCAACAACGCCCAAGACTGCAAAAAATACCGCACAGGTCTTTACACGCACTGACCTTATTAAAATTGACATTTAATATTGTCCTTGCTACCCTTTTTTATGAATAGCGATCTCTGAAAAAAAAGACTTATCGTTTTTAATGGGGTACTCCCGATGTCTGACGGAGCTATTTTTCTCTCAGCCATTTTTCTCATTGTTCTAAGATTGATTTACATGCTCGCAACTCGAAAGAAGATCAAGATTCGGCCGTTTTATCCTGAACGCAGGCCTTTAGACCCACACAATCCTAAAAATCATGGCATTTCACCCGGTGATGTGGGCTATAATCCCTTCGATTCCAATCGGAATTAGTCAGGTTTATTCTTCAACTCCTCAAAGTCTGTCCTGCTCGGATCAAATGGGATACTCTCGATTGCACGTTTGGCGGCTCCCACTGGTGCGCTCGCACCGTAATCCAGTGAAGAAGTTTTCCTGGCTTGATCATAGAGGCTCTGTGTTAGTTCGCCGACCTTTCCGGCCACATATTTTTCCGTTTCCCCTCTGCTGAGATCTTTCTCTCTGGCCTCCGATACGGATTGTCGGATCAACCGGTCATATTCCCCCTTCAAAAGATCTGTCGTTTCAGACTCGCGGGATTCCCTGCCAGCAGTCCCGGATGCTCCAACTGAGAAGATCTTAAGACCACCTGACGCGCTTGCTTCTGTATATCCAAGGCTCACTCCTTGTCTTTGCAAAAATCCCCCGACATCCTGTGCTATATCTTTCGCGGTTGCGGCTACATTCGCATCGAAAGTCTCCGGCTTATATTTAGCCAGCGTGTGGTCCGAGACAAACTTCGCGATCGCCGGATCCCGATTCAATGCCATTTGCATGGCAGAACCGATATGGACTCCATGATCGACATTGCTTTTATCGATATCTTCGGAAATGGTTCTCGAACCGCTGAGGTGACTGCTATGGGTTTTGGTGACTTCTTCCCATCCGGTTTGCGAAAGAGAGAAATCGAAGACGGTGGCGCTCCCGCCTGAGCGGACCGACAGGTGTCCGGGACTTCCGCCATCAGCCGGAGCGGTGTACTCCACTTGGGCCGATTTTCCCTGCTCCGCCAGATATTCCATCGTGTTCACCACATGCTTGGGCGCTCCCTGCGATTTAAGCACCCGAGCGAGATTTTTGAGCCCTTCCGGATTGAGTGATTCGTAACTGCTGACCCCTTTCTCCGTTTCGGCCCGGGTCAGGTTTAAACCGATTGAAGTGATATCTCCATTCCGATCTTTGATAAGGCTGGTTCTCCGACCGTGATCGTTTCCGGAATCGGACGGTTTCATCTGCAGTTCATACAGGGCGACGTCGGGATCGGCACTCAACCGGTATGTCCCATCGTCCATGCGCTTCCACCCCGGCGTGACCTTATATGTATCCGCCGATGCTCCCTTGAGCTGGATGTGTTTTCCGTCTTCGGTCGTCCCATTGATGTAGACCTGACCTCCGACCTCCTGAATCTTTCCCGCCTTTAACCGGTAACTTCCGTGAGGCGTGTCAACGGACAGCCCCTTCTCCGGATGAATCGTCTTCTCTCCGAAGTCCTCGCTCTGAGTGGAAGCGTTATCCGTCGCGTGAAACGTCCCTTTCCCCGTCTGGGGATCGACGGAGTAGGTTGCGATCATGCCTGGCTTTAACATCTCCGCCGCGCTCTGATGTCCGCCGCTCTTGAACAACTCCCTCAATGCGCTCACATTTTCCGGGGTGACAGGCCCCGCAAACGAAAGCGAGAAGGCTTTACCCGTTTTCGGATCGAACCCGGCGCCCGTGATATGCATTCCCGGAAGAATCCCTTTATACCCCTGCGATGCGGCATGACCGGCCATCAGAGGGGTGATCACCCGGCCGGTAGCTTCGAAGCGAGCCGATTCCGCCGGCGTGTTAAGACCCAAGACGCTCTTGGCAAAGTGAAACCGTCCCTCCGCGCCTCCGAATAAAGCGCTCTGCCTGAAGTACTGCGACTGCGTTGACGCCGCTGTGACGTTCCCTCCGGCGATATCTTCCGCAAACCATTTCGTCCCCTTTGCCGATCCTCGTGAGAACTGCCCTTGAATCAATCCCATATCGAAGGAGGAAACCGGATCCATCAGCCCGATCCCTTCGCCGACACCACGGGCCATCTGATTCGATTTCGATTCGACCCGTTGCTCAAAAGGAAACCTGTAAGAATTGGCCATCACCGGAGGCGACTCCTCGGCCGCCCGCAGAGTGACCGACTGTCCTTCCGGGGTGGCGAGACGTCCGGCCGACTGGCCGCCCCGCTGGGGGGCCGACGTGATATCTCCCGCGAGCATGCTGAGCGCGTGGCCGCCGAAGCGGACCAGCATGGTGGTGATCACGGTAGCGAGCATCAGCCCCGACCAACGGATCGCCCCGAAAGCGGCCAGGGTTTTTAAAGACGCGGTCCCGAAAGAAGAGACCGCCGCCACACCAAGCTGATATTGCCGGACCTGCTCGAATGCATGGACGGCGTAATCGACGGCGAATTGATGAGCGATCGCATCGGTAATCCCCCATGCGGTCAGCCAGACGAAGAATCCCGTGATCAATGCGGCCGCTTTGCCGAACAGAGGGGTGGGAATAAAAAGGACTAAAAAAGGGAGCAGGCCGATCGCCATCGCGGTCGTGACCGCACGGATGATCGGAATCCACTCGTTCGCCATCACACTCGTAGAAAGCATGCTGTTCCCCGCCTCTCGGGATGCCAGGATTCTGATCGCGGTATCGGGGCTGGAGGAGAGGACCACATCGGAGATCGTCTGCGCGATGACGGTCTGGCGATATATCTGGGCGGCGTCGAAGACGGCCCCTTCGAACCAACTGACCAGATCGGAGAGCATCGTCCTGCACTGGTTGTATTCCGAGGGGATCGCCGGGTCGAACCCGGCCTCCGCGCAGCGCGCGCGGGAGGTGTTCTCGAACTGGCCGGGATCGAGGATTTCGGTTCTGATCGAGGCGATCGCCTCGCCGCATGTCAGCGTGATCCCCTGCGGGGAGGCCTCTTCATAGAAAACGGTGTAAATGGCGGGATTGGCCGCTCTCTCGAACAAAGGGAGGAAATCTGTATTGGCGGCCAGTTGATTCACGGTGAGGGTTCCCCCCGGACGGGCCAGTTCAAAGTAGACGCAATCCTCCACATATTTTCTCAACGACTGATGAAGATACTGGTCGGAGAGGAGCACCCCCTTGGAGTGGAGATTCAGGAGCATGTCGAAGCCGGTCCCCCCGGCCTGGCGTTGAAATCCGACCGGGTCTGCGGCGGTGGAGACGATATCGACCAGGCCCCGCTCGACCTTATTGAAAGCGCCGATGACAGCCACCAATCCATCAGGAATTCCTCCGACCGGTTGATATTGATTTTTGACCGGATCGTAAATATGAAGCGTCCCTTTGGGGATAATAAGCGCGAGATAGAGCGTCACCCCGATGCCGATCGGCCAAGCCCAGGAGAAGAGGGAGATCTTCGCCCCCGAGAGCGCCAGAAAATAGACGACGATCCCTCCAAGAAGGATCCCCAAGACCGTGATCGTAAAGAAAAGACCCTCGTAGCTGTCGTCGCTGAAGATAAGCGCAACTTTGGAGAACGCGTTGACAACCGCGTCGAAGCCGTTGTAGGTGTAATATTCCATCTCGATCGCTTCAACCGGAGAGACGGTGAGCAAAGCCGGCGATACGATCGATAAGAGAATGGAGAATACTGATCTTTTGAGTGATTTCACCCTGCTTTTCAACGGCTCCCCATCGTTCGATTCACCAAGGAGGGCTGAAAGACCTCTGACAGTTGGGATCGGGCGATCCGGTTGAACTGCTCGAACCGCATCGAGACTTCCAGGATCGTATTCACTTCACCGGCCATTGCGGCATAAGCGCGTTGAATCAGTCCGACCGATTCCTGAATCCGCTCCGCCAGTCTCTCCGTCTGAGCGATCGCCGGCGTCATCAGGTCCATCTGGCAGTCGGATTTCATCTGCTGCCCTTGCGCTGAGATCAGCGATTGCGACGTGGTGATGTTTTGCAGCGCCATATGATAGAGGTCCGACATCATCCCGTAAGCGTAGGCCCGCGCCGTCATGTTCGAGAGCAGCGCCGTGATGCTGCCGGGCTGGTCCGAGATCACCGCGACCTTCAGAGCCGAATAAGCCGGTACGGGGAGAGTGTTGATAAAAGTCTCCTCTTCCGGGCTGAGGGAGAATCCGGTTCTCATTTTGGTGACGATTCCGTTGAGTTTATTGTTGGCCCATAAGGAGAGATTGGCGTTGGCGTCGGTGATCAAGGTACAGGCGGAGCCGTCCGCGGGCCTTCTGTAAGCCTGTCCTGAGAAGAAATTCTCGACCGCTTCGGGTTTGTTCTGCTCGCAGGGAGGAACGAAGAGCGGAAAGATCTGCCGGGTGCCGTTTTCGGATTCGGCTTCGGAGATCAGGATATCGCCGGTGAAGCCCCGCGCCAGATCGATGTACTCTAAAGGGTAGCTCTTCTTCTCCGCCATCGCAGCCAGGACCGTTCTCCCTGGAGTGGCGAAGACCTCCCTGATTCCGGCGGGACACCCGACGATCTGATCGGCGTCGTTCGTGGTCTGCTGGTTGTCATGGGTCTTCCAAATATCGGTCAGTTCGGCCCGCAGGTCCCGCACGCCCCGGGTGAGGGCAAAATCAGACTCCGCCATCGCCCTGACTTTGGCGTTTTCCGCCCCGAGGCCCTGAAATGTTTTCGCGACGACCACCTGAGAGGCCTGGCAGTCGTTGAACTGAAGCTGGTTGAGGGTGTCGGTGATCGCTTCGAACGATTTGATGCTTTTGGCGCACGGCTCGCACAGGGTGTTGAATGCGATATCGAACGCGACCGCCGGGGCATTGGTCAACATCGTCTGAAGCTTCTGGACGAGACGGTCGAAATCCATAAACGAGACGGCGCCCCCGAAAACATCGATGCCGCCGCAGCCGGTTTTGACCCGCGGCGGATTGAAGCTGGCGATGAAATCGTTGCTGTTGTACCACCGGGCGGAGAAGCTGCCGCCGTTGAAGTATCCTCTCTTCTGCCCCTCGAAATATCCGGGAGAGGTCTCCGTCTTCTGATCGATCCAGTCGTCCACCCAGCCGGAGTAAACCTGCAAAGGAATAACGATCAGAACTAAGGTTGTGATAATCGTCCTTTTTACCATGGATCCCTCCGCAAGTTTTTTATGGATAGGGTTCATTCACCTTGAGGAGCGCCCCCGGATCGAATCCTCCCCCCCGCTCGAATTCGTACATCGAATACTCTTCCGGAGAGATCTCTTTTTCCAAAAGACGAATGCCCCGAAAGACCCGCTCCTCCATCTGGGCCAGTGAGACCACTCCGATCGCAACCGGCATGAACTCTTCGCTCTCTTTGTGAATCAGCATGATGTAGGGGACCGCGCGGACGTGAAACATCTCCGCGAGAGAGGAATTCCTGGAGATATCGACCGCTCTGACCTGCCAGCGGTATTTCGAAACGAAAAAGTTCAAGATCTCGCTTTGCTCCGAGCAGTACCCGCAGGAAGGAGAGTAAAAGTAGACGAGCGCAAAGCGCTCTTTTGCCTGGTTGATCTTGGAGGCAAGCTCCTCCGATTGCCGCCGGACCTTGGCCAGCTTCCCGGGGATCGCGTTGGGAAAGTCCTTCTCCAGGGAGAGCTCCGGAAATTTCTGAATCACGGCCGCGGCGACATTGGCGAAGGCCAGCGCTTTTCGTCTCGCGATATCCTGAACGATGTAGTACTCCCTTACATTCTCGATCGTGGGGGCCATCACCGCCTTCTTCTGAAACGCCATCAAGAGCGCCTGAAAATCGTCCGGATGCATATTCCAGAGCTCCCCGGGCGTATGCTCGGAGAGGGAGGGAAGCCTCCGCGTATCCTGTCTCTCTTGCGTCTCTTGAGGCTCCTTCTCGTACCACCACCATCCGTGCTTGGACGCTTCCGGTGGAAGCTCCGCGGCATGAACAGAGGCCGTCAGGAACAACACGCTAAAAAATGGGATGAGCGATCGCGATAACATCTTCTTTCCTCACAAATCCGAGATACCGTGAATCGAAACTGTCGACATGCTCCCCAAAAACAAACAGGCGGTCTTTCGGAATCTCACCCTGAAACTCGAAGCGCTCCAGCTTCTCTCCTTTCAGCGAGTAATCTTTCGCCTGCCCCAGATAGGTGCCGTTGCAGTAGTACAACCCCTCTTTCACAATAAGAACATCCCCTTCTACGCAGGCGGCCTGCTTGAGGGTCCGCGTGGTCTTCGCCCCTTGCAATAATTTCGAGTGGGGCTCGAAGAGCACGTAGCTGTGACGGACGATCTGCGCTTTGGAAGGCGATCTGTCCAGGAGATAGATTCGATGCCGCAAGGAAGGGGTGATCGTCACCGTAAAGCGCTGGGGAATCCAGGCGCCGGCCGCGAGCAGCGCCGTCATGAATATGATCAGCTTAAGGGACCAGACTTTCCGCATTACGGACGACCACCTCTCCCATTAGAACCACTTTATTCGAAGGAACCCCTGAAATCGCCTTCTCCAGTTTCTCGATCTCCTCTTTGAGCCGCTCATCCCCGATCACGCCGGAGAGATACAGTTTTTTCTGCTCCTCCATAAAACCGCGGACATCCACCGCGACGATCTTGGTGGCGAAGTATCGGTCGTAAACCAAAACCGAAAACACCGATAAAAATGCGCTGACGACGACCGTGATGACCCACTGTCTCATCGTTCTCTCTCCGGAGGACTTTCTTGGTGACTCAAGGCGGAAGCGGCCCTTCCTAAAGAGCGGCTTTTCGTCTCGCGACGCAGTGTTTCGAGCAGGTACTCAAGCGAGGCGTCTCCATAAAGGACATAGAACTCTTTCTCCGTCGGCGTCAGCCCTTCGCTCCGGTCCGGCTCGGCGGCGCCCGTACGAGGCGCATAGACCACGGCCGGAACCTGCGTGATCCGGTACTTCCGAAAAAGGAGGGGATCGATCACGAAGTTCACCTGATGGGCGTCGCACCGGTCCCGAAAGACTTTGCAGTTTGCGTCCTTCACGATCACTTTCGAGACAAATTCGGTGGTGGGCCGGACATATTTCATCCCGCCGATCATCCCCCGCATCACCATCGAGATATTCGGATCGGCGAGCCTGCTCAGATCAGAGGCGTAGTTCCGGAGCGTGGTCATTGGAACGGAGGAGGAGACGAAAAGATAGATCCGCTCGTCCGGTTGAAGATACCGACTCTCCGCCGGAGGCCCCTGCGATGGGCCTGCTCTTTGGGGGGAGTCCGCGCTTTCCCTTTCCGCCGAACCGGCACTCTGATCGCGCCGCTTTTTGAAGAGGGCCTCTTTGATCCTCTCCGTCTCGGCCTCAAGCTTCTTCTGAGACCCTTCCGAATGAAATTCCCCGGCCAGCTTACCGGCCTCGGCCTGCATTTCCGGCCGGTGTCGATTCTCCAAAACCTTGAGGTCCGCCGCCATCTCTTCCGCGCGCTTCGCAATTTTGCTGATCTCCTCCATGTCGAGTTCAGTAAGCTCCTGCTCCCTCCAGAACCGGCCGTCTACATAGATCCGGACCGTTCGGACGGAAGAATCGACTTCCACGGGAACCTTGCCGATCATTCGGAGACACGTTTCTCCGGTCGATTCGAGGAAAACGGCATCCCTTTCCACTTTTTTCAAAGGGTGGCATGAATCGGGCGCATCGATGACCGCTCTCCTCGTCTCCGCGCCAGCGTCCCGGTCGGATGCAAGCGCGATCATCAGGCCGATCGCGAGGACGACCACTTTAAAGATGATCCGTACTCGCTCGAATATCGGACCCCGCGGAAGGCTTCTTTTTTCGGAACGTCTACGCCGCACAGCAGGCCCTCTTCCGGAAGATCATCCACAAAAAGTTATCGCTCGAATTGCCGCCCGCGGAAAAAGGGGGGTTGTTTCCCGCTCCCCAGATCAGGCTCGATCGCCCGATCGGAGAACAGGTGACATCTCTGACCGGCTTCGCCGCGTGAAGCCGGTAGTTCTGCTTCACCCAGATGGGGGTGGGGACCGCGGCGCAGAGATTGACCGCCGTATCGTGCAGCGCTCCCATCCTCCCCATCTTGTAGATCATCCTCGCCGCGATCGCGGCATTGGCCTGGACATAATTATCGTCGTTGACATGGCCGGTAAGCGGATAGGCCGACCCCCAGCTTCCCATGCACCAGTAGAGGGCGGAGATCGGGAGGCCGCCGTTGGCCGCCACGGAATCGGCTACACACGACATCTGTGCGACCGGATTGGCAAAGAGCAGCGCCTCCGGGCTCATGATCAGTGAGAGGATGTCATTGTTCCAGAGTGGGTCGACCTCGGAAAGATACGTGACGTCGAACCCGCTCTCCTCCAGGCAGACAAAATCGGTCAGAAGCTCCAGCAGCGTCCAGACCGGAAAGATGAACCAGTGCGCCTGGGCGAAGGTGGAGGTATCGATCTGATTTCCGGAGGCGATCTGAGAGTGGGTCCCCGCCAGGAAACCGGGAGCGACCAGGTTCGGCATGCCGGCTCCCAGAGAAGGAAAATAGAAGGGATTCTTCACCGTCTCCACGAACCGTGCCGGCTCCCAGTAACTGACCGGGATCCCGGAGCGGAGAAAGGGGGGGACCGGGATGGGACAGACGCAGACCGGAAGGCGCGAGAGATCCGGGGTGTCCGGAACATCTCCGGGGATGACGGTGACCCCTCCGATCCGGATTGGAAAGACGCAGTTCCAGCAGATGTCGGTCACTGGATTGAGCGGTACCCCCGCCGGCGCGGCGTCCGCGCGACTGAAAGAGAAAAACCCTATGATGATGACAAACCTAAGAAGGTCTCTTAACCCCAATCTCCTGCGCCTCCATCTTTTTGCCCCGCTGCTTGACGACAGCCGGCGTCGCTTTGAGCCTGAACCGGTCGATGATCGTCCCGTCGGCATAATAGACCGGCCGCTTCAACTCCCTCGACAGGTCGGAATAGGAGCCGCCGGTGATGAGCAGGATCGTTTTGAAGTCGTCGAAGTGCTGTGACGACTTGAACCAACCGACCTGCTTCGGATCCGCTCCGTCGAGCACCACGATCGTGTTCGGGAAGGTCAAGTAATCGAGCGGATTGAACCGATACCCTCGGGGATAGAGAACGCCCCCCTCCCCGTCCGGAATGTCCCCGGTCAGGGTATAGGTGAGATCGATGTCGTACTTTCTCCCCTTTTCGGTCCGCGGAAGAGATTTCAACCCCGCCGGACGGTAAGCGGACACCTTTTTCTCGACGATCTTCCCGCCGATCAGCCACTCCCAATCAACTTGCCGGGCCCGCTCTTCGATCTCCGAAAGCGCATCCGGCTCCGCGATCGGATAGACCACGCCGACCGTGCCGAGCGTTCCCGCGGGCAGCCCCAAACGCCTGCTTGTCGGGGTGCTCTCGGCGAAGACGATGGCACAGAGCGCCGGCAAAATGATCAGGCTCATTCCCTGAAGAATCCGTTTATGGCCGTGTGTTCCGGTAGAACTCATCGATCTGATTTCCCATCTCTTGTTCGATCCGGTCCTGCGACCGGGCCCGGATATCGCCGAAATATTCGGAGAGATCGATCCGGCTGAAATCGATCATCTGAAGCTGCGCGGGGGAGTAGCCGGCGCAATTGGGGGAAACCCCCTCTCCCGGGTCAAGATCCCACAAACCGTCCGGGACAAAGCTCTGAAGCTGGGCCCGCCCCTGTTCCTGGACGATGCGGGAAAGCTTCGAGCCGAAACAGCAGAAGGCGGCCGATCTCTCGACGCAGAAGTTCCCCGGTCCGCCGCATCCGGGTTCGTTTCCGAACGCGCAGCGGCTGCAATAGGTTCCGACCTCATGACAGAGTCGATCCCTTCTTCGGCTCTGCAACGCCTCTTCCTCCGCGTTGCAGCTCAGGAGCGCCTCATCCAGCACGCAGCAGTTCCGGGTCGCGCCACCCCCGACGGTATTCCGGCAGAACGCCCCGTCTCCCTTGAAGATGGAGATCAGCCCCAGGCACGACCCGGTATCGGGATCGACCGGTCCCTCGCAGGCCAGATCTTTCCCGGCCGATTTCAACACCTCCATCAAGGAGGCGGCCTCCGAAAAATCATTGATGCACCCACAGTCCTTGACGATCTCCTCTCCCGGATCGAGCGGACAGACCTCCCCCTCGGTGCAGGTCTTAACGAAGAACGCATCGCTGTCGGTAGAGGTCCTGAACTGTGACGTGTTTCCCGGAATCCCGGCGTCCGTATCGGAGATCGCCTTTCGGGTCTTGCACGCTTTCCGGCAGGCTGGGAAGGAATCCTTTTCCGGAAGACCGACCGTCTTTTCCTCGTCAATCCAGTTTCCCGACGCATCTCTTCTCAGATCCCGGTAGTAGAGAGAATCTGTGTTGTCTGTCACGCTCGCCGTGACGGCCTCCATCCGTCTCTGAATGTCGCCGAAGCCGTAACCCTCCCCCGTCTCACAGAGGTAGCTCCTCTTCTTTTCCCAGAAGTCGCGGCAGACCGAATGGGCTTGGACCTCGCCGGTGAAGGTCCGGCAGGAGGGAAGCGGTGTCAGGCCGGTCGGCTGATAATTCAGATAGGTATCGACGATATCGACCGATTCGTCTCTCAAGCGGCACTTCGGATCGGAATCGAGGCCGTTGCAGGCGTCGGTGACCGTCTCGCTCAGAATATCGCTGGTCCGGGTACAGAGAGAGTAATAGTCATAGATGTCATAGGTGCAGCGGTCCCGGCCCCGCCTCCTCGACCGATCGCGGAAATTTTCGGCGGAAGTCCCAACATAGACCGCTCCTTCCGGGACCGTCGCGAAAAGGGCGGCCGGGGGGGGCGTGCAGTAACCGGTCACATTGGAACACCGGCAGTCGTTATTGGATCGATCCGATCCCGCGTAAACTTTCAGGTAAACAGTCTCCTCCCTGGAAGCGATCGCCCCGGCCGGCGGGGGATTTTCGCAAAACGAGGCCGCCGTCGCGATCGAGACCGTTCTGTCGATTGCGCAGACGCTCAGATCGGAGGCGGTCCTCTCCGCGGCGAGCGACCCTGTGATCACGCTGTAGCCGCTGTCGGGGTCGGCCGCTTGGGTCATCAACTCGGCTTGAGTGTCGATGCCGAGGCCCCCAGGGTCGGCGTAATATTCCTCGGGGGTGGTCGAGCCGCCCCCGGACGGAACGGCCGAGCAGGCCCCGGAGTTCTGGCCGTAGTAATTGATCGACGTTCCCTCGATTCTCACATCGGTCACCGCATATTTCGGGTTGATGGATTGGATGGCCCCCACGACCCCTCCCCCAAGATCCTTCAAGGCGACAGGGAGGTTCGCGGCGAGCGGGGCGCCGCAGCTGTTATTGACACAGTAACAGCCGCCGAGCTGTTCCATCGGCACCGACGAAAGATCGGCCCTGCCCGAAGGCTGCGCGATCCACTTGTAATAGCGGCAGTTGTTCCACCGGCCGGGATCGCAGGAGATGACTCCGTTGCTGCAAACGCCCGAGACCGGAAAGGAAGGCTGATAGGCGGCATCGGCCGTTCCGTCCAGGTCGATATCCTGGCCGATTGAGACCGGGAAGAGGTCCCCTGTAAGCGTGGAAGAAACCGATACATTCAGAAAACGGCTGGAGGAAGGACAACTCATCCGGGCATTGAAAGAGGTGTCGTTGTCGATCGTCGTCATCAGGGTCCCCTCGGCAGTCAGGGGATTGGAGGCGTTCTCCCGGATCCCCTCGGAGGAGCCGAATTTCGAGAGCGCCCGATTCGCGGAATCCTCCGCCGCCTGCCTGGGGTCGGGTTGAGCCGGTGCCGGCCCGGTCCGGATCATCCCCAATCCACACAGAAGGATCAGGTTAGCTGCGATACTTGCCAACCATCTCTTTGATGGCCTCTTCATACGGCATCCCCTTGTTCACCATCGCCTCGATCTCCGCGACCTCCGCTCCGTCCGAGGTGTAGACATAATATGAGAACGAGTCGACCACCAGCCGGACCACCCCGCATCCGAACGGGGTGTCCATGAAGATTTCGGAATACTTCGGGCGACTGCTTTTGGTGCTCTTGAGCAGTTTCATCGTGAACGGGTCGTAGTCGATCAGTTTTTCCTCGCGGGCTTTCTCGAAATCGACCGATTCCAGATAGAAGCGAAACGCCGAATTCCCCCGGATGACATCGCCCACACTCCCGAACATCTTGGAATCGAGCAGCGACTGGGTGATGATCGCGAAAGAGCCCCTGTATTTCCGGGCCCGCCGGTACCCCTCCTTGATGACATCCCTGAGCGCCATGCTGTCGGCGCCGGTCTCCAAAAACTGCCAGGCCTCATCGAAAATCACCATGCGCGGCCTCAACCGGTCCGACAGATAGAGATCGCGCGTGACTTCGTTGAGCACCTGAAGCGTGACCACCTTGAAGAGTTCCTTCCGGGGCTTCAGGTGCTCCAGCTCCAGCACCACAAACTCGTCCTGGGAGATATCGAAAGTGGACTTCCCGTTGAACAGGCGGCCGAAGGTGTGTCCGGAGGTCCACTCCATCAGATTGAACGCCAGCGTCTGGGAAAGCTGCTTGAAGGCGTCATTCGACTCGAAATCCTCGGCCATGTACTTGGGGAACCGGCGCAGATACTCGAAGACGGTGTCGATCTTCGCGTCATTCCCTTCGGTATCCCAAGCCCATTTCACGGCGGACTTGATCAGCGTCATCGCGGTCTCGGCCGATTCAGGGGGGGGCGCTCCGGTGACCGAGTAGATCATCTGCAGCACGATCGGAGCGATGACCGAAAGATCTCCCTGCAGATCCTCCTCGTTCTTCCGGCTCACGTTCGTAAAGGGATTGAGACAGATCTTCTCGCTCTCTTTGAAATCGAGGTAGCGGCCTTTGAACATCTTGGCGATTTTTTTGTACGAGCCCCCGATATCGATGATCCGGATGATGGCGTAGCTCCCGTAATAGTTGTAGGCAAGATAGTTGACGAAGAACGATTTCCCGCTGCCGGAAGTCGCGGCCACATAGATGTTGTGGTTGTTGGCCCGCTTGTCGAAGATATTCAGGCCGCAGAGCTGCCCTTTTCTCCCGATGAACATCAGGACCGGTGCGCCGCCCCCCGCGAAATCCGATTGCACCGGCAGCACCGCTCCGATCGAATCGGACTGCGCGATGAAATCCCGGTCGAGATGATCGACATTCGCGCCTTTGTCATAAAGACCGAACGGAAGCGAGGAGAGGAACAGGACCGGAAGGATCCCTTTGTCTTCCTGCATGATGTATCCCTGCGACTCCCAGATCCGTTTGGCCCGCGTGACCGACTCCGAAGCGGCCTTCTCGTCGGAATCCCACACCCACAACATCGGAAGAACGCGCAAAAACCGGTTCCCCCCTTTCTTTTCCAGTTCGTCGGTGGCCCATTGAAACTCCTCCTGCTTCCGGAGAAGCGAACGCGCGAAGCTCCCCACCCCTTTCTGCCAGAGGACGATGTTGCACTTCTTATGTAGATGCGCCTTCATGTCGTGAAAGAGGATATTGACGGTATAGAGAAAGGGGGTCTTGATCTGATCGCCGTCGGAGATCAGCCCCCAGCAGCCGCCGAACAGCTGGTTCGTCTGGAACAGGTCGACCTCTTTCGGAAAGAGTCTCGGGGTGGTGCACCGAAACGTCCTCTCCCCGATCCGCATGAAAGAGGCGTTTTTTGTGATCCCGGTCTCGGCGAGAATCACCTGTTTTCGGATCGGGACCGTTTCATCGTAGCGGTCGTTGTTCAGAGAGGGATCTGCATTGAACAGCCGCCTCATCCAGTCGAGCAGGCTATGGGGGGAGACCGCTTCCGGATAGAGCGAAGCCCCCCGCAATGTCTCCTCGATCGTCGCGTGAATCTCTTCGAACTTTCGCGCCGGCATCCCTTTCGCATCGACCGGAAGCTTGGCGGAGACAAAGAGCCTGAAGTTGCGGATCGGTATTCCGGAGAGACTGGGGAGCCCTTTCGTTCCCTCCCTGAAGTACCGGCAGGCGGCCTCCGTGGTGTTGCGGATGATCGGATTCTCCCTGGTTTTGCACTGCCGGTAGGAATGAAGAAACGGATCGATGTGGCTGTCGGCATAAAGGATGAACTGCAGGATCGATCCTTCCGGAAAAGCGATCCGAAAAAGGGCCTGAAGCGTCGTCTCGGTCTTCTCCCCCGCGAACGCCAGCGGCGCGCATTCCCAGAGGAAACCGGCCGTATCGTCGATGTTGATGTAGGTTCGGGATTCCGCATCGTAGGCGACCCAGGGGAGGTAGTCGGAAAATTTGTTCCGGTAGGTCATTTCCTTAAGCTCCGCCACGGTCAGCCCGCCGCGTGACCCGAATAGGTTGAGAATATTTGGAATACGCATCAAACCCGTCCCTCTTTATTTCGCCGGCAGGTGTTCCGTCCGGCCGCTTTTTATGTCATTAAGCAGGTCCTTGTTCCCGAGCACCCACTTCGGCTCATCGATAATGACGTAGACATAGCGCGGCATGAACAGTTTGGCCCCTTCCCCTTCGTAGGGAAGAATCAGCACGCGCACAATCTGGGGCGGAGCGATCATGGGGGTCGTCGGCTCCTTCAGCAAGGAGGTCAGCTTCTCGAAGAGCGCATTTTGGTAGGTCGTCTCGGATACGGAGCCCCTCATGTTGAAATCTTTCTCTAAATTCTTCAACGGCCTGATCGCCTCCTCCTCTTTTCCGGGGGTGCTTTCCACCGACTCCCGGTAGGCCTGTTTGGGAGAGACGCATCTCCCGTTGAACGTCTTCGGACAGGTGAAATCGCCATTGTATGGATTGAAGACAGAGCAGCCGGCGGGCATCATCAAAAACAGAATGAAGGTTATCGTACGCATTGCTGACCTCCGATGCAGACATCCTTGATGATCAAATCGATCCCTTCAGTCACCACCAGCGTGACGGTTTTGGTCGCCCCGATCTCGATGATCGGCGTCGCCTGGCGGGCCAGATCGAGATAGAGCTTCTCCAATTGGTCCGATCCTCCGGAGAGGCCCCCTCCAATCGCGGCGATCCCGATGTTCCCGGGCTGGACGGTTTGGGTCGTCCCCAGGGGACTAACGGAAGTCGTGTTGGCGGCCGCCCGGAAGGCGTCGCCCGCTCCGCCGAAGAACCCCGCCAGCGCGGCCCTTGCCACGCTTGATCCCATCCGGGAGACGACCTCGCCCCGAAGTCCGTTCTTCCCGTCTTCGTCCGCGATATACCCCTTTAGGGCCTGGTCGATGACCGCCTGACCGTCCTTGGCAAGACAGGACAATGTCACCAGTCTCAGTTCGACCCGCTCTTTCGAGAGCCTCCCGAAGCCGTGCGCGATGACGAAGCAGCCTTTCAGATTGGCCTTGATCCGGTTGGGAAGAACCGCCAGGTCTTTAATCCGGAGGAGCACCGGCTCGGGATTGCCGCGGGCCGACTCCACGGTCTCCGCATCGAGCCCGGTCAATAAGGTTGCCTCCATGAATGAAGGGGGAAGATAAACACTCCGCTTCTCTTTTTTTTTCTCCTCCTCCGGGTTCGCTTTCGCCGTCCTGGCATGGGGGTTGGAGACGACCATGATCTCCCCTAAAATCTCGCGCTGCGGGTCCGGCGGCCTTGCCGCGGGAGAGGGAGCAGGCGGAGGAGGAATGCGGAACTCCCCCGGAGGGGGAGGCGGAGGGATTGGAAACCGCTCCTTTTGATCCCCGACAGCCGCCTCTTTCCCATTTGTATCCGCTTCCCTCTTCTGCTTTTTTAACTCCTCCATCTCCCGGCGAAGCTCGGAGAGGCCCGCCTCCTGCCGGCGCAGCTCTTTCTGGGATTCCATGAACAGGGACTTTTCCATCAGTCTCGGTTCTAAGGAGAGATCCTTCTTTTTCTCCGAGACGGGGGCCGGTGGCCCGGCGCTGCGGCTGTATTTGTAACCGGTGAAGCCGACCGCCAGGACGGACGCGATCAGCAGAAGAAGAACCGCTCCCCTTTTCTGCCCTGGGGAGAGACGGCTGAAGAACTCTCTCAGGCTAGTCATCGATCCCTCCCTGCTCGACGATGAAGATCCGGGCGCTCTGCCCCGCAGACAGCGTGAATCGATCGACGGTGATCGCCACCGGCTTTCGGGCCAGCTCCGCCCGGAGGAAATCCTTCTCCTTCAATTCCACGCGCCCGGAGGTGGCCTTGGCCAGAAACTCCCTGACGGTCAGCCCTTCCCCTTCCACCGTCACGGTCCGGATCAGCGTCAGATCGATATCGCGAAAAAGATCGAACCTCTCTTGGGAGCGCTTTACCGTCAAGCTCTCCGGGATCGCGTCGGTATAGACCCATTTGACCAGCGTGATCACCTTCTCCTCGAACGGGAGCCCGTTCATCAACGACCGGTTGGTCTTGATCTGGTCGGTCCTTCCGGCGAGCAGCCGGACGGTTTGCGAAGGGATCCGTTTCGGAATCGCAATGATCCGGTAGACGCTCTCTTTGCAGACGACAAAGACCTCCGCGGGGGTTTCAGCGTAAATCAGTCGGTCGTTCTCTTTGATGATCTGGAATTTCAGGAAAGCGTCTTTCCGGGTGTAATGGATGGAGAGCCCTTTTTCTTTGGAGAAGACGATGTCTTCGATGACATCGGCGCAGACGATCCGGTTGGCGTCGGACGCGCTCATCTCCACCGGCGTGGCCACCTCCGGGAGAATCCCAATATCGGCGGGAATCGGCTGCCGGATCTCCAGCGGCGCCTCGCCCCAGGCCGGAAGCCGGAAACTGAGTATCAGGATGACCATCCAAAATAACCGCATCTTATCTCTCCGTCTTTTCAGAAAAACCCAAAAGGGTGAATCTGCCGTCCAGGATTTTGTAATCGATGAGATAGCTCATCCCCGTCTCATCGATCCGGGTCGCTTCGATGAATTGCTTCCTGATCCCGCTGACTTCGATCTGGGATTTTCCCACGGCGATCTTCTGGATGAAGTAGACGTGAGTCACGTGCGCCGTCTCGATCCGGTCGGCCAGCTCATAGAAGATCTTCTTCCCTTCCGGATATGCTTCGGGGGAATAGAGAACCAGCAACTCCTCGAACTGGGCCCGTGCCGTCGCCGGGGTATAGCTTCCCGCCAGGCCGGTCACGTACCTTGCAAAGGCTTTCACGTACTCCTCCGAAGCGCGATCCCCTGTGATCTCCACTTTGCCGTTGATCCCGGGCGGGATGAGAATCGTGCGCGCGGCATTCATCGCCCGCGAGAGCAGAACAGTGTTGACGACGACGGCGACTCCGATGATCAGGACAACGGATTTGAGCAGCCTGTTTTCCGCCGCCTTATTCGAAGCGCCCTGTAAATAGGTTTCAAGCTTCATTCGTAAAACTCCGTCTCGAAGAAATCGGGATAGCCCCGCATCCGCACCAGCCCCATGAAGTAGAGGCTGTGTTTCAAGAAGCCCCTGGGGTATCTTTTCTTCACCGAGGAGTAGGCGTACGGGCCTCCGGCGATCAGAAGCCAGAATACGCCGCCGTAGAGCAGCGCCAGCACGTAGAAAATCAGCGCGATGACCAGATCGTCCGATTCGAACCAGAGCACCTGGAAGGGGGCGCTCAAATATTGCGGAAACCGTTTTTTCTCCATCAGAGACTTTCGCGTAAACTTACTCTCCCTGAGACGGATCGCCCGTCTCAGGGATTCGGATCGTTGTTAAATAACGGCCCCGAGGCTCGTCACCACGGTGTCCGCTCTGAGCATCACCGCTCCTCCCAGAATGGCGGGGACGGCATACATTACCTCTCCCTGGATCGCCATCACGGCGCCGATGACGATCGCGACGACACCACCGACGAAGCCGATCGGCCCCCTCAAAATCTGGTTGACTCCGATGTCGTAGACGTCGTAAGCAAACGATCCGGCCGCGGGCGCGGTGATCGCCATCGCCGCCGGTGCCACCGCCAGGACGAACATCAGCGCCAGAAACGCGGTGTAAAGCTCTTTCCTTCTCTCTCTCCTCATTCTCATGAGTACTCTCATCAGCCTCCTCCTCTTTTGATTCTCCCCGTCCACGACGGGAAGCCGTTAGTTCCCTTCCAGAATCCGGGCGATCTTCTTGAAATCGGCTCCGGAGACGAACTCTCCGTCGATCCACATCGTGGGGGTGCCGCGTACTCCCAGCCGCCGGCCGATCCGTTTGTGCTCTTCCAGCAGCTCGGAAACGGCGGCGTCTTCGCAGGTTTCAAACGCTTCGTGATCAAGCCTGCCGGACAAGACCTCTTCGTAGGCCAGTTTTCTATCCGGAGCGCATAAGATGTACCGGGACTTTCTCTCCGCCTCCGGATGAATCTCCGTGATCGGAAGGAGAAAGACATACCGGGTGACATCGGACCGCTTCCTGAAAAAAGCCGCGGTCTTTCGGCAAAACGGACAGTCCGGGTCGACCACTTCGATCACCGTGTGCTTTCCGTTCCCGATCCGGATCGCCTTCTCCAGAGGGAGATTTTTGATCCGGTCGGCCGTCATCTCCGCCTTTTTCCGGGCGGTGAGGCTGATCCCATCTTTGGTCAGAATCTCTCCGACGATGGTCAACCCGCTCTGAGGGTGGTAGTAGACGATCTTCTCCTCGAAGGCGATCTCATAAAGGCCGTCGATTTCCGTTTTCCCGAGACCCTCGATCGTGATCTCGGGGAATCGGATCCGGATCAGTTCTTCGTCGTCCGGCTTCGTTTCCACTTCCGCAAAGAGCTGCAAGGGATAGAACAGCACAACAAACATCACCAGCAGCGGCCTACTTCTCATGGTCCCCTCCGTTTTTCGTGACAAAGATTTCCACCCTGCGATTGAGCCGCCGGTCGGTGGACCGGGGGCAGCAGCTTCCTTTTCCCGCGATCTCCGCCACCGTGACAGCGCGCTCTTTTAATATCGCGGCGACCCTCTCCGCCCGTTCGCGAGAGATGCGGTCGTTTTGGTCGCTCCCCCCGAGATCGCAGGTATGGCCGAAGACGTTCACTTCTCCCCCCGACTTTTTGATCCGGTCCGCCGCTTTTAAGATCTCCTTTTCTTGCTCCGGGGTGATCCGCTTCTCATTGAACCCGAACAAGATGATCGCCGGCCCCGAATCGTCTCCGGCCGGAGCGGTCAGAGTCGAATCCGGCTCCCCTTCCCTCATTTCTCCCCCGCCGGCGCTTCCTCCCTCTTCCTGAACCGGCTCTTCCCTGATCGGGGCCGGGAGGGTGAAGTGGAACGGCTCCGTCACCTTCAACGCGATCGGGATCTCTCTCGGCTTTACGGCCAAGGGAGGAGCGGCCTTGCAGTCGCAGAGGACAAACGTTTCGGCGGCCTCGATGGCGACCTCCATATCGGATGGATACCGATACGGAGTTTTTATGATTTCAACCGCCCCGGCCTCCGGAGAAGCGAACGAAAAATATCCGATCAGGATGATCGGGAGAGCGTTTTTTGAGGAAAGTTTCATTTTCCATTCCATGGTTCGATGTTCATTGCGGGGAATATAGCAAAATATCCGGTTGCAAAATCATGCGATTTTGGGCGATCCGTCGCCCAAAATCGAAGTTTTTTGCAAGCCGTTGAGACGGTATGATCGGGGCGGAGGGAATGCGTCAATGAAATAGAAGGTTCGTTATGGAGGAGGACGACCGCCGGTTCGATCGGCGCGTCCTCAAGGGGACCCCGCTCGAAGGGGCCGATGATGATAAATGATGGAGGAAAAGATGAATGAGTTCGAATCGATTCGACTCTTCTCGGATCAATATTTCTTTCTCTTGGTCGGCGCGCTGCTCCTTTTTGTCTTTGTGATGGGGGCCAGGCGGAATTCGGACGGAAGAGGGACGGGACGATACGCCACGGCCTGGGAGATCCTCTCGCGCCTCGGAAACTGGGCCCGCTTCCCCCTCTCTCTCTATGCGGTGATCGCGATTGGCGCCGGCTTGTCGGCGATCATCTTCGGATGGCGTTTCAGCCGGGAGGGCCTCTCCGCTTGGATGCATCCCGATCAGACCGTGATCATTCTCACCGTCTCCCTGACCGTCGCGCTTCTTCTCTACTGGATCCTTCTGGAACGCTTCTTCATTCAGCGCGATAAAAACCGCTTTATTTTGGGAACGAAACGGATCTTCCTCCCCGTGACCCTCTCCCTGCCGGAGAAAGACCGTTTCGAGCACATCCGCGTCCAGGGCCGCGCCGGAACGGGGAAAACGGATGGATACATGTTTCCGCAGTTGATCGAGGATGCGTCGGGCGACTGTTCGGCGGTGGTCCTCGACGTCAAATCGCCGGAGGCTTTCGAGGCGATCGGGGGCGCCTGGTGCGCCAAGGGGAAAAAGATCATCCTGTTCGATCCTTATCATCCCGACTGCCCCGGGTTTGAACTGCTCGCCAGCACAACCGGACTGGACCGGATTGAGGAAGTCGTGCTCGGGAAACGGAATACCGACGCCAACGACACCTCGATCTGGTTCGACCTTCAGGAACGCCGCCTCTTCCGCCTGATGTGCCAATTGGTGATGGGATACAAAGATCCGCGGCAGTGCTGCCTTCCGATGGTTTACCAGCTCGCCCTTCGAGGGGTGCTGGCGCTGGAAGCGGCGGTCACCTATTGCCAGGATCCGTTGCTTCAGGGGGAGTTCGAACACCAATTCCAGAACAAACCACGGCTGCCCGATATCCTCAGCGGGATCCTCAACAAGCTGGATCTCTTCTCCGATCCGAAGATCGCGGCCGCTTTCTCCCGTCCCGATCTCGACCTCGACCTTCTTTTTCGAGAGCCGATCCTCCTGATCATCGCAAGCCCGCACAGCAATCCGAAGGCGCGTCTGGCGGCATCGCTCCTGCTCCGCGCGATCATGATGAGAGTTTACGACCGTCCCGTCCGGACGAAGGAGGATGGACTCCCCCTTTTCTTCTATCTCGATGAGTTCTACGCGCTCCATCTCCCCGACCTCGCCGATTTCGCGAACACGGCGCGGTCGGCCCGGGTCGGCATCGTCACCTACCTCCAGGCGGAAGAGCAGCTGACCCGGTATCAGCCGCACGAGGTCGTCTCGATCGCGGTGAACACGAAGACCGAGGTCGCCCTGCAGGGGTGCGATCTTCCTTCTTGTAAGCGCCTTTCGGAACTCTATGGAAAATGTCTGATCCGGGACAAGCGCATCGCGCGATCGTGGCGGCGAGGCTCCGTCACCACCACGGCATATATCGAAAAGCCGCTGCTGACGGTCGATGAGATCCACAATATGCCGCTCGGCACGGCGCTTCTCAATATCGGAGGATTACATCCGGTTTGGGCCAAGCTCGTCTCCTCTTATAAGACCCGGAGATTCAAACGAAGAAGAGGATTGCCGGTGGAAGCTTACCGGCCGGTCATGCAGCCTTTGACTCCCCCCTCTTATCGGGATCTCGATCTGCCCGGGGGCGATCCGCTCCCCCCCTCTCCTTCGTCGAGCACCTCGCCCGGGCCTCCTCGCGGCGGAGAGATCGTCGGATGGTAGCTGAAAGGATGGGGGGTCCGTCATGAAACAGGGAAGCGTAAATCCATTCGAGGAGGTGAAAAAAAGGGTCGACCTTCTCGGCCTGATCGAGAAATGGACAGGGGCGACCGCCCGAAGATCGGGGAAGAACTATACGCTCTCCCGATGCCCTTTCTGCGGGGGCCACGGCTGCTTTTCGATCACCCCGGAAAAACAGCTCTATCATTGTTTTCAATGCCCCGGCAAAGCGGGGGGAGATGTCTTCGATTTCCTCTGCAAACTCAGAGGTTGCGACAAACGCGCCGCCCTGGAAGAACTGGCGCGGGAAGCTGGCTATCCACTCCCCTCGTCACGCGCTTCCGGGCGGGATATCCGCGAAGCGATCCTCTCTCAAGCAAAAGAAGACTGGAATCTTCCGCAGGCGCGGGACGCATGGGAGTACCTGACGCAGGAAAGGCGACTCTCCCCCGACGTATTGAAAGCACACGATGTCGGCTATCTCGGGGACCGCTCCAGACTGATCGGGATACTGAAGAAGAAAGGATTCACCTATGAGGAAATCACAAACACGGGGATTCTCACGAAAGGGTACGGAGATTTCTACGAGATCCTCTTCGGCTGGCGCGCATCCAATGGAACGCTGGGCGGATTCATCGCGGGGGCGACGAAAGCCGGCTTGAAGAAGCTGAAGCCGGAAGAGGAGGAGATTTATCCGAAATACAAGAACGCCGCGGGCTTTCAGGTCGACTCCCCCTACAATCTCTACTATGCCAAAAGGAGAGTCCCCGATGATGCGACCCTGGTCATCGTCGAGGGGGTCCTCGATTGCCTGCAGATGTTGTCGCATGGGCTTCATAACACGATCGCTCTGGGAGGGACGGCGTTCAAGGAAGGGTATGGAAAAGCGCTGGAGGCGACCCGGTTCGAGCGGATCATTCTATTGCTCGACAGCGACCGGCCCGGGAGACAAGCGGTGTTGCGCCTGATTCCGTTCCTGATGCGGAATCATCCGGAATTCGCTCTCTATGTCACCGAGATCACCGCCCCCGATCCGAACGACGAGACCCGGACAATCAAGGATCCGGATGAATTGATCGTCAAACTCGGGGCTGAGGTAATCAGGAAGGTGATAGGCCATCCGGTCAAAGCGGGCCCCTGGCTGGTCCTGGCGATGCGGGATCAGCATGACATGAAAAATCCACTCGACCGCGACCGGATATTTCAGGAGGTCGCTTCCTTATGGGGTTATGTCCCGGATGAGGTCGAACGGAAGGAGATCCTCCGCTACCTGGCCGACGGATCCGAGTTGCCGCAGGAGGATATTCGAAAAACAATCGAGAGGCTGGCTCAGCGCGCTCTCACGATCGGCACGGGTGGAGAACGGGATCTATCGGAAGCCAACCCGAGCCGGGCGAAGGAGAAGGGGCCATCGACGGAAACAGAATCGGCCGAACTTAGGCGAAGAATCGATGACCTTAAAGCAAAAAACCGGGATCTCGCAAAGAAGAATAAGGTTCTGGTTCAAGCCTATGCCGCCATCGTTCTACAGGCGAAGGAACTCTCCAGGTCCGGTCTTCTCTGGCATGTCAATCGCCTGGCGGAAGGACATGTAAAGCTCTTGAAACAGCTTCGAAGGGACCCAGTGAAAGCACAATCGATGATCGGTCGAATCAACGAGATCTTTGAAGCGTCCCGGCTCAATCACCTGGAACGCATCAAGGGGGAGATTGAGGCTCTGTGTAAAGAGAATGAGCCGGATGCCGGGGAGAGGGCCCATGCCGAGGCAAAAGGGACTGAATCTCACTGACCGCGACTTGGAGGTGCTGAAATATCTCGCCGTCGGGCCGGCATTCGCCGACGACCTGCATCTCCGGTTTTTCGTCGGGAGAGGGAAAACAATCAGCCGTCAGGCATTCGAGAGGCGGATGTGGAAATTGACCGACGCCTGCTGTATTACACGGTTTACACCCTTTAAAATCCGCGGAAGAAATCCGATCCAACATAAACCGGTTTTTTCCATCGGTGAAGAGGGAATCGCGGCATTGATCTCGGAAGCCGTCATGCCGATCGACCGGATCCGCCGAGTCCGGCTGAACCGGCCGTTCCTTTTCCATGAAATTATCGTGAGCCGGTTCGTTCGGAGAGTCTACGAAGGGGAGCCGAGGCGGTACCGGGTGATCCGGCTGTACGATCATGCGATGCTGGCGAAGCAGGTGCAGAAGGTCCGGGTCAAACGGATTCCGGATTTACGGTTTACAGTCCAGCTGTCGAACGGCTCCTATTTCAGCTATCTCGTCGAAATCGATGCCGGAACCACCCATACTCCGGAGTTCGTCCAGAAGCTGGCCGCTTTCATTCAGCTCAGCCGTGTTCTCGCCCCCGTCAATTCAAAAGATCCGGTCGGAATATTGATCGTCTGTCACACGGGCGATCGAATGGCGGTGCTTCAGCGGGCCGTGATGGAAAGCCATGTCACGGTCAATGTGGCGAACAAATTCCTTTTCAGTACCATTCACAACGTCGACAACAGCCTCGGCCTGCTTAATCCGTGGTATAAGGCTGATGGAGCGAAAATAGAGATGATCTTCAAGGACAGGGGCAGATCTTCTGAAATTCGCTCGACACAAACAGAATAGTTTATAAAATTCGCAGATGATTCTGGTTAGAGTGATATTTCCCGCAACCTTCTTTGCTGTAAAACTCAGGAACTTGACCTTTCAAAACACGGTAAAAAGAAGTCACAGTACTCTTCAATAATTTAAAAAAGGTATCAGATGGGATCTCCAAAATAATCTAATTGATCATTCAATTCTGTTTCCTCTGTAATACTCTGGTGGTTTTTTAAGTTTTAGAATTCGAGCACTTTGTTAATGGCTTTAATTGCTGGCTCGAATCGATTAGTCGTTGGGTTTCTTTGTGACACTTCGAGAGAAAAATGGAGGCTTCTTCTGTTATTAACAAAGTCAGCTTTGGGAAGGACCTCAACAAACACACTACAATTGCATCCACATGTGGCAAACCCCTCAGAGTTTAAAAAGTGACGTTGTTCATCTCTTAGCCTGTCTGAATTCCATTTTTTCTCCTCGTCACTTGGCATAGACCAAATAATGACCTCATTGCATTTTTGCGCCTTAAGATAAACTTCAATATAGTTTTTTAATTTTATAGAAGCTTGAGCATGCGATAGACTATCGAGGACGGGACGTGAGCTTAAGTCATAAACAGTGATTTCTGTATCTGGTCGGGGTTTTTTTTCTTCTTTGGGTTTTTCCTCAGAATAGGCAGGCAAGGAAAAACTTAATGTTATTGTTAAAACAAATACGATGATTTTTGACATTTTAGTTCTCCTAGTGAAAAAAGATCTAATTATTCGCTTCCATTGAAGTCCCCGTTGGAATGGTTTCCGGATCTAGTTGGATCGGTTGAGGAAGATTGGTAATGCCTCGAAACTACAAGGTTCAAATCCAAGGAAGTAATGCCTTTTCTGGCCCCCCATGATGTCTTCGGCAGGTTATAGCATTCTAAGAATAAAGATCAATTAGCTCTTTGAGGCGAGTAAGCCAATTAATGTATTCGAAATAGAATTTATCATCGGCCAGATTACCCAATGGTATTTGGACCGACATTGAGTCATGGTCATTTATCGTACGAATTGGTTCGCCGTATACCTTGGAGGAAATGAGCGCATCGACGTAGTACATGTTCCGAACATGGTGAATCGCCGTAATAACCTCTTCATCCAAAACAAAGTTATACTTGAACGATGCCGTATCTAATCCCTCTCGACCGTTTTTAGTTGATTCAGAGAGGACTTTGAGCCACATTCCATTAAAATGTGGCGCTTGATCTCTGAGGTTCAGTGCTTTGATTTTTTGTACGGCATCTGCATCCAGCAAACGTTTAAGTGTGAGATCGTCATATCAGTAACTATGGCCATCAATCGCCCACAGAATCATAGTAAAAGGATAAATCAATGCTTTCCAGTGCCGCTGTACCTCAGAGGCTGCGACTTGATGCAACTGGTATATTCTCTTCTGTTGTTTATATGTTTCAATAGAAGAGAAAGTAAAGCCAATAAGGGCGATCCCCACTGCGAGGCGGCCTGTCAAAGTCAATCTGTGGAAACCTTTCTCTTTCTTGTTCCAGGTATCTCCAAAAAGAGCAATAATGGCTGCACATAACGTAATAATATGACCAAAATATCCAAGCATGTTTATATTTAGATATCCAATATTAAGCTCTGTCCGAGTCCGGGTATACTATACTTATTCGGAGCCTCTCGTTCAGGTCCCGGCTTCCATGATGAAGAAAACGGTCCCATGCTTTTTGAGCCCCGGCGACAAACCCTTCTGCTCCCGGGGATCGCCCAGTCCGCTCATGAAGATATCTTCCCAGGAACCTGCCTCTTAATTTTGGGTAATATCAATTTCAAATCAGATAACTCGACCTATTCTCGTTAGTCTCCGGCCTTTATCTCACCCGAAAGAGCACCCAGCCCCAAAAGGCTATCCCAAGAAAATAGATCATAGAGAGACCAAATGAATGTGTGAAAATATAGGTGATTACTTCTTTCGCCTTGCTGTTATGAGTATATGGAAGACGCCACCGAATGAACGGCACTCTCGGACCTTCCGGCTGCTTGAGCATGAGCCAGAAGAGGCCGAGCTCCTCACTGACTTTTAACTCGGATTCGATTGACCGGCCACGATCTTCGAGATTTTCGAGAAGGCAAAGATTACGAATCTCAAGAATCCATAACGCGAGCGTTAGGGCCATCCCTAAAGCTCCTATTGCTGTTCCCGGTAACAGTGCTTTACCAGGATCGACAGGCAGAGCAGATGCAAGGAAAGCCAGGGCAGCCATATAAAGGCCAGCTACCGCGAATCGTGTCGCGATAATGGTACTATGCAGAGTCCCAATGACTCCATAAACTGAGCGGAGGTTTTCCCTGTCTTCATTGTCGTGATTCATAATCTACGAATATCACATAAGGATGTCAACTATAAGATGTCATTTTTCATTTGCTAGATAGACGGATTCGGTGGATTTCTAGTCGACCAACATAAACTGCGATTATTGGACCCATAGGTGGGATGCTTATCCACTCCTCGCTTCGGTTCGAGGATTTCTTGGAAACCGGAGATTGTTTCTTCGATGATTCGGCGAAAATGATTTCCACACTGGAAAAACAAATCATAATAGTACAGATAATCAGGAGGTAACCTCTATTCAGCATGTTTGTTCTCTCATCTCCGTTATCCGGACAAACAGCACCTGAGATGTTGTAGTTCACATTATCGTATCTGTCGCTACGCACTCTAGCCGAAAGTACACTGCTGCCTCGGGTTCCTTGGTTTCCACCGATTCGCCAGGGATAGCTCAAACGAGTTTTTGCCTTCTCCGAACGCCTTTGTAAACAGTGATTCCAGAGGCAAAGATCACTATAAATATGAAGGGATACTCCACGGCAAAGACCATCGGTGTTAAGGCCCACCTTGTCGCTGTTCTCAGAAACTCATGCTGCCGAATAAAATCGGCGACAGGTGGAGATACATCGTAGTAAAATGCCACAAAAATGCGCCCGGGAGCATTGGTTAAAAGATAACGGTCTCGAAAGTCTCTGAGCACCTGAACTTGGGGATCAAGATAACTTCCATAAGCGGCAGTCGCAATGAAGCAACCCCCGCCTCCTCCCCCACCTTTTCCGGCTCCATCTTGAATCGGTGTAGTAGTCACAGGAGGGGCACCCCCACCAATACCAGTAGAATTCAAGGCTGGCCCCACTGGATCGTCTATCACTCCATTGGCAATTCCATCGGCGTCTCCTGTTCCTCCATCGGTGAGACTCAACGCGGCAGTTTTCCCTGTCCGGCTTACAGAATTTGTGATGTCAACCCAGGCAGAGGTATTCGGGTTATACCAGTACCACTTTGCGTCGCCTGTTAAAACCTCCGGAAGTTCAATCGTAACCGTCACAGTCTGGCCCGGAGTCAGGCCGATAATCTTAAAATCGAACATCCCATAGGGAAAACTAAATCCGGAGGGTGCTCCGTTCAAAGTGGCCGGATTCACACCAGTTGCGCTTTCCAGATTCCCAGCAGAGACGGTAATTGAAATGCTACCGCTCCCAACGGGATTGGCGATCGTCACGGTGCTGTTGATCAGCGGAGACGTGTTGAAACTCCAGGTAAATTCAGCAGCCAGAGCGTTCCCCGAAGTGTCCTTGATCCCTGTCATGAGTATCGGCATATAAGTCGTGGAATTGGACAGGCTCTCTTGTGGGGTAAAGCGGGCCGTTCGCGTTGTTGAATCGTAAGTAACGCTGCCGTTGACAGTTGTTTCATCCGGCCTGCGAAGAATGAAGGTCGATCCGCTGATCGTAGAAGCATCCATGTCTTCCGAGAAGGTAGCCGTAACAGTCGAAGCAATCGACACGTCCGAAACTCCGTCAGCAGGGCTTGTCGCGACAACGTTCGGCGGAGTCGTATCAAGGATAGATCCTGTCGTAAACACCCAGACGAAATCAGCAGCCAGATTATTGCCTGAAAGATCTCTGACTCCAGTTGTAAGGGTCGCTGAATAGGTGGTCACTTGCAGCAGATTGCCTGACGGAATGAATGTCGCCGTATTTGTTGTGGAATCATAAGTTACCTGTCCTGTCGCGCCATTACTCAGCCTGAAAGTAGTTTCATTCAGGGTAGCTGGATTTATCGCTTTGTTAAAGGTGGCTGAAACGGTCCGATTCAAGGCAATATTCGCTTCACCATTGGATGGAGAGACGGCGGTCACCGTTGGTGGTTTTCGATCGAGCACCTCGCAAGAGAACAACTCATTGGTCAAGTCCATCGACCTGAAGAATGGGCTCTGATCTATAACCGCCTTATCCTCGGGCGATAGGTGTGCGTTGGGATATGTTCTATAGCCGAACCACATGAGGGAATCCTCAACGCAAGTCGGACCAGGGCAACCGGAGGGGTGAGGAAGCGCCAAACTGTGACCAATCTCATGCCCCAAACCACCGGCCCAACGGCATTTACCACCGGTATCAGGTTGATCAGAGGAACACGGAGGCACATTAAGTTCCCCTACCAGCCCTCTTAGATCGTTAGCTGGGAGTAATGCTACACCGTTCGTTCCTCCAGTTATCTGGCCGCAGGCCGGGTCCGCATCGATATAAAATATCCATCTGTTGTTAGGATCATCGAATCGTCCGCCGGTGACTCCAAAGCCATCGGCAAGCACGTTCTCCCAGAACCAGACGTTGAAGTCGCTCGGTTTCGAATTAGTAGAATACCATGCGGCAGTATGAGTCGTGCTGAAGACCTCCACGGTCGGCGTATGAAGTGTGAAACTCCTCGTATTCCCCATTTCATTACGGAACCAGATCTGGAGATGCCTCGCCGCTCCCTCTATTGCGTTTTTATAATCCTCCCGGACGGGCCGATCACTCGGCACGAGATAAATGATCCGAACTTCTGGGATCCGATTGGTAGCGCCAGATTGGGTTACCGTGAAAGTTTGACCGGCGATCGTGACGGTTCCGCCACGAGAGTCAGCAGTAATGTTATCCGCTACCGAGTATCCTACTGTTCCGTTTCCATTGCCGGGATTTCCGGAGGTGATATTAAGCCAACCGGCATTGCTCGCGGCCGTCCAATTACAATGGCTGGGTGCGGTTACTTCCACTGTTCCGATACCGCCACCAGAGCCAAAAGATTGACTGGTCGGTGTAATGGAGAAGGTACATGGTGCTGCATTGACTGTCAGATTCACCGCCCTTGCGGTACTACTACTATTGGTCGTGTCGATGAAACTTACCAGGTCGTTGTAAGAACTCGGTATGAGGCTGTTGGCAGTAAGGTTGACCGACACGGTCACCGTCGTCTGAGCGCCCGCTGTCAGGGTTCCACCGGTGGAAGATAAAGTGATCCAGGCCTGGCCTTTGGAGGCGGTCCAGTTGATCGAACTTCCTCCCGTGTTGGCCAATGTATAGGTCTTGCTCAATGGGCTAAAGGGGCCGCCCTGATTGCCGGAAGAAGTTAAGTCATCCGATGGGGTAACAGAGAACACACCGGGAACCGGATTGACCGTCAAGGTAAGCGTCGTACTCCGTGTGATCCCTCCTCCTGTTGCCGTAACGTTAATCGTGTTGGTGCCCAGAGGCGTCGTTGAAGAGGTCGTAATGTTCAGAGTGCTTGAGCAGGTCGAATTGCACGAAGTCGTCGGGGAATAGGAGAAGGTTGTCCCGGTGAGCGTCGGCGGAGAGAACGTGACGGAAGTGGCTGAACCCGAAATCAGCGTGGCCGTCACTGTGGAAACAGCGCTCCCGCCTCTCACCACACTGGCATTAGTTGTGGAGAGAGAGAAGTCAAAGGGCGCATTCACTGTTAAGGTAAAAGCAGTGGTTCTAGTTAGACCGCCACCTGTAGCAACAATAGTGATTATATTGGCTCCTAAGGGCGTGGTCGATGAAGTAGTGATGTTTAAGGTCCTTGAGCAGATGGGGCTGCATGTCGTATCCGGCGACAAGGAAAAGGTAGTACCGACCAGGGTGGGCAGAGAAAAGGTGACCGGCGTTGTGGTTCCTGAGACTATAGTGGCAGTGATAGTTGAAGAGGTGCTACTTCCCCTCACAACACCTGCCGGAGTAGAAGCGGAGACGGAGAAGTCAAATGAAACAGGACAGGCCGAGGTGGTCCGGCTGGGTGAGTTAGAAATGGCCGAGGGGTTCGGCACCTCGTCCAGAGTTTTGAGGGCAAAATGATAAGTGGTTCCGCAACTTAAGCCGGTGACGGTGAAGCTCTGTGCCGAGCCGGCTACAAGCGGGGTTGGTTCTCCACTCACTTGGATAGCACTGGTCCAATTGGCTTCAGTGATGGGCGACGTAGAATATCTGATGTCATAGCTCGTAGCGGTTCCTGTATTCCCATCATCCCCCGGTGCTGTCCAGGAAAGGACCACGCTGGTCGTTGTAACTGCCCCAGTTGCTAAAGTTGGCACGGCCGCTGGCAGGGTGGTGTCCACCACAGGCACAACCCCAAGGTCGTTGCTGAGAGACTCAAAGAGAAACTGATTATTAGAACAACGCGCTGGAACCCCACCGTCTTTCATTTTCGAATGATCAGGTCCACTCATACCCAAATCATCATTTCCGGCACACTGAACCCGCTTACTCACGTTGTGGCCAGTGAAAAGTGCACTGTTGATGGGGACCATACCATCGTTATTCAAAGCGCTGACTGGTAAGTAGGTTACAATTCCCTGAAACGATGGGTTGAGAATTCTTTCCAACAACACACCACTAAGCCTTAAGGCCATATCTGGATTGTCTGCTAACATAGTGTTGAGAAAACCTAATTGATTTCCGAGCTCACCAGCGCCCATAGGACCGAACAGGTCAACCATCGCATCCTTTCCTATACGCCCAGAATAGGTTATAAGTTTTCCATCATAGGTGGTGTCACTATTGAGGCTTCTTAACCAAGTATTTACCTCATTGCCTGTGTATTCTGATGTGAACAGCGTATCGTAATTGTCCCATCGCAGATCTGATCTGTTCGGATGCGTTAATTGCAATATGCAAGGTGTACATCCTCTAAATAACCAGAAGCCCGTGTCAAATAAGTTGGCTGTTATCGACCAGGCTGGGGCCGCCAATCCGTTAAATCTCGGTTCATCATTGGTGAGAGGAGTTCCATGATGCGGCGTAGCTAATGTAATTAGGTTGAGAATCCTTTCTCCTCCCCTCCGTCCAGTATAATTCCCGGTATTATGCGAGTGCTCCTGCATATAGGAGCGTGCTACCAACCCGCCCATGCTATGTGCGACAATTACAAATGGCATATCTGCAAGGCTTCCGTCATCTATTCTTCTATCGATATCGTTCCTCAAGCTACGGGCGATTTCCCATACACTATGATTATCGCTAGCATAGTGAAATCTGTATACTTTGTACTTTGCCTTAAACGCTTCATTATTGAAATAGTTCAGGAACTTGGTCCAATAACTCTGATTAGGATTAGCGATCTCATTGAAAGGCGTGCCGTGAATGCCGTGAATTAGAATCAGCGGGGTCCGATTTCCTAAGGGAGCAGTATCGTTCTCATCTGGGATAAGCGTAGTGATATCATCTGCGGGGCTAGGATCGAAGAATTTGATCGTAATAGTCACCCGTGCTTCGGCAGGGGGGGCACTGCCTCGCTCGGCAATAACCTTTGCACTAAATATTCCTGCCGTGTTGTAGATGTGGTTCAGTATTTTCGGGTTATCACTAACACTGTTGAATTTTGCTCCAAAACCAGGGTTGGTAGGATCTCCGCAGGCCGCTATAACCAAACTAACGTTCGTACCAGTATCAGAGCAATTCCACCAGAAAGTGTAGTTGATAGTTCCCGTCGCAGTGCCTGAGACATTCGCAGTTAGGTTAGTACCTAACGGGGTGAAGCCATCGACAGGATTAGCGCCAAGAGTAACGAAGAGCGTTGGCGCAGCCACAGTAATCGTTACCCGTGCTTCTGCGGGCGGAGCGCTCCCACGTTCCACAATGACTTTGGCCGTGAAAATATTCCCAGTGGTATAGACGTGGTTTACCATTTTGGGGTTGTCAAGGATCCCGTTGAATTTTGCCCCGATGTTGGAATTTGTTGGATCTCCACAGGCTGCAGTTACTGAGGTAACGCTTGTTCCAGTGTTTGAGCAATTCCACCAGAAAGAATAATTAATGGTCCCAGTTGCGGTCCCAGACACACTTGCCGTTAGAATAGCACTCAATGGGGCAGAACCATTGAAAGGATTTGCCCCAAGAGTAACTGAGAGTGTAGGCGCGTTGACGGTAACTATTACTCTTGCTTCTGCAGGTAGAGCGCTCCCACGTTCCACGATTACCTTAGCCGTATAGGTACCCGCAACACTATAATTGTGGTTGATTATTTTCGGATCATCAGTGATCCCATTAAATTTGGCCCCAATGGCTGAATTGGTGGGATCACCGCAAGCTGTTGTTACTAAACTGACACTCGTACCTGTGTTTGTACAATTCCACCAAAAGGTATAGTTGATCGTTCCGGTAGCAGTTCCTGACACATCCGCGGTCAAATTCGTACTTAACGGAGCCGCTCCACCCGAAGGATTACTTGCCAGCGTTACCGATAGCGTCGGTGCACTGACCGTAATAGTTATCCGTGCTTCTGCAGGTGCGGCAGTACCCCGTTCCACGATCACCTTGGCCGTGTAATTCCCCACAGCTGTGTAATTACATGCATCGAGAGCAGTTTTAGGATTATCAAGAACGCCGTCGGATTTGACCGCCCATCCAGTGGTCACGTTTGTCCCTGTATCTGATCGATTGCAATAAAAGGTGTAATTGATCGTGCCGGTAGCGGTACCTCCTACTGTCGCAGTTAAATCGACCCCATTTAAAGGCACTGTTCCACTCGAAGGATTGGCCGTCAAAGCAACCGAAAGCGAAACAGCCGGTGGGTTAATCGTGACCAAAACAGATCCAGACAAACGGTTTATCCCATCATTGTTCACCCTCACGTGAACGGCATATCTAATCGTGGTGGGAGAGGTTACCGTCGGAGCAGTTAAGGTCAATGTGCCTCCAGCGGCCGTGCCGGCTATCCCGGTAGCGGGGGCCCAGCAGTTGGTTGCGCTGGCACAGGTTGCATCAGGAATATTAGCGGCCGGGTCCGTAGGGTGCCAGTGTATATTCCCATGCTGAATAGATGTTGCTCCCGTGATCGACCAGGTAACCGTGAAGGTGGTGCCACTGGTCGCACTAGACGGTGGCGGAGTGGTCCAACTGATCGTTTGGGCAAATGAAATACGTGGAACAAGAAGACTCACCGCAAATAACAAAAATGCCGAAACCCAATAGAAAATACTCCTTATTCCTGCCTCTCGCTTCTTATTACTCACAGCATCTCTCACTTTTCACGAAAGCCCTATGAATGATTCTTTTCGTTTCGTTCACCGAGGATGTAAAGCTCTTCCCACCATAGGCAGGAACCCGGGGCCCCGCCTTAAACGGCACATTCTTAAACTGCACCGTGATCTTTTCTTTTTGCAGAGCGGGGCTCCGAGAGACTTCAATGCTAGTCTTCATTCCGATGCCGTCCATCAGCATCTGGAGCCGGACGTCTTTGGCCTGGACCGTCAGCAACCCCTTGGAAAAGACAACGTTGGGATTCTCGACCGGCTTGATCTTCGATGCTGATGAGGCAGCATGGGCCGGTTGAGTGCGAAAAGAGAGAAACGGGAAAGAGATAAAAGAGAGGAAAAAGAAAAGAATCAGAGCAAATCGTTTAAGAGGAAACCGATGTGAACCGTCGGGGAGGAATAAAACAGACTGGGCGATACTGCGGTGCAGATCGCCGGAGGGGTGTGGCGCCGGTCCGGTTTTTCGCGACATGGAGAGGGCTTTGCTCTACTAGAACAAGAACAAGCAGAAAAACACCGTCCAATCAACATCGGACGGACAATACCGGAGGTGACTGCCAGGAGTCAAGAAAAAAATATTAAAAAGTTATAAACATTGTAAAAAGGTTAGGTAAAGAAAAGGATACACTTCCCGGACACACTCTGCCTACAGGGGCTCTGAAGGAAATCTCAAATGCCTGGATAATATGTCCGAAAAAAGGCAAAAAAAAGAGACCCCCCACCAAGGCGGGGTCCCTCTTTTTTATCACTCGGACGAACTTTCTTACAACTCCCGATCCGATCCTAAATCCTCAAGCCGTTCTTCCCCTCCAGTAAGGGATAGTAGCTCGAGAGCCGCGCATTCAGCTCCGCCGCCGCTTGAATCTCCCGCTCCATCAGATCGATCAGTTCAGGAACACTGACCCCCTCCTTTTCTTTCAGCTTCCCGGCATACGATTCCATCGCCTCCTCGATCGCCTTCTTACAGAAGCTTTCCACCGTCTTCGCATTAAAAGTCGGCCGGCTGTCGATATAATGAAATACCTCCTCATCTGTGAATATCTCAGGGAAAGAACGCTGATGGATCTGAGAGAAGAGGAAAGTGTTTAACATAAACGCCTTCCCGTTCTGGATGTCCGGAAAACCCGAAATCATTCTGGGCGAGACCACGTCGAATATCTTCACGTTCTCCTTCAACCGCCTCAGATGCCGGATCACGGGTGACGCCGGTTTCACTTTCATCAATACCTTCTCCATCCGCTCAATCTCTTTGAGGTGCTGGGGAAAAAGAGCACGAAGGCGTCCGGCCATCTGAAGCCGGACCTCCGCGTTATCCATCCCTTCGCTCATGAAACCATACTGAGTATAAAAGAGATTGAACCCCTTCAGGATCGACTTTGTGGTGGCGACCAAGATCCGGCCCATCTCTTCATCCAAGCGATCGAAATCTCCGAGGATCTTGTACCGCTCCGACTTCTCGGTCTCCCCGGTCACGGAGAACCGTGCGCCGGTCGTGGAAAGAAGGCTTTTTTGAGAAAAGCGGTATCGGCATGAGATCAGAAGCGGCGCTTGGTGGGCCCGGGCGAGTTCCGCCATCTTCCCCGCATACTTTTCGAAACTGGCGCATCTTGAAATCACCTTCCGGACCCGGTCGATATCCCCTTCCCCTATTTCAAGTTTGATTCCCCGCTCTGCCAGAAGCGCGGAGAGCCGCTGCACAATCCGGTCGGCGAACCGGAGGACGAGAGGGAAGTTGACCGATTCGGAGGCTTTGAAGATGATCCCGTACTCCGCCAGCGTCTGCGCCAGATCGACATTTTCCGATCCGATCTCACGGATCACGTCATGAAGACGCTGGGCCTCTGCTCCTTTCTGCTCCTCCTTCACGCACCGAAGGGACTCAAGGGTCTTCATCAGGAAGAGCGGATATTTAGCAAGTATCGAGGAACGGAAATGAACCAGATGATCTTTTTCCGCTCCGGTTTGATTCAGATCCTTTTCAAAGAGGGCGATCAGGCCGGGAAGGGTCTGCCTCTCCGATCGGATCCCCAAGGCGTCAACCAGGGTCTCGATGATCGCAACCCTTTTCTTCTCAATCTCCTCTTCCCGCCTCTCCCGTTCCGCTTGCGTTTTCCCTTCCTGACCCTCCAAGAAGTCGAGCAGCTCGAAATAGCGCACCGGCGCGAAAAACTGGGCCAGATCGTCCATGAGTCGATGCCCCAGAATCCCGTCGAAGGACAGCCCTTGAAGCAATCCGATCAAATCCTTCTTCTGATCCGGCCGGGCCGCGAGATAAGGATAAGTCTCCGTCTCTTCGACGATTTGAAAACCCTTATGCACCTTGCGGGTCACGGTCTCTTGCATCGGAATCAAAGGGACGCCCCTGAGATGCGCATACGCTGCCAGAAATTCCAAACGAAGTCTCCGGAACTCCGTCTCGATCTCTTCTCCCACTGCCCACCAGGCGCGGTCGCACGATCGGACCTTCCGAACCAGGTTGACGAACATGATCAGATTCAAAAACTGACCGATTTTCTCCAGCACCTCCAGGTTAGTGACCGATTCCAGGAGATTCGAATCGAGTTGTTTGGCGTTGATCTGAAAATGAACCTCCTCATCGGCGTTCAGCGCCCGGTCGTAAGTCAGCGCTGGAGTCATCTCCTTGAGCGGGACAAGGCAGGGAACAAGGGCGTCCAACTCCCTCGACCCCGGATGGATCAGCGGTTTTTCCAATCCGGTCAGGACCCGGACCTTCTCTTCCGTTGGTTGCAAAAGCCGTGTATAGCCGACGCCCAGCTTATGCAGGACGTCGATCAGGCCCGGTTGAATCTCCCTTCCCTCTTTATCCGAGCCGAGCCAGGGCTGGATCGGAAAGAGGCGGCTTTGGAGGACCGCCTGATAAAAGAGAGAAAGCACCGCTCCGGCGCAATCGGTGTAGATCAGCTCATGCATCCTCTTTCCGGAAGATTTCTCCTCCCCCTCCTCACCAACCGTCTCGGAGCCTTCCTTCGATGATTCGATCAAATTGAGCGAGACCAGTACCCCCGTACGGGATCCGCCGGCGATCAGAAGAGGAAGTAACCGATGCAGACTCAAGCCCCCGAGACCGGAATCGTAATAATAAGATTCGGCGAGAATCCGCTCCATCCGTTCGGCGATATCAGGATAAGCATAAAGGAATGAGCCGATGTTTATCCGATTCGTCGCCAGCAGATAGAGAAAATCGCCGGTGTCGTTATTGGCGGGGGTGGCCGAAAGCCGGTAATCGACCCAGAGCACGCGCCGCTTCTTCAGATATCCATAAAGCGTCTCCATGGCCGAGGAGATGCCGCTTTCCGAATTCTTCAGAAAAGAAGACTCGTCCGAGACGATCATGAAATGAAACCCTCTCCGGATCAGAATCTCCAAGGGATAGCTGATCTCCTCCACTTCCTTTAATCCGAATTCGTGCCGGCTGAGGACGACGCAATCGCCCTCCTGGACGGCGAGGGTGGGCAGTTTCTTCATCTGAATCTGATGCAATCTCTTTTCAGGAACGCCGATCTCGATCATCGAGTTGATGACATTCCGACCCAGGTTGGCCTCGGTGAAATAGAGCGTGAGGAGCTTGATCGGAGGGTGTCGCCGCTTCGTCCACTTTTGATGGATTAGATGGGAGAACATTTTCAGGAAGATCGGGGTGGTGTAGGTCTTTCCGGCACCGACTTGGGCGAAGTTGTTCAGCCGGAAAGGATGGTCTCTTTTTTCCGACAAGTGCGCCTGAAAACTCCGGTATGCGTAATAGAGCGCTTTCTCCTGCATCGAAGTCGGCGCCCCTGAAAGGCCTTGCGTGATCCGGTTGATCATCTCCCGGAAGGTGAGATACTCCGGACGGTAATTCTCCGGGCCGGCCTTGTCGAGCATCTCCCTTTCGAGCGTCTTGGCTTCGGCGGAGATGAAATTGGACAGAGACGCCCAGGAGGCGATGGAGGAGAGATACATATTGGCGCACAGGGGGGCGATCCGGTCGAACGCCGCCAATGCCCCCGAGAGGGCGTCGCTGATCCTTGCTTCGCTTTGCGCGATTTTCAGAAACCCGACGATTCCTTGATTCTGAAGAGAGCCGCCACCCAGGAGCGATCCGATCTCCGTGAAGAGCCTTCCCAGCTTGCCGTTGTCCAGGACGACCGTATGGAGGTATTTGAAAAAGTTGTAATCACAAGCCAACCGTTCCCATTCTTCTATGGCGGATTGGCTTTTCCCGGCGCTCCCGCCCTCCCGCGCCTTCGCTTTTTGATGATATTGCACTTCCAGATCTCTCAACCTTTGCATCAGCCGTTTTACAGGGGAGATCGCCGCTTCGAAGCGTTCGATGAACCGCTCCCGAAAAGCCGGCGCGTAAGGAAGGAGGAAAAGACCGGCTTCGTGAGGGGAGGCCTCGATTCGGGGCGCTTCTCTTTGCCGACCTGGGATGGAAAAAGGGAGCCGTATCTCGGGGGCAGCCGGTATTCTGACACGCTGAATCGGATCGACCGGCTTCCAGAGATTGGATGCTTCCTCTTCCACCAATTCTTCGACCCTGTCCGGGTGGTCTTCGACTTCCTTGAGTTTCGTCTGAAACCGCTGAAGTCGTTTCATCGCTTTCTGCAATTCTTTGGTTATATTTCCGCTCATGAACATCTCCGTGATGGTCTCAAATAATGAAGAGGCCCGGCCTCCCTCATCGGAAAACCGGACCTCTTTATCACAGCAAATTCGCCCGAAGCCTTCTACCCCGGCGCGGCCGCTTTCGACTCCTACGCCGGTTCGACATTACACTTTATGCTGACTCTCCTTACCGGGTGGGTCTTATAAGCCGTCCTGATCTCGATCCACTGCCCATCGTTGAAAGGTTCCGACAGGATGATCCCTTCCTGCGCCCTTTTCCCTCTCTTCCACCTTACCCGTTGTCCAATCGTGAAAGTATGTCTTCCGAATCGAAACATTTGTTTTTCCTCCTGATCGATCCCCATTATCGCTCCTCCGGATAACAGAGGGTCACGATCCATCCTTCGGGGTGTCTTTCTGGGATTCCCCAAATCTCCCCCGTGGAATGCGGATAGTGAATGATCCCGGAGATCCCCTTCGCGAAAGTCCGGGAGACCGATTCCAGAATGCGACTGCAATCCGGAAGGGATGCGACTCTGTTCGTGGCGACAAACCGGACCGATCGCGGCGCCGGTTTGTAATTCTCGTATTCCTGCGGAATGGGACATTTCTTCAGCCGCAGGAATCGGAGCATCCATTCCTCCCCCCAATCCCCGCAATGCCCGCAGTAGGCCATCCCGGAGATCTCCTCACAGGAGGCCAGATAAGCCTTCGCCTCCTCGATCGTCGCCGGATCCTTTTCATAACAATTGGCGCAGAACGGGCAGACCGGATGATTGCAGGAAGGGCAGGCCAACACCTCCGATCTTGGGATCGGTCGTTCATACTTCACAGTTCCTCCGTGAATCCCGCAATAAAATCCCTCTATCCGGATTAAGGAGAGCACGGTCTTCTTCGATAAAGACGAGGCCTCCCGATAGAGAAATGCGATCTTCTCATCGATGGTCCGGTCCAGGTCATCCTTCGGATCAGGAGATCCGACGCCGCGGCCGGTCTTTTTTGCCAGTTCGTTGGCCTCCTCCATTACTGCTTTGATCCGGTTCGCGACATCGCCCGGTAGATGCCGACTGTTTCCGGTCTGGATATAATGGCCGTTTTCATCCACCGGAGGATAGGAGATCAAACCGAACCCCAGCGACACATCGGCGTCATCGGCAGGATCGACATGATCCCACAGCAGAGGCAGATGGACGCCGCTTTGAGTCTTCGTCAGTGTCGTCGTTAGAAATTCGATCTCATTTTCCGAATAAGACCTTTTTAAATCCTCTTCCCGTTCTCGGACCGGATTCTCCAACAACCATTTTGAGAGATCGTCGCATCCGACGCTTTCTTTGATCTTCCGCCAATCCCGCGCAGAAAGATGTCCTTCGAGCCATTCCACAAAAGCTTCCCGACGCTCACCTCCAACCTTCGATTGCTCGATATAATATTCAGTCTCACGTTCAATGATCCCCTCGAAATCCTCTTCCCGCAGCGCCTCGTACAGATTGCAGCCCATCCGGTTCGTTAATTCGTACAGGAACTTCACTTCCATGACGTTTCTCCCTAAAAAAGAGGGGCTCTCCTACTGTTTCAGAAGAGAGCCCCTCTTTGACTTTCCTGTTCTTTATGCGGTTATAGCAGTGCTTCCACCCGAATCGCCCCCTGCTTTGCCTCGACCACAAACCGGCCGCCTTCGAGCGCTTCCGCATACTCCCGAAGGGCACTTGCAATCAACGCTGAAGGATCCTTTTTAATGATCGCCAGATTCGCCCGGAAGTTCTCCATCGCCGCATCGAAGCCCGATTCGTCAAAATCGTCTCCCTCGGTCTGGAAATAAAACGCCTGGTCGATCGGATAACCCCAGCCCATCGGCCGATCGATGATCCAGAAGGTGTCGTTGAGGAAGGTGTCTTCCGAGATCTCCTTTGTCCCATATCCTTCCAGGGTCAGGGAAAACTGTTTGCAGACCACCACCTGCTTTCCCCACCAGGCTCCCTCCGCCACGATGTTGCTCTGATTGGCCGATGCCGACACTTTTCGCTTGTAGAACACTTCGATCTCTTCGCCGAAGGGGGATTTCGAGAACCAGTGATCCGGATCATTCCAGGTGTCCAGAATCGGCAACTCAAAGGCGTACATGGCATATAGATGATCGAGGGTCTCCTCCGATGGGAAGAGAATCGATCTGTCTTTCAGGAAGCGGAGATCCTTGCCGGCGCCGGGAATTTCCACCGGAGGTCCAAACGAATCCTCCTGATCCTCATATTCGTAATGACGCAGATGCATCGGCGCGATCAACTGGCCCCAGCGGGAGGCCGGAATCGGAAGATCCCGGATCACCTCATAACACCCCCACTCTAGAAGGCAATCGAAATACTTCTGTGCCTCTCCCGAGGTTTTGATGTGATCCGCGGCGGCTTCCACGACCTTCTCTTGTAGCGCTCTGATTCGCTCTGAAGTATCGTTCGACTGATACAACCGGTCCCGGTCCGGCACCCGCACAAGCCATCGATCGCCTTGAAGATGCATATAGACCCGCATCCCGTTGCGGCTGAAATTCGGCCAAGTCCGCAAACCGTCTTCCGCGCTTGAGATGATAAGACCCTGGAGGAAAGTGACTCCTTTCGTGGTAGAGTCAAACTCCGGGTTCAATTCCACCAGAGCCACCCCGTCCGGAAGATCAAACCGGAGTCCCTTCCAGACGTCCAGCGCATACGGCCGCTTCAGCGACTCGGCATTCAGATACACCGGGACCGGAAATCCGCGCACGATCGCTTCAAGCGCCTCTTTGAGCTTCCCGATCCGGTTTTCTTTCCCGGCGTCCACGATCGATTTTTTCAAATGCAGGACGATCGAGGTTCCCGACTGGATATCGAACGGCTGCAGCGCGACCGGCTCGCCGGAGAGAATCCGGCCGCTGTGCAGCACCGCTCGCCGTCCCCGCGATCTGATCTCAACGGTTACGGCCGCGTACAGCGCCGCGTAGAATCCCAGCCCGAACGGATTTTCCCGCTCGATCACCTCCGGCTCCCATCCCGATCCGCCCAGGGTGAGAAGCGATTGGAAGTCCGCGATGCCCGATCCGTTGTCGTCGATCCGGAAATAGTTCGGATCGCTCCGGTCGGTGTGAATGTTGATCCGGGTGGCCCCCGCGCGCCGGGCGTTCTGCAAGAGCTCCCGGATCCAGATCCGGTCCCCGGAGAAAACCTCACCGAAATTTTTCATCATGGCGTTTAAATTCACGTCAATCTTGATCGATCGATTCTCTTCGATTTGCATCCGCCGCCTCCTCGTTTTCATCTATCGATTCCGGTCAGCCGACCGGTTGGAGCCTTATTTTTCGCCCCGGCGCCGTCCGGGAGCCGGACAATATCTCCTGCGCCTTTTGCATCACGGCGATCAACTCCTCCGTTTTCCGAACCAGGTTCCCGATCCGTTTCTCCGTCAGGCCGCCCGAATTGAAATCCTTCAGATACCTCTGATACTGCTCTTGCCGTTCGATTAAATCGAAGGTCGCAAGCGCTTCATTCTTCTCTCTGACCTTCACCGCGTCCTGCTCAACCAAATTGAGCAGAAGCCGCGCCAACGCTTCCACCAGACCGTTTCCTGAATCGAGCAGCGGGGGGATGCGCCTTCTTTGCGGCAGGACCCCTCGAACCAGATCCTGCCGCCAGGAGTTCCCAAACGCGGCGTTCAGGGCTTCGCTCGCGGTCTTGCCGACGGCATTGAATTCAGCGACATGAGAAATCAACAGACGCATCCGCTCGCGCATTTTGGCGAGGACCTCTTTCCGCTCCTCCTCGGGGAAGGTCTCCAGGAGTTCCGAGATCTCGCTCTCTTTCAGCAGATACATCGAGAAGGGATACGGCGTCCGCTTCAGTGTCGGATGAGTACCACCGAAGGCAACCCCGTCGAAGGGACCATGCCGCTCCGCGATCTCACGCAGGGCAAGGGCGGGGTAGATGGCGGAGAGAAGGTAAAACCGGGAGAAAAAACGATCGGAAACGGAGAGAACCGCGCGGAAGACCCTCTTCACATCGGCCGCCACGGTGGAGGCCGGAGATGCACTTTTTCTCTTCTTCGCGAAAATCTCCCGAAGCGGGTTGGTCCGGAGTGTCCGCTCGATCTCCTTCCGGACCGGAATGTTCCATCGCTCCGACAGTCCGGCCAGCCACTCGTTTAGTTCTTCGAACGTCCCGATCTGATGAAACCGCTGATTGTTTACCTCCTCGATCCGCTTTTCGTGCCGGTCCGCCTCCTCGTTGTCATATCGCCGCTTCGCGGAGGTCCGCTTCGCCTCCAGATCGTTCCGCAGGGCCTCTTTGATTCGGCTGAAAATCCGAAGCAGATTTGCGGATTGCAACATCCGCATGGAAGGACCGAGCAGCTGGCGCTCCATGCTTTTCCATCGTGAGGGAGAAAGACATAAATCGACGAAGGATGCCAGTTGCTCATGGTGAACCCGGATGATCGCGCACTCCGAAAAAACGGTCTGTTTTCCATTGGCTTCCCTTGAAGAGAGGAACACATTGATCGAGACAAAACATTCCGCCCTGATCTGCCGCTTCTCGGCGATCCCCTCTCCATCGAAGACGTAGGCCGGCATCGAGACCGGCACCAACTCGGCGTCGTTTTCGGAGAACGGCTGGCCGGTGATCGCCAGGATCATCATCGGGTGAGTGACGTGCCCCGACGCGTGACGGGTCCTTTTGAAGTTGCGGGACCGCGCGGAGGTGATCAGAATCGAAATCCCCCCTTCCCGCAGCTTCACCGGCAGGATCTGACGGGTGTAGGCGGCCAACGAGAATCCCTGCGGCCCTTTCGACAGCCCCATGGCCCGTAACTGCCGGTCGAAACCGCTCTTCGGGTGGTCGAACGTATATGGAGGGTTGGCGATCAACAGATCGAAGAGATGATCCGGAAGAAGGGTCAGCAGATCAAACGCATGCGACTTGAAAACGGCGCAATTCCGGACGGGGTGGATGGCGCGCCCCTCTCTGCAGGCGAAAACGATCGCCTCCGGGTCGACCATCGTGGTGACCTCCGCGATCTCCGCGGAGATTGGATTGAGATCGTTCGCTACGATCAAAAAGCCAGGGTGATGAACCATCGGACGGATCAGGCTCCCCTTTCCGACGTTCGGCTCCAGGACATTGATCTCCTCTCCCGCGATCGCGGAGAGAGGAATCAACCGAAGGAGGTGTTGAAACACTTCCGGAGAATAATAAGCGCCGTTTCCTTCATCGGAGTTCAACCTCCTCGCCGCCGGTTCGAAGATCTCCTTCCCTGCCGCCTCTTCTTCCAGCGTCTTGAGCCCTTCCAGAAAATAATCGACGCGGACCGCGGAGATCTCTCCGAAGGAGAACTGCCGCGCCTGGCTCCTCAACGACTCGGCCAACGACGCGGCCGCCGGAGGAAACTCCGACCCGAGTAGCGCATACAGGCCGGAAAGGAGCGCTTTTCTCTGGGAGGAGGAGGGTTGCCGGTCCCGGATATAAGTCAGTTGGCTGCGGATCAGATCGGGCGAGACGGCAAGCCCCCCTTCGCCGGAATAATCGAGATAAAGCCTCTCCTGTGCGGTGGCCATTGCCATCCATGCATCACAGAGGCCGGGATGGGCATCCTCTCTCAACTTCGCCAGCAGTTCAATCAATCGGGACCTTACGGCCGGCAGCCGGTTCACCGCGGCGATATGCCTTCCGGCGCGGTCCCCGCTCCCGTCAAAATGGGTCACCCACCGGGAGGGCGAGAGCCGGTAGGAGAGAAATGGATAGCTTTCGCTCAGCTCCTCTTCGAAAAGAACCGCCGGCTTGAAACACGATGCATGGGTTTCTTCCGTTTGCTGTAACAAAGAGAACAAACCGAGTTGTTCCGCCATAGACCTCCTAAAGAAAAGGGGCCCGGAGACGTTGCCTCCGGACCCCCTCTTTTATGGGGTGAAGAGCCCCGAATCGACGGGAACTCCCTTCACTTCCCTCTGTCCGATATTCCGCCTGGTCTACCCCGTGATCAGCTCCATCGCAGCCTCTTCGAGGTCCAGTTTTTTATCACCGGCCTGGTTTTGGGCCATGAGCGATAGCACATTCGATAATCTCCACGCGGAACGCTCCGGCGGCAGGTAGGTGATATCGGTGACATTCTCGAATAACGTCTCCGCGGTGCGCGTCTGCTCTTTCGTCATCACGCCCCGCTTGCGGAACCCCTCCAGAGCGACCCTCACGTCGATCCGCTTTTCATTCGCATCCGCGATCAGACCGCAGACCGAGTCCGCGCGCCGGTCGATCCCCTCCGAAAGGATATCCCTCACGGCGCTTGCGACCGTTTCGGTATCGAGATCGTACGTCCTCTGACTGAGCACCGCCTCATCCTCCGGCTTGAATCTCCTTCCGATATGAATCTCTCTCAGACAGTTCTCGCCGATGGCGAAGTTCGTACACCAGAGCCGCATCATGAAAAACTGGATCTGTAGCGCCCCGGCTCCGTAATCCGACGTGGTGAGGCTGAATCCGAAAGCGATCACCTCGTGAGGCGCCGGCGAGTAGAGCCGGTCATGGAGCAATTTGAGATGGTAGCGGGTTTCGGTGTTCACCCCATCGACGGGAACCATTCCCGACCGGAGCCCCTCTTCCATGAAGACCTGAATGATCGGCGTGGCGTCCAGCGAGCGACGGTAGGCGGAGGAGAGCACCCCTTTGACGGTGTCTCCGACGACCCGGAAGAGAAGGCGGTCGACGCCGACCGCGTGATCGGTTAATTTCTTCATGCTGGTCAGCAGAAGCGCTTCGGCCCACGGCGCTTCGATGCGCCGCAACCGGTCGACGTAGACCCTCGGCATTCCCATCCGGGTGAGGGCCTGTCCCAAGGCATGGTCGGTCAGATTCAGAATTCTGTTCCCCACCTTGGCCTGGATCTGCGAGGCGGTGGAGGCCGCCGGGTCGATCCGGTAATTGATCGCGGGCGCCGGCGCCAGGATGTCCTGACGTCTCTCATACTCTTCAGAGATCCCTTCCATCGTCAATCGTGCCTTTTCCCGCCCCCGACGGAGAATTTCCTCCATTTTCGCCCTCGCCCGCCGCTCGGCGTCCGAGGCGGCCTCTTCATATGTTTTGCTGTCATGATGATAAAGCATGCGTTTCGCTCCTTGAATGTTGTGTCATCTCTTTATGATCGATTCGACCCGGTTCTCTCCGACGATCAAGGAATCGATCAGGCTCACTCCCATGAGATCTCCGGCCTCCGCGAGCCTTCGGGTCAGTTTTAGGTCCTCCCCCGATGGAGTCGGATCTCCGGAAGGATGGTTGTGAACGAAGATGATTTGCGCCGCGTTGGCCAACAATGCAACTTTGAAAACCTCTCGCGGATGGACGATACAGAGATTGATACTGCCGACCGCCAGCGAATGGATATGCGTCGGCGTGTTCTTGTTATCGAGGCAGATGATCAATGCCTCCTCGCGGTCGTGAAAGCGGTAATAGCGCTTGAGCAGAGCGGAGACATCTTCCTTCTCTTTGACTCGAGTCGCCCACTCAGGCCGCGACTCCCTGATCAGCTTGATTTTGACCCATCGCATTCGGATTGGTCCCTCACTTTCTTTGTTGAGTCGGAATTTCCGATCGTCGGAAAAAAAGAAGCCTCGCCCGGGTTCTCTCCCCGACGAGGCTTTAGAATGGAAACTCGAACTTTCTATTCGGCCGTCAGATCTTTCCTCGATAGGTCCATTGGATGATTCGATCCGGATCGAAGAGGTCGACCGTAGACCCTTTCTTCAACCGGTCCATTAATATTCCGAGGTTTGACCGGGCTGGGTCGACCTTCGAGGGATAGAGAATCGCCTCGAAACGTTTGCTCGATCGAATCATCCTCCCGACCTTCTGTGTGATGGCCTCTCGCCCGAGGACATTCTGATCATATCTCCAAGGAATCAGCAAATCTTCCAGCGAGACTCCAAACGCTTCCCGGATCTCAGGACGGTCCAGCCGGATCACCCGCGAGAGGTGAATCTCGACCGAGAAGAGGACATGGGGAGGGAATTTCACTTCAAAACCGGGGGTAGATTCTTTCAAGGCGAGTTCCGGGTCAGCAGCGAGGTAGAGAACCTCGAACTTTCCTTTGAGGTTGTAGCGTCCCCCCGCCCGTTTCGACCCCAGGGTCCCCAGGGGCTCCCACATGAAATCGATCCGGACGGCGCGATAATAGGTCCCGTTCAGCGGCTCAGGCTCGATTCGCTTTAGACGCGCGAGGATCTTTTGGAAGCGCATTTACCGGAGGGCGCCCGTGCGGATTTCATTCAGATAGTCGACCAAGGCCTGCGCCTTCCCCTCGACGATCAGCTGCTTGGGCGTCATTCCCGCGAAATCGGGATGGGGGGCGTTGAGCCAGACCTGCCCTTCCTGGGGGTTGTCGATCAGTTCATTCAGGAGCGTTAAGACCGCGACGATCTGAATCAGACGTTGCTGAATCGCCCGCGAATGAGAATTTTTCTGGAGAGTCCGAATGTTTTTCCCGACCGCCTTGGCGATCTGCTCCAAAGTCAGCCCAAGCTCTTTTCGAAGATTTTCAATGTTGATGGAGCCGGTTTCATCATAAAAGCCGCGCTCCACGTGACGAAAAAGCCGAACTTTTTCTGAGGCGGTTGCCATATTAAATCTCCTATTAATATTCGCTATTAAGTACATATCATAGTTCATATGATACGTCAATAAAAGGTTCCAATGAAATCGGGATCGAAACGACATCCACGCTTATATTCTCTAGAAATCAATACCTTCTGAAAAAAGAACCATACGGCAATCGATTTCTGGCTGAAGTCTAAGTTAAAACCATTCCAGGCGAAACAGAGCCCGGACCGCCTTTCAGATCGCATCTTTGGACCCCGGCCCGGTCATTCCGTTTCGGTCAAGACCCGATCTATTTTTCGGATGCCCTTTTCCCATCAGGCGCCCGTTGAACATGAAGGATGTTCCCGCCCAGAATCTTTTTTGTCAGATGGATCTTTTGTAGAACTTCATCCGACCAGTTCGCGCTCTTGATCCGATATACCTCAGCGGCGAGATAACCGACATCTCCCTCCGGGAGGTTCGTCAGGAGTTCCTCCGTCCCCACAATCCAGACGTGATCGTTCAACCGCTTGCTACGGATGAGCACTTTGACCTTTTGCAGACTTTTCAGATATTCAAGAACCTCTTTTTTCCTTTCCTCTATCCGACGTTCCAGGTCATCGATTATTCCTTCTCTCGTCAGGACATCTTCATCCGACATTGGGAGAGGATCCAACACGATCAGATCCTCACCCTTCACTATCGGATTGAACCCCGCCTCCCAGGCCTCCCGCACCAGCGGATGAGCGGTCGTTAACAAATTCCGGATCATCGGTTTCCTCCATGCCTCTATTTTGATGAGACCGGTAACCCTTTGCCGATTCGTCCCATCTCGTCGACAAAATACGATCGCTGCCGCACCTCGTTCTGAATATACCGGGCATGCGTGATATACAGACGCTCTTTCGCGCGGGTGGCGCCAACGTACATCAGCCGGCGCTCTTCCTCCAGATTGCCTTTGACATGAGGAATATTGCCCTGAAAGGCCCCGACAAGAAAGACCGCCCGGAACTCCAGCCCTTTCGCACCATGAAGGGTGATCAGGCGAATTCCGCCCTTCTCTTTCAGGGTCCCCCCCTGGATTGCGGATATCGCCATCTCGTTGATGAAATTCGTCAGACTCGGCCCGGACGTCAGCTCGAATTGATCCGCCATCTGGGCGAGATCTTTTAAACGACCGAGCCGCTTTTCATATTCGGAGGCCCCTCGTGAAATCTTCTGCAGATGGGAGAAATAATCGAACTCCTTCGCCGCCGCCCGCATCAGATCCGAAATACATAATTGCTCCATTTTGGGACGAAGCCGGTCCAGCCGGGTCAGGACCTCCTTCAGACGCTGACACGCTTCTCCCTGCAAATATTGATTTTCAACGGCGAGTTCCGCCGCCCGATAGAGGCTGACCTCATTTCGTTCCGCGATATCCTCCAGCAAATCGATCGTCCGGACGGTAATTCCGGGTGCCAGTTTGAAAATCCGCTCCATCGCGGGAGAGTTCTCCGGCAGCGCGACCGCCGTGATCAGACCCATTATGTCGCGCACCTCCCTCAGATCGTAGAAGGACCGGTCGCCCATCTTCCGGCAGGGAATATTCATCTTCTTTAACGACGCTTCGATGATCGCAAGGGGCGCGTGCCGCCGTCCCAGGATGGCGATCTCCTCGGAAGGGACCCCCTTGGCCTGAAGGGAGAGGATCTCCTTCGCCACGAAATCCCCCTCTTCCGCTTCGGATCCGAATCCGCGGATCTCCAGATGCCCATCCGCTTCTTGGGCGCAGATGAGTTCCTTCTCAAACCGCTTCAGATTGTTCCTGATCAGAGAGCAGGCCGCCTCCAGCAAGATCCGGGGAAGGCGGTAGCTCTTCTTGAGTGTGATGATCTTCGGCGAGAAATCGGCGACGAAGAGAGCGATGACTTCCGGGGTCGATGAGCGGAATGAGTAGATCGATTGGTCGTCGTCCCCGACCACGGCGATCCCGCGCTCTCTTCCTAAGTGCGAGATCAGCTGATATTGCGCAGGATCCGAGTCCTGGAATTCGTCGATGATGATGTGACGCCATTGATCCCTGACCTCAGCCAGGGTGTTGAGGTCCTCTTTCAATAGCTTCAGACAGAGATAGATCAGGTCATTGAAATCGATACACCCCAACGATTTCATCTTCACTTGGTAGGCGTTGAAGATCTCCGAGAAGGGGTGGGATTCGGAAACAAGCCGCTCCGCCGCGTCGGCCTGTGATTTGATTTGGGCGATCGTTCCGGCCAGTTCCGTAACATCGAGCTGAGCCTCGTTCAATCCGATCTCACGGATGCAATCTTTGAGGATTTTATTGCTCTGCTCCATCGAGGCGATATTGAAGGCGGTATTGTACCCGAGTTTGTGAATGTGACCTCTCAACATCTGCGCGCAGGTCCCGTGGATCGTCCGGATCCAGGAGAGGCGCTTTCCGGTCAGGGAGAGGACACGGTCTCTCATCGCCTGGGACGCTCTGTTCGTGAAAGTGATCGCCAAGATTTTCTCCGGATCTTCTCCTTCTCGGATCAATTCGGAGATCCGATAGGCGATCGTCTCGGTTTTTCCCGTTCCCGGACCGGCCAGAATCAATATCGGCGTCTCCCGGGTCCGGACCGCGTCGAGCTGTTCCTCGTTCAGCAACGCTCACCTCCTTTCCAGATAACAGTCATTCACATCTTTTCCGTGGGCAAGGTCGAGCTTCAGATGCGCGATCCCCCGCTTCTCGAACTCCTCCGACAAATAGACCGACGCTTCTTTCCCGGCCCGATCCGAATCCAAACTGAGCACCACGCGTTTCCCCGCAAGTAGGTCGAACCACCGTTGATTGAAGCTCCCGGTTCCGGGAATTCCGACCGCCGGATAGCCGACCTGCAAGAGGGTGAGCGTGTCGACCTCCCCCTCGCAGAGGAAAATGGTCCCGGCGCCCTTCAAGGCCTCCTGGTTATAGAAGATCCCCGCCCTTTCCGTCGTGACAAACCGCCTCACCCTTCGCTCTTTCGCTTCTTCCTTCGTCAGAACGCACCGGCCCTTGAGCAGATGGACTCGTCCATCGAGCCGGTACGGGAAGAGGAGAAAACCAAGACCTTCTTTGGCGAAGAGGTAGAATCGGGAGAGGCCCGCCGCCTTCAACCGGCCACTTCCGAATCTTCTGCTCATCCGCCAAAAGAGACTTCTGTACTCTTCCGGCCTCAAATACCCGATATCCATCCCTCTCGCCACGTCGAGGCCGATCCCCCTCCCCGTCAGATAGCGCGCCCCTTCTTTTTCCAGAGGGGCTTCCGCCAATAGGGCGCGAAGTATCTCATCCTTATCTTCCACCCCAAGAGAGGGATCGTGGGACGCCCTCCCTCTCTCCGCCCGCTTTGTCACGGTGGCGCTCCCGGAGAGATAGTTCACCGCGTCGCGAAAGGGGACGTTCAATGTCTGCATGACAAGGTCGATGACCGATCCCCCGATTCGGGGACAGACGTAACAGTGAAAGGTGTTTTTTCCGATGTTGAAATGCAGGGAGGGATTCCGATCCGGAAAATGCGCGAAACAACGCGCCGACCGGCCCTTTATCTGTAGACCGAGACTGACGGCGACCTCCAGGATCGGAATCGCTTTGATCGCTCTTAACTCCATCCTTTTTTCTCCGAAAGAAGGAAGCCCCGGATCGAAAGTCCGGGACCTCCCGCGCATGTCAATTTAGAATTGCGAATCGGATATCTGTCCCGGGGCTTTCCGCTGAATCGTCGTCTGGCTCGGAAGGCCCCCCTTCTCATTGTCCTGGCAGCTCCGGCAGAGCGGCCGCTGATAGCGCCTCATGGAATACCGTTCAACTTCGTCGGAGATCCCCGCATGACAGGCGGAACAGGATCTCGCCTTCTCGGCGTCGTTCCCCTCCCCTTTCTTCTCTTTGGCACCCAAAACCCGCCGGTGGAGCTCCTTCGCCTCCTCCGTCGAAAGCTCTTTGAAGAGTTTCTTCCCACGGGAGAGAAGGTATTCCTGAACGATCCTCAGAGGAACCTCTCCGACCGGCTGAACCTCTCCCAGAATGGCGGATTGCAACTGTTCGCGCGTCATCTCGCCCGGTGAAGCGTCCGGGACCCTTTCTTTGTCCTCCTTTCCCTCAGATGTTGAAGGGTTTTTCGTGACCTTCTCCCGATCTCGCGGCGATTCCTCGCCACTCGTACCCCATCCCTTTTGGGCCTTTTCCCGGTCCGACGGGAGATCGGGATATGCCGGGTCCGGATCCGACGCTCCGGCCGAGACGGTACCGGGCAATGTCATTCTGCCTCCGTTCACCCACGAGCGGGTCTGTGGTTTCCGGTCCAATCCGAAGCCGGCGTGCTGGACGATCAGATCGGCCAAAGGGAGCTCGGGACAGTCGATCCGGATGATCCATTGCCTCACACGGACCCGTCCCTTCTCAGGATCCCACCGCGAGATCTCCGCCTCGTGCTTGAAGAGCTCGAAAGGGATCCCGATCAGACTTTTTCCCCTCGAAGCGAGCGCCGATCCGAACATGTTGATTTTTTCCATGATGCCCCGCACCGAATACCATGAGGTCGTCGGAAGCCGCCACACATCCGTTCCCGGCACCCCCAGTATCATGAAATGGAGCACCCCCGAAAAGCGGCAACCGCTGGATTGATAGATCGGGCACTCGTCGGGGATGCAAGGGAGTGTGGTTTTATTTCTCTTGAATTCCCTCTTATGTTTCTCATGACCCTCCCCCGCCTGTTCCATTTCGGGATCCCGGGTCGCAATCAACCGGCCGCCGATCGGTTCCGAGGAGCAATAAAGACCCGATTTACGAAAAGCCATTAACTTATGGGGGATCGTCTCCCACCACTTCTCGGACAGAAAAGTGATCCGAAGCCGGTCGATCTCTCCGCGCTCATTGGCATACAGCGCGCGGATTAAATCCGCATGCTCCGGATTGTTTTTGCACTCCGACCGGTAGACCGAAAAATACGGGACATTCGTCGGCCTCAGATCTTTCTTAAGCTCCTTTTCGATCTCGCGCGGAGAGCGCCCCTCCGAGGTCCATTTTTCATAAAGCGTCCTCTCTTTCGCGGTGAGCGCGTTTTTTCCTGATTCGTACGGAACCTTGATCCCCGACCGCAAGACACCTGCGTAGGTCGGCAGCAGGCGGTGGCCCAATACCGATTCGGGCTCGGTTGGCATATCCGTTTTCCCGTCGGCGACGGCATCCGATAAATGAACGACGAGGTTTTGATGATTGAGATCTCTTTTCAATTCGCCTCCTGATTGTTGAGCTTCCTTTGAAGGTTTATCGCGGTTCAAAATTCCTGATCTCTTCAAAGATTGGACAGACGGTTTCTCGTAACCTTTTCTCAAGCTCCTTCACGCGCAGGCTGAACTTTTTTTCGTGTCGTTCCACCAATTCGTATGGCAGGGGCTGATTGGGATCCAGGCCGAGCTTTTCGACCTCGATATAGAGCGCCCGGTTTTGTTGTCTTCGATAGAGCCGTTTCAGGTCCCGCGCCGCCGAATCGAGCTTGCCCCGCATCCGCTCGTAGAGTTTCGGATGGACCCTTCTTAAAAAATCGTTGAACTCCGCGTTGCTGATGGCGTGAGACAGGAGCCTCTCCTCTAGAGGCAGGTGTGCCGGCCTGAAATTCGCATCATGGAGAATTTCGTCCGGGTATCGTTTCGATCTCGGTTCTTGCATGGTCATCTCCCACGTTTCCACCACACTTCGTACACCGCCTTGGAACCTCCTTGGAACCTCCTTTTGAAATAAAAAAGCCCTTCAAAGAGGCAGAACCTCTTCGAAGGGCTATCAATGGTTCAACCCGGTCGGGTCTTATGCTCGACTACGACAATGGCAGGTCATATCACCCGCCGGCCTTCCCATTTCAGACTCCTGAAAAAACAAAGGCCTGAAGAAAATGACCTCAGGCCTCCTTTGCTCTCATTTGTGATCCGTCTAAAGTGCCAGAAGAATCCGAATCCGATCTTCGACCTCCTCCATGACGGCCCCGGATACCCCGCCCAATCTTTTCGAGAGACGTCCTTTGGAAATGGACCGGATCGAATCGCATAGGATGACGCTTGCGTTTTTTAGTCCTCCCTCAGGCGGGGAGACCGGGACATGCGCAGGAATACCTCGGTGGGTCGAGGTAATCGGCAACACGATGACTAATCCCGCCAGACCCTGGTTGAATAGGTCCTCCGAGACGATAAGGACAGGTCGCTGACCCGCCTGCTCATGCCCCCGAGTCGGGTTCAAATCGGCAAGCCACACATCACCTCGCGCGGGGCTAACCACGGGGGACACCTTTCTTCCGGCTCACCTTCGCAACTTTACTCGGCTTCTCGACCTCCTGAAGGCCGTCCAGAAGAGTCGCGTCCCATTCTCCCCGTTCCTTTTCAATTGCCGACCACGCCTTTTCATCCTGGCGTACGGCGGCATAGGCCGTATTGACCTCCTCCAGGAACCGCTGCCTCCGGTAAAGCTCAATCGCCTTGTCCAAGATCGCCTGCATCGGCTCTCCCGTCTTGTCTGAGAGATCCCGAAGAGTCTTCCGGGACGGACCGCTGATTCTCACTGTCGCACTTTCCATCAGCCACCTCCCCTCCTTTTTTGTATACATATTAGTATACAAAACCGTATGTAATTTTGTCAACATAGACTCACGCTACCCAAACGTCCATCCCTGGCTATTGCCAGTATCCGCAATAAACACAACGAAAGGCTCGGTCGCGGGAATCCCAGTAAAGGGCGACGATCAGATGGTCCCCGTCGACGCCCCCCGCCTTGCAGTGCGGGCAGACCCCGAGGGGCGCCCTCCCGGCCGTGTCCTTTCCGGCCGAATCCGTTTTCTTCTTCACACGCCCCGCCCGATCGGTCAGTACCATGAGCTTCCTCCATCAAGCCGATAAAGTCGCTTCCTTCAATCGGCCCTTCAGCATTTGGACCAGGAACAGGCGGCGCAGAGGAGACATCCTTCCTGTATCCGGAGCGGAGAGGCACCGCATTCCGGACAGGGGAGCCGCATCTGCGCGGCTTCCTGGACCCGGGAAACCACCGTCGTCAGCCCTTTGATCAGGGCATACGCATCGGAGGTCATCTCCCCGAATTGATCGTTCGATTTCACCAACTGCTCCAGCACCTCCTCGATCGGCGCGCCCGATCGTAGCAGCTTGCTTCCCAACCGGCAGACCATGTCGAGCAATTCCCGGTTCTTTACATGAGGAGAAGGAGACAAGAAAAGCTCCCGGATGCTCCCCTTCGATTTGAGTATCTTTAGGATCCCTTCCATCTCCTCGTCCTTCATCAGGAAGCCGATATGGACGTAGGAGTTGCCCCGCCGGGTCTTGACCTTGATCCGTAGCTCCGGAATCAAATCCGGAAGTTCCAGCGAGAGGAGCGGCTCTTTGTCAGGCTTCCTCTTTTCATCCTCTCCGGCAGGGGATTTTGGATCCCTGCCGATGTTCATCACCTGGTCCCGGCGCGCCCCGTCCCGGTAGACGGTGATTCCTTTGCAGCCGAGGCGGTAGGCCAGGAGATAGGCCTTCTTTACCTCCTCGACCGTGGCCGATGAGGGCAGATTGATGGTCTTGGAGACGGCCGAATCGGAGAATTCCTGAAAGGCCGCCTGCATCCGCACATGCCACTCCGGCGCGATGTCATGCGAAACCACGAAGATCTCCCGCCATTTTTCCGGAATGAGGTTCAGCCCCTGCACCGAGCCATGGTTTCTGGCGATTTGATCGAGCAGGTCGTCGCTCCAGAAACCTTCCTTTTTCGCAACCTCGACGAAATAATCGAGCACGTAAGGAAGGCGCTCTCCGTCCAGAACGTTCTTGTACCAGATCAGGGAGAACTCCGGCTCGCATCCGCCCGAAGTATCGGCGATCATCGAGATGGTGCCGGTCGGCGCGACGGTCGTGACATAAGCATTCCGAATCCGTTCTCCCCGCTTTTCGTGTAAAGATCCCTTCCAGTTCGGATAGACCCCTCTCCTCTCCGCCAGCTTGGCCGATTCATCGCAACCGGTTTCCCGGATGAAGCTCATAACCGTCTTGGCCGTCTCGATCCCCCTTTCAGAATCGTACGGGATCGCCAGCTTGAAAAGCATCCGGGCGAAGCCCATCACTCCCAGCCCGATCTTCCTGTTGGCTTTGGTGATCCGTTCGATCTCTCCGATCGGATAGCGGTTCATGTCGATCACATTGTCGAGGAAGCGGACGGCGGTCCGGACGCTCTCCTCCAAGGCCGCCCAATCGACCCGGTATTGACCCTCGACTTCAATCAAATGCCGCTCCAGATTGATGCTCCCGAGGTTGCAGCTCTCGTAAGGGAGCAGCGGTTGCTCTCCGCAAGGGTTCGTCGCCTCGATGGCGCCGGCGTGAGGCGTCGGATTGACCTCATTGGCCCGGTCGATGAAGAACAGCCCCGGCTCCCCCGTCCTGTGAGCTTGAACCGCGATCCGGCCGAGGACCTCAGACGCCGGCAGGGTCCCGACCCGCTCTCCCGTGCGGGGATTGATCAATTCGTAATCGCCCTCCTTCTCACAGGCTTCCATGAACACATCGGTGACCGCGACGGAGATATTGAAATTGGTGATCTCACGGGTATCCTCCTTGCACCGGATGAACTCCAGGATATCCGGATGATCGACCCGCAGGATTCCCATATTGGCGCCGCGCCGGGTTCCCCCCTGTTTCACCGCCTCCGTGGCATGATTGAAGACCTTCATGAATGAGATCGGACCCGACGCAACGCCACCCGTGGTCCGGACAATATCGTTCTTCGGCCGAAGACGGCTGAAGGAAAAGCCGGTGCCACCCCCGGTCTTGTGAATGACCGCCGTCTGCTTGATGGCGTCAAAGATCCCCTCCATCGAATCTTCCACCGGCAGGACAAAACAGGCCGACAGCTGCTGCAGTTCCCGGCCGGCGTTCATCAAGGTCGGTGAGTTCGGAAGAAACCTCAACTCCGAGAGCAAACGGTGGAACGCTTCTTCGACCGCTGAGACATCCGCTTCCGCGTCATACAACCGCTCCGCCTGAGCGATGTTGCGGGCCACCCTTCGGAAGAGCGCTTCCGGGGTTTCGATGACCACCCCTTCTTCGTTCTTCGCCAGGTAGCGCTTCTCCAACACCCGAAGGGCGTTCGCCGAAATTGAATAACTCGATCGTTGAATCATTGATGGACTCCTCATTTTTAAAGATATTCCGCGCCCCGTCATTTCCTGACCTGTCTGGATCCCTCAGGGCAACTTCCATGCCGGTCGCTTCCCCCGATCGATGAAGGCGTCAGAGGGCATACCGTCAAGGTAAATACCCCGGAAATACCGGTGGATTCGAGGATCGACCATTCAAGGGAATGATTCTCTCCGCATCGTCAGGGAAGTGTTCAGAGGGAAAACCTGTCGCCGATCGGGAACAGGTGTCGCTGAAATCGGCGTCGGCGCAGTGCAGGAAGGGGTGGTCCCCCTTCCTGCACGCAGATCATCTATCCCTCAGCAACGGGATCCACTGGAAATAACCGCACCCGGTTGAACATAGCGGGACCGGACATAGCGGATCACCTCCCTGCGGACACGCAGACAGGTTCTGATGTTCCCCGGATCGATCCGGCAGACCGATAGAATGCTGATCGCATCAAGAATCTCGCCGATGCCCCCTTTCAAGAGCGCCACTTCCCGGACCCATGTCTCCATCGCCCAAAGAAAGGTTCGATCTTCCTCGCCATTAACCCGGTAGATAAAGGAGGAGATTCGATCCGCCTCCCTGTATTTCAAACCGAAATGTTTGATGTAGTATCCCGCCGACATTCTCCAGGCGAGATACCTGCCGGAGCGGCTCTTTCCCGGTTGTCTCTTAACAAGGTTCTCAAGAACCGCGAAGCCGGGATGGTTCGCGCTATTCTTTCCGGTTTTTTCGATTTTGATCTTGCTCACGCTCATGCTCGTCCTCCTTGGTGAGACAGAATTTGTCTGTTCGGTTCTCAGAAACTCCAGATCCGCGCCCCCTCCGAATCGAAAGAATACCGAATCCGCCGGTCTTCTTCCCTCTGTCCTTTCTGATAGCAGAGCGGTGAGCTGTCTCTCCCTTTCGGGGCTTCTCCGTTCCAGGTGGATAAAAACTTTCCTCCGCGGGCGTGATGCTTTTTCATGGGTGTTCCTCCTTGTCGTTGAATGTTTTTTTCGTTTGACAAGAAGGTCCCAAACCGGTAGACTGACTTCTAGTTAGATCGAAGCGTCTCCGATCAGGGACCTTCAGAAGGGATCAATCAGTGACCGCTGGTTGATCCCTTTTTATTTGGACGACCTTGCCGGTCATCCTTTCTTTCTGATCGACCGGGAGATCGATCTCAGCGATAAAGAGCTTCTGGGCGAGGTGGTAGATGCCGCCGAAGAGAGCGCCCGTGAGCCCCAACACGAAGACCGAGACCCCAAGGTTCGTCCAAACGCCGGATGGATAACCTAAGATCATCCCGGCGCCCACCCCAATACACATCACCAGAGTAGAGACGAGAGCGATCCCGCTGATGACCAGCAGCGATGCGATCGTGCCGTGGAATATTTCCTGATACGTCTTCATCCCTCCTCCTAATCGTCGGTTGTCCATTAAAGCCGTCACCTTCTCATCATCCGGTCGATTCGAGTTTCCCGCCGGTGATCCTTCAGATCGCTCCAATCGATTCCGCGCTCCATATATGGCAGCGCTTTCTTCATTTCCCGGAACAGGACCTCTTCGCGCATGACGCCGCCCGTGATTCTCTTCATGGTTCTCTCCTTTCTTTTTGATTGTTTGGATTACGGTTTGGTTTGGTGATGGACGGAAGGGTGACTTTTTTAAGCTCGCTTCTTGGCTGAAGACGCGGACCGGCGGGAAGCACGTGTTGGCCTCCAACCACAGATAATGCAATAGGGGGAGAAACATTTTCCCTCATAAGTAGCAACAAACTCACTGCCTACCAGACCCTGGCACTTTGGACAATTCATCGAAATTACCTCCCTTCAAAAACAAAAAAGCCCTCCGGAGAATCGTTTCTACGAAGGGCTTTCGTGATCACCCGGGCTTCGGGCCGATGGTTTTAGGATTCAGTTATAGCATTTCGCCGGCAGCGTTCCCCTTGCCGAATCCTTCAATTAAAAGAGTCTGAAGAATATATTCCTCAAGCTTCATTCAACTGATACTTGGGACAGTCCGTGTGGATTTGGTTACAAACGTTGGATCAATTCAAATAAAGGACGATGAAGAGCTCATGTTTCACGAAGAAAGACATCGTGGTTTATCTCGAAGAGTACAGGTGTAATCGTATTTCCATTGAGTGAGTACGGATTAAAAAGACGATCATGGGAAGACTCAGTGGACTGTTTATAAATCGAATGGAGAGAAATAACGGACGCGAACAAATGACAGAGTACTACGGAATTGGAATTCACAAATGGATTCGATTCACGTTGCGATCGACGTTCATATCACACTCATCGCTCCGACAGAGGACACGGTCATTCTCCAATGACGACAAGTTGAAGGCATAAGGTGCGAGGCATCTGGCGTATCGGCGTGTACAAGAAAGGGATCGATCGAATACCGCGATGAAGGAGAGAATCGGCAGACCGCTTAAAATTCATACGCAAAAAAAAATTATTCGTTGATTACCCGAGGATGCAGTGGCTTTCGAGGCGGCCAGGAAGGAAACTCATTGATAGATCAGACCTTTGAAAGCGGCCGGCAGATGACCAGATTTTAGACATAAAAATACCCTTCCGCTGTATCCAAATTCCCAATGAAAGCAGAAAGGTCGAAAGGACTGATATTTTGGGCTTTACGCCCCAGGCACCCGAATGGTGGGCATTGCAAACAATCTTTATGAGGCTAGAATTAACAAATTGCGATATCCCTGTCAAGAAAAAAATCGCTGTCCTTCCCTGAAGCCGAACTAAAATATACCGAAATAATATAAAACAATAAAGACAGAATTCACATTGTAATGCATATCAAAGGAAGTTCCGCCCAAGTTCTCAATCAATATAGGAACATACGGCGTATTCATGCAACACGGAAGCAGCAGACCTGGAAGCAGGTCCAGCAGCATATCCAGCATCAGGATTTACAATAGAATATTTGGACCAAGAGAAAAAACTAAAAATAATTCTAAACCGGAAGATGCTCTGGCAAACGTGGTCGTGTATGAAAATATTGTATAGGGAAATATAATGTAGAAGTCATGACTTTCATCATAGCCAGTTAATTTGTAAAACCAATCACTACTGAAAGGGTTAACTTTATATTATCTAAATTGGCAAATTAGACACATTAAGCCCCATCAATGATAGCTCTGTTCTATCGTCACAATCCTTCTATTCAATCCCTGCAGAAAAGAGTAGAATAATTCAGCGTTCTTAGATCAAATGTCTGATTTATCTAATTGATCGTTAGACAGGTGGAAAGATGACAAAGGAAAGCGGAGTGTTTGATACTTCTATGCTAATCCGGCATGACATCGGTGAGATGCCCAATATAAATGCCGCTTTTATTAGAGATCCACGATGGAAAGCGCATGTCGCTAGCCAGATTACTCTCTATGACCAAATTATAATTCCAACACATGATTATGGAGTCGTGGCGGCATTGGTGAACTGGCTAGGCAAGGAGGTCTTTCTAGATGCTTTGGAAACTGGTGCTTTTCGATTTGTTCGGACGCAAGACCTTCTTGGTTACGCGGGTAATGGAGTCGGCATTTCAGGATATACAATTGATCAGGGTAATTCCTCCACGACTCAGCAGTGGTGGCAGATTGCACTCTTCAAAGAACCTGACAGAGCGATCGTGGCGCAACTTAAGAATCTTTGTCCAAAACTTTTAGACCCTGATATTACTCAGCTCATTGACAAAATACTCCCAAATTGTTCCTTGAGCCGATACAACAATGAAACCTTCATGAAACACATCGTTCACGAAACATATGGAGCAATATTGCATTCGCAAGACTTATGTAACCTGGTGCGGAATATAGTCGGAGCAAATGAAGGTCATATTGATCTTCAACGCCTCCCTGGAATAGCAGCAAATCAGCTTAGGACAGGGATCCGTGAAGACAATCGTGATGCGATCGATCTAGTACTCCGTATCGCAGAGTTTCATCGTGACCTCCTAATTGCCGCAGACTACCCAACGGCAGATCTTTACGTACCAGAGGGAGCTGAGCGCATTTTGGCTCAGAAGATAACACGTCTAAATGTCAGTAGTACTTTTACTGAGGGTCTTTTCAAGCTATTAGATTTAAATGAACTACCCAACGTAGAAGAAGCAGTAACATCTGGAAAGGTCGATCTAGTAGATATTTGGTGTCTTCGCCAAAAAAAGGAAGCTTATGAGTTCAGGAGGTGGTTGAAAAACGCTTCCCCAAAGGATGCCCGCGATCTTGAGCGTCTCTACGTTAGTGTGCTTGGTTCGCAATCCTGGATATCTTCTACTCCTGGGCGAGTTTTGCGTTTTGTAATAACCACCGCTTCTGGGATTTTAGGTCCGTTAGGGAGCTCAATCGTAGGTGCCATAGATTCCTTTTTTCTTGAACGCTGGTTAGGTGGATATTCTCCAAAGCTCTTTCTCGATCGATATCAGAACCTGTTTAAGAAGCGATGATCCTGCGTGAGCCTCAAGGTTAAGAAAATTTCTATGAGGCAAGATATGACGAATTCCATATTGGTAGACTCTAAACTCTATCAAATTGAGAGTTGAATGTCATATATGTTGAGTCTGACTTTAACGGTACTACAGATCGATTCTTTTCTTTATGAAACGATCCTCTTCAAAACAACCCATCATGTGACAGACTCTTCGCTCATCAAAGGAAATAAAGTGGTCGCCGCAGATGCGGCACGTCCGAACACGCCAATTGCTTTCGGTACACTCTCTCTCGACGAACTGAAGAACAGTCGCCGGCATGTAGTTAAAAATTCTGCTGATCGTGAAGAGATCCAACTCCACTAACAACAGCTCCACGATCATCCCTTTGTGATTTCTGTGAACCTTGAGATATTTTGGGACCCGGTTTGAGCGGACCTTCTGCCATTGGTATTTTAGAGCGTCGGGCGAAATAGGCAGAATTGATTCGACCTGTTTTCGCGACATGCCGGCCGTCTTAGAAAGTGAAATGAAATTTTCTTTCTGTTCTTTTGTCAGTACGACGTCGCAATCCATTTGTCTATCTCTTGCGGATTTCTAACCGGTCAAAATGACTGGATCCGGTGACGGACCTTCAATTTGTTGACCTGCGTCATTAAAGCGCGGATGAGTTTTTCCTTTTCGCCGAGGATCGTCCGCAACTTTTTTGCCTCACATCGGTGTCGATCCTGCCTCCTTTTCTTATCCTTCACGATATAAATCGAATGGGAATGGTGGCGATGATCACCCGGTTGATTTGGACAAAGAAGAAATCTCAGATATCGATCAATCTCGATGATTTCCTCAATCGTGGTGGGAACCAGATCGCTTACCTTCCGACTTAACCCAGACAAATATTGCAGTTCCTTCATAGTTAAACCGATATAAGGTTGAATCTCCCTCAATAGGTGAGGATACAAAGAGAGCTGTTCATGAAATGTGAAAAGCTCGATGTTACTATCGATCCGCTGTGAGAGAAACACGAAGTACTGAGCCAAGAGATCTTCCTTCCCGATCTTCGCCAAGGAGACGATCCCTTTGATGAGTTGATTCTGAAGTTGTCCTTTTTCTTTCGCTCGGCTCAGCAGATGAACCGGATCGATTTCCATTCCCTTCACTCCATCATGATCACAATCCCCAGACATGCGCCAGGGCTTCATCCAGAGGAATGGTATGATAGCCGCTGCACGTATAGCGGTATGCCCTCCCCTCCTCGTCCAAGTTCAAATAGAATCTTGTGACAATATGCTTATACAAGACAATTCTCTTTTCTCCGGTTTGCACCTCCCCCATATACATGAACGCGGGAAGATTTTGGCGTCCGACGATTCGCTCTAGCGGCTCCCATGTCGGTTCTTTCCATGCCGGCTTATTTATCGAGGATTCCATCATCGCCCCTACAAGTTGAAAATTCACTGTGTTTGTTCGCCGGCCTGTCCCGTTCCCGGGCCAGCCGTTTGAGCACGGCGGTGAAGAAGCGGGCCCGGGAGGTCCGGATCTGACCGCGGCGGTCGGCGTCTTTTGTCTCCGAAAGCGCGGAATAAATGAGGACCTCCGGCAGGCGACGCACTAGTTTTTCATAATAGGAACGGCTATGGGGGTCATTCGTGACTTCGAGGATCTGTTTGACGAGATCAACCTGCTCCGGGTCTGCGCATTCATTCAGTAGGATTGTTGTCGGCCTTTTTCTCACGACCAGTTTGTAATCCTGGCCGTCCTTTGTATGAGTGAGCGTCAGATCGAGGATCCCTGTGGAGATCGCCTTCCCGTTAATCTGATTGGCAGCACGCCGAATCAGCCGGAGACGTTCGGACGGCCAGGCATATCTCCCGCGAATCGAAAGGTCATCTTGAAGAAGCCGGGCGCAGCGGCGCTGCCAGTTGAACTTGTCGGCCATGATGACATCCAGAAATGAATAAAGAGAGATGGCAATCTCTCCGCGAATCTCCATTACGATGTCGATCAAAACCGGTTTTGAATGCTGACGCTGCAGATTTTTCTCGATCCGCTCATTGAACCGAAAAGTGGTGGTCCCTTTATAATTCTGATTCTGAGAGTGAACCTTCCGGGACTCATGGATTCTGAGCATTGAGAGAACATTGATTGGTTCCTCGAAGCAGTGGTAGCGTCCGGATTCCTTATCGAAAAAGGAGTATTGCCATGTGATCGGGACCTTCCGTAAGGCTCGCAGCGACTGCTTGAGGAACGACAGCTGCTTCTTTCCCCATCCCATTTTCATCGTTCGAGCCAGTTCCCTTAAACTGACAGCAGTTCCCTCGCCGGCAGGACAAGCCGGGCGCTCCCACCACATTTTTTGAAGGGCCAGGTAGGTACGATAGTCGAGCGTGTTTAGACTCCGGCGGTCGACAGGTTCGACAAAGATTTTGGCCAGAACCTTTCTCCCTTCGATGTCGATTACCCAGGTCTTTATCCGGGCCCAGGAATCCTTGCGGGTGTGCGAAGGCGAGAAGATAAACGACGCGAACTTCGCAACATTCAATTCAACAGGAAGGACCTCCAGATGGTGATCGAGACCGGGAATCAGAATGGACTCCAGCATATTCGTCTTCTCAGTCGGCGCACTTCAACCGAAAACACTCGTTTTGGAGAAAGCTAAAATACCGGTTTGTCATCGCCCTGAAAAGCGTCAACGCTAAATTATTTAACCGTTAATCGCTTCAATGAAACGCTCTGGTCAAACGAATGCTATTTTTTGTTCGTGCATTCAATCTCTTACGATTCAAATACCTGCACGAAGTACACCAAGCCCCTGCTCAAAGTACACCGGGAAAAATGCTTTCCTTGCATGAGGTACACCAACTTCCCTGTACAAAGTACACCGTTCCGATTCGAACATCTCAAATTGTGGAAAAGGGAAAAGACGAATTGAAATATCCTGCACAAAGTACACCGGCGTTCTGGTCATCATGAGTCTGCGCTTTATACCACCGCAGGTAATTCGTCCTATTGATTTGATCTGTAAAATTGCCAATAACTAAAGATGGATTCTCTTACTCTCATCTATCGCAACTTATGTGCCCAATGGAAGAACCGACGCTTCGACATCTCTTCATAGATTGAGAGGTAGAAAGCACACATATCATCAATGACTTAGGCGGAGCAAGGGCAGGAAAAGATTCAGAAGGAAAAAGGAATACGATGGCTGATCCGTCTCTCATCGGCATCAGAACTTCGAGACACCTGACGTGAAGAGGCAACAGAGTCAGCCATTACTCAAATTAGTTTTTCGAGGGAAAAACTTAATTCAGCAAGTTTGATCAGAGTACAGATATTGATAACACCTACAAATAGTCGAAAATAATTTGTCTTAAATTAACGATTACCAATAAAAAAACGGGGCGCGTAACCGGCCTGCCGAAGGCAGGTCCGGTCGACCCACGGACTAGGCGGCGCCCACCCTGCACCTGGTCGTTCACAGACAATTGCACCTTGACGGCTGCAAGCTAGTCCGGCCCAGAAAGTGTCGCGGACCCGCTGTTCGACCAATCGCCTTCACCGCTCACTGACGTCCCGCCGTCGTTCTTGGTCCACCAGCGGTTGCGAAACTCGAAGGTCTCCGTGGCTGTTCTTCCGTTGTTGGCGTTCGGCGTCGATGTCACAATTCGGGACCACTTCTGATACTCGATATCAAAGCGCGTGTCCCGTCCGAAGCCGTCCCGGACGACGAGAAAGAAGACGCCATCACCGCTGGGAATGTCGCCGCGCCAAAGCTTTTTGCGCTCGTCCCAGAGGTCAACGTCGCGCCAGCCTGGGTTATTACGCGTTGTCTCGACGACGACAGCAGCTCGGCCCGGGCCGTACTTCTCCGCGTAGCTGCCTGCTTCCTGGGTCAACGGAATCGTCTTTAGGCCCCTGTTCTCGAAGAATAATTGCGCTGTACGCAACGCGGCGCCTTCAATCAGCAGGATTACGCTCGCCGACTCGTTTGGCGCCACGGCAGACAGTTCGCGGCGCCCGGCCCCGTGCGGCGCTGGAAGCATCTCCGTCATGGCTGCGACCGATTCCTCGCGTCCCCAGACGCCACGAGAGGTGGTTAGGACCCGGAAGCTCGCGCGGGGGAGAGCCGGCAGCTGGAAGGCACCGTCATCGACTGGCGAGAGGTTGAGCGCTTTCACAGTCGGGGCGCAGTTCGGAACCGACTCATAGCAGATTTTTGAGGCGTCGGCGATCTTGGCAAGGTTGCTGTCGATGATCTCCTTTTGCGCAAGAACCTTCTCCAACTGCTCCTTTCCCATGCCCAGTTCAATGAGTCGGTTGGCCAGTACTTGACGCCTGAACTCGCGCTCGAAATCGCCGTGCAGTGTTTTACGTGCTTCGCGGGCAATCTCCGTGAGAAAGGGGTAACCGTCCTGCAGGTGGATACCGGCTTGTGAATAACGCGCAGTCTTATATTCCAAAGGTGAACCTCCCGGAGTTGCGCCAGGCGCAAGTTGGGCAGGAAAGCCCCGCTGCACGTCCGTCGCATAAGTCAGCGCGGCTTGCGTCACCTTCGTGCACTGGGTCAAGTCGCCGAGACCACATTGGACGAAGTTGGTACTGCCCTCCGGGGTATTCGGGAAGATGCCGGTGAGCTTGCTAACGTCACCACCCATCTGCAGTGCGGTCACCGTGATCTTGGCGTCCCTCCCGTATTCGCGCGACGCCTGCTGGAGGCTGGCGTCGGCGGAGTACAGCGGACCAGACACGGAAAACTGCGACTGGAATGACTGCTTGCGCTCCTTGGAGGTGAAGTCGATGCGGATGGAGAAGAACAGCCGCGAGCCGACTTTGATCTCGTCTACGTACTCGTCGCCGCATGTCTCAGCCCAACGTTCGATGTCCCCTGCTACGCTGTTGCCAATCGGCGAACGAGTGACGGCAGACAGCTTGCGCGAGGGCAACTTGTATTCGGACAGCCACACCGCCGAAATTGAGTACTCGTTTGAAACCACACTGCGCATGAATTTGGCCGAGCCGCTGGTTTCCACTGCGCCGAAGCGGGCGCGTCCACCCGCCGAAAGCCCGAGTTGTTCGGACGCTTGTTGCTCGGTGAGTGCCTGGTCAAAGCTGAACGTGGCTTGAGAGCTTCCGCTGAATACCTCGGTACCTTGAACGCACTGCTGTGCAAGCAGGTCTTCTTTCTCAGACTGGTAGCCACCACCTAGCAGCGCTGAGCGAGTCGCAGTCGACGAGGCGATGTCCGCAGCGTGCGCAACAGCAAAGCTCAACACGCAGGTCAGTGCCGCCAGAATTCGAGCGGCGACGCTCATGGGTTGGCCTCCTTGAGCTTCGTCACATACTGCACCGGAGTGCTAAACGACGTGCCAGCGGGGCGGTTCAAGCCCGCCGCTCCCGCCACGGCGTTAGCCAGCGAAACGCAGTTGGTCGACGTAAGCGAGAAGCTCTTGTCCCAGCCTGCGATAGTCGCGAGGATCTGCTGACGCTGTTTCAGTGATATGGACTTGGTCAGACTCACAACGACGTTGCTGAAGCGTGTCGGCGGGCGGGCAGAAAAGTTGAACTCCGAGTCAACGACACCGGGGCCACCGAAGATCGCTCCGATCGACTTCGGGTAGAAACCGTAGCAGTCCTCTTTTATCCCGGTGTTGGTCGGCAACTGTAGGCACACGAAGGCATGCCCGGTGAAGCTACTATCGCTCCAATTGGACCCGGTCGCCATGAACTGTACGGATGGTTCAGGCGCGGCAATTACGGACTGGCACAATGCAACTGAGCACAGCAAGACGGCCGCCGCCCGCGTGACCCAATGACATTCAAAGGCCATTTCCCTTTTCCTTCCATATCGCATCCGACGTAGAGATCCTCCTACGTCGCGCGTGAGTTGACAATCGCGCTTCAGAAGGCCGCGGGTCGGCCCTCATGCCATTCCCTTTGTGAGCCGGCCGCCCGCCTCGAATCGCCACACAGGGCGTCACCAAACCGCGGGAATTAGGTTCCAAACCTCCCGAATGGGTTCCTCGTGGATTTGCGCCTAGCTGTTGCAAGAGGCTATTAGTAATTACTGAAACTTATCGAGTTCAAAGACGCTGCGTCGCCCAAGTTTGTCGAGTATTTCGACCGTAGGCAAAGGCACGTCCTTGCGCTGCTCGATGCCGAGAGATACTCCGCCGAATAGTAAGGTGCGGTCGATTTCGCTACGAATCGTGCAGTCTGAAAAATTCGTAGGGCGCCGCTCGAACAGTTCATCGACAGGGTCCTTCGTTGCTTCCGTCAATAAAAGCCTGAACGTTGCCATAGTTTCTGCTAACTCTGCTAAGGTCTTAGGCTCATCGGAAGTGGGTTTGGAGCTATCGGTTGTAGTGATCTTTGGAATTCTCACCGCGGGCGCAAGCGGCACGCGCGAATCGGGAGTAATGAGCCAAACACTGTCGAAGAGGGTTTGGTCTCCCGATAGGCCTAGCACAAACTCGCTGAATCCAATCCTCTGGCCTGTCGCAGGAGGTGGCGGCGGCGACCGTCGCGACACAATTCTAGCAGGCTCCAGGTGAATTTCTTGGCACCGCGATATACCTACCAATGAGAGGCCGGGTGGAATCGGGGGCCAAGCAACGCGAGGTAGGTTGCCAACGGCGGTGGGAACGCTACAGTCCGTTTCCCCTGTTAGGCAGGCTACCGCCGCAAGCTTTAGCGCATTCCGCCCGCTTTCGTAAAGGATTCGGACGTCGTTGAGTTCGCTGCGTTTGGCCGGACTGACGTATTTCACCAGGTACATTTCTGCTTCGGAGGTCGGTTTAACCAGGAAGTCGATTCTCCGAATCAGGCCGGTGAGGTTCTCGTATTGCGAGTAAATCTCCCACAGCCGGTCTTGCGCCAAGTTCGGAGGGGCTTGAAACGAGAGGTTCGAGAACTGGCTTAGAGGACTGGTCTGATACGTCAGAGGGGCCGCATTGGCCGGCGTAGTTGCCCTTCCGTACTCAGTCAAGGCCGCCTTGACGGCCGCCAGATCTGTGGCAGACACGAACTTTGCCAGAACCTGTGACCCTGGCCCACCTTGAACATGCACATAGGTCTTGATGCTCACACGAGATTGAATCTTTTGAGCGACGTTGTTGTATGCCGAATCAAAGCTCGCTCCCGCATTTGGCCCGGAATACTTCGCGTTCAATGCGGCGGACAACTCGCGCTTTTCGGAGTTCGTCAAGTTGTGGACCTCGTAAACAACTGCCGCAATGGCGCCGCGGCTCTCCTGTGACACGACTTCTGGTCCGCAGCGCGCCTTAGCCTCGGAAGGGTTGGCTGCCTCTGTCAATAATGGAGTGGGCACCGGGTTTTTAAGGCGGTAGCGACCGAAGTTAATCTTGATTCTGGCCACCCAGACCAAGGTTGACTCATCGAACGAAACACCAACATTCTGAGAGAAGGATGCGCCCCCTGAAAACATGGCCGTGTGCGCTTCCATCGACGCGGAGATACCGACAGTACTGAGCAAGGAACGTCGGTCAGACACCTCGCTGACTTCCACCGAGCCGACGGCGATCCCGCTGGGGTCGATAGACTCGACACCCTCGTGCGAAATGCAGACGGAAACGAACGGCACCGTAGGCGTACTGGGTTCGTAGCCAAAGCCCAAGCGAACAACTCCATTGGGATGGTAGTCGATAGAGCTTTGGGCTAGTGCAGTATTGGACACTAGAAGCAGTAAACTGACATGAAGCAACACATCGGAAACACAGCTACGTCGCATCGGCACCTCCCGCCTACTGATAGGCTATTAGGCTAAAGCAATCCAACTCTCTGGCAACGTCGACCAGAGGCATGTCTCGTAAGGCTACCACCGCATTCTTCTTGGTCTTGCCGACCGACGAGTTCCACGCACACAAGCGCACCAGCGCGACGGGGCGGCGTTTGTCAGAACGGTCTCCGACGCAGGTCTATACATTCGGGGCCACCTATGAAAAAATCTGTCCAAGGGCAAAGCGCTACCGCCTCGGCCTGGGTCCATTTAGAATCTCTATGGAATAGAAGTCAATCACCTATATGCGCTCTTGGCCGCACGATAACGTCAGACACCGGCCGCGGCCGCGCTATCAGGTCTGAAGGGCCTTTCGATCTTTCGATCTAGAACATGGCGTCAGGGCGCTGGCCGATTTATTCCTTCACCGGCATTGCTTTAAACGGCTCTTTGTATTTAATCATGTGATAAATCGCTTTGAGCATGGCGCGAGCCACCTGCCGGGAAACATCGATGCCGTTTGCGCCGACAAAAAGATCAATGTCCCCGTTGTAATGACACGCGAAGAAGTCGCCGCTGTGATTTCGAGCATGGATGGAACGGCCCCGCGAACGGATCAAATCCTTCGAGTGCGATTCCCATCGTAAAATTAAAAACCCAAGGGCTTTTCAGAACCCTCGGATTCAAACGAGCGCCACAGAAACCTGCAGACTCAACTTCCCACCATCCCGTCCCCTCCCCCCGTAAAACATTCCTGGTTGGAGTGTACTGTTGTCTCCGGAAGGGAATCTATCACGACCTTGAAAAAGATGTCAATACGAAGTTTCAGGCGGCCTACTTAATCTGCGTACCCGGCGAGGTCTCTTCCAGGAATATTCCAAGGATTTCGTACAGCAGTACCGAAAGACATATGAAGTTCTGAAACAGCGGCATCTTTAGGCATGTAAAAGACGATCAAGGTCGTCAATCTTCAGCCATTTTTGTTTTGAGGAGTTCGACTGCTAATCGACCGAGGCCGGAATTTCATCGCATGAAGCGAGAGATAAATCACAGAAAAATGTAATCGGAACCAGAAAGGAAAAACAGAATGTTTCGCGAGTGACATTCGCCTCTAAACCCTAAAAGGGTCTCTCGGCCAGCATGCTCATTACAAATTGAAATCTACAATTTCCTTCAGTATACCAAGGTGAGACTTTCAGGAAGAAGTAGGGCTTTCAATATCGATAAAAGGAATCGGAATTTTGCAATTCACTCCACGTCCCCCGATTTCGTGAGATCATACCTGTTCAATAATCGGATGAAGTGGGTTCTGTTGAGGCCCAGGAGTCTTGCGGCCTCGGATTGATTGCCATCAGCCCTTTCGAGGGCGGATGTCAATAATGTCTTTTGATATTCCTGAACCAGTTTCTTGTACTTACCGACGGTCGCGAGAGTGACTGTGTCCGGATCTATTTTCGATGCGTCCCCTGCCTCCTCCGGTCGCATCCCGCCCGCGAGTAAAAGATCGATATGCTTGGGCGCCAGATATTGTGACTGGCAGGTCATCAGCGCCCGATGGAGGGTCTTGGACAATTCCCGGACGTTTCCCGGCCAATCATAGGCGATCAGCTTATCCAGCGCTTGCGGGAGCACCTCGACCGCTCTCCCCGTTTGAGACCGGAATTGATCCAGGAGGTGACGGACCAACAGCGGGATATCTTCACGACGGTCCCGCAGAGGGGGCAATACAATCCGCACCTCGTTCAAACGAAAATAGAGATCTTCCCGAAACCTCCCCGATTCGATCGCGGACCTGAAATCGATATTCGTCGAGGAGATGACCTGCGCACGGAGAACAAGCTCCTCTCCTCCAAGCGGTCTGAATTTTCTCTCTTCCAGTACCCTCAGCAGCTTCGCCTGAAGCCCGATACTCATGTTCCCGATTTCATCCAGCAGGAATGTTCCTTCCTTCGCGGCTTCCAATTTTCCGATCAGCGACTCTCTGTTATGGAATCCGGGGTAATGTGCCTTCACCCCGAAAAGCTCACTTTCCAAGATAGTTTCCGGAACCGACCCACAATCGATCGAGATAAACGGCGCGTTGGATCCTTTCCGCGCATGGATAGCCTGCGCGACGAGTTCCTTTCCGGTTCCGCTTTCTCCCAGAATCAACACCGTAGAACGGCTCCATGCGACCTTTTCGATCAGCGCGTAGACCTGATACATCTTGGGAGATTTTCCGACGATCACCCTGCCGGGACCGAAGGCAAATCCGTTATGAAGATCGATCTGGGTCTGAATCAGCTTTTCCAGGCGCATTCTCTTCAAAGCCTGATTGATTCTGAAGGGAAGGAGTTCATAGAGAGAATGATCTTTGACGATATAATCGACCGCTCCCAATTCGATCGCCTTGTTGATCATCGCACTGTCGCTCTGGGCGCTGATGGTAATGATCGAAAGATCGGACCGATCCTCCAACGCGCAGGAGATGAAGTCCAGGCCTCCCTGAGGTGTCCCGTCGAACGTCAGATCGAGAAGCACCAAGTCCGGTGGCCTCTCCTGAAGCGCGCGCAGCCCGGCCGAAGGCTCTTTCGCAACCTCGATCGCGTAACCGCTTGATCGAAGGGCGTCGCGGTAAAGTTTGGCGTAACGAGGATCGTCCTCAACGATCAGAATCCGGCCGTTCTCCATGTTCAATGACCTCTTTTTGATGATCGGTCTTCATCCGGCCGACCAGCGGGAGCCTCACGATCGCGGCCGTTCCGGCTCCCGGGATGGATGCCAACGATAATTCGCCTCCGTGATTGTTTTCAATCACCCTTTTCGCAGTCCAGAGTCCAAGACCGGTTCCGTGCGCCTTCGTCGTGATGAAGGGCTTGAAAAGATTTTTTCGGACAGTCTCGGGAATGCCGGCTCCTGAGTCGCGGATTTTGATTTCCACGCCTTCCCGACCGGCCATTGAAAGGATTACCTCCAACGTACCCCCGTCCGGCATCGCATCGAATGCGTTCGCGATAAGATTCGCGAATGCCATCCCGAGCTGGGCCTGGTCTCCTTGCACGCGGGGAATATTCTCGCCGTATCGCTTTACGATACGGTAGCTGGGTTTACTTATTTCTTCCGTCCGGTCCGAGATACAGGCTTCGACGACCTCGGCCAGGTCAACCCTGACCATTTTCGGCGGATCGATGTGGGCCCTTCGGAGCCCATGGAGGATTCCGGCGATGTCCTCAGCGGCTTCACTGATATGGGAAAGCCCCTCGTGCGCCTCTTCGGGATTTCCAGAAACAAATTCGGACCGGACGATCTTGACGTAGTTCTGGATCAGAGCAAGCGGAACCTTGATCGCGTGAACGAGCGTTCCGGACGAGCTGGCGATCAATTCCATTTCGATCAGGCGGGATCTCGCCGTCTCGAGGTCATTCCGGATGCGGTTGATTCGGAGCAGCATCGCGACCCGCAACGACAGCTCTTTAAGATTGCAGGGCTTCGGAGCATAATCGTCGGCGCCCAACTCAAAGTCGAACGCCATCTCTCCGAGGTTATCGCGTGCCGTCACCATGATGATCGGAATGGACGCCGTGTTAAGATTATCCTTCAGCATCCGGCAAAGCTGCGGCCCGCTGAGGTTCGGCATGATCATATCGGTGATGATCAGATCCGGAACCTCCTCACGAATCCGTCGAAGCGCCTCCCTTCCGTTCGCCGCTGTTACAATACGGTATCCGTTGGCTTCGAAGAACGATTGAAGAACATCCCGGTCGATCTCCGAATCGTCCGCGATCAGGAGGGTTTCACCCTGGCCCATGACCGCCCTGGGGAGGGACCCCTTCGTCCCATTCGTTAATTCCGTCCGTTTGCCGTTCGGATCGGCCGCTCTTCCGGTGGGTGGCGCCGGATCCGATTGAAGCGCTTCCGGCTGATTCTCCGGAAGGAAAATCGAAATCCGGGTCCCTTGACCGGCCTCGCTTTCCACATCGATCCGTCCCCGGTGGGCCTCGACAATCTCTTTCGTCAGTGCGAGTCCGAGGCCGCTCCCTTCGATGCCGCTGACCTGATCCCCTCTCCGGTACCTTGTGAAGAGGCTCCGGATCTCCTCCTGACTCATTCCCCGGCCGGTGTCTTCGACGACAACCTGGACCCCTCCTTCGGCCTTCGCGCAAGAGACCAGGATCGTGCCGTGATCTGTGTATTTGACCGCATTCGAGAGGAGGTTCGTCACGCATTGACGGATCCGCGACTTGTCCCCTTTCACCATCGGAAGAGGTTCGTCCATCTGAACCGCCAGCTCCAGCCCCTTCGATGTGATCGCGCCCCCGGCCAGGTCCACGGCGAGACGGACGACGCTCTCTAATTCGATTTCGCGGAAGTCATATGTCATTACCCCCATCTCGATTTTGCTCAGATCGAGCAAATGATCGACGAGATCTTTCATGTCGAGCGCCGTCAGTCTGATGTCTTCGATCAGTCGTCTTTGATTTTCCGGTGCCGCAGTCCCGTGGTGTGCCAGAATCCCCTCGGCGATGCTAGCCATGCCGAGGAGGGGTCCCCGCAGCTCATGGACCACGTCGGAAAGAAATTCGGTCTTCTGGCGGTCAAGATTCCGGACCTGTTCCAGAAGCAGGGAATTCGAAAAGGCGATCGTCGACGCCGCGCCGATCCGCGAGAGAAAGTCGACCTCCCTCCGGGAAAATCTTTTCATATTGCGCTTTCTTCCCAGGGCGATGGTGCCGAGAAGCTCCCCCTTCTGGATCAGAGGAAGACAGAGCGCAAAATGATGCTCTTTCAGCCACGCCGTTGCCGGAACCTCTTCCTCCTCCGGACGCGCGAACCGGGAAGATGCGATCTGAACAACCGATCCCTCCTGGAGCCTCTCCCAAACGACCAGCGGGACCGGCCCGATCTTCTCCATCGGTCCATTCCATTCGGCGGCCCGTCGCGGAGACTCGCTCCGGGAGTTGAGAAGCAATACCTCCGCCGACTCGACAGAGAGGACCCTCCCTACCTCTCTCAGTATCTTCTGCGACATCGGCTGAAGCTCTTGAAGGACCGCCAATTCGGCGATGACCTGATCGAGCGTTTTTTGAAGGTCGTACTTGCGCCGGTCGAAGAGTTGATCGACAAAGGGCTGCGCGATGTACAGATAGAGCGCCGCGGCGAAGCTGATTCCTCCGATCCACATCCCCCATGTCGAGTCTGGATATTCTACCAACCAGGGCCTCAACCAGGCCGCGCCCCAGATCAGGGCGACGAGGGGAACCGACGAGACGATCAACCAGCTCGCCGTTTTGTGGACGACGGTCTCGATATCGAATGCCCGATGGCGGATCACGAGATGAATGAAGATCCCCATCGTGATCAGGCTCCCGCCGGCATTCAGAAAGACAAACCATTTCTCCGAAGCCCCTTCCTCATGAATCTGAATCAGCAGCCAAATACTGATCCAGAAGAGGGCCCCCCGGAGACCCACCCACCGGGCGAGGGTTCTGACGATCCGTTTATCGAGAGAGGGGATTTCCTCGGAACGGCAGATCCGGTATTGAAACGCGATGATCGCCAGAACAAAACACTGGCCCGCAAAAACATAGAGATCGAAGATCAGAGAGAACGCCGACTTGAAAAAGAGCTCCGAATAGCGTCGGACGACGAGCGTATCGGAGTACAATGGCGCGGACAGAGAAATTGCGGAGATCACAAAGCCCAACACGGAAAAAGGAAGTATCGCCCTCCGAAACTTCGCGTAAGCCTGTGGAAGGACGGCAGCCACGACCACGGAGAGGGAGACGATCAGACCGATCAATCCCTGAAAGAGATTCAGCCAGGGAACGGGGGGCACCCCTGAATCGAGATCCCGCTCAATCAGCAGCAGGATGACGAGATAGCCGGACGTGAAAAAGCTGCCGAGGGAGAGGGCGGCATGCGGCCCTTTTGGACGGCGGTGCTTGAAGATCAAAACCGCCGTGGAGAAGGAGACTACGGTCGCAAATGCGAGAAACCCATACTTCAACCCAATCATGCAGGGCACCCTGACGTTTAAATACCGATCTCTTCAGAGGTGAATCGCTCAGATCTTCCCCTTTTCGCGCAATTCTGCCAACGGATAGAGGTTATCCCGCCACATGATTCCACCCCGTTTTTTCGCCATGTAAATAGAACGCATCACACAGTAGAAGATTGACATTGCATTGAGCGGAACGGAGAGGGCCGCCGTCATTGGAACGCCGGTAAGCCGCCCCATGTACCTGAAAATGGCAAGTTGCGCCGCAATGGCCGCCGCGAACGAAATCTCTTGAAATCCTGACGCGAAGAATATCCCAATGTACGGGGCGAAAAACGCGATAAAGGCGCAAGCCGACGCAAAAAATGCGGTCGGGAGGCTGTAATTGAAAGCAGTGAAGAGATTCTTCTCCAGAGCGCGGGCCGCCTCGGGAACATTCTTATACCAGGGCACGGAGATCATTCCGTTCCCGAAGAGCATCATCTGTCTGAAATGGTTCAGCTTGACCAGCTTCCCAAGCTTCAGGTCGTCGCCCGTGCAGAGGGCGATCTCTAGATGTCCTCCGATCTGGCGGTAGACCGATGTCTTCACGAGGTTGAAGGCCCCGATGCCGGCCGTTGCGCTGCTTTCCGGAGAGAGTATCTTGTGGGGCCGGAAATAAAGGAGGAGACTCGCCGCAAAGATGCTCAGCAATCCTTTCGATGCCCAGGTGCCCCCCTTGGAATCCGGAGTACAGGTGATATGATCCAGGCGGTGAGTTTCCAAAAATACGACCGCTTTCCGAATGGCCTTCGGATGAAAGGTCACATCGGCATCGGTGAAAAGGAGCCACTCCGATTTCATATCGGACGCGCCAAGGTGCAGAGCATGCGTCTTCCCAAGCCAGCCCTCCGGCAACTCGGTCACATGATGAACCTTCAGGGAAGGATAATGGTTATTGAGGTCCGCCAGGATCTCGGCTGTTCTGTCGGTGGACCGATCGTTGACCACGACGACATTTAGATTCGGATAATCGCTCCCGAACCAGGATCGGACGGCGCCCTCGATCGACCGCTCTTCATTCCTTGCAGCAGCCACGACGGTAACCCGCGGCCATCGGCTTGAATTCCTTGATTCAGCCACGTCCAGAAACACATCGGGCTGGTTTCTTAGATAAGGAACCGCCGACCGGATCTGCCAAAGAAGGATCAGCGCGTAAGACCAGATGCCGACGACTACTGTGGCCAGGATTGTCCACACCATGACATGCTCCGTTTCTTCCACTCGTGATGATAATCGCGAAGGCAACGTCAGAATGAATAGGTGACTGAAACTCCGCCTCCGATGGTCTGGGATTGGTATGTTCCCCGGTGTTCCGGCATTCGCGGCAAGGAATTGTTGACCTTGCGCGGCGCACCATAGTTATATGCTAAAAAGCCGTCGAGATTCCAGCTTCCCTTTTTATATCCATAACCGACCGTGAAGGTATGGTTGTCCACATCCGGCAGGATCGGGCTCATTCCTGAATTTCTGGAAGCGCTTGGGTCGAAGGCGTATCCTGCCCGCCATTGGGAGGTGTCGCTGATCCGGTACAGGGTACCGACACGATAGGTCCATGTACTTTTCAGCCGATACGGAATCGACGTGTCGCGGACTACGGCGGTCGTCCGTTCGAATTCGATCTTCTGTTCTTCCAATTCATTCCAATCGACCCACTGGACGTCCACCTCCGCGACCCAATCGGGACTAAATCGCCAGGCTGCGCCGACCACCGCTGACTGTGGAACCGTCAAGCTCGTGTCCGCACCCCCGTTCGGGAACAGCGGGGTCAACGGAGCGGGCACAGAGTAACTCGCATGACCGTCATATGAGATTTTCATCGGCGTGGTATAGACCGCCCCGATGCCGAATCTGGGCCCGAAATCATGATGAACACCCAAGATACCGTATGCCCCATATCCCTCCGCCGTCAGGCGAGCGGACCCTTCGCCCGGGAGAGTGAAGGGGGTCAAATCAATCCGATTTTCCAGCTCGATCGTAGATCGCGCCATCCCGACGCTTAAACCAACAGCAGTGCGATCTGAAATCCTCACTCCGGCCGAAAGAGCGAAATTGACTTGTTTGAACTCCGATGAGGTCACCAGGAACCGACCTTCCCAATCATTTGGATAATCGATGCGGTTCCCCATGGAGGAATACAGACCCGCTCCCAGAGTCATTTTGTTGCTGATTTGATAGGAATAGAAGGCATAAGGAACGAGTGGTGTCGATGAAACTTCGATGTTCTCTCCACTCAAGTCGCTGTCGAACCGGAGAACAGATCTCCCGGCTGAGACGCCGACCTCCGCATTAGCGCCGTCGAGTACCTCCAACCGACTGGGATTATAGAACACAGCGGCGGGAGTGTCGACTGTAGCGACCACTGCGTTCCCTTGCGCTTGTTCCTTCGCCCCATGATCGTAGATGGCAAATCCCGACGCCCACACCTGATCGAAAAACGAAAGCGCTGTTACGACTGCTAAAGCGCACGAAAGCAATCTTGATTGGAGCATTTCAATATCCTCCCCCAAAGGAATAGACTCCTTATTACTATTAGCGATGATTGAAATAGCAACGATCATACCAATTGGGGAGACCTGACATTTATGCGCTCGTTTAAGACCTATACGCTGGGTAAACATTTGATTCCATTTATTTTTGTTTCACTCCGAGCGACTCGGCGAAGAAATCTTGATATGGATCAGGAGGGATGATCGACACCGTGCAAGCGTATCCAAACAGCGACACCCTGTTACAGTTCAGCGACACAATGGTTAATCCAGCAGGCATGTTACAAGCTTTCCTGAAACGGTAAAGATGAATGGCCTTGGGGTTAGTGAACGTAACGGGAAACAACTTGTCGCAGCAGGTCTACTTTTTAATTGCATATCCTAAATCGGAACAGTAGAATACCTTCGATTTTTATTCCAGAACACATTCTCACCGTTTCAAATTGAAGGATTAATGTGTGCTCATTGACCACATGCACGAGCCAATAAAGGATGAGAAAGACCGTCCGCTCAATACTGACGAAACCCTTCTGCTCTTTTTTGAGCAGCGTGCTTACCAACTCGTTATGGCAGTCAGGCAGAATTATGGGAGAACAGACAGGTCTACCGAAAATTATTACCGGCAGCTCTTGATCTATTTAGAGGGGATCGGTTGGATGGTTCGCTACGGACGGCTTGATCCCCGGATGAGAGCACAGGCGAAAACAGGGATGGAAGTTTTCCTCAAAGTTTTTGCCGAAATGGATTCTATATCGACACAGGATAAAAAGTGCGTTGTTGATTCTTGAAATCGAATTCGATGAGGTAATTTATGGCTTTTTCAAAGAAGCAAATATTCGTCGGTTTGATCATGATCCAGACGGTTGTTATTCTCCTTCTTCTCTTCAATACAATCTCGTTTCGAAACGAAACCCTCTCCGCTCGAGCCGCTGCCAATTACTATCAGAAGGTGTATGAAGAAATAGCGGAAAGGGAAGATCCTTTACTTCAGTCCTTGATCGCCGAGCGAGAGAGACTTACCCGGGAATACACAGCCACCCGCGAGATCGCGCACGAATACGGAATCAAACCAGCCGATTCATTTTGATCTCAAATGAATCGGCCCCCTCATTCGTCTTCGATCGGTGCGATTCCCTTGGTGATTGCGTAGCGGATCATTTCTGAGATATTTCGAAAGGCAAGCTTGTTCATGATGTTGAAGCGGTGGGTCTCCACCGTCTTTACCTTGACACCCAGGTCTTTGGCGATTTCCTTATTCTTGTAACCGAGCGCAACAAGCCGCAACACCTCCTTTTCGCGTTCGGTGATGCTTCTTGCTACGACCGGTCCTCGATCAATCTTTTTATCGCTTCTGGTGGCTCTTTTCAATACCGACGGCATAGTTGTCCCCCCTCGGCTTATAATCCTTTCTTGAGTGACGGCGCAGCTTTAAACTTCACCGATTTGCCTGCCTTGATCTTGATCGGCTGACCGGTCTGAGGATTTCTCCCCTTGCGTGCGGCACGGGCCTTCACCGTAAAGGTCCCGAAACCGGGAATCGCGAATCTCCCCGCTTTCTTGATCCCCTTCGCGATCGCGGCAAAGGTATCATCGATAATCGCGCTCACCGCTTTTTTCGTGATGCCGTTTCCAGCATGTTTTTTATTAATCGTCTCAAGAAGCTCTTTCTTATTCATAAAATCCTCCTCAAAAGAGATGGTAAATGACGGTTCACCCTCGCGGCACTGATCCAAGCACTTCTTATTTGTTTCAGACCTTATTACAATACAGTTTCTTTTGGAATTCAAGGAAAATCAAAATAAAATAACTGAGAGTCCTCGCAAATCCGACTTCGGTTCATCAAAGATCCACGGGGACTCGCTTCATGGTTTCTGGCGGGAAAGATATTATTTCAGCGGAGAACCTATGAGAAACGACAATAGGAGAGGACAGAGGCGAGCTGAAACATTATCCGATGAATTGCCGATTGAGCCGATCAATTCTTCTTCTCTTCTCGATCGCCAGGATAATCTCATTGGTGACTTCGGAAATGTGAAACGGCTTTGTCAGATAACCGCACGCCCCGAGCCGAACCAACTCAATCGCGTTCTTGATCGTCCCATATCCGGTAATGATCAAGACCTCGATCTGGGGATCATCGGTTTTGATTGCCCGCAGGACGGCCAGTCCATCCATCCCCGGCATCCGCAGATCAAGCGTCACCACATCGATCTTCTTTTTTCGGATGATCTGCAGGGCCTGCAGCCCCCCATCCGCCTCCTCGACATGATAATGGGGACTGAGGATCATCCTGAGTGACTCTCGCGATCCGCTTTCGTCATCGACAATTAAAATTGTATGTTTGGCTTCCATTCGGGTCACCTTTCGATTCTTTATTATACCCGATGTGGTTTGGCTGCTCTGACGATCCCGCCCTTGACTTCTTGTCTTTAAATCTAATACTTTTCAAGAATAAGCCGAAGTGAGATATTAAGAAATCCAAGATCAAACTCACCCATCGAAGGAGGAGACCCATGAAGAAGATCTCTCCCATGGAAGTCGGAGAACGGATCAGATCCGTGCGCGGCAATAAAACACAAACCGAGTTTGCGAAAGCCCTCGGAGTGAAGAAACAGAACTACATCAGCCGCTATGAGCGGGGGCGAATTCCATCCCCTGACTTGCTGGTGCGGATTGCCCAGATGGGCCGGGTCAGCACCGACTGGCTGCTAACCGGAAAACAGGGCCGAGCCGGAACGGCGACCACCCGTGGCGTTCAAGGCAGAGGGACAACACGTCAGGATATTAGAAAGAAGGCCTGATCTCTCTCGGAAGCGAAGACCAGAGGCAAATTGTCACATCTGGATGATTCGATCGGCCGCGGCACATGGCGGATGAAACCGACCCAGGTTGCTCTTCGACACCGGGCACTCCCCTGTCTTGCTGGATCGGATCAGGAATCTGTTCTGCGCACGACCAATCAGAGAGGAACGCGGAAGACAGGCTGATTAAAATGCGCTCTGGGTTGTTTACCAGAGCGACGGCTGGATTTGTACCTCGACGAGATCTTCCACGCTGTCTTCGAGTTCCGACAGAAAATCGAGACCAGTCCGGGCCTCCACGGTGTCAACATTCGTGATGTAATTCGGGAGATCTCCTGTTTTCAGCTTCTTATTCGGCAAAATAAACGCGATCGCCTCTCCCTCTGCCGGATCGAACACCACTTTGTAGAAATAGGTCGGAACGGACACCGCGTTGGGACCAATATGAGGATGCCGCTCCGCATAGATCGGTCCGGTGAAAATAAAAACTGCGCCCCGCTGCATCGTCCAGTCTCTGACCCTCTCTTCCAGGACTGCCCAAATTCCTCGATTAAACCCCGCACCGACCTGAGGGGCCATATTGGAGAGCAGAAAGCTGTCGCTCATCGCGCGGGCGTCCCACTTCATGTCCGCCGCGGGGGCCAGATGGCCTCGGTCATAGCCGCTGTTTTTGTAGTCCTTCAACTCGGACCGCTCCCCCGGCGGCAGATCCGGATCAGTCCGAAAGTCGTCGGAGCGCGCTTGGGTCCCTTCCAGTTTCTCTTTCGTTAGATGATAGGCCACCCAGCGGGCCGCTTTCTTTTGTGGATCATGGGAGAGGGCATATCCCATTCTGCACAACAGAATCGGCTCGGCGGAAGGGATGCCGTACTTGATATGCTCGTCACAGCCTTCCAAGCCCTCCGCAAGCGCGCCGGCGGCCCAGAAAAGAAGGAAAAGCTGGAAGACCCAAACTGTCTTCTTCATTTGTGGCTCAGTGCTCCTGGTCAGGCCGGCTTGACGCCTACGCGCTGCCTGGCCGAACGATCAACTTCTCTGATCCTCGCTCTGCCTCCGATTCAAATGCGGCATCAAACACATTCACTTTGTGTTCGGCTCTCACGGAGACTGAACGTGACCGGGCCGCCACGTCCATGCGAACGGGCCCCGGTTCGTGAAAGGACAGGCCTCCGTGCAGTGGGCCCGGTTCGCGACCGGTGGATCGGCATCGGCGCCCGAGGAGAATGCGGCCCGTGCCATGGCGACCGGCGCGCTCGGATCTTCAACCAGCCCCCAGCCTTTGTAGAGGTTGATATAAAAAGCCATCTGATCGCGGTCGAATTCCTGCGGACCGAGCTGCACATGCAGCAGCGGCGGCGGATGCGGGTTCCAGGTGGTGTAGGTGTTTCGGTTCTCGGGGGTCTGCGCATGCTGATGACAGAGCCGATGCATCTGCCCCCACAACAGATAGTTGAGGGTTCCGGCCAGAACGCATTGTCCGGCCATGCTGACTGAGTGGCGGCAGCTGTCCGCGGGCTCGTCACAGGGCTCGGCGCGGCCGTCGCCGGGGGTGGCGCAGGCGCGGCGGTCGGTATAGACATCGATCCAGGCGGCGTTCTGGCAGTAGAGATCGACGATATCCCAGGCGATAAGCCCGCTGATGAAGTCATGCAACGATCGGCACTGCGCCCGTTTGCCGGCGAGATTAAGCGAGTTGAAATGCGCTTCGGCCGCACGGAGCGCGCCCCGGGTCGCCTCCGTGACATCCGGGCCGCAGATGCGGGGCGCCGGCGGACGCGCTTCGGCCGGTTCGGATGCGACGGAAGGAGGCATCGGCACCCCGCCGGGGACACCGGCATCCCGCGGCTCCGGGAAAGGGACGCCCGCGTCCATCGGCTCTCTGGTCTGCCGCTGAATCATCGGGGAAGCGGATCGGGTCGAAATCCGATTCTGCTGTACGACATGGGTCAATTCGTGCGCCAGCAACCTTCGGCCTTCCGCTGTCTGCGGCGTGTACCGCCCCGATCCGAAGACAATGTCCCGTCCCACCGTATAAGCGACAGCGTTGATCGACTGTGCCGATTCATTCGCGTCAGCGTCCGTATGCACCCGCACCGGGCCGAAGTCGTGGCCGAAGCGCGGCTCCATGAAGGAGCGGGTCGCCGAATCGAGCGGAAATCCCGGGGAGCGAAGCGCCTCATGGACAATGGGCGGGGCCGTCGAGGGGGCGGCGTGATCAGGGTTCGTCGCGCTTTTCATCGAAAGCTTTTCCGGCCCGGCACACTTCGGGCAAGATCTCGCCTCCCCGGCACAGGGGGCGCATTTCTTCTGCAGCCTCTCGCAGCAGGCACTTGAAAAACGAGACACCTCCCCGCCCGGCATTCGCATGACCTGCTCTGCGACGCGGTCCGCCTCCTGCTCCGAGAGGTCTTTGGGGGAGCTGACGGCGCGCTTCGCCTGAAGCCGCTGTACGGCCTGATTTCCGAGGGTGCGCTGTAAGTGGATCGAGGGTGAGTAATGATTCGGCGCGGATGCTGCGTTGTTCGCCTCGGCGCGGCGGGACAATCGATCCTTTTGCGGTTGATTCTGTTTTTGTAAAACCGTGCGCATGATGGAATTCTACCGGTTGCAGCAGCGTCTTACGGAAGGAGAATTCTTTTTCCGGATCGTACCGAATCAGGTCCCGAATAGCAATCGCGCAGTCTTACAATCTTTAACGCGATCTGGAAGAGTGGAACCACTTCAGGAAGGATTTAGACAATAAAAAAGCCGCCCTGACGTTTCCGTGGGCGGCTAATAACAGCCTCTTTCGATTGTTTTAATTATATCATAGGTCTCCATCCGATTTCAACAAAATAATTTAAGACCTCCGATCCGATTGAACAATATAATTATTCTCCAACACGTTCTTTCAGTACGGATGAGTATCAGCTTTTATCCCCCTCCGCACCGAAGTCCTTTTCTGAGATCATTCCCTTTGCCGCCAGGACTTGAATTAGGGCTGCGCTCCTCTCATCCATGGCTCTAAACTGCTGGAGCAATTTGGCATTATATTTCTCGACATACTCGAGAAGAACTTCATGTTGGGCGAGCTGATGAATCATTTGCAGAAGAATTAAAATCAGGGCCTCTGCAGCTGCCTCTGGATCGTCTTTATTCGATTGGATCATATCGCGCACGATTGGCCCCATCTTTTTCTGCCACTCTGGAAACTTCTCCTTTGTAAAATCGTTCACCAAGATTCCAAATTTGGAATCGATATCCGATTCGACCTTCTCCGTCACTCGAAGTTCCTTGATCTGTCTTTCCAATTCTTCCCAATTAATATCCATCATTGATCCTCCACAGTGGTACAGCATCATAGAATGAGCAAAATAATTCTTCAATGCCATTTCGGTTCATTTTCTCATTGATTTCTTTTTAGCGTAACGGGTATCCTCCGGGCTAATAGGCCTATCACATTGTGCCTCATGGAGGAGGGGGATGTTTACCACAAAGAGAGTCTTGCTCGTTGGAGTGTTTGTACTGCAAACAGCGCTCATCATTTTACTGGGATTCACAGCAATCAGCTTTCGAAACGACTGGATCAGGGCAAGGGCGGAGGCAAACCACTATCACAGCGAACTCAAGATGCTTCATGAAGATCAGAAAGCGGTGTTCACCCGGACGCTTGTTAAACGTGAGACGATCTAGTACCAAAACCTTGCCATGGATTCATTGCATTGAGCGACAAAGTTACCGTAAAGCACATTCGCTATCTCTGTTTCTTCTGTAAAGTTGAAATCGTGAATTTGAGGAATCCATGTGCCACCTGTGGTTCCAAAAAATATATTCCCCTGATTGAGAGGGATCAAAAAGAAGAAAGAGAAATAGAAGAGATTATTAAGCGGCTTAAAATTGACCTTGATAAGAATAGGCTTTAAGTCGTTACTCGCGCTTGTGTTACTAAAGACGAGGAAAAATCCCGGACGCTTTCCTAGATACTAGAAAAAAAGGCAGTTCGATAAGATAACTATCGTGAAGAAAAGATCTTCAATATTTATGTGGGTTGGCCTTACTCTGGCGGTTTTGACTATATGATTCATGGTAGCTAATCAGGGAGGTGGAAAAAAGTATAAAAGGCTTGTTAAGGCGTGTAAAGAACTTGAGCTTGGAGATACGCAAGAGCAGGTTCACCAAGTTATGGGTCAGCCTGCTGAGACAAAGATAATTGAATTAAATGGTCGAAAAGTGAAAAGATTAGGTTATTCTGGTCCGGCTTTGGCCCCAATGCTGCCTGAAATTTTAATAAACCCAGATTCGCATAGAGTTGAAAGGATTATATGTGATGACGAATACACATTGATTGATAAAATACAAAATGATCGTCGTTGATTACTACTCGATAGTAGCACTTCAAGGTTAATAAAAAAATGGTTATGACAGACGACATCAGGGTCAGACAGAACAACCCCTGGCGGAGAGGAAAACCTGTGCGCCTTATGTGTGTTATTCGTATAGATCATTTCAATTTTAGGTCTCAAACAAACATGGAGGGAAAATGGTTGATTCGTGATCTCATCTGTTTTTAGGCTTGGTAACCGTCTTGTCAGAATCGGGACTAAGGGATTCACCGACTGACCAAGGAGGAACCTGGGCATGATATCCCAATTTCTGAATTATCATGGAGGCAATCGCCCAGGAAACAAGGGGTGGTACTGCATTTCCAATCTGGCGGAACCGATCACCCATGTTTCCATAAAATCGAAAACTATCTGGGAAAGACTGAAGACGGGCCGCCTCACGTATAGAAATAGCGCGCGCCTGGAGGCTGTCATAGTGAATATGAGAATACGAATCCTTCGCAAGATGGGCGGTTACCGTCCAGGAAGGACGGCCTGGATCCAGCTTACGCCACTTGTCCAGAAACATATTCACAGGGTAAGGTGGAATAAACCGGCGCCGAAATTCCTCCCATTCAGATGACCCATCTATATGCACCTTTCCACTTGATTGCGATTTCTGCAATTCGGTCTGGAACCTCTGCTCAGAAATTTTCAGTGCTTCTGGATACCGATCTCCAGACTTCATTTGGCGGAAAGTCTCGTAATCTCGTGGTGTAAGCCTGATTTCATGATCTTCAATTTTTCCGGGGGTAAGACCCGGCCAGTTTCGCATGAGAGTATATCCTGTAGCCGGCTCTCCTCTATATTCCAGGATGGGTGGACGTGATTCGTGACCAGAATGCCCTTCAGAATTGAGGTGAGAAATGATTGCCGGCAGGTCTGATAGTGCATCTGCCACCGTGACTGCCGGTAAACCGTGACTGGAGGAAACCAATCGGATCTTCCTGCTGGAGGAGAGACCGTTGAAGAGTGGAAGTGGAAGCTGAACCTCACTGCAATTAGAAAAGTCCTGAATATACCCGCGGGGCACATTATAATTATGACTCACGATCGGCATTTCCGGGTGAATATTAAGATCCTGTCGGTATCCTAGAAAGAAAAGACGCTCTCGAAGCTGTGGAACGCCATACCACACAGCATTAAGTACAGCATATCCTACGTTATACCCACAGTCTGCCAGCTCTCCTGCTGCTTCTTCCGCGACATTGCGACCGCCGACTGAGAGCATCCCGATTACGTTCTCCATCAGAAAAGCCTGCGGTTTCCAGAACCTTACCGCGTCTACAAACCGGCGATATAGTGTATTTCTTGGATCTCCTTTAAATCCCTCATCGCTGAGACTATCGAGCTTGGCACGTCCAAGCTTTGAGAAGCCCTGGCAGGGCGGACCGCCTATGAGAAGATCAACCGCTATATCTCCGTTGACGTGTTGAAAGTTCAGGTTTTCTATATTGCCATTTTCGCCGAAAAACAGGTTGATTGGAGAATCTGATTGAATCGACGAGATATTGGTACGATAGGTCTCTCCTGCGACTTCGTCGAGATCTACTGCTCCAATAATGGTGCAGCCAGCAGTAGCGAAACCAAGAGAAAGACCACCCGCCCCGCAAAAGAGATCAACTACAGATGGCCGATTAATATTTCCTTTTCTGACAACATCTGGAGAATAAAAAATATCGGACTTATCCCGCGGCGAGGTCATTGCCAACCCCTATTTTTTACACCATCCCTGGAGAAACGGTGAGGCACCCCTTTTATTAACAGGTTGACCATTCATAGAATGAATACCATGCTTCTGAAGGTGGAGAAGGATGGTCCGTGCCATCGCTCGGGCCATCAGAGGGGGAACCGCATTCCCTATCTGTTCGAACTGACTTCCCCGGGAACCGGTGAATATGAAATTGTCCGGGAACGACTGTATCCTGGCTGCCTCCCGAACTGACAGCGATCTGAGCTGGCTGGGATGAACAAAGCTGTTTCCATCTCGTCGCAAATGGGCAACGATTGTACGGCATGGTGCATCAGGAAGGAGGCGGTAATATTTATCATCAAAGGCATCTGTTCGGTAGTTTTTCAGGTCCGGACGCCTTTCGATCAGGTCCATATAGGTTTCACCAGGGGAAAGGGTGTCGAAACGTTCCAAATCCTTCTTATTCTGAAATCTGGTGACGTGTGAAAAGAGTAAACCTTGAGGGTGGAGAACAGCGTACCGCTGCAAAAAACGCGCGGGCATGTTCGCAAAGGAAGTAGGATAGCGGCTTACCCAAGAACCGTCATTAATAGCGAGTTCAGGAAGATCCCCAATGGCCTCCAAGAGAGTAATCGCAGGTTCTAAAGATTCCTGATCACTGCTATCCGTGACAATGCGATATTCTGATTCCGGTCGATCCGGCGGTACTCCAAGGTTTGAACCAATAATCACGCGACGAATTCTGTTCTGTGGAACTCCGTACCAGGCGGAATTCAGAGTCCATATTGCGGTCTTATATCCAAAATCCTGCATTGCCTTACGGGCAAGATCCTGGAATGACGTTCCATCCCCAAACCGGACTTCACCAATTCCGGGCACATTTTCCATCAACACAACCTTCGGCTGCATTATGCGAAGAAGGCTTACCAATTCCTGATAAAGATGATTCCTGTCATCGTCCGTACCTTCATAACGGTGTCCCGTCCCGCGAGACCTCCAGCCTGCGCGTGAAAATCCCTGACATGGTGGACCACCTACAAGGACATCTACTGTTTCCGAGGCAAGAAGGCTCTTTACACCTGCAAACTCTGATTTCCGGAGGTCCCGGAGATCAGCACAGATCACTCTATTATCCGGGACCTCCGGATGATTTATTCTGAACGTTCGTATCGATGCTGGATCCTGGTCCACGGCAAGGATGGTTCGAAAACCTGCTTCACGGAAACCAGCAGACAGACCGCCTGCACCACAAAATAAATCTATCACTGTCGGCTTCCGTGAAACCATGAAGGCCGTACTGGTAACAGTCCTAAAATATGCGCAGAAGTTATTCACCGGGCAGCGGTCGCATTTGGGCTTTGAGACTTTGCATATCTCACGGCCATGTATGGCAAGATTGACCCGCAGCGAGTATCGAAGGTGTGGAGGAATCGCGTCGGAGAAAAGAATCTTCTTCTCTCGGAGGCTTACTCCGCGAAGGTTGAATCCGAAGTAACTATAAGGTTCAAGGCGTTCTAATACCCGAATGGCATCGGCGTTTGATACAAAGTCAGATATTCCCAGAATTTTCCTCACAAATTCGGCGTTATTTTGATTTGTGAGACCGGAGTTTAATCCAAGCGATCTATCTATTTCCGAATCTGACTGTGTAGGTGCCGCTTCAAACGAAAGTAACTCAAGCTGCCTTCTAACATTTTCAAGCGTTGACCTGACGAATGCAGCTTTCCTAGGTCCAGATACTACCGTCGATACAAAAAACTCGATTTCCTCAGATTCAACTCTCAGAAATTGATCCCAGGTTTCGAAACGACATCTGAGCGCCGCCAAAACCTTTTGAGAAGTACAATCATCCACTTTCTGTGCAAGAAGAACGTAAATGAATCCGTCAATCGCTTCCGAATTCCGTCCAAGATCGGGATCACCCTGAGCTATGGAAAGAATTCTGGCAACAAGCCATATGTTTATGACTGATTCATCCAGGTGTTCTCTCAGATTCGCGTTCTTTTTTTCTTTTACCGCATCAGGAAACAGGTCGGTTCTCTCCCTGATCCAGCGAAGCATGCGCCGTCTCCAAGCTTTGTGCTCTGCCGAGAAACACTTTCGCTCACTAAAGATGGGCGTATCCTGTACAGGCTTACGGATTGGAACTCCCTGTCCTTTTGGTTTCTCAGTTTTAATCATTTTCTGCGTCTTATCCTCACCTCTCCCAATGATCTGCAGCAAACCAAATATATTTACACTTTTATTTCAAATCCATTCAAATACCCTGGCATACCAGAAACCAGGTTCATCTACTTGCTAGGACAGGGGAATAGCCGTATCAAACGGACATTCTGAATTACTGAACACCGTAGAGACACGACTCCTGGATCGGACAGTAGTTACATTCCGGCTCTTTCACTTTAAAACAAACCCGATCCGCCAGATCCAGCAAGGCATAGTTATACTTTCTTGGTTCGTAATGATCAACATTAGAAGCGATTAATTCCCTGAACCGCGGGTTGCGACGGGATGAATCCTTAATCTCCAGCCCGAACACCCGACCAATAATTCTGACAGTATTCGTATCCACCAATGGTTCAGGGTAATTCCAGGCAAAACAACGTACTGCACTGGCGATATAGTCGCTAACACCGGGCAGGCCCATTAGATCATCTTTTTCTTCGGGGACTTTCCCTCCAAATCTGGCTACTATATCAGCAGTCATCTCTGAGAGGAGATTGGTACGCCAGCGCAGCCCCAGTGGATAAAGGATTTCAGACAGTTCATCTTTTTTAGCCCTGGCTAGAGTCAATATCTCAGGATAATGCTCAATGAACTTTTTATATACTGGTTCTACCTGTGATGCTCGGGTGCGATGGAGCATTACCTCCGCAATCAAAATAAGATATGGATCTTCAGTAACTCTCCATTGAAAGGGACGAAAGTAACGCTGGCCCCACTCCATCAGGTTTTTCCTGAATAGTTTACCGTCGATACTATGACCGCCGTCTAAATTAATCTTAGCCATAAACATTAATGTTAATTATCCATCCTGAACACATTCATCCTCTGTTTTCCTCGGGCGGCACTTTTCGAAAACAGGTAGGTAACCCTTCTCTGGAATAACTTCTCCAAAATATTTTCCGAAATGGTTACGTCTTGCTGAAACCCTTCTGATCGATAAATTGGGCATCACATTTTGAAGCCCCTCCGCTGGGACTCTTCTAGAATTTTCAAACCCTGGTGCGCCTGCTTCGGGGTTGGCGAATTGCCAGAGCCGACCACCTTTCCTAAACTGAACGCCAGGCCACGTTGCCAGGGGGCGAGATTATCTGTCTCCTTTGCCCAGCGGGACATTTTTAACCATGTCTCGGCCGGCACCTGCTTCACCAAGCTGATTTCCTTCTGTGTTTCACTGGTGTAACCGGACGCATCATCTCTATCCTTCAGACCATGCCTGTAGTCTGGGCGACCGGTGTCTACCAGTTCATGTTCCAAACCAAAAGGAATGATTATCGCAGTGCTTCTGAAAGTCTCCCAACAATCCTGCCGTTTTGACCATTCACCAGGATTCCGTCTTTGAGGGGGTGGGTTTACGATATGTTCATTCGCGGTTTTGGAGACAGTAACTATGGCTTCACACAGGCTCTCCGAAAGCTTCTGTTCCTTCCAAACCTTTTCCAAATCAACCCGCTGGGCAGTATGATGTGATAACCACGCCAGTGTGTAAGTTACAATATTGGCCCGAAATCCGCCGTATCCCTGTGCACCTACCAGCTTCTCAGCCGTCTTGAACAGAATCGCCTTGGCAACGAGGTGATGAAAGTAATCCTCATCAACAACGGGATACCCTCTATCTATAAACATCTCCGTGAACTTTATAAAATTTTTTTCGGCTCCGAGACACACCAGATATGGGTACTGGCTCCAGGTATTCTCATACTTAGCCAGATCTGTCTTAGTAAACTTCTGCCGCAACGGATTTAAGATCTCGAATGCCCTCATCCGCGCAGGCGTTCCTTCACGACTCTTGTCGTCGAGATATGATCCGCGAGCCCGCTCATAGTACCAGTGCGTTTGCCGTTCCGTTCCTGTGACAGATGGAGCCCACAAACGGCGCGATGATTCCTCCAGCTTCACATGATATGGGTGATTTGCCGAAAAATCAGCCGCATTTACCTTGTTCTGACTGTTGGCATATCGAGAAATCTGCGGCACATAGATCTCCACCTTATTCGGGTCGTTCAGCACAGTAAGTTTCGCCTGAATCACCAGATTTAAAAGATCTGCACCGTCCCGTTTGAATGCATGGTAAATCGATGCCGTAGTCTGTCCCCCGTTAACAATTTGAAAATCCCGAGCCCATCGAAGCATAGGAGGTCCCTTGGCCGGCAAATCAATCTTGACCTTCTCTACTGTAGCGGAGATACCATTATTATATGCAAGAAAGTTCTGCGGTTCTTCAAGAATAGTTTTCCGGATGCCCTTATTTATTTTACCCTTTGCCTGTAAAAATGATCGTACGTTCTTTTCAAGGAGCCGGGGACCGAACTCACCGTATAACTCAGCGAGCAACGTGCCTGGAAAGAATACCAGGAAGGTCCGGTACTCTCCTTTTGTTCCGGGAGCCTCCAAGCACGGCACGGAAGCACCGAAATCAGTGGCGAAATCAATTTCGATAACCTCTCGCTGCATCCGCGAGGTAATGAAACGCCGCAATTTTTCCAGATCCCAAAGGAAATTCCTGACCTCGATTCCATTAACTGTCGAACTCTGGACCTCCGCCTTGCGTACAATTCCATCGGTAAGAAGGAAAAAACGTGCCCTGGTTATTTCTTCCCTTTGCGCGTGGATCTGCTGAGCCACGCTGAAAACGGGTGACGATTCCTCTAAATGACGGTGTGTTCCGCCAAGCGATGCTTCGAAGAATCTCCGGATCCACCTGAAGTGGTCATTAACTTCGGAATTTGGAACCGACTTCGGTGGTACGATACCGTGGTAACAAGATACAAAGAGGTCCACACATTCCCCGTCGCTGGAGAAATTGACCCCATTCAGCTTCTCACCACGCGCGTTATGTTTATAATAACAGACCTCGCCATCATCCACTTCATCAGCTCTGATCAGATATTCAATCATTACCTCTGTGAATTTGTCTTCACGAAAATGTCCAGATTCTTCATCGTTACAACGCGATAACACCTCCTGCCTGAACTCTTCAGCAAACTCATCAATGTTCATAGCGATATACGACGGATTAAATTGCGCACATTGTCAGGATTGACTTCATAATGTTGACACTCAGAGAAGAGAATGGAGTAACGCACATCCCCAACACCAATTCGCAGATCTCTTTCGACGATCCGGGGGAAATCATCGCGAACATCGAAGAAATGCTGAGAACGTACAGCAAACCGCGTTGTGTAATTCGCGGCTTCTGCATCCTGATATCCTACCTCCAAGAGCATTTCTGAAAATCGGACCGCTGCTTCAGAATGCCCACGCAAGTTTTCCCGTATGGCCGCCACCAGTTCAGAGAGCGATAATCCGCCACCTGCAAGCCGCTCAAGTAAGAGGCAGAATAAAATGAGTCTATCAGAGCTCTGCATATCGAGCTGAAGCTCGTTGCTGATATGGAAACGGCTGTGCTGTTTTCCAGAACTCGCTTTTACTTCGAATGCGAGTGCACTGAACTGGAAATCTTTTGCAAGCGCTTTGGGCCCCCCCCAAGCGGAGACAGCTCTATCCTCCGACATTTCGCCAAGCAGAAACTCTCGCAGAAACCAGAGTTCTGCAAATAATCCCTGCTGAGCCTGCTCGTCCAAGCCTCCACGCGGAAGTTGATCCAGAAAGCTCTGCCACTCTTTTATTCGAGCCACGAAGGTATTGAATGCTTCCTTATCATCAGAACAGTGAATAATGTTGTTGAGTACATCGTTTCCTATTACATCGAATACATCAGAGTGAAGTGGATCGATCAACTCCAGCTGGATACAATAGCCGCCGTCCCGGTCTGCAGATGTAACAAGAAATCTTACTTCAAAACCACGGCCTGATGGCAGAGGCTGCAGAGGACGGACATCTTCCCGATTCGATTTTAGAAGGAGGCATCGACGGCTGGTTTGAGGATTCACTGCGGCGAACACGTTGAATTTCGATTGCGGCAAGAGTCGCATCACTACCAGGTCTGAAGACCGCCCACGTGAGTTCTCAAGCTGAGCCCAGATCCCTGCGTTGAGCATCAGTTATCCTCATCACCCAGTTCCTTCCCAATGTAGACCAGATTAGCCTCATATTCCACTCCATCGGTCGGATTGAGCTTATCTCCCGGAAAGCTAATACCGATTCCTACCGTGGGAATGTCATAGGGAAGTTTGGCTTTTTCCGGGTCAAGTGGGTACAGAAGCAACAACCCTTCGTTGATCGGCCGATTCCTACGCAAAGCAGGACCTGATGGCTCTTTGGGCTCATCTTTGGAACGCTTATCCGGTGGACTCATAGCCCAGGCGGCTCTGGTTTCCTCAAGCGCTTGCCTGATGGCCATTTCGCTCAATCCGATCTTTTCATGTACAGGACTGAGCAGTCGCTTCACAGTATATTTTAATGAGGATTCATCCTCAGTTTCATTCTTCCGTTGTACCAGGTTCACCTGATAAGGGAATACCGCCGAACCCCTGGCTCCCTTATCCTCACTGGAAACAAGGACCACCGTCCATTCGTTAAGAAATCCGGCCGCGGACTTTCGTGAAATGTAATGGGCCAGGAGTGCGCTGTTGACTTTAGGAGCATGAGGGTGGGTCCTGTATTCCCTGAGAAAGGAAATAATTGCCCGTGCCGGAATCTTAGACCATACACAGGTACCAGAAGAATTCAATTTGGGGAGATCAGTCAGAAACCGGTTGGTAGCATCCAGGTTTTGCCCTGTGATCTTATCATCTCGATGAAACACAGTAGTTTCAGAAATACGTCCGTCGTAGGAAATAGTCAGTGTCTTGGCTTCACGCATTTTCACCAGGCTTGTTATCCACAAACCATTAGGATGGCTCCGTACTCGAAGACCATAGTCCCTGGGTGTCTTGTTCGTATCCACCATCAATTCGAATTCCTGCCGCAGTTCCTCGGCGGCAAAAGCAATGTGTTTATACCAATCGACAAGATCATTTGTAGTATACAGGCGGCAGAGATCCAGATAGCCCGGTCTGTAGCCAAACCATCGTCCCATTTGCATTAGAGTGTCATACATTTGGGATGGACGGAGGAAATAACTGATGGATAAGCCTTCCAGCGTTAGCCCACGAGAGAGCTTATCCCCACCTATTGCAATTACGCTTGCCCCATCCGGCGAGTTATGATAGTCCAGCACATCGTCGGATTCCCCACTAATCTGCTTCACCGCGATCTTCTGGGCGGCAGCATTTAAAAGCGGCTCAATATCCTTCCACTCTGGTTCAATCATCAACGGATCGGTTATTCTGGCAAGAACTGCTTTTGTGGTAGGAACAAAATCTTCATTCCAGAGAATTTGGAGCTCGGTTATGATCTGCTGGGCAGATGCGCCATCGCCATAACGTAGCCGATTGGTGAGATCCTGCAACTCCCTCCTGACTAATTCGTGAACCTGACGCTGAACCGATATGAACCTTGTGACATGGATGAGCATAGAATTGTGTTCTCTGCCACTGCCACGATACGCTCGGGCTGCACAGGTCAGGATAAAACAGCGAATGGCTCGCTTCAGTGATTCCGGAATGCTCTGGACGATCAAGCTGCTTCTGTGTCCCCGGGGTATATGGACAGCGCTGTCTGTCACCCTGAAGATTAGCGGCAGCGGCTCAATGCTGGAATTCACACCCGCTTCCGGATCAGGATCAATTCCAAAGATAGATACCGGTCCGATGTAGTTCGTCGGCGTCGGGAGACTGATGATAAAGCTGCGCGGAAAAAGCCCTTCACCGTATGGAATTTCAATCTCGTTCGGCGCTTGGCCGAGAGTACCGGCGGCTGAGTAGTCCTCGGGATGAATAAAAATATTGGCAAATGGTGTTGCTGTATAGCCTATGTATGCTTTCTTTGAAAAAAGACTGAGGAGTTGCCGGACTTTTCCATTGATGGCGGTTACGTCGTATTCATCCTGGGGGCTTCCCGTCATCGGGTCGATCGGAATTGCCCTGGTGTTGATAGAAGCATGGTCGGCTTCATCGTCAATAACAAGAAGCGGAACATCAGGAAGTGGTTGTCTCCGTTTCACATTTTTCGGGTCGCTATCCGCGTATCCGGCAAGCCAAGAGATAAGATTTGTGAGGATGGTTTTGTTTTTTTTGACTACCAGGATTAGCGGGTCATGGCGGATAGGATTGATATTTAAGCCGCGTGCTTTCTGACGGCTGAAGTCCTGCTGGTATCCGGTCAGCGAATCTGCCGCCGCCCTGTATCCCGTAAAAAGGAGGCCAACTCCAATTGGTCTGTTCCCCTGGGTAAATGTCGTTGCCTCTGCGGAGCTGTAACCGAGAAATCCCTCGTCCACACGTTTTTGTGTCTGCGACCTCAGATTCTCATGAAGTCCCGCGAGCACGATAATAATTCTATACCCGGCATCGGCAGCTTTACAGATGAGTCCGACAAAATTGCTTGTTTTTCCGGACTGAACATGCCCGACAATCATCCCTCGCCTGTCCCAGGGCGCCTTCCGTTCCGGGTCTTCCAGCCGTTCAAGAACCTTATCCGTAAGTTCATCTATTGAATCTACCACAGCCAGAGGGAGAGGATTCGCCTTTTCGGTAAGATAACGTCTGTACCGTTTCCAGAATTTCCATTCGAGCACTCCTCTCTTGGCCGGCAACCACTTAATATGGTCTTCGTCACTGTCGATAACAAACTCTGGCCCAACCGTCCAAGTGACCAACCCCTCCAATTCACGAACCAGCCTTACTTCATCTATTTCCAGGGGCCTATCTTTTGGCGCAAGCTGCGACACAGTTTGGATTGCCAGGTTGGCTATTTCAGCAATCATAGATTTTGCAGGGGCACCTCCCTGGCCAAGCATCAGTAATGCGTGACTCAAAGCTTTTTCATAATCCGTCATTCTTCATCTCCGTTGAGCTGTTCCAGAAATGCCTGGACCAATTCGGGATAGCTATCAAAAGGCTCCATCACTCGAAGCCGCTCGACAGCAGTAGAGCGCGGAACCTTCGAAATCACCATAGCCCGGTATACCTGGCTGATCAGATCCAGAATTTCTTTTGAGGGAGCGCCTTCAAAAGGAGTTGAGTGTTTATCCGGATCTTCAGAGTTTGTTAAGGCAACGAGCGGAGCAGGCACAGTTTCCTCTACCATCCTCAAAAGTTGTTCGACTATCTTCTCATGCGTTTTCAACGCCTGCTTGATCAAGGGATGATCACGATTCACCCGGTAGAAATATTTTCCGTGTTTCGCTTTCTGCTGCCAGACAAAAACGTATCCCTGAGAGCTCGCTCTCGCTATAACTCTTCCCCGGTGGCGATAAATGTCGCTGGCACGTTTGCGTGTCACGTCAGCGATGTACTTCAGCTCCTTTCGCAGAACATCGGGTGGCCTGGCTTTCGATTTTGTTACATCAATTTCCCACTCCTGATCCATCGTGTTCGGAATGTCCAGCTGGATGCGTGCCAGTTTAAAATGTTCTTCTTTGGCCATTGACAGACCAAGCCAGTCCCCTGGAACCAAGAGACGCTCATTTCGATAGACATAAAAACCCTGATGCAGATTCCAGCCTCTAAGACCAGCGGCCCTGACATGTTTCTCTGGAGTCAACTTTGAAATGTGCGGCAACACATATGGAATAACTTTTATATCTTTCTGAAAATGCATTATTCTTTCATCACCTATTTGCTGCGTCGCCTTCTCTGACTTTAAAAACGGATCCCACGGCTCGACTTTATTGTTGTTAACGAAAATTTTGAGTCGCCCTGTACCTTCCATAAAGCGATGAAAAACCATCGCGAGGTGTTTTTCAACTCCTTCAATGCGGCCGTGGAAAAATCGCTTGTGGTTTTCGTCATCGACGTTTTGTCCTTTTACAACTCTATCCATCTGCTCCCACAGAACTGTTGTTCCCTGTCCGAAATTGCTCAGTCTCTGAAAATAGATTTCACTTTTCTCGCCGGCTTCCCGGAGCAATAACCATTTATTTTTAGTAGCGATAAAATCAAGGTCCCAGCAACGTGTCGCCGATTTCTTGATACCGGTTTTCGATCGAACTGTAAAACGGCGACATTGTGAGAACGAAGCTGTCTTTAAACCGAGGCCGTATCTCCCGAGGTCTTTGGGATCTCGGTTTTCTAAGGGATTACGACTGCCGGGGCGCATAGCATTGATGAGTCTTTCCTCACTCATGCCGCAGCCATCATCAGTAACAGAAATAGTGGAATTTTCTCCGCCCCAATTGAAATCCACCCATACGTTTTTGGCACCGGCAAATATGCTATTATCCACAAGATCTGCTATCGCGCTTGGTAGTTCATATCCGAATGCACGAAGTGACTCACTCATTGAAGCTGCGTGAGGCTCAGCTAAATCACACTGTTTCTCTTGGGGCTCTTTATATTTTGTAGCCATGGGTTTTGGTAAATGGGCTGGTCTATTTCCGCAGCAATCTATCCTGCCGGAACCTTATACCTGGATTTAAGTAATGATAGCAAAATATTTTAGATTAATTAGATTTTTATAGCAATCCCTTATTGGATCATTCTCATTTAGTCCTATTTTTTTGTCCAGATGTACTTTAACGTCTATTTTTCATCTGGTCCAAATTACACGAGCCGTTTCAGGTCCGAATAGAACAGAACGGTATGGCTGCATGAGTTGCCTCTTTTTTGTAGTTATATTTTTGGTCCCAGCTTCCAACGGTCCTTGCCTATAAGGCTTCTTACCAGAAATAAAAGAGTTAAATACCGAGATAATATTTTCAGAACTCCGACCAATCAAAAGTCAGGCTCCGTGCTTCCACTTCAAATGAGTGAGGATTTTGGGAACAGAAAATCCGGAGCAAGACTTCCCGATTCAACCCGAATTTTCTGAACGGAATAAATTTAGGTTAGAGGAAAATTTGAATCGGAAGGGACTGATCGGTTATCACAAGATACTGATGCTTTATCACAGAAGAAGAAAAAAGGTAGAAAATTATCTTTTTGGACTGTAACCATTTTGTAACCATCTCAACCAATCTCCATCCAATTCCACCCAACTGGGGCCAACTCGTGAAAACCTCAGAAATCTTTATAAGATCAGTATTTTATTGGTTTTACAAGTAATTGTGAGGACTTTTAGGAAATGCTTTTTTAGGTTTAGGAAACCGCTGCTCTATCCGCCTGAGCTACGGGGGCATTTGAAAGAAAGGAAGGCGCGCCGTTTGTAAGGTTGAAATGCGGCGACGGTCGGCAGATTGTGCCATAGTTGCGCCGGCGAATCAAGCAGGCGGCGCGGATGACGGGGAAGAGACGACTTCCGGATTTTCGGCGGGGATCGCTTTCCTCCGCTTCATCGCCAGGATCACCCCCAAAAAGAGATTGACCCCGGCCAGAACCGCCAACGGCCAATCAAGCGGCGTCGATCGCGCCCCGATGAGGGCGATGACCAGCAGGACCGACGCGCTTCCGATGAAAAGTTTCAGGTTGACCCGCGGATAGATGAAGGTCAGCAGGCCCAAAAGAAAGGTGGAGGTCGGATTCATCAGCGCGCCGAACGGCGAATCCCAGAGCCCTTTGATGCCGAGGAAGACGAATTCACCCGGCTGCCCCCCTTGTTGGAACGGGTAAACGAATCCCCAGAGGACAACGGGGAGAACCAGGTAGCTCCACCACCGGACCTTCCGAAAATCAAAATCGTTTTGCGGCGCCTTCGCCTCCGAAAACCAAAGGAAGATCAAAAGACTGGTCAGCATAAAATGAAGACCGGAGAGACCGAAACTGATCCCCGGAATCCAGAATGGGATGCCGCTCTCGACGGTCCGGCCGAAGGAGGCGGGGCCCAATTTGCCGAGCTGCACCCAGAGCCAGCCGAACGGGAAGAAGAGAAACATCACATAATGGAGGGTGATGAACCACTCGAAAGGGGAGCGAAACTGATTTCCAAACAAAACGAGGCGATTGACCAGAATAACGTAGGCGAGATGGAATATCGGAATGATCGGCTGCATCATCACGAGATACTCGCCAAGCCCCTTTGCCACGTAAGCGTCCAACATGGAAAACCTCTCCGCCAAAACCGCCCCTATAACCGCGCCATCACCCCCAGGTTCACCTCTTTTGCTTTTTCTTCCCCGGCCAGCAGCCGGACCAATTCGAAAGCAAACTCCATTGCCGTGCCGGGAGAGCGGCTTGTCACCCATCTACCGTCGACCACCACCCGCGCCTCGGAATAGTCGGCCCCTCCCATCCGCTCCCGCACCGAAGGATGGCTCGTCGCTTTCTTTCCGTTGAGAAACCCGGCCGCGGCGAGAATCGACGGGGCGGCGCAGATCGCCGAGATGTATCTCTCTTTCGCCGCCGCCTCTTTCAAAATCCGCCCGACCCGTTCATCCTCGGCGAGGTGGTTGGTGCCGGGCTGCCCGCCGGGCAACACGATCATGTGATAATCGCCGCCGGCGACCTTGTCGATCGACAGATCGGCGAGGAGCCTCACCTTCCGGGAGCCTTCGATCGCCCCCTCCACCGTCCCGGCGACCGTTACCTCGACGGCGGCCCGGCGGAGAATGTCGATGATCGTGACCGCCTCGATCTCTTCGAACCCGGGCGCCAAAAGAATCAACACGCGCTTCATGACAATCTCTCCCGATGTTGAACGACGCTCAACGCGTCGATCCCTTCCCGGCAATACCCCAACGGCAGCCAGGAACAGGCGCCGCAAATCGCGCCGAGATCCCCCCCTTCGATATGCGCGGCGATCCGATGAAGAATCTCTCCCCACGGAAGGACCTCCCCTTCCGCGATGCCCAATCGCGCCATCACCGCTTGGTCCTGACGATGCATCGCCGCTTCAAAACCGGGCCCCTTCAGATGGCAGCCGTCCGGATGGAGATGCGGACAGACGCTGCAGATCTCATCGGGCCGGGCGATTACTTGAACGGGGGTCTTCGGATCGGTCGAGAGACGGCGGTGAATCGCCCCCATGTTCTCGACGAAGGCGGGACTGTACCCCTCCCCGCGAAACCCCAGCAGGCAGAGAAGGGTGTGGGCGCGAACAGTCAAAAGATTGGAACGGCCGGTCGACATAGAGAAATTTTATTCTTCGGGATACGATTTGTCAAAAAGATTAGTAGTAAAGGAACTCAGCATAGAGATTCTGAATCCCGGCGATGTGCCCCTTTTGCTCTTCGAGGTGGCGAAAGAGAAGTGAACGGAGATCCTCCGCCTCGGTCCGCTTCAGCGCTTCCTGGTAGGAGTAGTAAAGCCGCTCTTCCTTCTGGAAGAAAAAATCGAGAAGATCGTGCGTCTCATCAGACGCGGGATCGGTCGGCGCGGGAGCCGCCGACCGGCCTGCAACGGCCCCCCGCTTCTCGATCTCCTTCTCCAGCGCTTCGATATGTTTCCACCCCTCCCCGACCCACCCGCGAATCTTCTCACGCAAAACCGGCGGATGAAGCAGCGGAAGATAAGCGGTATAGGCTGAACTCAACTGCCGCTCTTCTATTAACAGTCCTTGCAACAGCCCTTGGACGGCGTTCAATTCCGGCATCCGTTTCCTCGCTACTCCCCGACGGCCCGCGGGCGCGGCGGTTCGGGAAAAGTAAGATCGACCGGGCGGGCGTCTTCGTCTTTCTTCGGTTTGCCGCTTCCGCGAACAATCTCTCGAAGCGCCTCCCCTTCGATCACCTCTTTTTCGAGAAGAAGTTTTGCAATCGCCTCCAGTTCGCCCCGATGGTCCTCAAGAAGGTGATGGACGCGGGCATAGGTCTGGTCCATGATCTCCTTGACCTCTTGATCGATCGACTTGGCCAGCTCTTCGCTGTAATCCTTGGCGCCGGGCGGGGCGCCGTCCACCGGCACCATCCGGCGGGGGCGCTCGAAGGAGACCAGCCCCAGCTTCTCGCTCATCCCGAATTCGCGAACCATGCTCCGGGCGATATCGGTCGCGCGGGTCAAATCGTTCTGCGCCCCGGTCGAAATCTCGCCGAAAATGATCTCCTCGGCCACCCGCCCCCCGAGCAACACCGCCAGCCGATCGTGCAGTTCGCTCTTCGTCATCAGATAACGATCCTCCGTCGGGAGTTGAAGGGTGTAGCCGAGGGCGGCGATGCCGCGGGGGATGATGGAGATCCGATGGACCGGATCGGCGTTCGGCACCAGCGCCGCCACCAGGGCATGCCCCGATTCGTGATAAGCGACATACTCTTTCTCCTTCTTGCTCATCACCCGCTTTTTCTTCTCAAGGCCGGTCGTCATCCGGTTGATCGCCTCTTCGAAATCATCCATTTCCACATGGTCCTTGTTGCTGCGCGCCGCCAGGAGCGCCGCCTCATTGACGACGTTGGCCAGGTCGGCCCCGACGAATCCCGGGGTCCGGGTGGCGAGCAATTTGATGTCGGCCTTCGGATCGAGCTTGACGTTGCGGGTGTGAACTTTCAAGATCTCTTCACGCTCGCGAACGTCGGGGCGATCGACTAGGATCTGGCGGTCGAACCGTCCCGGCCGGAGCAGCGCCGGATCGAGGATCTCCGGGCGGTTGGTCGCCGCCATGATGATGACCCCTTTCCTCGGATCGAACCCGTCCATCTCCACCAGAAGCTGGTTGAGCGTCTGGTCCTGCTCCGCATGGCCCCCACCGAGCATCCCGGCGCCGCGCGCCCGCCCCAGAGCGTCAAGTTCATCGATGAAGATGATGCAGGGGGCCTTCTCCTGCGCCTGCGCGAAAAGATCCCGGACGCGCGCCGCGCCGACTCCGACGAACATCTCGACGAACTCCGATCCGCTCATCGAGAAGAAAGGGACCTTCGCCTCTCCCGCAACCGCGCGCGCCAGGAGGGTCTTTCCCGTTCCGGGAGGGCCGACCAGCAGGACCCCCTTCGGGATCCGTCCGCCGAGACGCTGGAACTTCTGCGGTTGCCGGAGAAACTCGACCACCTCCATCAACTCTTCTTTCGGCTCGTCCGCGCCGGCGACGTCGTTGAAGCTGACCTGGATGTCCTTCTCCGCGAAGACCTTGGCGCGGGCCCGGCCAAAGGTCATAAACCCTTGCCCACCCCCTCCTCCCGCCATTCTTCTTGCGAAGAGGCTCCAGATAAAGAGAATGACCGCGAACGGCAGCACCCAAAAGAGGACGATGTCTCTGAGCCAACCGCTCTGAATCTCCCCCGTGATCTGGACATTCTGGTCTTCCAGCTCCGAGGTGAGATTGGGATCGTCCACACGAACGGTGCTGAACGGCTCCTCTTTTCCCGAAGCTTCGATCTTCACCCCTTCGATGGCGTCTCTGGAAATCACGACCTCCTTGACCTTTCCCTCTCGAAGAAGGCGCTTAAAATCGCTGTAGGAGATCTGACCGGTTTGAGGGCTGAAGAAGAAAAACGGCAGAACGGTGACGATGAAGAGAATCGCGAAAAGTGTCCAACCTGGAAATTCTTTTTTCTGCGGCATGAGTGCCTCCAAAGGAGAGAAAAGCGGCGAACGCTCCATTTTTTGGAATAATTCATTATAACATAGATGTCTTTTGCAATTCAGGGTCCCGCGTGCAGGTTCTCGACCTCGACTTGTTCCTTTTTTTCACAGGTTGCATCCGGTGATCGCAAGCGCCTATCCCAAACTCATCCTTTTTTGTATCCCCTTACGTTATGTCCGGTCGATGACTGTGCAAAATGTACATGCCCACTCCTCTCTCCATTGCTCGACTTCATCCCTCGTTGACCTGCGTCTTCCTTTTATATGGTTATATGGGCCTTCAAAACCCCGCTTTGCGACGGTCTATGAATTGCACTCAACCTCCTCATTGGGAATACTCTCAACTCTATAGGAGGACCATCATGCCGGAGAAGAAAAAGCAGGTCAGACGAAAAAAAACGGTCGCGAAATCGCCCGGCCGAAAAAAGGCATCCCCCAGAAGAAGCGGGCTCGGATACCAGATTAAAAAGGCGACGCCGAAGGCGAAGAAGATGCTGAAGCGGGGAGCCAAGGTTATCGGAAAGCGGGTGCAGGTGATCGGAGAGCGGGCCGGATCTTTGGGGAACACCCTTCTGAAAAAGATCCGATCGTAACAACCGGAGGATGTTGAAATGAACCGAATCGTTTGGATCATTGCAGTTCTCTTTGTATTGACCGGCGGGCCGGCCGATGCGGTGGAGAAGGAAGGTCCGTCCGTCGCGCCGGACAACAGCGAGATCAACCAGAGGGACCGGGGCTCCTCGGCCGTGACGCCGGAGGTGCAAGGCACCGACCCCGCCGACGTCGAGACCACCCGTAAAATTCGGAAAAAGATCACGGAAGATGATTCCCTCTCCACCACGGCGAAGAATGTAAAAATCATCACGCAGGAGGGAAAGGTGACCCTTCGCGGACCGGTCAACAGCCCGGCCGAAAAAGAGAAGATCGCCGAGAAGGCGGAGCAGATCGCCGGGGCGGGAAAAGTTGAGAATGAGCTGGAGGTCAAATCCTCCACAATGAGATAAGGAGATCACGGATGGCGAAGAAAGCAGTCGTTGGCATTTTCGATAGTCCCTACCAGGCGGAGAGCTGCCTCAATCGTCTCAACGCCGCGGGGTTCGCGCCGACCGATATTTCTGTCCTGACCCCCGATAAGGAGGGGGTTCGGGATTTCATTCACAAAAAAGCGACCAAAGCCCCGGAAGGGGTCGCCACCGGCGCAACCACCGGCGGGGTGATCGGCGGGGTCGCCGGCTGGCTGGTCGGGATCGGCTCGCTCGCGATCCCGGGAGTCGGCCCCTTCATCGCCGCGGGGCCCATTATGGCGGCGCTCGGCGGCGCCGCCATCGGCGCCGCGACCGGGGGGATTGCAGGGGGACTGATCGGACTCGGAATCCCCGAATACGAAGCCAAACAGTATGAGGCAAAGGTCAAAGAAGGGGGAATCTTAATCTCCGTCCATTGCGAAACATCCGAAGAGGTCGATCGCGCCAAGGAAATTTTCAGAGAAAGCGGCGCGCGGGACATCTCGACGACCGGGGAGGAAGGGGTCTCCCGGAGGGAAGCGGCTTAAACCAATTGAAGCGGGACAACGGCGGGCCGGGAAAACTCGGCCCGCTTTTTTGTTAATATTCGGAATGGGGCCGCGCGATATCCTCGATGAAGAAAGACATGACGCTGCTGATGATGGAGAGGAGAAGCGCGCCGAGCACCGCAGACCAGAAGCCCGAGACCGTAAATCCCCGGACCACCTGGGCGGCCAGCGCCAGCATCGCGCCGTTGAGGATCAAGGTGAAGAGGCCGAGGGTCAAGATGTTGATCGGAAGGGTCAAAATGAGAAGGATCGGGCGGATGATCGCGTTGATGATCCCGAGGACCGCCGCCGCGATGAGCGCGGGAAGCGCCCCCTCGACCTCGATCCCCTCCAGGGCATAGGAGATCAAGAACAGCCCCCCCGCGTTCACCAGCCACCGGATCAAAATTCCGCGGAACAATCGTCGCCTCCTTATTTGGAGGTCTGTTTTAAGTAGATCTGCGCCAGGTCGACATAGTTTCGCGCCGATTGAGAGAGAAAGGCGCTCTCTTCCGGCGTCAGCGGCCGCTTCACCCGGGCCGGCACCCCCAGGGCCAGCGAGCCGGGGGGGATCTTCACCCCTTCCGTCACCAGCGCCCCCGCCCCGACGATCGATCCCTCCCCCACCTCGGCGCCGTCGAGCAGAATCGCCCCCATCCCGACCAGCACCCGATCCCGCACCGTGCAGCCGTGCAGCGTCACCCGGTGGCCGACCGTCACCTCGCTGCCGATCACGAGGGGGTGGGTCTTCCGGGTCACATGCAGAACCGAAAGATCCTGGATATTGGTCCGGTCGCCGATCCGGATATCATTCACATCCCCCCGGACCACCGATCCGAACCAGACCGAGCTGTACGCCCCGATCTCCACGTCGCCGATCACCTGCGCCGACGCTTCGATGAAGACGGTCGAAGGGAACTTGGGAAACTTATCTTGAAAAGGATGTATCATCGCCGCCGGAAAAAGGACTGAGGACCGCAATGGGTCCTCTCAAACCAGAGGATATCACGCCCCTTTTTCCGATGGCAAGCACTTTCGGTTCCGGCGGGCCTCGGCCTCCGCCGTCGGACCCAAATCCGACCCTTCGTCACGCGATTTCATATTTTTGAGCAAGGGTCTTCAATTATGATCCAAATTTTGGTATAGTAAGCCATTCGTTGCGGCCGATCTCCTGAGAACGGAGACCGGCTAAGCCCCTCAAAGGAGCCGCCGTCCGATGCAGGCCCGTCGACGGCGACTCCCTACTCAATCTCAAAACAGCGGCGACAGGGCGATTTAAAAGGGTATGGTCTTTTACTTCTACGAAGAGGCGATGAAAGGGGTTCCCAAGATCTCGGTCGACGGGCTCGTCCCTCAAAGCCATCATTTGAGCCACTGGAAGGGGAACCAGACCCCTCCTCCCCTCAAGGCCGACACCTCCACCGAAATCGTCCTGCGCTACCTGGCCCATCCGAATCAAAAACAATTTTTTCCGCAGGTCAGCATTATCACGAACAACCATTTCGATACCGACGGGCTCCTCTCGGTCTGGACCCTCCTCAATCCGAGGAAGGCGGAGCCGATGGCGGGGCGGCTGATCGCCGCCGCCGAGGCGGGCGATTTCTCTTCCTTCTCGTCGGAGGAAGGGGTTCAGATGAATCTCCTCATTGAGGGACTGGCCTCTTCCGGTGAAAGCCCGATCCTCTCTCAGCTCCCGACCTACCCGGGCCCGAAAGAAGCCTTCCTCTATAAAACGTTGATGCCGATGCTCCCCGATCTCTTCCGGCGCAAAGACGAATACCGCCCCCTCTGGCGGGAATCCTACGACAGCATCATTCAATCGATGGAGCTCTTCGAGAAAGGGATCATCGGCGTCGAGGAGCACGAGCAAGAGGGGCTTTCCGTCATCATCGACGAGCAGCGGCCGGCCCGGCAGGCGATCGATCATCACTGCCGGGGAAATCTTTTCCTGGTGATCGAAGACCGGGAGCGGGAAGAAGGGGGGTTCGGTTATGAGCTCGAATACCGCTACTACGCCTGGGCCGAGACGGTCACCCGTCCGCCGATCCCGCCGATTCCGATGGAGCCGCTCGCCGAACACCTCAACCGCCACGAGGGGCTCCGGGAAGGAAAATGGATGACGGGGGGCTACGCCGGCCGGTCGATGACCTCCGCTTTGAAATACACCGACGAGACGGGTCGGCGGCATCTCAGCCGGCTTCATCCCGACCAGGTGATCCAGATCGTCTTGACCTACCTTCAATCGAGGGAGATTGATTCCAACTAGCGACCATCGTCAGGCTTCCTCGTCGAGCATTAGGAGAGGATCATGACCCCCCAACTTCTGACCGACGACGACCTGAACTCCTCCATGGTGGAATACCCGGCCGACGGGACGATTCTCTCCGCTTTCCTCTGCCGCCCGAAACACACCGGCCGTTATCCGGGGTTGATCCTGATCCAGGAGTGGTGGGGGCTCAACGACCACATCAAAGGGGTCGCCCAACGGCTCGCGAAGGAGCATTTCGCCGTCCTCGCCCCCGATCTTTACTCCCGGCTCGGCCATGTCGTGACGCAGAACGGGGCGGAGGCGGCCAAATTGTCGGACACCCTCGATCCGGGTAAAACCGTCGCCGACTTGATGGGCGGCCTTCGTTATCTGAAGACCCTGCCGGAGGTCGATCCCGACAAAGTCGGCGTGATCGGGTTTTCCATCGGCGGCTCTTTCACTCTGCAGCTCGCCTGCAGGACCGGCGAGATTCGATGCGCCGTCCCCTTCTACGGCGAGATCCCGACAAACGAAGAGATCGAAAAGCTCTCGGCGCCGATCCTCTACATCTACGGGGAAGAAGACGGCTGGATCCAAAAGGAAGAGGTCCAACGGCTGAAGGAGGCGCTGAAGAAGTTCAAAAAACCGGGCGAGGTGAAAACCTATGCCGGCGCCCCGCATGCCTTCTTCAACGACAGCCGGAGAGAGGTCTACAATCCAAAGGCCGCGAAGGACGCGTGGAAGAGAACACTCGCCTTCCTTGAGAAATACCTACGATCATAAAAAAACTATTTTCCATTTGCCGTTTATCATTTTTCATTTGTCATTTACAAAATGGAAAATGGAAAATAACAAATGGAAAATGGAAAATAAAATGATGAAGGGGCTCCCATGCTAAACACACAACGAATGACCGATCATTTCCTTAAGCTCGTTCGGATCGACAGCCTTTCCAAAAAAGAGAAGGCGGTCGCCCTGGTCCTTCAAAAGGAATTGGAGGCGCTGGGAGCGAAGGTCGAGTTCGATGAGGCCGGCCAGGCGGTCGGCGGCGAGATCGGCAACCTGATCGCCCGCCTCCCCGGGACCGATCCGTCCCGGCGGCCGCTCCTTCTCTCCGCCCACATGGACACCGTGGTGCCGGGGGAGGGAATCAAGCCGATCGTCGACGGGAAGAAGATTCGCAGCGACGGGACGACGATCCTCGGCGGGGACGATAAATCGGGGATCTCGATCATCGTCGAAGTGCTCCGGACCATTCGGGAGAAGAAGCTCCCTCATGGCGAAATCGAAATCGCCTTCACCATTTGCGAGGAGTTCGGCCTCCTCGGCGCGAAGCACCTCGACTTCGGGCGGTTAAAATCGCGCGACGGCCTGGTGCTCGATTGCGACAATGTCAACATCCTCTTCACCAAATCCCCTTCTTCCGATCGATTGGAATTCAAAGTCCACGGGCTCGAAGCGCACGCCGGCGTCTGTCCGGAGCGGGGGCTCTCCGCCGTTCAGATCGCGGCCGATGCGATCAGTCAAATGAAGCTCGGCCGGATCGATCCGGAGACGACCGCCAACATCGGGATCATCCAGGGGGGATCGGCGACCAACATCGTCCCGAACTATGTTTATGTCAAAGCGGAGACGCGCAGCCACGACGAGGAGAAGCTGACGGCGCAGAACGGGCATATGCAGGAGTGCTTCCGAAAAGCCGCCGAGAAATTCTGGGTCGATTTGGACGGGAAACGGATTACCGGCCGGGTGGAAGAGAAGATCTGGCGCGACTACGACCGGATGAACGTCCCCGAAAATGCCCCGATCGTTCAGGCGGTGATGCGCGCGGCCCAAACGCTTTCCTACAAGGTGCGGACCCATGCGACCGGCGGCGGCTGCGACGCCAACGTCTTCAACAAAAAGGGAATCACCGTCGCCAACCTCGGCACCGGCATGCACGACATCCACACCGTTAAGGAGTGGCTCGCCATCGATGAGATGAATCAGGCGGCCGAGATCGTCCTGGAGACGATCCAGCAGTGCAAGTAGGAAGCGTCCTCGCCTATCCTTTGAACGCTCTCTCCCTCACCGGCGTGCAGACCTGGATTTGATATTCGGTGAAGAACTCTGTCCGCGCCCGCCGCTGCGCTTCCCGATGTTCGGGATGCTCCCGCCAGGCGTCGACGGTCTCGATGGAATCGAACTCGATGATTGAGACATTCTCCCCGTCTTCCGCGACGAAGTCCTTGTAAGAGAGGAAGCCCGGCATCGCGGAGGCGAGCTCATACATCCGCATTCCGACCTTTCCCAACTCCGCCTCTCCCCCCTCCTTTAATCGCGATCGAAAAACCACGACGACCATCTTTCATCCCTCCTCAAAATCAGATCTCCTCTCCCTTCTTTCGGGTCAGCAGATCGTAGATCTCCTGCGTCGACCAGATCGGCTCGCCCGGCACCAGCGCGGAAGATTTCTGAAGGAGAACAAGCTCTCCTTCGAGCTTCCGAACATATTCCACCTTTCGCTCCAGGCTGTCGAGGTTGTATCGGACGGCGTCTTTCTCGGTGAAATTCGTATGCTCCCAGAGAAAGAAGACGTCGCTGAGGCAGAGAAACCGGTTCGTGTCGAACCACTTCTTGGGGACCACGCACTTCCAGAGATATCCCGAATAAATATCGGTTCGATCGACCAGAAGGGTGATCTTATGCTCCTTGTTCTCCTCGTTCAGCCAGATGCAATAATCGAGGAGCCCGCCGAAGAGGCCGAGCGGCCCCGGCTCTTTCGCAAACTGGCGCCGATGGCCCAACAGCCCCCGGAGGTTGACCTCGACCCCGCCCCATCCTTCCTTGAATTTTTCGCGGAGCTTTTCCGCCTTCGCGCGGGGAAGGACCACCGGGAGGGAGTTCGCTTCGTCCCCTTCCCCGATCTGCGCGATAAAATGGGTGTGCCCCCAGTCTCCCAGGGAGTCGAGATCCCAGGAAAAATCCCACGACGGTCCCCAGAGATCGAACCCGATGAAGAGCCATTTCTGAAGGGGATTTTTCCAATCGAGCTCGGAGGAGATCGCCTGCGACCGCCGCTCCCACCAGCCGGAGGAGAGAAGGGCGCAGGGGAAAAGGGTGCCGTGGACCGTGATCGAAACCGGCTCCTTCAAGGCGTCGATTTGAAGGAGCTTCTTTCGGAGGCTGCTGATCTCTTCGATCCCGTGAAACGAGAGGTCCAATGGACCGGCGGGATCGTTCAAAAAATCGCGGTAGGGATCGACCCCCCGCAAGATGAGGTAATTCCGCGAGCCGACATGAACATCGACGTCGCGGGCAGACACCCGTTCCAGATCGACGGCCGGGTTAGAATCAGCGACAGCAGGTTCCGGCCATTGGCCTACTGCCGCTTTGAAGGGTTTTCGGAGACCTCTCCGGCCCGCACCCCTTTGATCTCGATGTCCCCGGCGATCTCCGCCTTTCGGACCTTCACCCCGGCGCCCGCGGCGATGACGTCGCCGATCCGAAGCGACGCCCCCTTGATCTCTTCCAGGTCGACGCCGATTTGTCCGGCCGCCTCCGGCGCATGTTGTTGGACGGCATCGAGGAGCGCCTTCGCCTGGGTCAGAAGTTCCGGATCATCCGCGGCATCGCTCTTCTCCAGCTCTTCTTTCACCACCTCCCGTTTCGCCTTCGAAGCGGGGTCTTTCTCCAGCAGGCCGACGTTTGTCTCGCCATATTTGCGCTGGATTAGCGCCTTGATCCCGGCATAGGCGTCTTGGATTACTTTCGCCGCCGTCGGTTTGAGTCCCGCCGCCGCGCCCGTCGCCAGGGCGGTCACAATGATCGAAATCGGATCCATCTCTCGCTCCTTTCGTTTCGAACTACCTTCTTCTTCGCGTCGTTCCTCCCGTCATCGATCCGAATAATCCCCGCATGATCTGCCGGCCGAGCCGGCTGCCGATCGCCCGGGCCGCGCTCTTCGCCATCGATTCGACGATCCCCTCCCGGGAGCGTCCCCGCTTCCCGGTCGAACCGGTCAGAACATCGGTCCACGATCCCTCTTGTGCTTCGCTTGGTTGCTCCGGCGGAGCCGCTTGCTCCGCGCGGGCTTTTAGCTTCTCGTAGGCCGATTCGCGATCGACCGCTTCTTCATAGTGTCCGAAGAGGACCGACCGTTGAATCATCCGCCGGCACTCCTCCGGGGAGATCGGGCCGATCCGGCTTTCCGGCGGGACGATCAACGCCCGCTCGACGATGCCGGGCCGGCCTTTTTCATCAAGCAGGGAGACGAGCGCCTCCCCGACCCCCAGCTCCATAATCGCCGCCTCGACATCGAGCTTCGGGTTGCTCCGAAACGTCTGCGCCGCCGCTTTCACCGCCTTCTGATCGCGCGGGGTGAAGGCGCGCAGCGCATGCTGGATCCGGTTCCCCAATTGTCCCAGGACCGCTTCGGGGATGTCGAGCGGATTCTGGCTGACGAAGTAAACGCCCACCCCCTTCGACCGGATCAGGCGGACCACCTGCTCGATTTTGTCCAGCAGCGCCTTCGGCGCATCGTTGAAGAGAAGATGCGCCTCGTCGAAAAAGAAAACGAGCTTCGGCTTCTCCAGATCGCCGACCTCCGGCAGGCGCTCGAAGAGCTCCGCCAAGAGCCAGAGAAGAAAGGTGGCGTAAAGCTTCGGGGCATGGATCAACTTGTCGGCGACAAGGATGTTGACGACCCCTTGTCCCTTCTCGTCGGTCTGCATCAGATCATCGAGGTTGAGCGCCGGCTCGCCGAAGAATGCGTCTCCCCCCTGCTCCTCCAATGCCAGGAGGCCGCGCTGGATGGCGCCGATGCTGGCGGCGGAGACGTTGCCGTATCGGGTGGCGAAGTTCTTGGCGTTGTCGCCGACATATTGGAGCATGGCGCGGAGGTCTTTCAGATCGAGGAGAAGAAGACCGTCATCATCGGCGATCTTGAATACCAGGGTCAGCACACCGCTCTGGGTTTCATTCAGATTGAGGAGCCGGCCGAGCAGAAGCGGCCCCATCTCCGAGATCGTCGTCCGAAGCGGATGGCCGAGCCGGCCGAAGACATCCCAGAAGACGACGGGACAGGGGGCGAAGCGAAAGTCGGCGAGCCCCAACTGCCGGACCCGCTCCATGATTCTCGGATGCTCCTCCCCCGGCGCGCCGATTCCGGAGAGGTCTCCCTTCACATCGGCCATGAAAACCGGCACCCCGATCCGACTGAACCGCTCCGCCAGCGTTTGCAGTGTGACCGTCTTCCCGGTCCCCGTCGCCCCGGCGACCAGGCCGTGGCGGTTGGCCATCTTCGGGAGCAGGGTGAGGTCGTGTTCTTCTTTGGCGATCAAGATCGGCTGCGGCATCTTTTTCGGCACTCCTTATCAGTTCACCGTACGTTGATCCCCCCATCATATGGATTTGAAAAACGGAGTCAAGCTTTTCTTTAACCGCCGCCCGACTCTGTAATCGAAACTTGCCTTTCCCCCCGACTTTGGGTATCGTTAAGAACATGCAGCCGCAGATGAAGCTCGGCGATTTTTTGATCGCCTACCTGAAAAAAATCGGGGTCGATCACCTCTTCGGCATTCCCGGAGACCTCGTCATCAAGCTCTTCCTCCAATTCGGGAAGCCGCGAGGGTTGAAGGTGATCACCTTCTCCCATGAGCCGGGGGTCGGCTTCGCCGCCGACGGCTACGCGCGGAGCGCCGGAAAACTCGGCGTCGTCTGCGTCACCTACGGCGCCGGCGGGCTCAACATGGTCAATCCGGTCGCCGGCTCCTTCTCCGAAAAGGTGCCGATCCTGGTCATCTCGGGCGGACCGGGGGAAGAAGAGCGAAAGCTCGGCGTTCTCATCCATCATCAAGCCAAAGAGATCGAATCCCAGCTCCACATCTATAAAGAGCTGACCTGCGCGGCGAAGATCATCGACGATCCGAACCGGGCCGCCGAAGAGATCGACGCGGTGATCCAGGCGATCCTACGGGAAAGACGGCCCGGTTATCTGGAGATCCATCGGGACAAGGTCGATATGATGATCTCCGTTCCCAAGCGGATTCTAGAGTGGGATGGAAAGTTCACCGGGATTCCTTCCGACAAACGAAAGGTGATCGAGGCGGCGCGGGAGACGGTCGCCCGGCTCAAGCAAGCGAAGCGGCCGGTGATCATCGTCGGGATCGAAGTCCGGCGCTTCGGGCTGACGAAAGAGATGATCCGCCTCGCCGAGGCGATCGGCGCGCCGGTGCTGACCAATGTCCTCGCGAAAGGGGCCTTTCCGATGGACCATCCGCTGGCGATGGGGGTCTACATCGGGGCGTTGAGCCACCCCGCCATCCACAAGCGGGTCGCGCAGGCCGATCTGGTCTTGAGCCTCGGGACGCTTCTGACCGACATGGACCTTGGCATTCAGCCGCCGGAGATCCCCCGCGAGAAGTCGATCTGGGCCGTCGAGAACCGGGTCCACATCAGCTTTCACACCTATACCGACGTGCAGATCAATGACTTTATCAAAGCCCTTCTCAAGCTCCCCTTGCCTCATCACAAGGAGAAGATCACCTACCACGACAATCTGCCGAAGCGGGCGACGGAGATCCGATCGGACCGGCCGATCCAGATGGCCGAAGTGCTGCACGAGGTGAACGATTTCCTGAAAGAGCGAAAAGAGTTTATGGCGATCACCGAATCGGGCGATTCTCTCTTTGCCGGGATCGACCTGAGGGTCGGCAGCAGCGTTTACCTGGCGCAGGGGTATTATGCCTCGATGGGATTCGCGATTCCGGGCGGATTGGGGGCGCAGATCGGGACGGGGCTTCGGCCGCTGATCCTCTGCGGCGACGGCGCCTTTCAGATGACGGGGCATGAGATCTCGCAGGCCCCCCGCCATCGGCTCAACCCGATCGTGCTGCTTCTCAACAACAAAGGATGGGGGATTTTCCGGCCGATCGCCGAGCGGGAAACGCTGCTGGCGATCCCCGACTGGCCTTATGCCGAGCTGGCGCGGTTGTGGGGCGGGGTTGGATTCAAAGCCGGGACGGTCCCGGAGCTGCGCGACGCGCTCCTGAAGGCGGAGAAGCTGACCTCGTTCGTCATCATCGAGGTCGCCATCCAGCCGAACGACCTCTCCCCGATGGCGCGCAAGTACATCGGCGCCGCGGCGAAAAAGGCGAAGCTCTCCTAACCTGGAATCGTCCGGCGGGGGAAAATTACTCTACGGCTGGAACATGACTCAGCAAAATAATGTGGTCGAGCACCGAATAGTCGTATTGATCGAGACCCTCCGGGCCGATCACATGGGCCCGCCCCGCATGAAGGATAATGTCCCGGGCCGGCCGGTTTTGAAAAAGGCCGATCTCGACGAGGTTCAGCGGATCCTGCGCATCAAACACCTGAAAACCAAACGCCCCGTCTGCAACAAATAAGGTATTCGCATCGATGGCCAGCCCATACGGGTCGTTCAGCGAATAGGACTTGAGGAGTGCCGGCGCAGACAAGTCCGAGAGATCCAAAATATCGAGCCGATTCATTCCCAAACCGCAACGTCCGCCCGCGCGCAAAGTGACATAACCGGTATCACCACTCACCACAACCGGATCGCATTGCCAAGCATGCTGAAATCTCGAAGTAAAGGTGGGCTGCTCCGGAGCGCTGATATCGATGATCTGCACGCCGGTTTGCCCGCCGACGAACAACGCCTCTTTGTAGGGGTACAATGTTTCAATGTCCAAACCAAGTTCGAGGGCATTCATGTAAGCCGGATGTTCGGGATCAATGATCGATACCGTTTTGAGGCTCGACCCGGCCAACAAATAGAGATGGTCATGAACAATCGTGATCCGGGCCAGCGATCCATTCACCCCGGTCGACTGGTCCGCTGGAGACGCTGCGGCAGGCCGCGAAGCGTGAGTGCCCCCTCCTGAGCAACCGGAATTGTGTACATCACTGAAGCCGTCGCCGCAGCCGCCGCCGGAGCTCACAAGCTCTCTTCCAACAACCACCCCCCTGCTCGGGTCGATCGGCTCGCTCCAAAAAGTCTCTTCCTGAAACAATGGTTCGTTTGGATAAATGTTCTCCAAACGCCCCGTTACAAAAGCTTCCGCCGGATTGGCAACGTCGATGGCGACCAGATCGACAAAGCTGTCCGCATAGAGGATGTCCCCTTTCATGGCAAGATCGATGTTCCCAGGCACCTGAATAAAGGCGATATCCTGCGGCGAGCTCGGATCACGATTGTCGATAATATGGATTCCCCGGAGACGTTCACTCACAAAGATCCATTGATCTTTCACCATGATTTTCCCCGGATCTTTGAGAGGCTCCACCGGTTGAGATCGAAACGCGCTTCGAAGCGCGTCAAACGACAGATAGATCGGTCGATATAAGTCCATGACGGGGACACATGACGTCGAATGCGAAACCCGAATCATGAGCAGGGAAAAGAGAGCGATAAAAGCGAATACCTTAATACTCGCCGGGATTGTTTTCCTTCGACTCAATGTCTCTCACCGAAAATGAGATAAAAATAACCGGACGAACCCCTGCACCGCCCCTACTAAGGACTGTGATTATTATATCCTTATGAGGTGATCGGATGGAATACCAAAAATGGAGAAATTCGTTCTGGAAAAAAGATCTCCTTTCCCATCCGATCGTCCCTCTGGGACCCGGCCCACCCTGACCCATCTAAATGAATCCTTGATGAAATAAACCGCTCTACACATCGAACAGATTGATCTTTCCCCCTGGTTTTGCTAAGCTAAAATCAATTTTCCGCTGACGGTCCTCTCAATCAAAACCTACTGAATAAGGAGACAACGGATGCAGTTCGAAACGATGAGCCAGCTCGGCGATACGATCAAAGGCATCATTGAAATTTCGAATGGCCAGGTGAAGGTGCTCGATCCGGGCCGGGTGCGCGGGGCGCTCATCGATCGGCTCGTCCACACCGCCGTTTTTCATGAGAAACCCGACATGCGCGCCACCGCCCGATGGGTCATCAAAATGGCCGCGCCCCAGCTCGGGGTTCACCTCGCTTCCATCCAGCCGCTGTATGAAGCGATGGGCCGGGGCGAGGTCGACGGCTTCACCGCGCCGGCGGTCAACGTCCGGGGGATGGCATACGACACCGCCCGCGCCCTGATCCGATCGGCCAATCGGAACAACGTCGGCGCCTTCATCCTGGAGATCGCCAAGTCCGAAATGGGCTACACCCATCAGTCCCCCGCCGAATATGCCGCCGTCATGACCGCCGCCGCCATCCAGGAGGGCTACCAAGGCCCCCTCTTCATTCAGGGAGATCACATCCAGCTCAATGCGAAGAAGTTCAAGGAGAACCGGCAGAAGGAGGTCGACGGCGTCCGCAAGCTGATGAAGGAGGCGATCACCGCCGGCTTCTTCAACATCGACATCGACTCCTCCACCCTGGTCGATCTCGACAGGCCGAACGTAGTCGAGCAGCAGCGGGACAATTTCGAGGTCGGGGCCGATCTGACCGCCTATGTCCGGTCGCTGGAGCCGAAAGGGGTCACCATCTCGGTCGGCGGGGAGATCGGCGAGGTCGGCGGGAAAAATTCGACGGTCGAGGAGTTCAAGGTCTATATCGACAACTATCTGGCGACCCTTCAGAAGATGAAGCCGGGCGCCAAAGGGATCAGCAAGATCTCGGTCCAGACCGGAACGAGTCATGGCGGCGTTCCGATGCCCGACGGCACCGTTGCCAAGGTGAAGCTCGACTTCGGCGTGCTGGAATCGATCTCGAAGGTGGCGCGTCAAGCGTACGGCCTCGCCGGCGCGGTCCAGCACGGCGCTTCCACCCTGCCGCCGGAGGTCTTCGACCGCTTCCCGAAAACCGGGACCGCCGAGATTCACCTCGCCACCGAGTTCCAGAACATGATCTATGAACAGCTCCCCGCCTCCTTCAAAGAGGAGATCTACGCCTACCTGCGGGAGGAATGCAAGGACGAGATGAAATCGGGGCAGACCGACGAGCAGTTCATCTACAAGACCCGGAAAAAGGCGCTCGGACCGTTCAAGAAGCGCTTCTGGAATCTTCCAACCGATCTTCGGCAGAAGATCGGTCAGGTCTTGGAAGACAAATTCACCTTCCTTTTTAACAAGCTCAACGTCGTCGGAACCAAAAACGTGGTCACCCAGTGGGTCAAGCCGATCGAGGTTTCGTTCGCCATCCGCGACGAGATCGCCGCGGCCGAGGCCGAAACGAAGGCCGCCGCGCAGCCGGCGAAGAAAGAAGAGGTCAATCCGAATGCAGACTGATCACGATCATCGAAGATCGGCGGCCCCCCGCCTTGGCGCACTCTTTCTCACCCTTGCGATCTTCTTGCCCGCGACCTCCGGGGCCGGGGTGATCCTCAGCTTCGAGGCGAACGCTTCGAAAGAGGCCCCCTCCGCCAGCCGATTCACACTGGAAGGAAAGAAGCTCCGCGCCGAAGATCCTCATGGAGGGGTCATGATCTTCGACGGAGACAAGCAGACCCTCTGGACGATCGACCCGAATAAAAAGCGCTACACAGAGACCACCGAGGCCGACGCGAACCGGATCAAAGCGATGCGACAGCAGATGGAGCAGCAGATGGAGGAGCGGCTGAAAGCGCTCCCCCCCGATCAACGCAAGGAGATGGAAGCGCGCCTGGAAGAGATGAAGATCAAGCCGGTCGATCCCCCGACGCTGACCTTCGAGCCGGCCGGCGGGACGAAGAAAACCGAACACGGCTTCTCGTGCAAGCCGTACCGCGTCCTCGCCGATGGAAAACCGATCGAAGAAGCCTGCTTTATCCCTTGGGAGGAGGCCGGCCTCTCGGTCGATGATTTCCGGGCTTTTGACGCCCTCGATCAATTCTTCAGAAAGCTCGGCACCCAAGGGGGGAATCAGCAGAACCACATCTTCGCCGACCTCGTCCAATCCCCCGGCATCCCCGCCCACGTCGCGATGATCGGCCCCGACGGAACCCTCGGCGTCGAACAGGACCTTGTCGTCCTGAAAAAAGAGGAGATCCCCTCCGACCAATTCGTCCCGCCGGCCGGACTGAAAAAAGAATCGCTCTTCGGAAGCGGAGGGGGAGGCGGAGAAGGCCACGGTGATCCGAGAATGTAGGGGAGAAAGTAAGGGGTCAGAATAAAGGACGAAGCGTCTGCGCGTCTGAGGCATACCGCCTCGAACCTTCCCGCCCCCCCCTTTACCCCTTTTATATAGATGTTTCGCCCTCCTCCTCAAGTCGTCTGTCGAAGCATCATCCATGATGGTCTTTTGGTGCAAGTGTGATCGGACAGTTTTTCCAGTTGCGCCGAGATGGCGCCTGAAGCAGATCCCTCCCCAAACCCCGAAAGTCCCTTTAACCAACCTAAGAAATACTCCTATCAATAAAACTTCATCTGTTATAATATCCCGGTGCAGAGTTGTAGAACAGCTTCGCAATAGGTTTTCCAACAGCGAAAGCTCAGGCCTCCCCTCTGAAATGGATAAAAATGTTTCTGGACTGGCGGGTTTGGCTTTTTTTTCTTATCTATTTTGTGGCCGTTGTCCTCTTTCTGAAAAGGATCGAAAGGGGACCTGCTCCGGCCGAATCTGAAGTCAACCGTGAGGAGTTTAAAAACGTCTCGGTATCTGCCGGAGAGCTTATTCTCGGAATTTTTCTTCCCTTTCTGCTCAATGACCTTGTCAGTTTCGTTGCCTCTTTTTCTTTTTCTAAAATGCCTTGGAGACTGGTTTCACTCAATTTTTGGGTGCCAATCGTTTTCAGTCTGGTGTCCCTCCTATATGCGCTGATTGTTTGTAAAAAGGGAGGGCTCTGGCCGCTCTTTCGTTCGACCTCTCCTCCGACAATCCCTCCGATGCTTTTAAAAGGATTTTTTTTGGCCTGCGCGACGAGTTATCTCGTAGGAGTAAGTTATGGTGGACTAGAGTGGATATTTCAACAGAAGCCCCAGGTGCGCACTCCCCCGGTTTTCGGAACCTTTGCTCCCAATGGTCTAATGGCCGTCTTGCACATCCTCGCGAAATTCACCATCATTCCGCTAGTGGAAGAAATTTACTTTCGCGGGTTTCTTTATAATGTCTTGAAGACCCGCCTTCCGATGCTGGCTGCAGCAGTGCTTCAAGCCATTCTGTTCGGAGCGGCCCATCGTGTCGGTTTCTTGGGCGGGATTCTCTATTTTTTGTTTGGGATGGTATTCGTCGCTGCCTATGAAACGCGAAAAAAATTAATCTTCCCCGTCCTGGTCCATGGCTTCATCAGTGCCATAGCACTTATGCCGGCGCTCATTATGGAGGTTCAGAATTTTCACATGCCTGCCTCTAATTGGGAAGAGGCTCAAACCACACCCGCTTGGATCGAATCGGTCCCGCCCGCCTGGGTAAAGAAAAAAGAGGATGGAATGAAACAATGGCAATATGCAATTGATACCTGGGGGAGTCAAGGTTCTAAACGATGGAAGCAAGAGATCAACGCGTTTAATGCCGTCTGCACATGGTTCCCGGAAGATCGAACGGCATGTGCGAAAGCGAAGATCGGAATTGTTTGGGTTTATTTCTATCTGAATGATTACCGAAGGTCTGTGATCGAAGCGGACCGTCTGATCCAGAAGTATCCGGATCAGGAGGAACAGGTGGCAGCGGCCTTATTAAGGCGAGGGATCGGCTATCTGTTGCTCCAGGAGTTGGAGAAAAGCCGAAGCTCTTTCGAGAGGGTACTCAATGAGTTTAGTCAATTCGAAAAACCCCGTGATGAAGCGGAAAGAAGAATAAAATGGTTGAATGGAATTGAATGGAAAGGGACTCCTTGACCTTGATTCGGCTCTGACTTGCCCCCTCATCCTATCCGGGTAGGAGGCAGACGAAAGTGTCGTAGGCTCACTTGCAGCGGCTTCCCCATGATTATGAACCCTTCGTCACATTGTTTAAACTCTTCCAAAGATACCAGGTTGCAATCGATCGGTAGGGCCGCCACGGTTCGGCGATCTTCTGAATTCTTTCGGGGGAGGGAATCTTCCGCAGCCTGTACGCCCGCTGGACCGCCTTCTTCAATCCGAGATCGCCCACCGGCAAGACATCGGTTCTATTCAAAGCAAAGATCAAGAACATCTCCGCCGTCCACCGCCCGATCCCCTTCACCGCGACCAGCCGGGCAATCACCTCCTCATCCGGCAACCGATGAAACTCCTTCGGCCGGATTTCACCGGCGATCCACCGTTCGGCCAGATCTTTCACATAAGCGATTTTCTGCCGTGAGAGGCCAACCCCGCGGAGTTCCTCCTCCGGGATGGAAAAGATCGCCTTCGGTGTGACCAAGCTGCGAGGACAGATTGCGACAAGGCGTTGAAAGATGGTATCGGCCGCTTTCACCGAGAGCTGCTGCGAGACGATCGCCTCGACCAGGGAGACGAAAGGGTCGGGAGCAGGGGTCAAGCGGCAAGGACCGATCGCATCGATAAAGGTCGATAACACCGGGTCGGCCTCGGCGAGCGCACGGCAGGCCGATTCAAAACCGCCGTTCTGCGACATATTCTTTATCAAGATTCACCCTTCATCCCGCCCGTTTGCTCTCCAGCGCTTCCCACCGGGCAATCCTCTCCTCTAAGGTTTTTTCGATTTGGGAAAGCTCATTCGACCAGTCGGTCACTCCGGCGGCACTCTTGGCATGCGCCGACGGATCGGCAAAAAAGATCTCCAGCTCCCGCTTCCTCGCCTCCAGTTTTTCAATCTCCCGTTCGATTCCTTCCAGCTCTTTCTTTTCCTTGAAGCTGAGCCCTTTTCGGTTAACCGGTGCGGTCGGCTTTTGCGAGGATCCGTTCGCCGCGCTTTTTTCCAGCCCGTCACGGCGATCAGCGGAAGGGACCTTCTCCCCTTTCGCCAACGCCTCCTCATTTTTAAGGCGGGTCAGATAGGTTTCATAATTTCCCTCGGTGTAGCGGACGCGCCCCTCCCCTTCGAAGCTCAAAATGCCGGTGGCGACCTTGTCGAGAAAAAACCGGTCGTGGGTCACCATCAGAACACAGCCGTTGTAGCCGACGAGGGCGTCGTCGAAAAGCTGAAGGGTCGGGATATCGAGATCGTTCGTCGGCTCGTCGAGAATCAGAAAGTTGGCGCTCTCCAGCATCATCTTCGCCAAAATCAGGCGCGCCTTCTCGCCCCCGGACAACGTGCGGATGAACCGCTTTTGATCGTGATGTTCGAAGAGAAAATCGGCGAGGTAGCCGGTTTTGTGCCGCCGCTGCTCCCCCACCGTCACCCAGTCTCCCTCTCCGAGCGCCTCCTCCACTTTAAGATTTGGGTCGATCGACTCCCGCTTCTGATCGAAGTAAGCAATTTTGGTGTTCTTTCCACGGACAATTCGGCCCGCGGTCGGAAGCTCCTCCCCCAGGATCATCCGGAGAAGGGTCGTTTTCCCCGCGCCGTTCGGCCCAATCATCCCGATCCGATCCCCCGCCTTGAGCTTGAGGCTGAGATTTCGAATCAAGAGCCGGCTCTCGAAAGACTTTCCGAGCTCATCCAACTCCAAGATGGTATGGCCGAGCCGGTGGTCCGACTGGAGATGAAGCCCGATGTCGCGCTCGACATGCTCTTTCCGCTGATCCTGCATCGTATAAAATCGTTCGATGCGGGCCTTCGATTTCGTCGTCCGCGCCTTGGGTCCGCGCCGCATCCATTCCGACTCCCGGCGCAGCAGGGTGACCAATCTCCCCTGCTCCCGGGATTCGTGGAGCAACCGCTCGGCCTTCCCCTCCAGATAGTCGAGATAGCCTCCCAGGTAACTGTAGACGCCGCCCGATTCGATCTCGAAGATCCGCTGGGCCACCCGGTCGAGAAAGTAGCGGTCGTGGGTGACCAGCATGACGGCGCCCGGATAGGCGATCAAGAATTCTTCCAGCCAGGCGGTTGTCGCCGCATCGAGGTGGTTCGTCGGCTCGTCGAGCAAAAGAAGATCGGGCGACTGTAAGACCAGCTTCGCCAACGCCACCCGTTTTCGCATCCCACCGCTGAGCATCTCTATCTTCTGATTGCGGTCCGCAATGCCGAGTTGCAGCAGAACCTCATCCACCCGATGATCGATCTGCCATCCCTGGTGGTGATCGAACCACTCCCCGAGCGCCTGCTGCTCTTTGAGAAGCTTTTCCATCTCCGCCGGGGTCGCCCCCCGCATCGCCTCGCCGATCGCCTGGTAGCGATCGCGCTTTTGAAGAATCTCGACCAGCGCCGACCCGACCTCTTCGGCGACGGTCCAGTGCTCCGTCAAAACGGGGTCTTGCGGGAGGGCGCCGATCGAAATCCCCCGCTTATAGGAGACCTCTCCCCCGTCGGCCGGCTCAATCCCTGCAATGATCTGGAAGAGGGTCGTTTTGCCGCAGCCGTTTCGCCCGACAAAACCGACTTTTTCCGATTCCCCGACGGTCAAGGTCACATCCCGCAGGACCTGCTTCAACCCATATGATTTGGAAACATGTGAAAGATCGAGAAGATTCATCCGTTTTGTTCTCCCAGTCCAAAAGCGATTGATTATAGCACATTCGGAAGGCTCCGCCCCGAGGTCTTGTGCCGTTATAACCGAACCATCTAGAATAGAGCTAAGAAGGAATTCATGGAAAAGAGAGCGAAGCGAAAGAATACGGCGAATCAGCCATGCTCGATTTTTGAAGATCGGCGGGAGGCGGGACGGGCATTGGCGGAGCGGTTGCTCCATTATGGAGGAGACCAGAGCGTGCTGCTGGTCGCCCTTTCTCCGGGCGGCGTGATCGTCGGGAGGGAAATCGCCTTGTCGCTCTGCGCGCCGATGGTGCTGTTTCGCTCCCGGAAGTTGCCGATTCCGGGAAATCCGAAGCTCTCCTTCGGCGCCATGACAGAGGCGGGCGGGATCTGCCTCCTCTCCGACATGATCAGCCGTTATGAGATCCCCGACCGCTACATCCAAGAGACGATTACATCGAAAAAAGAAGAGATCCTTCAACGGCGCCGGCGATTCAGAAAAACGTCGTTGGGTTTCGATCTGGGGGGCAGGAGGGTGATTGTCGTCGACGAAGGGATTGCTAGCGGCGCGGTCCTCTTTTCAGCCCTTCAGTGGCTCCGGGCGGAAGGGGCCGGCCATCGGATCGTCGCCCTTCCGGTGAGTCCTCAAGCAAAGCTTCCCCGGATCAAGGCGCTCTCCGAAGAGAGCCTGGTGCTTCACCCGGTCCCTTCGTTCCATTCGGTCGAATGTTACTACCGCCGTTTCGATCCGGTCTCCGACGAGGCCGCCCGCGCGATTCTGTTGACCCTGAATAAGAGACCTCTCGCCGCCTGAAAAACCATCGCCAAGCCGGAAATTCAGATCGAGCTGGCCGATCCAAAACGGAAGGAGCTGGATTCCCGTTTTCGCGGGAATGACGACCGAGGCACCGTTCCTCTGATGTCGCCGTTACGGCATCCGGTAAGTAATGCTCAGAGACGGTCTCGAAGAGGCGGTCGGATGCTCCATGCTGGCGAAGAACCGATAACGGTCGGCCCCTTTGGTTGCATCGGAGTTGAGCAGCATCCCATTGTTGCTCGAAGGACTGTTCAGCCACTCCTGAACCATCGCCGTCACATTCCAGCTCTTCTGCCCGAGCGTTTTATCAACGGCCCGGGTGTCATACGCCGCCGAAATGTCCGCCTGCGCCAGCGGAACATTGTTGAAGCAGCAGCTGTTCGCCGTCCAGCCGTTGACCCCATCGTAGGTCAAGCCGGTCGCCCGGGTCAGATCGGCATTCCTATTGAGGATCCTGTGCACACCGATGTTGTAGGCCGCATCGGCAGTCGCGTCGGCCTCCACCAGCGCCAGAGTCAATGTCGCGCTCTGAATGACCGCCCCGGCAGGAAGTCCGGAGAGATTAAACTGCATCAACGCGGCATTGGCGATTTTATTCGCCGGCCAGGTATAGGTGTTCAGCGTCTCCCAGCTGCCGTAAGCCGTGCTGTTGCCGCTGATGAATGTGTCGCCCGTCGGATTCAACACCAACGTCGTGCTTGAATTGGATGCCGGCGTGGCGGCGCTCACCGCGGCGCTCTGCGCCGAAACATTCCCCGCCGCATCAAAGGCGGCAACCGTGTAGCTGTAGGTCGTTCCCGCCGCCAAGCCGGTATTCGAGTAGCTCGGCAAAGAGACCGTGGCGATCTGGACGCCATTGCGGTAGACCCGATAGCCGGAGACCCCCACATTGTCAGTTGATGAGTTCCAGGCCAAATTGATTTGGCTGGAAGAGACGGCGGCTCCTGTGAGGCCGGTCGGCACCGACGGCGCGGACGTATCGGGCGCGGCCGCGGTGGTGAAGCTGCCGTTGTTTGAGACCGCCAAATTGCCCGCCGCATCTCGGCTGCGCACCCGGTAATGATAAAGGGTCGCGGGAAGCAGGCCAGTCAGGCTCTGAGCATGGGATGTCACCAAGGTGGAGACAACGCCGGTGGAAGTTCCATATGCCGTAGTGGTCCCATACTCCACCTGGGTATCGGCCGGTTCATTGGTGCTCCACGAGAGGACGGCGCCACTGCTGGTGACGCCGCCGACCCCGATTCCGGAGATCACCGGCGGCGTCGTATCGGCCGTCGGCGGCGGAGCCTGCGCGGTATTGGGGGTAAAGCGGAAAGCGGTGTTCGGGGCGGCGGAGAGGAGCGGCACCCCGGCGCTGCCGTCTTGGTTTTCGATGCCGGAAGTGGTCGGGACATTTAAAACGATCGCCCCATACTGAAAGAGAATCGTTCCGTCGGGACGGAGAACCACCTGGAAGGTGTGGCTCGTGCTGCAGCAGAGGTCCCTGACCTCGTTGAAAGAGATCACGAATTCCGAATCCGAAGAAGCAATGCTGATCTGCCGCAGCCCGACGTAGAGATCCCGCCAGAAGGGAGCGATAAAGGCATTCGGCAGAACGGGGTTCTGAACCGGCTGGGGGACGTAGGCGGTGTTGGCCGACCCGAAGGTGAGCAACCCGTTTGTGGAAATATAGATCTGCTGATAACTCTGGCTGTAAAAAGGAAAAGAGAAGGGAAGAGAGAGGGAGATCGCGTTGTCGTCTCCGCTGAATGTTAGCGGGGTCGGGGCTTCCGCCCAGGCATAAGACTCCTCTGACATGCTGTAGCCGGTGATCGGGCCCGAAGGGGACGGCGCCGGAGCGGAAGCCGGAGGGGACGGCGTGTTGAAGGAAGTGTTCGGTCCGAAAGTCGTCCCCCCCGCATTGCGGGCGACAAGACGGAAATGATAGGTGGTCCCCGAAGCCAAGAGGGTCAGGTCGGCGGAGATCGTGTTCGCCGCCGAGAGGGTCACCGGGGTCGTGCCGCTGCCGTAAGCCGTGGTGGTTCCATACTCGAACCAAGCCGAAGTGGTCGCCCCGGACGGATTCACCGACCCGGAGAGGGTGGCGGAGGTGGCCGTAACACCGGAAGCCGCCGACTGTGAGACCGTCGGCATCAAAGGGAGGGTCGTGACGGAAACGGCCGCCGAGGCGGGGGAGAGGTTTCCCCCGGCGTCATAAGCCGCCACCGCGTAGCTGTATACCGTGTTCGCCGCCAGGCCGGAGTTGAGATAGGTCCGAAGGGCGCTGCTGGCGATCTGCACCCCGTTGCGATAGATCCGATAACCGGCCACTCCCACGTTATCGGTCGAGGCGCTCCAACTCAACTGAACCTGCGAAGACGAAACCGCGGCCGCCCCGACGTTTGTCGGCACGGAAGGAGCGGTTGTATCGGGGAGAACGGCGGTGGTGAAGCTGCCGCTTCCCGAGACCGCCAAATTGCCCGCCGCATCGCGGCTGCGCACCCGGTAGTGATAAAGCGTCGCGGGAAGCAGGCCGGAAAGGCTCTGCGCGTGCGCCGTCACCAGGGTCGGAACGATCGCGGTGAAAGAACCGAAAGCGGTCGTCGTCCCATACTCGATCTGCGTGTCGGCCGGCTCATTGGTGCTCCAACTGATCAAGGCTCCGCCGGCGGTGATATTGATCGCGCCCATTCCGGAGATCACCGGCGCGGCGGTGTCCGCCGGCGCCAATGTCCTTACGCTCGCCGCGGCGCTCTGCGCCGAGAGGTTCCCCGCGGCGTCATAAGCCGCCACGCGATAACTGTAGACGGTATCGGGGGTCAGATTCCCGTCCGAGTAGGTCAGCGTGGTCCGCGTGGCGACTTGCACCCCGTTGCGATAGATCCGATAGCCGGCCACCCCGACGTTATCCGTGGAAGCGCTCCACGTCAAATTGATCTGAGTGGTCGACAGCGCCGCCCCGCTAACATTTCCGGGAACGGTCGGCGTCGTGGTATCCGATAGCGTTGTAAAAATCTGATCGGCCGAGGTCGCCAGATTGCCCGCCGCGTCCCGGCTGAGGACCCGGTAGTGATAGAGCGTGCCGGGGAGTAGATTCGAAAGGGTCTGACTGTGCACGGTCACCAAGCTCGACACCAACGGCGTGGTCAGCCCGTAGGCGGTTGTTGTGCCATACTCGATTCGCGTATCCGCCGGCTCATCGGTGCCCCAGGTAATGAGCGCCGAATTCAGGGTGCGATTGCTGTTGGTAACACTCGAGATCAGCGGCGCAATCACATCGTTTAGCGGAGGGATGGTTTTGCGGGCTTCATTCGAGAAGCCGCTTTCCTTGCCGTTCGTATCATAGGCGGTGACCGCGAAATAGTAGGTCAGCCCCTCGGTCAGGTTCGGCACCGTCCAGGAAGTCACCCGTCCCACATTGATCGGAGGACTGTAGACCCCCGGCAGCAGACCGACGTAGACCCGGTAGCCTGCCAGGTTTCCTTCGCTGTTCGGATCCCAGGTCAGGACCGCCTCCCCGGCGAGGGCAAGCGCATGATGATCGAGGATGAGAAGAAAAACAAGGGCGAGAAGAAGCCTGCACCTTCTCAAGTAATCTGCCACGGCGAACCTCCAAGCGCGAAAAAGGAAAAGAGCTATTTCCTTTGGCGGCTCGGCGGGCGTGGCCGGATGGCGGTAGCCCCGTTACTCTGCGTCCCCACCTTTCGATGGGTTTGCTCTGAGCAAAGGTCAAATGCGAGTATGTATGGTGAGTGTTGATTCAGTCCGTGATAGGGGCGACCCAAACGCGCCCCAAAAAAAGCCGCCATTCCTTTGGCGGCTCGGCGGGCATGGCTTTACAGCTTTAGCCCCGTTGCTCTGCGTCCCCATCTTTCGACGGGTTTGCTCTGAGCAAAGGATCGATAGATGTCCTGGATGAACGGCTTTCGAAGCGTATACAGCTTTCATGGTATACGTCGATAAGAGGTTATATAACACATTTAAAATTTAAGAGTCAACGAGTTTTCCACACGTGACAAAAAATTATTTCGGCATGAGACATCCCTCCGAAAGACATACCGTCATCCACTTTTGAAAGACACGCCACCTCTGCAGATCCGGTTTGAATCAATGCTCCGGCGCGGCCCCATCGTTGCCTTCATGAACGCCGTTGTTCTAAAATGAGTTGATCAAGCCTCGATCTCAAGAATTTCTTCACGAGGAGAAAGGAAGGAGGGTCATGGAAGCACAAGCGGTTCGCGTCGGATGTTCCGGCTGGCAATATCGTCATTGGAAAGGGAACTTCTATTCCGCTTCCCTCCCTCAGAAAAAATGGCTCGACTACTATGCCGCGCAATTCGACACCGTCGAGATCAACAACAGCTTCTACCGGCTTCCGAGCGAAAAAACGTTTTCCGAATGGCGCGATCGGGTCCCCGATCATTTTCTCTATGCGGTGAAAGCGAGCCGGTATCTCACCCACATCAAGAGGCTGAAAGATCCCGCCGACCCGCTCCACCTCTTCTGGAGCCGGGCCCGGCTTCTTGGACCGAAGCTCGGCCCCGTCCTTTATCAACTCCCTCCTCGTTTAAAGCGGAACGAGCGGCGGCTCTTCGACTTTTTGGAGGCCCTCCCGGACCACCCGCTGCAAGTGGTTGAATTTCGAGATCCAACCTGGTATACCGATGAGATCTTCCACGCGATGGAGGCGAGAGGGGTGGCGATGTGCCTCCACGATCATCACGAATCGGCCACGCCGCGGGAGACGATCGGGCCGTTTGTCTATACCCGATTTCACGGCGGCGACGGTCATTATCAAGGGGCCTACTCCGATCGGACGCTCAGAGACTGGGCGGCCTGGCTTGCAAACGAAGCCCGGTCTGGAAAAGCGATTTATGCCTATTTCAACAACGACACCGGCGGGCACGCGCCGCGGGACGCGCGAATGCTTCGAGAACACCTAACATCACTTCTTCAAAAGGAGGCGGCCTGAATGAATCGGATCGTTTCATTGATCGCCAGCAGCACCGAAATCGTCTGCGCGCTGGGTTTGGAGGATCGACTGGTCGGCCGGTCCCATGAATGCGACTATCCCCTCTCGGTTTCCCGTCTGCCGGTCTGCACGGCGCCGAAATTCGCCACCGAGGGGACCAGCGGCGAGATCGACCGGCGGGTCAAAGGGCTTTTGCAGCAGGCGTTGAGCATCTACCGGGTGGACGCCGATCTTCTCAAACAGCTTCGCCCCACCCACATCATCACGCAGACCCAATGCGAGGTCTGCGCGGTCAGCCTCAAGGAGGTGGAAGCGGCGCTTCGGGATTGGATCACCCCCGGCGCCGCGGCGGAGGCGTCCCCGATCCTCATTCCCCTCGCCCCGAATGCGCTCTCTGATATTTGGGCCGACATTCGGCGGGTCGCCGACGCGATGGGGGTTTCCGAGCGGGGCCGCGCCCTCGTGCAACAGTTGCAGGAGCGGATGGCGGCCATCGCGAAGAAAAACGAACGGCCGGCGGTGAGGCCGCGCGCCGCGGCGATCGAATGGATCGATCCGCTGATGGCCGGGGGAAATTGGATGCCGGAGTTGATCGGGATGGCGGGGGGGGTGAATCTCTTCGGAGAGGCCGGGAAGCACTCCCCCTGGATGACCTGGGAAGCGCTCATTCAGGCCGATCCCGATGTCATTCTGATCTTGCCGTGCGGATTCGACATTCCGCGGACCCGGAAGGAGCTTCCCGCGTTGACCGCGCATCCGGCTTGGCCGGCGCTGAAAGCCGTTCGCGAGAAACAGGTCTATCTGCTCGACGGGAACCAGTACTTCAACCGCCCCGGTCCCCGCCTTGCCGAATCGCTTGAGATCTTGGCGGAGATCTTCCATCCCGACCGGTTTCGGTTCGGCCATGAAGGGACCGGGTGGATCAGAATCTAGTTGCTCGATCCCGTCTACCCGGTCCCCCTTGCCGCGCGTTTCTTCCAGAGGATCTGGCCCTCCCCTGAACAGCGGCGGCAACCTTCTCACTTCTATGGAAGGGTGTAGGTGACGCTCAGGTACGGCCGAAGAGTGGCGGTCGGGTGCTCCATGCTGGCGAAGAAGCGGTAGCGATCGGCCCCTTTGCTGGCATCGGAGTTCACCAGCAGCCCGAAGTTGCTCGAAGGACTGCTCATCCACTCCCGCACCATCGCGGTGATGTCCCACACCTTGTTCCCCAGCGTCTTGTTGATCAACTCCGTGTCATAGGCCGCCGAGATGTCCGCCTGCGCCAACGGATAATTATTGCGGCAGCAGCTATTCGCCGTCCACGCGTTGGTCCCGTCATACGTCATACCGGTGGCCAGGGTCAGATCGGGATTCCGATTGATCAGCTTGTGCACGGCAACACTGTAGGTGGCATCTGCGGTCGCATCACTCTCCACCAGAGAGAGATTCAGCGTCGCGCTCTGAATCACCGCTCCGGCGGGAATGCCGCTCAAGGCGAATTTCATCAACACCGCATTGGCCGTCTGGTTTGCAGGAAAGGTGTAGGTGTTCAGCGTCGTCGACCCACTATACACCGTACTGTTGAGGTTTAGGAACGTATCGGCAACCGGATTCAGCCTCACCTGTGTACTCGGATTGAGCAGCAGCGTGGTTGCACTGATCGCAGGAGACTGCGCCGAGACGTTCCCCGCCGCATCATAAGCAGCCACCCGGTAGCTGTATAATGTCGCCGCCAACAGACCGGTATCCGAGTAGCCGGGGGTCGCAGTCGTTCCGACCTGAACCCCGTTTCGATACACCCGGTAACCGGCCACCCCGACATTATCCGTCGAAGCGCTCCAGGTCAGATTGATCTGGACCGCCGAGAGAATGTTCGCTAGCAGTCCCTGCGGAACGGAAGGGGCCGTGGTATCCGGCAGCGGAGCGGTCGTGAAAGTCCCATTCCCGGAGGCCGCCAAATTGCCGGCAGCATCTTTACTCTTTACCCGATATTGATAGGTGGTGGCGGGATTCAGTCCGGTCAGGATCTGGGAGTGCGCCGTGAGCAGGGTGGAGACGATGGCGGTGGAGGCGCCATAGGCCGTGGTCGTTCCATACTCCACCTGGGTGTCGGATGCTTCGTTGGTGGTCCAGGTGATCGTCGCGCCGTTGCTGGTGATGCCGCCAGCGGCCATGCCGGAGATCACCGGCGCGGTGGTGTCGGCCGCCGCATAGGTGATGCTCAGATAGGGCCGCAGGGTCGCGGTCGGATGCTCCATGCTGGCGAAGAAGCGGTAGCGATCGGCCCCTTTGCTGGCATCGGAGTTCACCAGCAGCCCGAAGTTGCTCGAAGGACTGCTCATCCACTCCCGCACCATCGCGGTGATGTCCCACACCTTGTTCCCCAGCGTCTTGTTGATCAACTCCGTGTCATAGGCCGCCGAGATGTCCGCCTGCGCCAACGGATAATTATTGCGGCAGCAGCTATTCGCCGTCCACGCGTTGGTCCCGTCATACGTCATACCGGTGGCCAGGGTCAGATCGGGATTCCGATTGATCAGCTTGTGCACGGCAACACTGTAGGTGGCATCTGCGGTCGCATCACTCTCCACCAGAGAGAGATTCAGCGTCGCGCTCTGAATCACCACCCCGGCCGGAAGACTGCTTAATGCAAATTTCATCAACACCGCATTGGCTGTCTGGTTTGCAGGAAAGGTGTAGGTGTTTAACGTCGTCGACGTATTGTACACCGACGTGTTGATATTGATGAACGTGTCGGCCGCCGGACTCAATCTCACCGTCGTCGGTGTGGATGTGGGCGGAGGATTGGACACCAGCGTCGTTGCGTTGATCGCGGCAGACTGCGCCGAGACATTCCCCGCCGCATCGTAGGCGGCCACCCGGTAGCTGTATAGCGTCGCCGCAAACAGACCGGTATCTGAATAGGTCCGGCTGGTGGTCGTTCCGACCTGGACCCCGTTTCGATACACCCGATAGCCGGCCACCCCGACATTGTCGGTCGAGGCATTCCAGGTCAGATTGATCTGGACCGCTGAAAGCACAGAAGCCAACAGATTCCCGGGGATGGAGGGCGCCGTTGTATCGGGCAGGGCAACGGTCGTAAAAGTCCCATTTCCGGAGGTCGCCAAGTTACCGGCAGCATCTTTACTCTTTACCCGATATTGATAAGTGGTGGCGGGATTCAGTCCGGTCAGGATCTGGGAATGCGCCGTGAGCAGGGTGGAGACGATGGCGGTGGAGGCGCCATAGGCCGTGGTCGTTCCATACTCCACCTGGGTGTCGGCCGGCTCATTGGTGGTCCAACTGATCAGGGCCCCGTTGGCAGTGATACTCCCCGCCACGATTCCCGAAATCACCGGCGCGGTTGTGTCCGGTGGCGGCAGCGTCCTTGTACTCACCGCGGCGCTCTGGGCCGACAGGTTCCCCGCCTCATCGTACGCTGCGACGGTGTAGCTGTAGGCCGTGTCGGCCGCTAAACCGGCATTCGAGTAATTCCGCAAGGTCGTCGTCCCCACCTGGGTGCCGTTGCGATAGATTCGATAACCGGTTACACCGACGTTATCGGTGGACGCATTCCAAGAAAGGTTGATCTGACTGGAGGAAGCGGCCGTCGCCGTCAGGCCCGTCGGCGCCGTCGGCGCCGACGTATCCGCAGTGGATGCTGAATAAGTGATGCTCAAATACGGCCGAAGAGTGGCGGTCGGGTGCTCCATGCTGGCGAAGAAGCGGTAGCGATCGGCCCCTTTGCTGGCATCGGAGTTCACCAGCAGCCCGAAGTTGCTCGAAGGACTGCTCATCCACTCCCGCACCATCGCGGTGATGTCCCACACCTTGTTCCCCAGCGTCTTGTTGATCAACTCCGTGTCATAGGCCGCCGAGATGTCCGCCTGCGCCAACGGATAATTATTGCGGCAGCAGCTATTCGCCGTCCACGCGTTGGTCCCGTCATACGTCATACCGGTGGCCAGGGTCAGATCGGGATTCCGATTGATCAGCTTGTGCACGGCAACACTGTAGGTGGCATCTGCGGTCGCATCACTCTCCACCAGAGAGAGATTCAGCGTCGCGCTCTGAATCACCACCCCGGCCGGAAGACTGCTTAATGCAAATTTCATCAACACCGCATTGGCTGTCTGGTTTGCAGGAAAGGTGTAGGTGTTTAACGTCGTCGACGTATTGTACACCGACGTGTTGATATTGATGAACGTGTCGGCCGCCGGACTCAATCTCACCGTCGTCGGCGTGGATGTGGGCGGAGGAAGGGGCGCGGCGGTAGTGAAAGTATTGTCCAACGAGGTTGCGAGGTTTCCTGCGGCATCCCGGCTCAACACACGGTAGTGATAGAGCGTTTGAGGCTGCAGACCGGTCAAGGTTTGGCTATGAACCGTCACCAGGGTTGCCACCCGCGCGGTGGAAGAGCCATAAGCCGTGGTGGTCCCATACTGTATCTGTGTATCGGTCGGCTCGTTGGTTCCCCATGTAATCACCGCGCTGTTGCCGGTGACGCTCCCCGCGTTGATGCTGGAGATCACCGGGGCCAATGTATCGGGCGTCGTGAGCGTCTTCGTCACTTCGGCAGAGAAGCTGCTTTCATTTCCTGCGGTATCATAGGCCGTCACAGCAAAAAAATAGGTTTGGTTCGCAAGACCGGTCAGGGTATACGATGTCGTCTTGCCGACATTGATCGAAGGTCCATACGTCCGTGAGGCGGTCCCGAAATAGACGCGATATCCGGCCAGATCCGACTCGGCGTTCGCGCTCCAGGTCAGCGTGGCATCCCCGGCAAAAACGGTCATGCTAAAAAAGAGAAAAGAAAAAATGAAGACACCAAAGATCAGGCCAACCTTCTTAGCGTCACTCACGATGGACCTCCTTTTTTCCAAATAAAAAAGCCGCCAAATAGAAAATCCTTTGGCGGCTCGGCGGACATGGCCTTTCGGCTTTAGCCCCGTTGCTCTGCGTCCCCACCTTTCGATGGGTTTGCTCTGAGCAAAGGTCAGATTGAAACAGGACCGCTCATTCGATCATCCCCGCGATCACACGCAATCGCAAATAAAAAAGCCGCCAACGGGATTCCCTTGGCGGCTCGGCGGGCATGGAAGAGGAGCGTCTCTTCTTTAGCCCCGTTGCTCTGCGCCCTCTCCTTTCGGAGAGTTTGCTCTGAGCAAAGGATGAACGAATATTTCAATTGCCTTGTTATGATGTCGCAGTTTATATCATCCGACTTATTCACTGTCAATCGGACAGTGACCTTACGTGAGGAAGTGTGTATTCCAGATCACAAGAAATGTTATCTCGGAATTTCAGCGGGTTGACATTGTGCTCTCTCCGAATCATGCGCGTTCGCCGAAACGAAGCACAACTTCTCTTATTTCCTTCCACGCGCTTTTCCGTAGCGGCCATTCATTTTTCTTCGATCTTGAAGTAGGCGAGCGCGCCCGGGCGCGCTCTGATCGCCTGTTTCGTAGACGCATTTTGGGGGTGTAAAAGGGGTCCGAACTATGGTATGATCGGCCTAATAATCAATTGAGGCTTCTTAGGAACGCCAAGAAGGAGATCGATCCAAAAATGATCCAGATAACCGAGATTGCAAGGAAGAGAATCGCCGTCCTGAAGCAAGATCAAGAAACCAATCATGGGAAAAAGATCGAGGGACTCCGGCTGGTGGTCAAGTCGATGTCGCCGAGCCCCGAGTATGCCCTTGCCTTCGTCGAGCAGGGGAAGAAAGAGTTGAACGACACGGTGGTCGAAGTCGATGGAATTAAGTTATTCATGGAGTCGCGCCATGCGAACCTTCTCGAAGATGTGAAGATCGACTTCATCACCGGCCTCCAGCAGACCGGCTTTAAGGTCGATAATCCCAAGGTCATCGAATCGAAACCGGCGACGCCGGCGACACCCCCCAACTTGGAGAGCCCCCAGGCGAAAGCGGTCCAACAGGTCATCGATACCGAGATCAATCCGGGGGTGGCCGCGCACGGAGGGTATATCACCTTGGTCGATGTGAAGGAGGAGATCGCCTACATCCGGCTGGGAGGGGGCTGCCAGGGTTGCGGGATGTCCAATGTGACGCTCAAACAGGGGGTCGTCGTCGCGATCAAGAAAGCGATTCCCGAAATAAAAGATGTCGTCGATGTCACCGATCATGCCGGCGGAACCAATCCTTATTACACCCCCGGAAAATAACCAATCCCCCTTCCACCGTTCCAGCCCATCGAAAATGAACGGCCCGGGTCGGAGCACCCGTTTCGGCCGAACCAAGCCGGGGCATCGCACAATCAACCATCATCCGTTTCCAAGCTCTCCCCTCATTTTTCGGAGGGTTCCATGAAACGGCTTCTTCTCCTCCTCCCGAGCACGTCGTATCGCGCGGCCGACTTTCTCATTGCCGCGGAGCGCCTCGGCGTGGCGGTCGTCGTCGGCTCGAATGAGCGACAGGCCCTCGAATCGGTCGTTCCCGGAAAAACGATCACCCTCGATTTCGCCGATTTAAAAGGGGCCGCCGAAAAAGTGGTCGACTTCGCCAAGGATCATCCGATCGATGCTGTTGTGTCGGCCGATGAAGAGTCGATCGTTCTGGCCGCAACGATCTCGGAAGCGCTCTCGCTCCCCCACAACCCCGTCTCGGCGACCGCCGCCGCAAAGGACAAACATCGCCTCCGCGAGGTCTTGACCGCCGCCTCGCTCCCGACCCCTCCGTTCCAGCTCTTCTCGACCGACGATCCGCCGGAGGTCCTTTCGCAAAAGGTCTTTTATCCTTGCGTCTTGAAGCCGACCTTTCTCTCCGCCAGCCGCGGCGTGATCCGGGCGAATCATCCCGATGAGTTTGTCGCCGCTTTTTATTGGTTGAGCCGCATTCTAAAAGAGCCGGAGGTAAAGCGCCTCGGCGGCGATGCCGCCAAACAGATTTTGGTCGAGGATTTTATACCGGGAAAAGAGGTCGCGCTGGAAGGACTGCTCCGGGAGGGACATCTTTCGGCCCTGGCGCTCTTCGATAAGCCCGACCCGCTCGATGGGCCTTTCTTCGAGGAGACGATTTATGTGACCCCCTCGCGCCTCCCCCCCTCGATGCAAGAGGCGATCACCGAATGCACCGGCCGGGCCGCGGCGGCGCTCGGGCTGAAGGAGGGGCCGATTCATGCCGAGCTTCGGGTCAATGAGAGAGGCCCCTGGATCATCGAATTGGCCGCCCGATCGATCGGCGGGATCTGCTCCCGCGCGCTTCGATTCGGCGTCGGCCTCACCTTGGAAGAGATCATCCTTCGCCATGCCCTCGGCATGCCGATCGAATCGCTCGAGCGGGAGCGCCCCGCAGCCGGGGTGATGATGATCCCGATCCCGGCCTCGGGAACGTTGCTCAATTATCAAGGGGTCGAAGAGGCGAAAAAGGTGCCGGGGATCGTCGATGTGAAGATCACGATCCACCGCAAACAGAAGGTGATCCCCCTTCCGGAAGGGAGACGCTACCTCGGATTTATCTTTGCCCGCGCCCCTCAAGCTGAACAGGTCGAAGCCGCCCTCCGAGACGCCCACCGGAAGCTGAAATTTGAGATTGTCCCGTTTAAGTAACGGCGCCGGCCGTCAGGAGGCATCCCCCTGCTCCATCGGATACCCCGCCGCTCGCCACGCTTTGATCCCCCCGTCCATCGACACCACATTCGTATATCCCATCTTCTGCAGGTTGTCGGCCGCCAGGGCCGACCGATACCCTCCCCCGCAGTAGACGACGATCTCTGCCTTCTTATCGGGGATCAACCCCTCGATATCCCGCTCCAAAATTCCCCGCCCCAGGTGCCTTGCTCCGGCCGCGCGATCCTTCCCCCATTCATGGTCCTCCCGGACATCGATGAAGTGAACCGGCCTTCCCTCTTCCAACCTCGCCTTCACCTCCGCGACCGTGCACTCTTTAATCCGTTTTTTGGCCTCCTCGACCAGCTTGAGAAAACCGGGATGGTGCGCCATATACATGACTCCTTTAATAAAGGGGCTCCATTAATAAAAAGGGCTTCATCTCTGGAGCCCCCTTTACTAAATCGAGTTTGACCAATCTTAATGTTTCGCAGGAGCCGCCGCGACCGCCAGGGTGAAGAGGCCGTCCCCTTCCTGCGTGAGCTTGAATTTCGCCCCCGCGGGGACGACATCGCCGAGGTCCCCCGCGAAGAGATCTTCGATCATCTTCTTCACAAAGTCCTTCCCCATCTGCGCCGCGCCGATTCCGAGCCCTTGCGCCTTCGCCTGCTGAAAGTTCCCGAACTCCAACTCCTTGCTCCCGCCGAACTCAGCCGGAAGGGCAAAACCGTCGAAGACGATCCGGGCGCTGTTCAACGGCTCGATCAGCGCAATGAGCGTTTTCGCCACCTGGTCGGCCGGAAGGATCTGCGGTTCCGGCAGGGCGCTTTCCGCTTGCGGGAACTCTCGAAGAGTCTCATGGAGTTTCACCTTCGCATCGTTCATCATCAGAAGGGGGGCCAAATCCCGCAGCTTCTTGAAAATATCATCGTCCCCCGGCAGCTTCTTCGCCGATTCGATGACTTTGATATGCATCATCGGAAGATCAAACCGCTCCAACACCGGCCGCTTGCTTTTGTCGTCGAGGCGAAGCCAACGGAGTAATCGGGGCTTGAGGCTCGGGATTTCGGAAAAAAGTTTATCGGCCAGTTTTGCCTGGACGTCGGCATGGAGCCCCTTCCCTTCGAGGAGCTTCTCCATCTCCGCCTCGACCTCCTCGTCGGGGACAAAACCGGAGAGGGCGTCGATCGTCGTCTTCTGCGCCTCCAGACGGAGCCCGGTGAAATTGACCTTCACCATCTTGATCAGCTCGGCGCGGGTTTCCGGAGTCTTGAAGGTTCCGATCAGCCCGACGACGTTCTGCTTTTGAAGCTCGTCCTGGACCCGATACATCAATTCGAAGAGCTTCGCGAGCCGGGCGGCGTTGGTCGGAAGATGGCGGAGCCCCTCTCTCGCCTGGTCTTTGTCGAGGGCGGTGGTGGAGGGAAGCCGCGTCTGATAGAGATTGAAGAGCGCCTCCCAAACCTCATCCTCGAGCGGAATCGACTTCTTCTCCTTCCGAGCCACCTTGGCCCGGGAAGCAAGGGCGATCGCCGCCTCTTTCCGGATATTTTCGCTCCGATTCTTCAGCCCGACCAGCAGGGCGCGGATGACCGCCTCTGTGCTCGGATAGCCGATCGCGGGCCCCTCTTTCGGGAGTGTCTGGATCAGGGCCCGCATGGTGTGGATGACCGTGTCATCCGCTTTGGACGTGACCGCGCCGGCCAGGAGGGTATCGAGGCCCGCCGGGGGATATTTTCCCTGGATATACTGCGCGAAGAAAAGAAGCGCCTCCTCCCCCCCCTTCGGGAGCATCTCGATGAGAACGGCATTGGTCGCATCACTGTGGGAGAAATAACTCAACGTCTTGTACAGCTCGATCCAGACCGGATTGTGGCCGTCTCCTTCGGCCCGCAGCCGCGCCGCCAGCATCTCGCGAAGTTTTTCTTCAAAGAGCTTCCGCTCCTCTTTTTTCTTCTCCGTTACAAGCTGGATGATCATGTTTCTCAGCAGGATCGCCGTCTCCAGGCGGATCTCTTTTTGAGGGGCCGAGAGAAGGGCGGCGATCGAGCCGATCGTCTCAGGGTCGAATGGAAGCCGTTTGAGGAGCCGCATTTCGAGTTTCTGAATCCACTCGACCGGCTCCTTTTGAACGATCGGTATCAGAATCAATCCGATCTTCGGGTCCGGCGCCGTGGTGCTGTAAACGAGTTTTTCCACGGTCGATTGCCGCACCGCATCCGGCGTCTTCGCCGGGTCCAACTTTGCTTCCAACTCTGTCGCCATCCGATCCCCCCGTAGAATGTAAATGAAAAAGCTTGCAATTGTCTTTTATAACCCATCTCCGGGTCTGAATTCAAGAAATTCTTGACAAAAAAAGAGGGGCACGGCGCCGCCGTCTCCCCTCTTTCCCTCTGATTCTTCACCGATATTCTATGATTTCAGCATCTTCCGTAGAAATTGTCCCGTATAAGACTGTTCTACCTGGGCCACCTTCTCGGGAACCCCGGTCGCAACGACCTCCCCGCCCCCCGTTCCCCCCTCCGGGCCGAGGTCGATGACCCAATCGGCGTTTCGAATGACATCGAGATTATGCTCGATGACGACGACCGTATTCCCCGATTCGGCAAAGCGGTTGAGCACATCGAGCAGCCGTTGGATGTCGGCGAAGTGAAGGCCGGTGGTCGGCTCGTCGAGGATATAAAGGGTCTTTCCGGTGGGACGTTTGGAGAGCTCCTTGGAGAGTTTCACCCGCTGCGCCTCCCCGCCGGAGAGGGTCGTCGCCGATTGCCCCAGCTTGACATAGCCGAGGCCGACCTCCTGGAGGGTGAGAAGCTTGCTCTTGACCGAGGGGATCGCCTGGAAAAAATCCAAGGCCCCCTCGACCGTCATGTCGAGGACATCTGCGATGCTCTTCCCCCTGTAGAGGATGTCGAGGGTCTCCCGGTTGTACCGCTTCCCGCTGCAGACTTCGCAGGTCACGTAAATATCGGGAAGGAAGTGCATCTCGATCTTGATCACCCCGTCCCCCTGGCAGGCCTCGCAGCGGCCCCCTTTGACGTTGAACGAGTAACGTCCCGACTTATAGCCGCGCATCCGCGACTCGGGAAGCTGCGTGAAAAGGTCGCGGACGAAAGTGAAAACGCCGGTGTAGGTGGCCGGGTTCGAACGGGGGGTCCGCCCGATCGGCGACTGATCGATATGGATCACCTTGTCGATCTGATCCATCCCGTCGATTCCGCGGCAGCTCCCCGGCCGCTCGCTGCTCCGGTAGATCTTCTGCGCCAGGTTTTTGTAAAGAACCTCCAAGACCAACGTCGATTTGCCCGACCCGGAAACGCCGGTCACGCAGGTGAGGAGCCCTAACGGAATCTCGACCTCGATGTTCTTGAGATTATTCTCGGTCGCTCCCTTGATTTTCAAAAACCCCTTCGCCTCCCGGCGGCGCGGCGGCAACGAAATCGACCGCTCCCCGGAGAGATACTTCCCGGTGAGGGAGCGGGGATGATCGAGGATCTCCTTCGGCGTCCCCTGCGCGATGACCTCCCCGCCATGAATTCCGGCGGCGGGGCCCATGTCGATCACCCAATCGGCCGTCTCGATCGTCTCCTGGTCATGCTCGACGACCAGCACGGTATTCCCCAGGTCGCGAAGGCGGCGAAGGGTGTTCAGCAGCCGGACGTTGTCCCGCTGGTGCAGGCCGATGCTCGGCTCGTCGAGGATGTAGAGGACGCCGACGAGCGACGAGCCGATCTGCGTCGCAAGGCGAATCCGCTGCCCCTCCCCGCCGGAGAGGGTCCCCGCCGCCCGATCGAGGGTGAGGTATTCGACACCCACATTGGCGAGAAACCCAAGCCGGTCCCGGATCTCCTTCAAGATCCGTTGGGCGATGACCCGCTCCTTTTCGGTCAGCTGCAGATCGAGGATGAATTGAAGCGCCTCCTGGATGGAGAACTTCGTGATCTCGGCGATCGACTTGGCGCCGATCTTGATGGCGAGGCTCTCCGGCTTGAGGCGGTTTCCTTTGCAGGCGGGGCAGGGGTTCATCCCCATGAACTCTTCGATTTCGGCCCGGATGTAGGAAGAGTCGGTCTCCTTATAACGGCGCTCCAGGTTCCGGATCACCCCCTCGAACGGCCGGCGGAAGAATTCGCGGCGGCCGTCTTTTTCATAGTAGAAGCGGATCTCGTCCGTGCCCGACCCGTAGAGGAGGATTTTTTGATGCTCCGGGGCCAGCTCCTGGAAGGGGGCGCGCAGGTCGAAGTTGTAATGCTCGGCGAGCGCTTCGAGCATTTGATAATAAAACATCGAGCTGCGCCGCTCCCAGGGACGGATCGCCCCTTCGCGGATGGAGAGCTGCTTGTTCGGAATGACCCGGTTGGGGTCGATATCGAGCGTGGTCCCGAGCCCGTCGCAGGAGGAACAGGCCCCATGCGGGGAGTTGAACGAGAAGATCCGCGGCTCGATCTCCGGGTAGCTCACCCCGCAATCGACGCAGGCAAGGTGCTCGGAGAAGAGGATCTCTTCCTTCTCTTTGAGGAGGAAGACGATCCCCTCCCCCATCTTGGCCGCGAGTTCCAGGGAGTCGGCAAGCCGCCGCTCGAGCCCTTCTTTGACGATCAGCCGGTCGACCACCACTTCGATCGTATGCTTCTTGTTTTTGTCCTGGATCGGGTGCTCCTCTTGCGAGAGATCGATCATCTTCCCGTCTACTCGGACCCGAACAAAACCCTTCTGCCGGATCGCGAGGAGCTCTTTTTTATACTCCCCTTTCCGGCCCCGGACGATCGGCGCGAGGATCTGAATCTTCTCCCCTTTTGGAAATTGCATGACGGTGTCGACCATCTGCTGGATCGTCTGGGCGGTGATCTCCTTGCCGCACTTGTAGCAGAAAGGGCGGCCGATCCGGGCATAGAGGAGACGGAAGTAGTCGTAGATCTCCGTGACCGTCCCGACGGTGGAGCGGGGGTTTTTGCTGGTCGTCTTCTGCTCGATCGAAATCGCCGGAGAGAGCCCTTCGATCGTATCGACGTCGGGCTTGTCCATCTGCTCCAAAAACTGCCGGGCATAAGCCGAAAGCGACTCGACGTAGCGCCGCTGCCCCTCGGCATAGATCGTGTCAAACGCCAGCGATGACTTCCCCGACCCGGAGAGCCCCGTGATCACGACGAACCGATCTCGCGGAATCTCCAGATCGATGTTCTTGAGGTTGTGCTCCCGCGCCCCTTTGATGACGATTTTTTGGTCTTTCATAAAATCCTATTAAAGAGGGCGAAACACAAGATTCGCCCCTACATTGAATGATTCGAACCAGCGATTTTATCACGCAGTTCTGGTCAGGTCAACGAGGGTAGGGCCATTTGGAATGAGGAATCGGGGAAAGGAGATCACTTCATTATCTTTATCTTTATCTTTATCTCTATCTTTTTCTCTCCCTCCCAGCGGAGCCGATCGATGGAGGCGCCGGCACAGCGTTGTAAGAGTTGCGAGACAGGGTGCCTGAAATGCGCGTCCTCACACGCGCATTCCAGGCCAATCTGCAGGGAGTCCGATCCCAAACGGACCGATCGCATTGGGCCAGCGCCGGAATCGACCGGCTCCGCGCCCCCCCTATCTTTCTTTCACGGTTGCTTCGGCGATCTCCTCTTTTCCGTCGCGAAGGAAGAAAATGGAGATCCGATCTCCCGGATGGAGCGTCTTGAGGAATTCGGAAAAATCGCGGAGGTTCGTCACCGGGACGGCGCCGATCCGGACGATCCGGTCCCCCTTTTGAAGCCCCGCTTGGTCGGCGGGGGAGCCGGGGACGATCCCTTCCAGCAAGATCCCTTTTCCCTGATCACCGAAGTCGGGGATCGTCCCGAGGCTGACCCTTCTTCCGGGAGCGGGGGCTGGCGCCTCCCCGGCGCGCCGCTGCGGGAGGAGAGAGGTGAGCGGCTCCGGCCGGGCGGCGAGATAGGCGACTGCCTCCTTGAGAACGGAGGCGATCTTGATCAAGCCCGCCTGATCGATCTTGTCGGCGGTGTCGGAGGGACGATGGTAATCGAGATTCGGACCGCTGTTGAGCTGGACCGCCGGGACGCCGGCATCGGCGAAGCTGACCTGGTCGCTCGTCCCGAGATCTTTCTGAGCCGACTGAATCGGCACCCCGGTGACAAAACCGACCCCGTTGAAGAGATGAATCCACTCTTCGGCCGAACCGGTCCCGAAGACAAGGAGCTTATTTTGTCCGAGCCGGCCGACCGTATCGAGATTCACCATCCCCATCATCTTCTCTGGCGGGAAGTTTTTGGAATGGGCGACGAAGCGCTTCGACCCCCGGCGTCCCGCTTCCTCGCCGGAGAAGGCGACGAAGATCACCGTCCGCTCGGGCGGTTTCTCCTTTGCCAAGACCCGCGCCAGTTCCAGCAGAATCGCCACGCCGCTCGCGTTGTCGTCGGCGCCGGGGTGGACCTTTCCTTTATCCCCTTGGTGGACGTCGGGCCACCCCTCTCCGAGGTGGTCGTAATGCGCTCCGACCACAACACTCTGACCGGCCCACTCCGGCCTGCTCCCGGGAAGGATGCCGATGACATTCTTCAACGTGGTCTCTTGCTCCGGATCCCCCCCTCGCTCTTTCCAGCTCTGGAAATAGTTTCCCTCCGAATCGCCCCCCGGCGAAAGAGCTGCTTTACGGAATTGGCCGGCGATGTACTCCGCCGCCTGATCGAGCTCCGGGCTCCCAAACCCGCGGCCCCGCAACGTCTCCGCGGAAAGGAACCGGATATCCTCCATCATCCTCGCATCGGAGAAAACGGCGGGAAGGGTCGCCAGCGCCTGCCGGGGGGGGAGAGTCGCGCGGTCGATTTCAACCCGCTCTCCCCGGTTGTTCAGGGGATAGAGGGTCATCGGGGAGTGGATCACCGGCCACTGCCCCTTGACCACGTTGGTCGGCTCCTCCCCCTCGAAGGCGAGATAACTGTAAGGGCCGTAGTGGGGAAGCTTTCGCGCCAGGCCCGGAAGGGCGTCGGGCCGGTCGGTCGCGATCCAGGAGAGCGATCTCGCCGGATTGGCCGGATGCCGCGTGGTGAAGACGAGGCTATGATTTCGGATGGGGATGGTGACGTTGTTGACCTTCAAGCTGGAGCGCTCGACGTCGGCCCCTCCTTTCGGTAGGACGCCGCTGAACTCCAGATGGTAATCGGCGAGGGCGCCGATCATCGTCATTTTAAATCGGTTGTTCCAGCCGAGGATCCAGACCGCCCGGTCGGCGGGAAGGGTCTCCACCTCGCTGTCGAGCTTGATTTCGATCTCCGTCGACTGTGTCTTACTCCAGGCCTCGGCCAATCGGCGATACTCTTCAAGCAGCGCTTTCGACTCCGACGACGGGAGGATCATCAATCCCTTCTCCGCGCCGAAGGCAAATGAGAGAGCGGGGGGAATTTCGTTCCGATCGAGCCGCCGGAAGAGGTCGAACTCCGGATCGATGTCGAATCGAAGCGGCCGGGCCGGCAGTGAGAGCGAGAAGGTCTGCCGCTTCGCGTCCATGTCGACAGTGATCGAATGGACCCTCTCTTGCCCCTCCAGGGTGACGGCGATCGGAACGCGCAGTCGATAAGCCGGACCGGTCTGGATCTGCTCCAACGCGACGGTCAGGAGAAAACCGTTCTCCTCCTCCGTTGCCGTCGTCTCGCCGACACGGAGGGCCGGCGCGCCGCTCCGGGTCACCCACTGGTCGAACTTGGCCTGAAGATCTTTGCCGGAGACGGCGGAGAAGGCCCGCTGCAGGTCGGCGAACCCGGCCCGCTTGAACCGGTGGTCGCGATAAAACTGTTGAAGCGACCGGACGAAGAGGTCGTCACCGAGTTGCCGGCGGAGCATGTGGAAGAACATCAGCGTCTTGCCGTAGCCGACCGCTTCGCTCGCCGGGCTGTGACGCCCGCGGAAGGCGGTGAGCGGAAAATCTTTTCCCTCCGCGACATAATCGGCATACTTTTGAAGCGACGCCCGACGCGCCTCCGCCCCCTTCCCCCGCTGCTCCGAGATCAGATGATCGGCCAGGTAAGCGGTCAACCCCTCGCTCCAGTTGCCGCCAGTGAATTCAACGTAGACGCCGTTCCCCCACCAGTTGTGGAGGACTTCGTGCGGATAAGAAGAGTGGAGAATGAACGGCAGGCGGATCACCTGCGAGCCGAGCAGCGTGAACGACGGCATTCCGTAGCCGGTCTCCCAGTAGTTCTCGACCAGCGCGAACTTCTTGTAGGGGTAGGGGCCGATCAGCTTTTGGTACATCTCGATATACTGCCCCGTGACGCCGAGATATTTCTCGGCCAACTCCGGATCGGGCTTTCTCAGAAACGCCATCGCTTCGACCGGACCGGCTTTGCGGTACTCGGTCAGCGGCCCGCCGACGAGAAAAATCTCCTCCTGCGGCTCGGGGGACTCCCAGCGGACCGTGGTCCCGCTTTCGCTCCGTTCATGTTCGGTCCGCTCCCCCTGGCTGATCGCCTCCCACCCTTGAGGCGACTGCGCCTCGACCGCGAAGGTCACCCGGCCGCCGTCGAACCAGGGATACCAAAAGGTCGATGCGGCCAGATAAACCCCCTCGGGGGAAAGGGCCCCCGGTGTCTCGCCGAAGCTTCGGGCGTATTCCTCTCCTTCTTCTTCGGGATGGTCGATGGCCCCCTGATATTTCAGGACGAACTCCCGCTTCCCGGCGGGGAGGGTGACGCGGTACTCATCCAGCGGCAGCTTCATGCCGAGCGCCTCCAAGTCGACGCCGAGCATCTCTTCGGACGGTTTCTCGGCCCGGACGATTTCGACCCCCGGCGTGGGGGAGCCGGGGGCGAGGCCTTCGTGAAGGAGAAAGGGAATTTCAGCGCCGGAAGGGGTCCGCGCCTCCGGCAGAGTGATCCGATCCTCGACCTCGATCCTGTGCGCTTCGGGATGGAGGGTGATTTTGATTTCGTGGTGGACCTGGGCGTGGAGGGAGGCAGGGAATAGGATCAGGACAAGTAAAGCAAAGATGCGGTATCCACGGTGTTTCATTGAATGTCTCCAAGGGAGTCCTTCCAACATTAAAGGATTTCATTTGATTTATGTCAAGATGTTTAAAGGGGGGCGCTGCGTTGACTTCCCCCCCTCTCCGTGATAGAACTTTTTCTACATCGCCTATGGAAAACCAATCCACCGAAAAACGTCCGCTGGCAATCGGGTTCTTGTTGACGACCAGCCCGGAGCATCAGAACAGCCACACCGTTTTTCGGTTGATCGAGGCGCTGCTCGCCGCGGGACACCGGGTTTCTCTCTTTTTGATGGACGATGGGATCTACAATATCGTCCGGATCGATTCGCCGAACAGCCCCTCCGCGCATCTTGAAAAGCTGATAAAGGCGGGATTGGCCGTCTCCCTTTGCACGCAGTCGGCGGAGGGGCGGGGGATCTTCGAGGCCGATGCGGTTTCCGGGATCGGCTGGCTCTCGCAGCATGCGCTCTCCCGGATCGTCGCAGGATCGGATCGTTTTATGTCCTTTGGAGCCTGAGCAATGAAGAAAGTCCTCGTCCTCATTCAAGACGGCCCATTCAATACGATTCGGAGCAGCGAGGGGTTTCGGATGACGATGGGGCTTTCCCTCGCCGACAATGAGGTGTCGCTCCTGTTGATGGGAGATGGGGTCTTCAACCTCCTCCCGCTCCGGGCGGAAACGATCGGACAGCCGTCGATCCAGACCTATCTTGAATACTTCCCGAAGGTCCGCGTTCAACTCTATGCCGAAGCGGGGGCGCTGGCGGACCGCGGGGTGCAATCACTTTCGGAAGGGGTCAAACGGATCTCGCATCAAGAGGCATTTCAACTCGTCTCAGCCGCGGAGGTGGTGATTCCGTTTCGATGAAGACACTCCACATTCTCAGAAAGACGAGCGAACCGATCGCGCTCGAAGCGATCCAAAGCGACCCGCGGGCGGCGGTCCTCCTGATTCAGGACGCGGTCCTGACAAAGGGGGTCTTTCCAGTGGAAACGTATGCTTGCCGCGAGGACCTGGACGCCCGGGGGATTGACCGCTCTTTCCGTCCGGTCGACTACAACGATATCGCCCGGCTCATCGTCGAATACGACCGGGTCATCACCTGGTAGCCTTCCGCATCCGCCGAATGTCCGAGCCTTTCCGAATGTAATTTTAAGAAAAATCGTTTTTTCCCGGAATAAAAATCGGCGCCCGACTGTTTTAATCGGTAGAAACCGGAAAAATTCCCAAAACCGATCAACCAGGAGAGGAGAAATATGAATCATCAAAAAAGGTCGTTAGGGATCTGGGCGGTGGTGGCCTTCGCCGCTTTTTTCCTCATTCAAATCACCGCGGCCGCCGAACCTTCCAAAAAAGAGGCCCGCCCCGCCATCCTGTTGGGACTCGATGAGGCGTCTTTCCAGGTCCCCGCCGATAATCCGATGACGCCGGAGAAGATCGAGCTGGGACGGCTTCTCTTCTTCGACAAACGCCTCTCGGGGGACAACAGCATCGCCTGCGCCACCTGCCACATGCCGGCGCTCGCCTTCACCGACGGGCAGCCGGTCTCCGCCGGCATCCGCCGCCAACTGGGGGGACGGAGCGCCCCGACCGCGATCAACCGCGCCTTCAGCCAGATCCAGTTCTGGGACGGACGGGCGGCGACGCTCGAAGCGCAGTCGATCGGCCCCTTCACCAACCCGATCGAGCACGGTTTCGCCGACTATGACCAGATGCTCGCCAAGATGAAAAAGATCGAAGGCTACCGGACGCTTTTCAAAAAAGTTTTCGGAACCGATATCACGATGGACGGGGTCGGGAAGGCGATCGCGAGCTTCCAGCGGACGCTGATCTCCGGAAACAGCCCGGCCGACCGGTACGACTACGGCGAAGACGAAAACGCCATCTCCGATTCAGCCAAGCGGGGGCTGGTCCTCTTTCGCAACAAAGCCCGCTGCACCAAATGCCACTCCGGTTTCAACTTCACCGACGAGAAATTCCACAACCTCGGCCTCGGCTGGGACACCGGGAACGTCGACCTCGGCCGGTATATGGTGACGAAGAACACGAGCGAGATCGGGGCGTTCAAGACACCGACCCTCCGGGAGATCGCGAACACCGCCCCCTATATGCACGACGGCCGGTTCGGCACCCTGGAGGAGGTGGTTGACTTCTATAATCAGGGAGGAATCAAAAATCCGTTCCTGAGCGAGCTGATCCTTCCGCTCGAATTGACCGCGCAGGAGCGGAAGGACCTGGTCGCCTTCTTGAGAGCGCTCAACGGCGAAGGATGGCAGCATGTAAAAGCGCCGGAGGAGTTTCCACAGTAGGGGCGAATCTAAGATAAGGGAAAAGGGGGCGATCACAAGGATCGCCCCTACATCAGATCTGAAAATAGAAAGGGGGCCGAAAGGCCCCCTTTCTATTTATCGGTTAACTCGGGCGTCTTTTACATCAAGTTTCGGTCCGGTTCATCGGCATGGCAGAGGAGGCATCCCTCCTTCGCCGCGCGAAGCTGGTCCGCCACCAGAAGATAGCTGACGTTGGCGTCGCTCCAGGCGATCACGTCGTAGCCGTGATGGCGAAGGGTGTAGAAGGAAAGCGTTCCCCGCTCGGCCGCCTTGTCGCCGACCGCCATCGGCTGAGCCGGCCCCAGAAGCAAGGAGGAGAGCCCCCCTTCCGTTCGGAAAACGATCAGCGGCACCCGAAGGGCGCCGACCTGCTCAATCCTCCCCCCGATCATTTCGATCGAACCGCTCCCTGCCGGCAAGGTAAAGGGGACATCGACCTTTCCCTCAAACCAGGCCGAGAGGGCGGCCGGATCGCTCTCCCGCACGTCCAATCCCTTCTGATCCGCAACCACCGCCGCATGGGCCTCGACCGCCAGATCGACCCAAGTCAACGCCTCGGGATGCTCCGCCGGTTTTGAAAACAAGAAGAATCCCCCCGCGCCGAAGAGGAAGAAAACCGCCAGGAGAGAGGCGACCCGCACGGCGGAGCCCCAGCCGGCGCCGAAGCGCGATCCCCATCGGAAACGGGCCTCCCCCGCGGGAACCTCATCGGCGATCTCCTCCCGAATCCGCCCGCGGAGCGACGCCGGAGCGGGCTCGGCCGGGATTCCCCCCCGCAGTTCTTCCAGAAAGGAGCGCTCTTTTTCGAAGCGGCCGCGGCAAGGGGCGCACTCGTCGAGATGGATCTGCACCCGAAGCGCCTCTTTCACATCGAGCTCGTTATCCAGGTAGGGATAGAGGAGCTTCGTCATGGTTTGGCAATCATACATCGCGCTCTCCTCCCGAGACGCCGGGCCGGTCGGTCACCGAAAAAGGCCCGCTCTCATAATCCTTCAAATGTCGCTTCAGCTGATTTCTCGCCCGAAAGAGACGGGACATCACCGTCCCCAGCGGGACGCCGATCAGGCGGCCGATCTCTTTGTAGTCAAACCCCTCCGCGTCTTTCAAAAGAACCACCTCCCGAAGGTGGGCCGGAAGGGCCTCCAGCGCCTTCTTGAGGTCATGCCTCGCGATCCGGCTTTTGAGGGAGCCGTCTTCCCGCGATACCCCCGGCGGAGAGAGCGGCTCAAAGTCGCCCGGCTCATCGAACTCCGAGACCAATACCTCCCGCGACCGTTGATGATACTGATTGATGAAAATGTTCCGCAGGATCGTCATCAGCCACGCCTTGCAGTGGGTCCCCCTTTCATACCGGTCGAAGAAGCGGCAGGCGCGCAGATAGGTCTCCTGCACCAGATCCTCCGCCTGGTCCCGATCGCCGGTCAAAAGAGCGGCGTAGCGATAGAGCGAATCGAGAAAGGGTAAAGTGGTCTCTTCGAATTCCCGCGGATCTTTGTTCTTCATATGATGCGGCGCCCTTCCTCCCTAAACCCTAAACCGCCGGGCGGGCTGTTTTATTCCATGTCATTTCGAATCCGGTCGGCGGAAACGCTTTATTTTAACCGAGACGCGGGGCGATGAACAGCCCGGAGGGAGGGAACCGCTGCGGTCGGGATATTTCCGGCTTGACAAGAGTGGGAACCGAATGTTACCCATTGGCAGACTTCAAGAGGGCGATATGGCTTCGACGGCGACAGGTTCCGATAAAGAGAAGACGGTCCAGAAGATGTTTTCCTCGATCGCCCGCTTTTACGATCTGAACAATACCCTTCTCTCCTTCGGCCTTCACCACCGGTGGAAGGTCCGAACCATCCAGATCGCCTCTCTGCAGACCGGAGAGCGGGTCGCCGATGTCGGCGCCGGCACCGCCGACCTTTCGATCCTCGCCGCTCACGCGGTCGGCGAAAAGGGATCGGTCATCGCGATCGACCTGAACGAGCCGATGCTCCAAATCGGCCGGCGGAAACTTTCCGCCCGGCGGCTCCGCCAAACCGCCTGCAGCCTCGGCAACGCCGAGCGGCTCCCCCTCCCCGATCGATCGGTCGATGCGGTCCTCACCGGCTTCTGCATGCGAAACGTCTCGGACCTCGACCAGGCCTTACGCGAGATCCACCGGGTCCTGAAACCGGGCGGCCGGATGGTCTGCCTGGAATTCTCGACGCCGCCGGGCCCGGCCCTTCGCAAACTGTACGACTTCTACTCCTTCACCCTCCTCCCCAAAATCGGCACCTGGGTCGCCAAAGACCACACCGGCGTCTACACCTATCTTCCGGACTCAATTCGAAAATTCCCGGACCAGGAAGGATTGAAGAAGCGGATGGAGAGTGCCGGGTTTCAACAGGTCGCCTATGAAAATCTCACCGGCGGCATTGTGGCGATTCACACCGGACGGAAGTAGCCTCGCTCCGGGCGAACGACGGCCGCATTGCATGCCGACGAAGGAGGACTGCCGGAAAACTTTACACTTTACACCGGCGGACCATCAGACTCAAATCGGAATCAACCCCGTATCGGCCTTGCCCCCATTGAAATAACCCTTTTAGTTCAACCTCTTAATTAAGGCACGGCACCGCGTTCCTCGGCGCGTCGCATCATTGAACACGATCACCGGCGGATAGGGCGCCGGATTTCTTGACAACCGCTTTCCGATACGGAGCGCCACCCCTTGCGGCCCCCGTGGAAGCGCACAAAAAATAATAATTAATTCAATAAGATATAACTCAATATCGAGATTACAAACACCCTCTCTTTACCGGCCTGGATTTTGTATGATCTATGCGAATTGCTTTCGGTAAGATGACCTGCCGAATTAAACTCAGGAGGGGCCTTGCACAGATCAATCTTCAGGAAAATTTCTACCCACTCCGCGATGGCGATCATTCTTTTGCTCGTTCTGCGAGGGAATGCCGATGCGTTTCCATGCAGCATCGGATATGTCGACGGCAGTCTGAACGGGGTGAACGACGGGAGCTATCCCTGCATCGACGGACCGTCCCAGGATAAAAACGATCAGGTGACCGATCTCAACGGAGGAAACTATTTCGGCATCAACACATGGGAATTTCTTCAGAAACAGGATACACCTGGAGATCTGTCCACCGGCGCGTTCGACCTCGGGTTGATCGTCAATCCCGACACCGGAACGACCGAAGGAACCTGGACCTTCACCAACGATCCCTGGGGAACGTACGGTCAAATCGTTATCGTCGTGAAGGATGGGAAGGCCGGGGCCCCCGCCGACGGAATTTACTGGACCGTCTATCTGGTTGACGAGGGCGATCTCAGCGGCGATTGGAACATGCCGACCCGGGACCTTTCCCACCTTTCGGTATATGGAAACAGGGGCACCGCCCAGGTCCCCGAGCCGGCGACCCTGGGCCTGCTCGGCATGGGCCTCGTCGGTCTCGGCTTGATGCGCCGCCGTCTGCTCCGCTAACAAGCCTCAAATATTTCATTGTTTGATCGGAAACCCCGCCGCTGCGCGGGGTTTCTTTTTTGCCGCACGCCCGACTCTATTCATTAGATCGTTCATATCGGCCCTGAACAAAACCTTGCCGTTCCGTTTTCGACTATGTTATCTTTGCTCCAACACGGAGCCCAATGATGCCTCGCCCCAAATCGGTTCTCTACGTTTTTCTTCCCTGTAAAAAAGTCTATCCCCTCGGCGTCACCTACCTGGCCCACTTTCTTCATCAGCACCATCCGGAAGCGCCGCAGCGGATTCTCGATCTCTCCCAAATCACCCGCCCGCAGCGGCATGCCGCCCTCCGGGAAACAATTTCCGACTTTAAACCGGACCTGATCGCTTTTTCATGGAGAGACATCCAGCTCTTCGCCCCGCATGAGGGGGACGGCTCGCTCAAATATGCCTTCGACTTCTACTATTCGATGAACCCGATCAAAAAGCTCGTCGCCTCGGTTCAGGGACTGAGGCACCTCTGGATCTACTACAGCAACCTGCGGGAGCACTTCACCTATTTGGAGCAGGTCCGCCGCGAGTTCCCGCAGGTGCAGATGACCGTCGGCGGGGGCGCTTTCTCCGTCTTCTCCGAGCCGATCATCCGGCGGCTGCCGGAGGGGATTGTCGGGATCATCGGCGAGGGGGAAGATGCCCTGCTCAACCTCTATGAAGAGAAGACGATCATGAACGACCGCTGCATCTTCCGGAAGGGAGACCAGATCATCACCGGAACGCAGAAAGAGGTCGTGAAGCTCGACAGCTCCGTTCAAGATCCCGCCTATATCGAATCGATCTTCCCGCAGTACAAGGCCTACATCGACGAGCCGATCGGCATCCAAACCAAACGCGGCTGCCCCTACGACTGCCAGTTCTGCCTCTATACCTACATCGAGGGGAAGCGGGTTTACACGCGTCCTGCGGAGAACGTCGTCGCCGAGATGAAGGCCTTCTACGACCGCTGGGGAACGCGCCGCTTCTGGTTCGCCGACGCGCAGTGGATCCCCGGATCGAAATATTATTCCCACTGCACCGAGACCCTGGAGCGGATCATCTCAAGCGGAATGAAGATCGAGTGGGGAGCCTATATTCGAACCAGCCTGATCACGAAGGAGCTGGCGGAGTTGATGGTGCGATCGGGCCTCGGCGATACCGAGGTGGCGATCACCTCCGGCTCGCAGAAGGTGCTCGATGAGTTAAAGATGGGATTCCGGCTCGACAAGCTCTATGAGGGATGCCGCCATTTGAAGGAGGCCGGCTTTACCGGAAAGATCATCTTGAACTACTCGTTGAACTCCCCCGGCGACACCGAGGAGACGCTGATGGAAAGCGTCGCTTCTTACAAAAAGATCGTCGAGATCATGGGGGAGTCCCAGGTTTATCCGGCGCTTTTCTTCCTCGGCATCCAGCCGCACACCGGCCTCGCCGACCGTCTGGTGGAAGAAGGGTATCTGCCGCGCAACTACAACCCCTTTTCGATGAACCCGCTGATGATCAAAAAGCTCCTCTACAACCCGCCGCCGCTCGGAAAGATCATCACCCGCGCCTGTCTCAAGGCGTGGGAGAATCAAAAACGAACCCCGACCGACCCCTTCGCCAAGCGGAACATCGCCTACGCCGACGACTCCCTCGCCAACATCTTCGAAGGAAACACCGGCCGCGCCGCGCTGCTGAATTTGGAGGCGGAGTTGAAGGCCCGAGGCATTCAGCCGGTCACCTCTAGAGAGTAAAGCGATGCGCTCTTCCAGAGTGATCTCTTTGTCGATCGGACTGGCTTTGCTGCTGACGCAAGGCGGATTCGCTTTCGATGAGGGTCCCTCGAAGACCGAAACCGTATCCTCCCTCTTTAAACCAGAAAACAAAAATATTGATCCAATCATTTTTGAGGAGTTATCCCGGCTCGCCAAAGATCCCGATCCTTACGTTCGTCTTGAAGCAGTCAATCAACTCAACACCTGGTATGAAGATCCGAAGGTGGCAGAAGTTCTGAGAGCGGCGGCCCACGATGATATCTGGATCGTGCGGCGTGCTCCCTTCCCCTACGGAACACCGAGAGACCTACTACTTGATGATATGGTAGATGAAGACGTGGGAATACGAGACTCTGCCGTTTTTCAGGCAGCTCGGCCTAACGACTCGCGTTTTGTTGATGCTTTCCTCGATCGGCTCTATGACCCTTATAGCAAGATCGTTTATGATTCGTTAATCGCTCTGGGGGAGTCGAACGACAAAAGAGCAATTAAACCGATCTTAGAATTCCTGCTGTCCCATCCAGAGTGGGAGTCTTCTGTCAAAATTTCCATCAAGCTTCTAACCGGCGAGCCTTTAGAAAAGGTAATGGAAGCGTATCGGTCCGAATTGAAACCGGCACCCAAGAACAAAGTAACCTTCAAGCAAAGAGAAGCCGCACCTCAGATAAAACTCCTCCAAGAGGGCAACCGGATCGAACGTGTCTCCGCGGCATTGCGTTTGGCCTGGGCCGATAAACCGGAAGCTTTAAACGCCTTGATCTGGGCACTTAAAGACAACGATTCCACCGTTCGTGCCGCAGCCGCTCAATCGCTAGGAGCGTGGCCCCTAATGGGGCGGTGGACGGAGAAAGTTCTACATGCCTTAATGGAATCAGCAATAGATTCCGATTCGATGGTACGGGAAATAAGCATGGTTGGTGTGGGACAGTTTACATACGGAGAGTATAGCGCTCCAGCGATCGAATTTCTAGAAAAGGCTGTACAGAATGAAAAAGATCCCTCTGTCAGGGCTGCGGCCGTTTACTCGTTAGGCGGGGTCAATACAACACGTTCCAGCAAAATCTTGCTTGGTTTCCTAAATGACCCATCTGCTGAAGTACGAGAACATGCGGTTCGAGGTGTCAACCTCGAATGTCTTCCGAGCGGATTGGAGCACGTAATCAAAGCACTGTATGACCCCAATCCATCGGTTCGCAGATTTGCTGCCTTTTCGGTTGGACGACCCAAAGACCGAGTGGCGGTACAACCCTTGATTGACGTCTTAATGGACTCAGATGAGATGGTCCGATTCGGTGCTGTGTCATCGTTGGGTTTCATTGGAGCCCCGGAAGCGATTCAGAAAATGAAAGAAGTCGCGGAGGCTGATCCTTCTGAAGAGGTTCGAGAAAGGGCAAGAGAAGCAATTCAAAACATTGAAAACCAACCTGCCGAAGAAAGCAAATATCCAATTGTAAACTGGCTTTTCAAACTCATCTCAAAATTGAAGCCTCTTCCGGAGCACTGTAAAGGTTAGCCGCAGTTAAAGATCACTTCCTAAACAAAGAAGGCCGAACCCAAACCGGCTCGGCCTTCATCGCTGCTGCATCCCTACTTATTTCTTCTGCTCTTTCCCTTCGTCTCGCTTCGCCAAACTTGTCCAGGTGAAGAGGACCGCTCTTCCCATGCAGGTGATGTCGAGGACAAACGGCTCCACCCGATGATGCCGAAGAAAGCGGAACTTCCGCAATGTTATCGGCGAACGAAGCTGCTTTTCAGGAAAATGGATCTCGATCGGCGAGGGGGGCTCCCATTCCCACCGCTCCGGACTTCTCCGTCTGATTTTAGACAACGCGTCGTTTGCCCTTCTCTTTTCAGAGGGGATCATTCCCCAACTGTTCTTCTCCTGGAAAGCGCTGCTTAGTCTTTCCCGCCGATTTTTTTCTTCTTCACGTAGGCCCAGAGGACCTTCGTCATCTCCGCCGGGCTGATCGGCTTTTTCCCGAAAACCGTTTCCAACGATTCGGTCGCGCCGTTGAAGTTAACCGAATACCCGCCGAACGCTTTCTTCTTTCCTGCCGTCTTTGTCGCCATTCGATGGCCTCCTTGGGTTATTAAGCTACGGGTCAAAAGCGATTGTTCACTTGTATATTACACTTCACGAACCTTCGTGCCAAGAGGGTGACTTGAATGGACCGCCTCAAGCAGACACGTAGACCTGGACTGAACACCAACTCTGAGTTCTTAATAACATCGCGAATAGCCGCAAAAATGGCACTTCTCGCACCCTTCCGCGAATTCCAGCTCGCAGCCGCAATCGGGGCAGGGGAAGGCGATCTTCTTCTCCTGAACGATCTCCTCCTCGATGACCGCCGCTTGCGCGACCTGGGCGATCGGGTCGGGATAACGCTTCTCGGGAACTTTGTTCTCGAACGCCTGGTTGAAGATCTTGGCGACCGCGTCGGAGCAGGAGAGGACCTTCTCCTTGCCGAGACCGAACGGCTTGTCGCAGCGAATCCCGATCAACTGCTTGACGATATCCCGCGGCGTCACGCCGGCCCGAAGACAGAGCGAGATCAGACGGCCGATCGCCTCGTTGAACGACCCTTCGCAGCCTCCCGCTTTACCCATCGTCGCGAACGCCTCGAACGGCAGCCCCTTCTCGTCTTGATTGACCGTCAGGTAGAGATCGCCGCAGGAAGTTCGCTTCCGCGTCGTCGTTCCGATCATCATCTCCGGCCGGGGACGAGGCGCAATCACCTTCAACGGCTGATCGGGCTGAAGGAGAGGCGCATCGGTGGCGATCGCCGCTTCCGCCTTTTTGGTCTCCCCCTTTTTCGACTCCCCGACGTTCATCACCTGATCGGGACGGGCGCCGTCGCGGTAGACCGTGATCCCCTTGCAGCCGAGTTTAAAAGCCAACAGATACGCCTCCTTCACCTCTTTGGAGGTGGCGTGCGACGGGAGGTTGATCGTCTTGCTGACGGCGGAGTCGGACGACTCCTGGAACGCCGCCTGCATCCGGACATGCCACTCGGGCGAGATGCCGTGCGAGGTGACGAAGACCCGCTGCCAATAACCGGGAACTTGATCGATCCCGTGAACCGAGCCGTGGTTCTTGATGATTTTTTCGAGCAGATCTTCGCTCCAGAAGCCCTCGCGCTTGGCGACCTCGATGAAGTAGTCGAGGACATACGGAAGATGATCCCCCCCCATGACGTTCTTATACCAGATCAACGAGAATTCCGGCTCGCAGCCGCCGGAGGTGTCGGCGATCATCGAGATCGTCCCGGTCGGCGCCACCGTCGTCACGTAAGAGTTGCGAATCCGTTCTCCCCGTTTTTGGTGCAGCGATCCCTGCCAGAATTTATAGGTCCCCCGCTTCTCGGCAAGGCGGCCCGACTCATCGTAGCCGATCTTGCGGATAAAGCCCATGACCTTCCGGGCGGTCTCGATCCCTTCATCGGAGTTGTAGGGAATCTCGAGCTTGAAGAGCATCCGGGCGAAGCCCATCACCCCGAGACCGATCTTCCGGTTCGACTTGGTGATCTCTTCGATCTGCTGGATCGGGTAGCGGTTCATGTCGATGACGTTGTCGAGGAAATGGATCGAGGTCCGGATGCTTTTCTCCAGCTTCTTCCAATCGATCTGATACCGGCCGTCAATCTCGACAAGATGCTGCTCCAGATTGATGCTCCCGAGGTTGCAGCTCTCGTACGGCAAGAGCGGCTGCTCGCCGCAAGGATTGGTCGCTTCCATGTCGGAGATATGCGGGGTCGGGTTGGTCCGGTTGGTCACGTCGATGAAGAAAAGCCCCGGCTCGCCGGTGGCGCAGGCCTGCTCGGCGATTTTGTCCATGACCATCCGCGCGGAAATTTTCCGGACCACCTGCTTGCTGCGGGGCGAGATCAGCTCGTACTCCTCGTCCTTCTCGAAGGCTTCCATAAACCGATCGGTGATCGCGACCGAGATGTTGAAGTTGATGATCTGGCTGGTGTCGGCCTTGCACCCGATGAACTCGAGAATGTCGGGATGGTCGACCCGCAAGATCCCCATGTTCGCGCCCCGACGGGTCCCCCCCTGCTTGACGGCCTCTGTGGCATGGTTGAAGACCTTCATGAAGGAGACCGGTCCGGACGCGACACCGCCGGTGGAGCGGACGACGTCGTCTTTGGGACGAAGACGGGAAAACGAAAAGCCGGTCCCGCCGCCGGTCTTGTGAATGATCGCCGCCTGTTTGACCGTCTCGAAGATCGACTCCATCGAGTCTTCGACCGGCAACACGAAGCAGGCGGAGAGCTGCTGCAGGTCGCGGCCGGCATTCATGAGGGTGGGGGAGTTCGGCAAGAACCGAAGCGACGCCATCAGGTCATAGAAATCTTCTTCCACGGCGCCGAGATTCGCGCTCGGATCGTACTGCCGGTCCGCCTCGGCGATATTTCGCGCAACCCGCCGAAAGAGCGCATCGGGGGCCTCGATGACTTTTCCTTCCTGATCCTTGGCCAGGTACCGCTTCTCTAAAACGCGCAACGCATTCGGGGAGAGATTCAGCGTTGAACTGGAATCCGCTCCGCTCTGCTTCTCACCTGCCTTTCCGATTTGCTCAGTCATCTCCATAGATCGATCTCCTCACAGCTTTAAGGTCAACAATAAATTCAGATTGAATAGTGCCTGGGGATTTTGCGGAAAAGAGGGTTTCTCACAACCAAAAACCGAAAGATCAACATTGTTGTGACATGATCAATCGTAGGAGAAAGCCAATTTTTTGTCAAGGGGAAAAATACAAGATATAGCGGGATGGGAATCCGCAGCAACAACATATTGTGGAATTGCTGGAGATAACCTGTGGATAAGGTGTGGAGAGAGCGGCTATTCTACCTTAAAATAAAGGAGTTCCATCGGATTACCCCTTCGGATGATGGCCCGGACGATTTTTCGGGTGTTTTGAACCTTCCCCTCGGCGGTGATGGAGAAAAAATTGCTTTTGGTATCGATTCCGGAGGTGGTGCCGGCGGTGGTGAACCGGGTCTTTACATCGGCCGGCACACTGTCGATAAATTTCTGCTTGTTCTCATAAGGGCGATTCTCAATCAGGCGGCCCGCAATCGACTCATCGATTCCCCCCTCGAAATCCAAACTTTGTATAATCAGCGAATCGGCGGTGTTTACATTGATGAGGCCGTCGCCGTAGACGGTGAGGTAAGGGGAGATTTTGCGGTAGACGTCGTCGGTGATCCCCCAGACCATATGAAGCTCCTCCAACGTGTCGAAGCGGGCATTTTTGGCGGAGTAAGGGGGATCGAGACGGCGGTAGCTCTCATCCTCGGCGCCGTAGGCCGAAATCGGCTCGCTGTCGATATCGACCCAGTCGACGATCGGATCGGCCAGCTCCGGGTCGAGCTGGAGCAGCTCGAAGAGCCGCCGGAGTTGCTTGTGCCTCGTCTTCTGTACGGTGGCCGTGGTTTTTCCGTTATTGTCCACCAGGCTGTTGAGGTTGAACTTTCCCGTCTCGTCGGTGATGGAGCCGGAGAGGACCCCGTCTCCCAGGGGATACTCCGGAACAGGATAGGCCCAGAGCTCATCGAGGCCGTCGTAGCGGTTGCTGAAGCGCAAATCCTCTTTCAGAATCGCCTCGCCGGCCGAGACCGCCGAGCGGGCGAGGTAGAAAGCTTTCAAGTCGTCGCGGAAATTCCCGGCGGCGCGCAGATCGGCCCGGACCTGAAAGTCGAGCTCCAGGATCAGGACGGTGAGAAGCAGGACCACCAGGAGGCTCAACAGCAGGGCGAATCCCCCCTCGTTTTTCAATAATTTGTTGTGCCCTTGCACCGCTTCTGCTATACTCCCGCCCATGAAAAACGTCTTTCTCTCTTTCTTTCTACTCACTTTGCTCTCTCTGACAACCGGCTGCGGCGAAGGGGATTCGGGGGTCATCGTGAGGGCGACCACCGAGACGCCGGGGGTCGCCCCGGTCGAAAAACCGCTCCAAGCGGTCACCGGGGACAACGACGCCTTCCCTGACATAAAACTGACGCCGAGCAGCTTTACCGTCGCCTTCACCCACGTCCGTCTTATTGAGGCAACCGATCTCGACACAGACCCCATCCAGACCCACACCGTCTTCGAGCGCGATCCTTCCGATCCGATCGAAATCTCCCTCACAACCGGAGAAGTCGAAGAGGTCGAAGAGAGCAATCGCGAGCCGCAGGCGAGAACCTACAATCTGATCGAATACGGGGTCCGCTACTTCGAGATGACGATCCCCCTCTGCGAGGCCGACGACGACTGCGAAAACCGCCGGGTCCGATACTATCTCACCACCGATGCGCTCGCTGACCCCGTTCTCAACTTCACACCGCAAGCCCGGGAAATCCTGATCTCACGAAGCCCGACCGGCGACCTCTTCAGCTGGATCTACCCCGAATTGGGGCTTCCCCTCTCCCTCAACGAGTTCCCGATTACCGGCCAGCGACCGCCCGAGGTCTACCAGGTTCCGCTGGGGGTTTTTCCTGCGACCGGTCCGAGTCCGATCTTCAGACAGCCCCTCTCGCCGCCGCTGGAGGTTGAGGAGAATCCGGATGAAGTCTTCGTCTTCACCCTCCGATTCGACCTCACCGACCTCTTCTTCTTCGACAATACCGATGGGGAGACCGAACCGGTCCGCTTCAACGCCCGCGTCGACAATCTCGATCTTTCACGGGATGGCAAGATCCTCAACGGATGTGCCAGTCCGCCCATCTGCACGGCCGACTTCTGGCCCGGCCTCCCGGACGTGACCGTTACCGTCGAGCGGGAAGAGCGGGACTAAGCCTTCGCCTCAAGCGCAACCTTACGACGACATTCTCTCATACGACGACACCAGGAAGGTCACGTCCATCAGCGACGGATCGGAGAAGCGGGTTTTCATCGAAAGCCGCTTGATCCGGACCGGAAAGGGGGCGTTTTCGACCGCGGCCAGGAAGGGGACGATTCGGGCGAGGGTGACATTCTCCACCTTCACCTCCACCGGGATCTCCCGGTAGGGATCGTGAGCCTGCGGGGAGAGAGGGCGGATGTAGGCGATGTTCGGCCGGATCTGGTTTTTCGCGGCGGTCTCCTCCAGGAAAGAGAGGGGGGAGAACTGGTTGGTCGTCGGGAGACGCCGTTCGATCTCCTGGATTCCCTGCGAGACGGTGAGGTACTCCCCCTTCAGGGCGGCGAACTCGCGCGCCTCTTTTTCTTTCTGGGGAATCAGGCGGTCGAGGATCTCCATCCGCTCCCAAAGCGGGCCGACCAGCACAAAATAAAAAATCAGGAGAAAAGCGATCACTCCCCCTCCCCCCAAGACCCATTTCTCGCGGGGAGAAAGCCGCATCAAGAACTGATCGACCCCTTTACGAACTCCGCTTCCGTTCATCTTTCTTTCCTTCCATCATCGTCAGCTGAATCCGAAAGCCGACCTTGGATTGATCGGCCGAGATCTTGGCGTCGCTGACGTTCACCTCTTCAAAATGCCCCACCTTCATCAGCCCCCCCCGGATCCGATCGACCGAATCGTACGAGTCGGTCTGCGCCTCGATCCGGATCTTGTCTCCGTCGATGACCAGCTCGGTGACGTCGATCCGCACCTCGGTCGGGATTCCGGCGGTCACCACCTTCAACACCTCGAGCGGGCTCTCCTCGCCGACCCCCAGAAAGTCGCCGCTCCGCTTCCGCTCGTTGATCGCGGCGCGGGTCTGCTCCACCTCATTCGCGACATTCTTCGTCTGCGGGAAGGTCTTCGTGAACTCGGACCGAAGCTCCTGCTTGAGCGCCTGAAACTTCTTTTCCTTCTGATGATAGTGCAGATAAAAATCTCCCCCCATCAATCCTAGGAGGAGGAGGGAGACCAGCCCGACCGACGCCAGCCGGTGCCGCCGCTCGATCGACTCCTTGCCGAAGACGAACTCTCCCTGTCGAAAATTAATCTGCGTCCCCTGCGCCGGCGACAAGGCGAGGCCGAGCGCTTCGGCATACCGCGGCAGGGCGGTCGAGAAATGGGCCGTATCCAGGCCCGCAATCGGCGGCGATCCGCTCAACGTTTCCGGCGTCATCTGAAAGTGCTGTGCGATCAGCTCTTTCAGTCCCCGCCACTGTCCCCCTCCGCCGCAGAGATAGAATCCGCTGCGCGACTCCCCGTTCGCCCCTCCCGTCAATGAAAGGCTCTTCTCGATCTCGACCAACCAGGAGGAGACCCGCTTCTGAACCGCCTCTCCGGCCTCGGTTCGGGGAGGGACGCTCAGGTCGACCTCGCTCTTCCGCTTCTCGGCCTCCTCCCACGAAAGCCCCAGATCCTGCTGAAGGGCCTCCGTAAAATCGTCCGACCCGATCGGAATCGTCCGGACCCATCGCAATCGCGGCGAAGTCTGCTTCGCCGCGACCGAGAGACCGCAGAGGACGGTCTTGGAAGCGCCGAGGTCGATCAGCAGATGTTCCGACCGCTCTTCCCCGGCGGCGGCGCCCCGCTTTTTCTCGCCGTTGGAGGGTTGGGTCATCTGCTGGTAGAAGGTATAAAGAGAGAGGGCATCGACGCCGACCCACGCCGGGTCGATGCCGACCGACTGCAGCGCGCTCAAATATCGGCGCAGCACCCCTTTCGGAACCGCGGAGACCAACAGATGCGACGATTCGGCCGGCTCCGCCTTTCCCGGCTCGGCCGCGCCCCGGATCTGAAGATCCCGGGCCGCCCCCTGTGGAAGGAGTTGGTAGTCGATCACGATCTCCTCCAGATCGAACGGGAGCTGTCCTTCGACCTCGAAGGGGACCACCTGGCGAAGACGCTTCGGATCGGTGAACGGAACGGTGATCTCCCGCGTCGAAACGAGGTGGCCCGGCAGGGCGATGGCGGTCATCTCGCCCGGCTTGATCTTCCCCTCCGAACGAAGCCGGCGGAGCGCCTCGATCTGCGCTTCATCAGGGAGGTCCCCTCGCCCCCGCTCACCCTGCCGCTCCACCTTCCGCTCGAAGGCATCGACGAGACGAAGCCCCCGCAGGGTCCGCGCAATCCGAACCCCCTTGATGACCGATCGTCCAATATCTAGTCCGAGAATAATTTGAGCCATATCTTAAAACCACATTTTCATTTATAACGCAAACGGCCTGCCGTTCACCGAGATCTGCGGTTGGCCGATCGATCCCTTCAACCCCAGGAGCAGCGGCTCGCGTCCCGAATACCCCTGGATGAAGAGCGAGGCCATCTGCTGAAGACTCCCCTTGGGGGTCGCCTTAAAACTGAGCGAAAGGAGACTTCCCTCCAACGGCTCTCGGAGAACCAGATTCCCTCCGTCGCTCGTCAGATCGACCTCATTTCCCTGGGCGGCGAATCGCTCCACCACCAGCATGCCGTTACGAAGATTGATCTTACCACGAATGTTTGAAAAGGACACCTCCCCGATCGGGACCATCCACTGCCCCACCTGCTTCAACTGAACGCTGTTGATCGTGAAGGTGAGGCTCCCTTTCGCCTTCGACAGATCGGGCCCGACCCCGCTCCCCTCCCCCTGCAAATCGAGAAGTCCCGAGAGGCCCAGCCGGCTCAGGTTGAGCTTCTGTCCCTCGCTCTTGAAAGAGAGGGAGAGCCCTTCCCGCGTTTGGACCGCCGTCGCATGGCCGACGATTTCCCCTTCGGCGATCCCGACCCGATAATCGATTTCTCCCCGCCGATTGAAGAGAAGGGGCAACGGGGCGACCGCCGCATCGAGCGATTGGATCTTCCACTGAGGAACCGGCCCCGCCGGGCAATCGACCTGAATCTCCCGCCAGGACAAGCGCAGCGGGAAAAAGATCCCCCGCTTTCCGACCGCCATCGTGCAGCCGCTTTCCGACTGGATCGCCGCGATCAGGCGCGACTCGAGCAGACCGAAGGGAAAGGTCAGATAGAGAAAGAAAAGGAGCATCAGAAGGCCGAAGAAGGCATACCCCAGTCCGACCGCCCATTTTCTTTTCTGATTTTTAATCCAATCGAACATCGTCTGCTACGACCTTCTCGCCATCGGAAGATCGACCGTTGTTTTAAAACGAAGGCCCTCCTTACCGCGGCCCCGGAGGATCAATTCGATCTCCACCGCCAAAGGGAGCTCCTTGGTATTTTCAGAATCCCAGCGATCGACCCAATTCTTATCGGCCCGATTGAGATAGCGGAAATTGATTCCGAGGACCTCTTCCCCGATCTCGTTCCGGATCACCCGCTCGTTCGCCAGGGCCGCCTCATGCATCAGGAACTCCTCTTCAAGGCCGTAGGAGATCAACGCCCAATCCGATTCGGGGGCGTCCCGCAAGGTTCGCCCGTGGGAGACGGCGGTGAACCGGATCAAGTCGTCCGGGTAATCTGTCCCATCGATCGTTCGGGTCCGATCTTCTCCCAAAAAAAGAAACGACTTCGTCACCGCCGATCCTGGAGGGAGTTGCGGACTCGTCGGTTGTCCCGGAATCGGTTTCGTCTGATAGATCATGCTGAGATCTTTCGCCAGATGATAAAAACCGAGCCGCGCCAGGCGGTAAGAATCGGCCTGCTCCTCCAGCTGCTCCGAAACCCGGTAAGTCGCATTAAACGACCCGTACACCAGGGTGAAAAGAACCGCCAGAATCGCGAGCGAGACGAGGATTTCCAGGAGGGTGAAACCGCCGGAAGCCCCGCGCCTTCCACCTTCCGCCTCCCCCCTCCCGCTTTCTCCAATCACGTTAACCTCTCGCATTGAATAAAAACGTGGTGAACCGGACGCTCTCCTCCCGCTTCCCCTCTTTCCAGAGGACCTCCAGATTCAATTCCCTGACCACCTCATACGGGGTCTGTTTCACCTCTTCCTTCCATTTATAGTTGGGGTATTCCTCGCCGAAATCCCCTTCCCGCGCCCCCAGTTCGGGAAATCCGGCGAAAGTGATCTCCGAGATCCGCTGGCGCGCCAGCAGCGTCGCCTCGGTGATATGGCCGGCGTAGGAAGAGAGGGCGATGTCCCGGTTGCGAAGCCCCAGCAACACCGTGAGCGCGATCGCCAACACCGCCAACGAAACCATGATCTCGATGAGGGTGAAGCCAGAATTTCGCATCCGCGCCGTAGGGGCGAGGCGTGCCTCGCCCCTACCTTTGTGAGATTTGAACATCGACATACTCATCCATCACCTTCACCCGGCCGGTCAGGGGATTGACGACCAGGGTCCACTGCCGCTCCCCTTGCTTCAGATGAATCCAGACCTTCTCCACCCCCACCGGGAAGAACTGCATGAAGGCCTCCCCCTCGTTCACCTTTCCCTGCGCCGGGGTCACGACATCTTCGAAAGAGATCTCTTTCGGAAGGACCCGCCGCCGGGTCATCGGATCGGTCGCTTCGACGAACTCGCCGTTTTCCCCCAACACCGCCGCCCAATAAGCGCCATTTTCAAGATTGAAGTAGAGCCGGTAGGTCTGCTTGGTCGTGGAGGATTCTTGGGCGAGATGCTGGATCAACCCGGCGAAGTGGCGCGCCGTCCGCTTCAGATCGGCCGCGCCGAACGAGGAAACCCGGGGAAAAACAAAGAGCGCCGTCACGCTGAGGATAAAGACGACCAGCATCAATTCGAGGAGGGTGAAGCCTGATGAAGATCCGCGAGGCGTGAGGCGTGAAGCGTGAGGGGTAAGCCCTTTTAATCTTTCTCGCCTCACGCCGAACGCCGCACCCCTCCTGTAATTCAGCACCTTCATTATTCCATGTTCCAGCTCTCGATGTCGGCGCTTTTTCCTTCTCCCCCCCCTTCGCCGTCGGCGCCGTAGGAGAGGAGATCGAAATCGCCGTGGGTCCCGGGGCTGACGTAGACATATTGATTTCCCCAGGGATCGGCCGGAATCTTCGGAAGGTACCCCCCCTCCCGCCAGTTTTTCGGGATCTCGCCGACGCTCGGCTTGTTCACCAGCGCATCGAGCCCCTGTTCGGTGCTCGGATAGTCGCCGTTGTCGAGCTTGTACATCTGAAGGCCCTCTTCGATACTCTTGATCTGGACCTTCGCCGCCACCCGCCGCGCCTCATCGGTCCGCCCGACCAGCTTCGGGACGACCAATACCGACAGGATCGCCAAGATCGTGATGACGACCATGATTTCAATCAGTGTAAAACCGGCCTGCGCCTGTCGGCTCAACCGAACGAGCCGCCCCAAAACCCCATTTCGAGCGCTGTATTGCTTCATGTCCCTCCTAATTTGAACGTAGAGACGTCCCGGCGGGACGTCTCTACTCTGCATTCCGACTATTTTACGATTTGAGATACCTCGAAGATCGGCAGCAAAATCGCCAGGACGATAAAAAGAACGACCCCCCCCATGCCCAGGATCATCAATGGTGCGAGGAGCGACGTCATCCCGGTCACCACCGTCTCCACCTCGTTGTCGTACGCCTCGGAGACCTTCTGCAGCATCCCTTCGAGCTCGCCGCTCTTCTCCCCGATGGCAATCATATGGGTCACCAGCGGGGGAAAAAGGCCGCTTCTCTTGAGCGGCTCGGCGATGCTCTGCCCCTCCCGGATATTGCCGCGGGCCCCCTGGATCGCCTCCTCAAGGACCTTGTTTCCGACCACCTGCTGGACGATCTCCAGCGCCGTCAACAGCGGAACGCCGCTCGCCAGCAGGGTCGCCAGCGTCCGGGTGAACCGGGAGATGGCGACCATCTTCGCCACCCTTCCGGCCAGCGGGATTCTCAAAAGAAGCCGGTCATACTGCTCCCTTCCCCGCGGCGTTTGGATATGCCGCCGGTAGATCATTCCGCCGAGGACGCCGGCTCCGATCAAGAGCCATCCGTAACCGCGCAGGAAATCGCTCAGCGCGAGGAGGATCACCGTCGGGAGGGGAAGCGCCTGGTTCAAATCGGCGAAGATCGCCGTCACCTTCGGAACGACGAACGAGATCAGGAAAATCAAGATCGCGCCGCTGACGAACAACATCAAGACCGGGTAGGTCAAGATCGAGAAGAGCTTGTTCCGAAGCCGAACCTGGCTCTCCAGATAATCGGCCAGCCGGACCAAGATCCGGTCGAGCGTTCCGCTCGCCTCCCCCGCCCGGACCATCTGCCGATAGAGCACCGAGAAGACCTTCGGATGGCGCGTCAGGGCATCGGCGAGCGAGGCCCCTTCCTTCACCCCCTCCCGGACGTCGATCCAGATCTTCTTCGCCGCCGGCTTCTCGACCTGTTCGGTCAGCGCCCCCAGCGCTTCCATCAGGGAGATCCCCGCCCCCAGCAGCGTCGAGAGCTGGCGGGTCATCACCGCCGTCTCGGCCAGCGTCATCCCCTCCGAGAAGAGGGTGACCGGTTTCGACAGCCCGGTCGGCGCCGCTTGCTGCGTCTGGGTAATCTCCACCGGAAAAATCCCGCTTTTGCGCAGCTTCGCCCGCGCCACCTTGGGGCTGTCGGCATCGACAATCCCCGCCTTGCTCTTCCCCTCTACATCGAGTCCTTTGTATTCGTAAATGGCCATGTCAAATGTGATGCGGGGCAGAGACGTCCCGCCGGGACGTCTCTACAGTCCGACATTAAAATATTTCCTCCTGCGTCACCCTCAATACCTCCTCCGTCGTCGTCATCCCGGACAGGATTCTCCGCGCGCCGTCCTCCCTTAAAGTGAGCATCCCCTTGCCGACCGCTTTCGCTTTGATCCGGGACGAATCGACTTTGGAGAGAATCAGGTTTCGAATCTCGTCGTCGAGGACGAGGATCTCGTAGATGCCGGACCGGCCGCGGTAACCGGTGTTGATGCAGTGGGCGCACCCCTTCCCCCGATAAAAGACCAGGTTGGGCGGCGCCTGTTTGATTCCGAGCTTTCCCAATTCCTCGGGGGTGGGGCGATAGGAGACGCGGCACTCGGGACAGATCTGCCGGACCAGCCGCTGCGCGACGATCGCGACGACCGAGGAGGAGACGAGGAACGGCTCGATCCCCATGTCGAGAAGACGGGTGATCGCGCCTGCCGAATCGTTGGTGTGAAGGGTCGAGAAGACGAGATGCCCGGTGAGCGAGGCTTGGATGGCGATTTCGGCGGTTTCGGTGTCGCGGATTTCCCCCACCATGATGACATCGGGGTCTTGCCGGAGGATCGATCGAAGCCCGCTGGCAAAGGTGAGCTGGATCTTCGGATTCACCTGGATCTGCCCGATCCCCTTGAGCTGATATTCGATCGGGTCTTCGATCGTGATGATGTTTTTGTCGGGCGAGTTGATTTTGCTGAGCCCGGCATAAAGGGTCGTCGTCTTGCCGCTCCCGGTCGGTCCGGTCACGAGGATGATTCCGTGGGCCATCTGGATCAGCTGGTCCATCGTCGCCAGCCCACTGGGAGAGAGGCCGATATCTTCCAGGTTCAGAAGGATGCTCGTCTTATCGAGGAGACGCAAAACCAACCGTTCGCCGTGCGCCGTGGGGACGTCGGAGACGCGGATGTCGATCTCCCGGCCCCCGATCTTCAGCCCGATCCGCCCGTCCTGCGGCAGCCGCTTCTCGGCGATGTTCATCCCCGCCATGATCTTGATCCGGGAGATCAGCGACGACTGCAGCCGCTTCGGCGGCGCGAGGATGTTGTAGAGAACCCCGTCGATCCGGTAGCGGATGGCGATCTCCTTCTCGAACGGCTCGAAGTGAATGTCGGAGGCGCGCTGCTGCACCGCCTGGAAGAGAACCGAGTTGACCAGGCGGATCATCGGCGCTTCATCGCTCGCGTCGAGAAGATCTTCCGGCTCCGCCAGCTCCTCCGCCAAGGCGCTCAGGCTCTCCCCCTCGGCCAGATCGGAGATCGCCTGCTCTGCGCCGACGGTGGCCCGCTCGTAAACATAGTTGATGCTGCTGACGACCACCCGGGAGGGAACGGCGATCACCTCGATCGGCTCCCCCAAAAGCAGCCGCAGGTCGTCGAGAGGGGAGAGATTGAGCGGATTGGAGGCGGCGACCTGAATGATCTTTCCCGCCCGCTTGAAGGGAAGAAGTTCATAACGCTTCGCGAAGGAGATCGGAACCTTCTCCGAAAGGGGGAGATCGATTTCTTTGGGGTCAAGGGAGGCGCGGTAGGGCAATTGCCATTGTTGGGAGAGGGCCTCCAGGACGGCCTCCTCGGCGAGGACCTTCGACCGGACCAGGATCTCTCCGATCTTGCCCCCCTGCTCTTTTTGAAGGCGAAGCCCCTCTTCGAGCTGTGCGGGGGTCAACCCGTGTTTTTCGATCAAAATCTGCCCGATGAGCGGGCGTTTCGGCTGTGCCATGATTCGCTATCCGTTATTTGTTAATCGTTATTCGTTATTCGGTTTCAACGCTTAACGGTTAACGTTTAACGAATAACGCTTCTCCGGTTTACCTGGGGAGGTTGATCAGTTGATTGAAAAATTCCTCGCGGTGCTCCCGCCGTTCCAGACGGTTTTCCTCTAGGAACGTCGCGGCCCCCCCGACTTTTCTCCCCCGGATCGTATCGAGATCTCCCGACTCGCGAACCAGGTGCGGGGTGAGAAAGATCAAGAGATTCGTCTTTTCAAACCGCCGCGATTGAAACTTGAAAAGCCAACCCAAAAGCGGGATATCCCCCAGCAGTGGGATCTTCCGCTGCGTGACGACGACGTTGTCCCGGATCAACCCCCCGATGACGACGGTCTGCGCGTCGTGGACGATGACGGTGGTGTTCGCCGACCGTTTGTTGGTGGTCGGACCCAGGACGATCGTGCCGACGGTCTGCGCGCTATCGACCACCGAGGAGATCTCCTGGTAGACGTCGAGTTTCACCAGGTCGTTCTCCAACACCTGCGGGGTGAGCCGCAGGATGATCCCGACGTCCCGCCGCTCGATCGTCGTCTGGACGTTTCCGCCGACCGTCTGGCTTTGCGCCCCCGGGAAGGGGACGTTTTGAGCGACGACGATCTCGGCCTTTTGGTTGTCGCTCGTCAGGATCTGGGGCGTGGACAAAATGTTCACGTCGGTATTCGATTGCAGCGCCCGCAGCAGGGCGCGGATGTTGACCGTCCCGACCTCCACCCCCGGCACCCGCGCCAGCTCGATCAGGTCGTTCGGGTTCTGGTTGAACCCGCCGATCGCCGCCACATCTCCGCTGTCGGTCGTGTATCCGAAGACGGCGCCGAGATCGGTCCCGAGCTCCCTGAACTTGTCGGCGGCCATCTCCAGGACCACCGCCTCGACATAGACCTGCCGCCGCTTCATATCGAGCTTCTGGATCACCGCTTTGAGGACCTCATAGTCCTCGTCGGTCGCGGTGATGATGAGGCTGTTGGTGGTTTTATCGGCGAGGATCTGGACCGTCCCGGTCAGCTCCCCCGTCGGCCGCGCCGTTCCCCGGCGCGCCGGGCCCGCCGTCCTTGCCACCAGTCCCAGCAGCACCTTCGCCACCTCCTCGGCCTGGGTGTTCTCCAGCGTGTAGACATGGACCGATCGATCGGGAGGGACCTCGGCGGCCGGCACGATCTGATAGACCGGCCCGCTCTGGACGACGCTGAACCCTTTCAGCTCCAAAACCGAGAGAAAGAGATCGTACACGCGGTCCACCGGCACCTTCGACGGGGAGAAGATCGTCACCTTTCCCCTCACCCGCTCGTCGATGACGAAATTCCTTCCGGTCAGCTCGCTGACGAACTTGACGAAAACGGGAAGATCGACATTGTTAAAATCGAGGGTGATGAGCCGTTCATTCGGTGCGGGGCTTTCTTTTTCCGGGGCCGGGGCTTCCGGCGCTTGAGCGCGAAGGGGAGAAGGGGCCTCGATTCCAATCGCAACAATCATCCAGAGCGCGAGACAGATCCCCGAGAGGACCGCTCGGGGACAGGCCGCAAGGCGTCTCTTCATAAACCTTTCCTATCGGACTTCGTAGCTGAATGTCTCCCTTTGGTTGTTTCGAACCAGGTCGACGTTAATGGCGTTCTCATCTTTGAGTTGCTCAAAGACCTTGAGGAAGTTTTGGGGGTCTTTCACTTCGATGCCGTTGACCCGGTGGAGGACGTCGCCGTTTTGCAGACCGATCTTGGCGTAGAGGGAATCCTCCGTGATGGCGAAGATACGGAACCCGTCCGGTTTGCCCTCGCTGAAATTCGGAACGATCCGCGCCTTGGTCAAAAGCTGGGGAAGATTGTTGACCGCGTTTTCAATTTCGCGGCGGTCGACCACCCAGCTGTTTTTTCCGGCCTGCCGGATATTGGCTCCGGGGGTGGACGGCGCGTTCGGGGTCAACACGGTCGGCGCGGCGCGTGGGCCCGGTTTATTCTCTTCGGGGAAGAGCGACACCTCCAAGATCTCCTCTTCGCCCCCCCGGAGAATCACGACCTTGTTCCGGCTGATTTTCGCGATCCGGCCGTCCTCGCCGACAACATCGCCGATCCGATAGAGGAGCTGCTCGCGGGTCTTAATGTCTTCGATCACCGCGTACGATTCCTCGTCGCTTCCGACCATCGTTCCGAGGAGGGTTTGATTAAGGGGAACTCGGGGGGCCGACATCGCCGGAAACGACGGATCCGCGTTCGGCCCCGCGACTTCCGGCTGTTTTCCCCGCATTTTGGAATTGAAGATGTTTCCTTCGACGATGGCGTTGTAGTCGCGGAAGGTCCCTTTCGATGCGGCCGCGGGAACACCGCCGGGATTTCCGGCGCTTCGGGGGGCGATCGACGCCTCCAGGCGGGAGCCGATGGCGACATTCGCCATATCGGCGATAAAATAAGCCCCGGCCGCAATCATCGCCAGATGCAACACCCAAAAATAGGATTTGAACATGGAATCCTTCGTAAGGAATGAGAATTTCTTATCTATTATAAGGAATTTGACGGCAATGTCAAATGGGGAGGTCTTACGAAAAAGCCAGCAAGCCGAAGGTAAAACGTTAAGGAACGGGGTTCATCCACAGAAACGTGGAGCCGATAGCGGTTACGCCTCCCCGAAATAACAAGCTGGACTGCTGATAATGATAACGCAGGACGATTTCCCCTTGCAATACCCCGCCGGTTTGAATAAGATACCGGGCTGGACAAAGGATACCGATATGATGAAACCGATCGAAAAACTCTTCGAAACCCTCCTCTGGCGAAGCCGCTTCATCGTCATCTTGGCGGTCGTCGCCAGCCTCGTCTCCTCGTTCATCCTCTTTGTGATTGCGACGATCGACGTCGGATGGTTGGTGGTGAAAACGGCGGCCTATCTGGTCGGCTCAAGCGGCGGGGAGGGATACGATGCCTTCCACAGCAACGTCATCAGCCACGTCATCACCGCCATCGACGACTACCTGCTGGCGACGGTGCTGCTGATCTTCTCGTTGGGGCTCTATGAGCTCTTCATCAGCAAGATCAAACAGGCCGAAGAAGACACCCAAAGCAGCTCTCGGATTCTGCTGATCAAGACCCTCGATGACCTCAAAGACCGGCTGGCAAAAGTGATCTTGATGATCCTGATCGTCTCCTTCTTCAAAAACGTCGTTCACACCAAGTTCGACAATCCCCTCAACATCCTCTACTTGGGCTTCGGCATCCTGATGGTCGCCCTGGCCCTCTACTTTACCAACAAGTCCGGCCACCACGGGGATTGATTTACCCAATTAGCCTTCCGATCGCTCAGGCGGGATGGGATCACACTGCTCACGCCTTTGTACCTCTCCAGAACGGATTTAAATCCCTGGTTCTTATTGCGCGTTCCCCCCTTTTGTGTTATTTTCTAACCATATTGCTTTAGATTAGGAGAACTCCGGATGAACCCACGCATTGTATCCGACCCTCAGATCTGCGGGGGAGAACCTTGCATTCAAGGAACACGTATTCCGGTGCAGGTCATCCTCAGCCATCTTGCAGCAGGAGAGGATCACCAAACCCTTCTCAAACAATTCCCTCGCCTGACGCAGGAGGACATCTTAGCCTGTCTTGAATACGCTGCCTTTCTCGCAACCGAGAAAGTGGCACCGGCTTGAGATTTGTCGTCGATGAAAACGTCAGTTACGATTTGGTTGCGGTTTTAAGGGAAGCCGGTTTTGACGTCACGGCTATCGCCGAAACAGCCACAACCGGACTCCATGATGAAGGGGTGTTCAAAATCGTGGAAGAAAACGGATCGGTTCTGATCACTCGCGATTATCACTTCACAAATCCCGTTCGGTTTCCCGCCGAAAGAACGGGAGGCATTCTCTACATCCGCCGCGGGAACCTGACATCCGAAGAAGAAATCGGATTGGTTCAAAACTTCCTATCAAGATACTCAAAAAAGGATTATTCCGGAAAGCTGGTAACACTCTACAAAAACCGAGTTCAGATTCGATAAACCATGCAAATCAGGCAGATCTAACAGAAGCAGGGTCAACACGAAACAAAATTCAAGACCTCCAGAAAAGTTCGATGTTCTCTCATATCGACGTTGCCCTTTCGCAACGGCAGCGATCTCTTTCCCGCGTGACCTTCGATCATCGTTTTGAATTGACTATACCAGGCACAGGCCTTTTCATAAGCGGCGCCTACCTCGGGCCGATCGAGATATTCTTCCCAGGGAATCTCGTCGTTGAAGAGGACTTCCAGCCAGAGCAGACGGAGACTCTTGGGGTTGTTGAGAGCCGCTTCCAGACTTTCGTCACCGGTGTAGAATGGGATAATTCGAAGCTTTGATCGATCCACGCCGAGATCCTTACTCACATGAATATGAGTTTTTTGCTTCGATATAATGGCAGGAGTCTCAAGGAATTATAAGTAGTCTGCCTAGTTCAGATCCTGTAACGAGCTGTGCCTGGCAATTGCCTCAAAATCTTGATCTAGATGGATCAAAGAAACTTGATGGCGGATTGCCGTGGCTGCGATGAGACATTCGGCGGCAGATGGCGTAATGCCGTTCTTTCTCAGCCCAACCGCTAATTTCCACCCTGCTTCCCAACAGGAAGAATCGATATCAAATCGCGGAAGGGGCATCAAAAAGGCATTGAGCGTTTTTTGATCTTCATCGGACCGGATGCGGGTCATCAGCTCCAAGATAATCCAGTCGATGATCGCAGCCTGTCCCGATAGGATCAAGGGACGAAGCTTTTCTTGGATTTTCGGGCTTCCACACGGCACGGAGAGCGTGCACCCCAATAGAGGTATCAACGAGATGCTTTCCGTTTTCTTCGCTGCGATCGGATGCTTTCCCGGCTTAGGTCCAAATCAATCTTTCCAAGCAATTGGGCCGATTGTTCCAAAGCCTTGTGATGGACCACTTCTTCAAAGCTTTTTTCAATGGTTTCCCGAAGGGTTTCCGTACCTAGAATACGCTTGACCTGTGCCAGCAGTTTTTCATCAATTTCAACAGACGTTTTCATCGTTCCTATTCCTGTTGCATGTTTCTATCTTTAAACTCTAATTTAGATATCTTGTCAATATGAATAAGATGTCATCCGGTTCAGGCGAATGGGTTCACTCCGCAATCTTTCAAAACCACCCTTCCTGTCGCCGCTTTCGCTGCTTCTTCTTAAAGGGGTAGATCAGCGCCATGCCGGCAATGAAACCGCCGATGTGGGCGAACCAGGCGATCCCGCCGACCTGGCCTCCGCTGAAGAGGCCGCTGACCGTTTGAACCAGAAACCAGATCCCCAAGACCAACACGGCCGGGATGCGGATGATCTGAATGAAGAAGCCGATCGGAACGAGGGTCAAGACCTTCGCATGAGGGAAAAGAAGAAGATAGGCGCCGAGCACCCCCGATACGGCGCCGCTGGCCCCGATCATCGGGACGCGGGAGCCGGGCTCGGTGAGGGCGTGGCTGTAGGCGGCAAGCACGCCGCAAATGAGATAGAAGAAGATGAAGCGGACATGCCCCATCACATCTTCGATGTTGTTTCCGAAAATCCAAAGGTAGAGCATGTTCCCCGCCACATGCATCAAACCGCCGTGCAGGAACATCGAGGTCAAGACGCTGGACGCCGCTACGATCGACGGCGCCCCCCCTTCCAGCCCCCGGACCAGGTTCGCCGGGATCGCGCCGAAGGCGAAGATAAATTCCTCGGCCGCCGGACCGAGCGAAATCTCATAGAAGAACACAACGATATTCACGGCGATCAGGCCGATCGTCACCACCGGCGTGGTGCGGGTCGGAAGATCATCTTTCAACGGGATCATCTGGGACTTCCTTTTTTGTGTTTGAGCTGAAAGCGGATGATGGATCGCTTATTAAATCACGAACGGGGGTCTGTCGTCTATCTTAAGGAGGGAGTCCCTTCGCCGGCCCGCTTGGAGAGAAGAAGATGGGTCTCGGTTCCGAAGAGACCATCTTCCTCCAGCCCCTCTTTCTGCTGAAAGAAGCGGAGGGCCTTCGCCGTTTGCGGTCCCCAAAGGCCGTCGGCCGGCCCGACGTAGAGACCTTCTTTGGTCAGGACCTCTTGGATTTTTTGAACGGAGGGGTCCGGCCCCACCCTTCGGAATGGAAGTTCCAACCCTTCCATTTCCCGCCAAAGCAGAATGCCGCTCCCCTTCCATGCCGCGGTCAGCTCGCGAAGGGGAACCCGCTTCCGTCCGTCCAATGGATCATAGAGCAATGCCTCCTCCCCCTCGATCTTAACGAGAACCTGGTAGCGGTGTCCAGCCTCTTCACTGAAGGAGAAGAGAAGCGGCGAATTAAACGCGAGGACCTTCTTCAGCGTGAGCGGCAGCGGATACGTCTCGATACTGTTTTCCCGCAGCCACTGAAGCACCTCCCCCATGCTCTTCTCCCGCCATCGCTCCTCGAGCGGAAGCGGGGTCAAGAGATTCAGCAGGGTGAGATAGGCCCCCTTTTCGGTCTCGGCAAGAAGTTCAACCCGATAAATGCCGTCCGGATCGAAGAGAGGTTTGGACGGAGCTATCTCCGGGATATTTTTTTCCGGAGGGAGGACGATGGGGGCCGGGCTCCCCGCGGATTTCTCCTGCAGGCCGACGGTCCCCGTCAACGTCTCGATGGAAGGGGGCGATGCAACCTCGGGCGAGGGCCGGGCCTGCACCGTCTCAACCCGGACCGTTTCCCGAGAGAAAAGCCCACCTTTCCAAAGAAGAGCTGCCAAAAAAATCGGAACCAAGAGGGCCATCCCCCAGGCGACCGGGAGCGCGTACCGGCCGAGCGATGCGCTCTGCTTCGCCGGCAGGCGGGAGGGGCCGGCGGCATCGGCCTTCTTCAACTCTTCCACCGCTTGCTGGACCAGCGCCTCGGAGACAAAGGTCGTGTTCGCCACATAGGCGGCCAGAAGGGCCTGGTCTGCGACGACGTTGATCAACCGCGGAAACCCATTGCTGAAAGCATAAATCCGATCGGTTGCCTTCGGCGCAAAGGAGACCTTTTCCTTTCCCCCCGCCACCTCGATTCGGGCGTCGATATAGGCGGTGACCTCCTTCCGGTCGAGCGGCTCGATGTCGTACATGATCGAGATCCGCTGCCGAAGCTGGCGTAGCGCATGCTGCGAGAGGGTCTCCTTCAGCTCCGGCTGCCCGATCAGGAGAATCTGGATCAGCTTCGATTGATCGGTCTCCAGGTTGGAGAGAAGGCGGATCTCCTCCAGACACTCGATGGTCAACAGCTGCGCTTCGTCGATGATGAGGAGGGCGTTTCCCCCCTGCGCGAGAAGATCGAGAAGAAACCGGTTCAGCTCATCCAGAAGGGCCTTCTTGGTCTGCCCATCCCCCTTCAGACCGAAGTCCTGGTTGATGCTCTGCAGCAGCTCCACCGTGGTCAGCTGGGGATTGAAGAGAAGGGCGGTCCGGACGGTCGGATCGAGCTTGGCCAGCAGGAGCCGGCAAAGGGTCGTCTTCCCGGTGCCGACCTCCCCGGTGACGACGATGAAACCTTTCCGCTCTTTCAGGCCGTAAAGAATATGCGAGAAAGCCTCTTGATGTTTCTTGCTGGAGAAAAAAAAGCGCGGGTCGGGGGAGAGCTTGAAAGGGGGCTCTTTAAAACCGAAAAAAGGAAGATACATCGGGTCGGTCTTCAGCTCACGATTTTAATACTGACAAATGTAATAAAAGATGTTCTATTGCCGGTAGGGGCAGACCTGTGTGTCTGCCCTCTTGAGGGCGCACACATTGGTGCGCCCTACAAATCTATATCTCCTGGATTCCCGCTTGCGCGGGAATGACACCTTACTTATGGATATCGGTTGCCGTGGAGATCTTGATAAAAAATCTCGGTCTGCTTCTGCACCGTCGTTCCGGCCGGAAGCCCCTTTCGGATCCGAACGCTGACGGCGAAGGTCCGCTTCTGCTGCGGTCCCAGATCGTTCATCTTCCAGATCCACCGCTTGCCCTCTTTTTCGGTCGGCTCGGGATCGGCATGAACGAATTCCAGCTCCGGCGGAAGGAGCTCCGAAACGATCACGTTCCGCGCAAGGCCGGAGCCGTTGTTGGTGACCGTCGCCTGGTACGAGATCACCCCCCCCGGGAGGTTGTCGCGCGATAGAAGCTGGCTCTGAATCGCCACCATCGGGAGGCTCAAAAGGAGCGCCCGGCTCGCCGTGGCGATCGCTTTGCCGTCGTGTCTCGACTGGGCATCGAGGCGAATATCGAGCCGCTCGCCGTCGCGCCCGACCGGCACCTTCACCCCCACCAACACCGGGAAGTTCTCCCGTGTGCCGAGAAGCGGCGTCTCAGTGATCGCCGGCTCGCCCGATTGGAAAAGGCCGTCCTGGTTCTTATCGAAATAGAGGGTCAAGCGGTCCGACGGGGCGCCGGCCGCCTTCAACGCAAACTGGTCCGGACCGTTCCCCAGGTTCGTCAGGGTGAACGGGAAGAAAACCTGATCTCCGGAAACGACCCGCTGCTCCTCCTTCGCCCCCTCGAGGCGGAGCGAGGCGACCTGCATCACGGAGACCGGCGGCGAGAGAAAGGGAACCTCTCCGCCGACCGAGGCGAGATAGGTCCCGCGGTTCAATACCTGCTGGCCGGCGGCGGTCTCGTCCCCCACCTTGAAGGCGACCTCGATCTTTTCATTCCCCTTCGAATTGATTCCGGAGAGGTTCCAATAGATCGCCCGGCCGGCCGACTCGACCCGCTCCGGCTGAGGCGAAGCGCTCAAGAAGACCAAAGAAGGATGATAAGCGTAGCGGACACGCACGTCCCGCGCTTCCGAACTTCCATTGTTGATCAGGACGATCGTATACCGGACCTCTTCCCCCGGACGCGCCCGCTCTTTGTCGGAGCGGTACTCGCCGAGGAGCAGCGGGGCCGACGCGACGACCGTCTTCCTCACCCACTGAAAACTGTTCCGGTCGAATCGGGAGGCGACCTTGATCTCAAAGACTTTGTTCTGGTTGTCGGTCATGTTCGAAGGAAGATGGACCCGCAGCCGCGCCCGGAACGATTGGTCGGGCTGGAGGGTCGGGGTGGTCTGGATCGTCTCCCCGGCGCCTCCCTCGGCATAGAAGGTGGGGCGGAACTCGATCGGAAAGGTCGAATCGAGGGTAAACGAATCTTCGCCGTTTCCACGATTGGTGATCACGACCGGAAACTCGACATCCTCGCCGGGATATCCCCGCTTCTCATCGGCCGCCGGCTCGACCTTGACCTCGGCGACCTGCGGAATGACGAGAAGAAATCCCTCGGCCGGACGGGTGGACGCGGACCGCGGCGGGGCCGGCATTTTCTCTTCCGAAAGCGCTTCCTTGGCCGCGGCGGGAGGGGTTTTCTTCGCGGCGGCTTTGGGACGGGAGGCCGCTTTCGCCGCCGCTTCCTTCGCTTCTCTTTCCCTTTTCTCCGCCTCTCGTTTTTCCGCCCGGGCCAGCGCGGCTTCTTTGGAGACGATCATTCTCCGCAATTTTGTCCGGAGGGGGCTCTCCGGAAAGTCTTTCTCAAGCTGGGAGAGGGCTTCCCGGCTCTTGTCGGTCTGCTTCGTTTCCAGATAGGCGCGGCCGAGCCAAAAGAGCGCCAGATCGCGTATTTTGCTCTCGGGATATTTTTCAAGCACCGCTTCGAAGATCGGAATCGCCTTCTCCGCCTGGCGTTTCTCCATCAGATCATGCGCTTGGAAGAAAAGCGCGCTGTCGTCTTTTTCGGCGGAGAATACCACGGGAGTAAAGAGGGGAAGAAGTAGGAGGGAGAACACCCGGAGAAGGGTCCCTGATCTTTTCCAAAGAGATCTGGATAAGAGCTGAAATGCCTTCAACCTGAGGCGACTCCTTACTTATGTCGAAAGGAAAAGTGTGGGGTGACAAAATTCGTATAAAAGTTTACACACATTCCAATTTTTGTCAAATCGAAGATCTCCCCGGCCCTTCTTGATCCTTCAAGACAATCTTGCTAAGATGGGCTGCTTACGTGAGGTCTTCGTGACGGCCAAAGCGGCAACCGATCCAACTACCGACGCCTCCTCGGAAAACCGGGAGATCCCCTCCGGCTCCCCTCCGATCGACATCCCGCCGACACCGGTCGGGGAGCAGATCTATCTGAGGCGCCGGGCGCTGCGTATTCTCTGGGTCGCCTTTCGGATTTTTTTCAGCTACTTCCTCTACAAGCTCGGCTCCCTCTACGTCCCTCGAATGAAGGCGGCGGAGTGGAAAGAGGCGCTGCATCGCAAAAACGCCCTCCGGATGCAGAAGGCGGCCCTCACCCTCAAGGGATTGTTGATCAAGGTCGGCCAGTTCATGAGCGCCCGGGTCGATCTTCTCCCCGACGCCTACACGCAGACCCTCTCCCTGCTGCAGGATCAAGTCCCTCCCGCCCCCTATTCGACGATCCGGACCCGTTTCATCCAGGAGTTCGGCCTCCCCCCCGAGGCCCTCTTCGAAACGTTCAACGAGATCCCCCTCGCGTCGGCCTCCCTGGGGCAGGTCCACGAGGCGACCCTTCGGGAAGATGGAATGCGGGTGGCGGTAAAGGTGCAATACCCCGAGATCGAGCAGATCGTCGAGATCGATCTTCGCGCCATCCGCTGGATCGTCTGGGTCCTGCAGAAGGTGATGACCAATATCCGGTTCGACGTTCTCTATACGGAGTTCTCCAAGATCGTCCACAAGGAGCTCGACTATTTTGTCGAGGCCCGGCAGGCGGAGCAGTTTCATAAAAACTTCGCAAGCGATCCCCGCATCGTCGTTCCGAAGGTCCTCTGGAATTACACCACCGGCCGCATCCTGACGCTCGAATTCGTAGAGGGGATTAAGATCAGCCGGACCGAGGAGATCCGCCGGGCCGGGATCGACACCAAAGCGGTCGCCACCCTCCTGGTCGAATCGTACATGAAGCAGATCCTCCAGCACCGCTTCTTCCACGGCGATCCCCATCCGGGAAACCTCTTCGTCCAGCCGGGGCCGCGGCTCGTCTTCGTCGATTTCGGGCTGATGCAGCAGATCGACACCGGGGTCCACCGCGGGATGGAGAAAATGATGATCGCGATCATCGACCGGGAGATCACCGGCATCGCCCGCGCGCTCCTCGACCTTGGATTCATCGCCCGGACCGAGCGGATGGAGGACATTGAAAACGTGGTCCGCTTCTTCATGGACCGATACCGCGACATCTCCCCCCGCGCGTTCAAGCGGATCACCCTGACGCAGATCGCGCAAGATCTCGAAACCCTCTTCCACGTCTACCCGTCGCTTCAGGTCCCGAATCACTTCATCCTCGTCGGACGGACCGCCGGGATGCTCAACGGCCTCTGCTCGCAGCTCGATCCCGACCTGAACATCATCGAAATCGCCGAGCCGTACGCTAAGAAATTCGTCGGCTCGCCCGATTTTGTCGGCGAGATCTTCTCAAGAGGAAAAGAGATCGCGATCGCGCTGATCGAGCTTCCGGTGGTTCTTCGAAACTTCCTGGAGCTTGCCAGCAACGGGCAGTTTCGGACAAGGATGAATTCGGAAGATCTGACGGCTATTCTGACCAAGATCTACAAGCTTGCCTACCGAACCGTCCTTGCGGGATTTATCGTGACAATGACGCTGCTTTATAGTAACCTGGTCCGCAGTTTCAATACGCCCATCGGCATCGTGCTCAGCACGCTGATTGTTTTTCCGGCGCTCGCCCTTCTCTACTCATTCGTCAGGCGAAAATAAATCTACCCTAAAAAACCGGTCGGAACCGGAGGCGGATCAAAACCCAGAGGAATTGAAATGAGCAATAAAAAAGGACACCTGATCGTCGCATGGATCGTCTGCGGACTCAGCCTGCTCCCGCTCGGCTGCAGCCGCTCTTCCGAGAAAGAGATCGCGCAGGCGGAAGCGGCCTATCAAAAGAAAAACTTCAGCCGAGCGGTCGCCCTGAGCGAGGCGGTCCTCCAGAAAGAGCCGGCCTCCCTCCCGGCCCATCGCCTGAAGGTTCTGGCCTCGATGGCCCAGGGAGAAATCGAGGGGGCCTTCAACGATTACAATCAGGTGGAGAAGAACCATCCCGAAATCGCGGCGGCCCTTCTCAAGGAAATCTCCGTCGGGATGATCAACAATTCTCTGAAGCACGAAAATTATTTCGTCCGCAGCGCCGCGGTCAAAGCGATCGGCGAGATGGGGGATCGGTCTCAAATCCCCCTGATTATTCCCGGGCTGAAAGATCCCGCTCCGTTCGTCCGATTCTTCACCGTCGAATCGCTCGGCCAGCTCGGCGGGCCGGAGGCGTTGAAACTCCTCCTCGCCATGGGGGAAGATCCCGACGGGATGGTCCGCGTGGCGGTGGTGAAATCGCTCGACGACATGGCCGCGTCCAAAAACGGCGCCCCCGACGGGGTTGATATGAACAACATCCTCGCCACGTTGATCGACGACACCGAGCCGACGGTAAGGCTCTTCGCTCTCGCCGCCCTGACCCGAAACGGCGACGAGAAGGCCTTCTCCAAGATCATGGAGATTGTCCCGAAATTGGAGGGCCCGGCGCGGTCGGCCGGGGCCGCGGCATTGGGGCGGACCAAGCGGCGCGAGACGGCCCCCCTTTTAATCAAGATGCTGTCCGATCCGGATGCCACTCTTCGGATGTATGCGGCCGAGGCGATGGGAGAAGTGGTCGCCCCGGAGAGCTTTGCCCCGCTCGCCGAGGCGATCACCGACGCCGACCCGGCCGTTCGCGGCGCCGCGGCCACCTCGCTCGGCAAGCTCGGCGATCCGAAGGCAATCCCCTTCCTGGACAAGGCGGTCAACGATCCCGACCCGATCGTCCGGGTCTCCGCGGCGGAGGGTCTCCACCGCCTCGGAAAACGGGCGATGCCGATCTTTGAGGCGGCCCTCGGCGAGAGCGACTACGCGGTCCGCCATTTTACGGTCGGCTCGTTGCGGAAGGTCGGCGGGAAAGAGGCGATGCCGCTGTTGGAGAAAGCGCTCGGCGACGAGGCGCAGCGGGTCCGCATCGCCGTCGTCCGGGCCCTCGGCGAGGTCGGCGGTCGGGAGGCGATTCCGATCTTGAAGGAGAGCCTGAAAGACCCCGACAGCTCGGTTCGGACCTACGCGGCGGGAAATGTCGCCCGGCTCCTCATCCAGACGGAGGAAAGGCTCGCGAAGAAGGAGGGGGCGTAGCGATGTTCAGAGCGCTCTTTTTGCTCCTCCTGCTCGCCGCTTCTTTCGGGGCCGGCTACTTTCTCGGCGCCGCCGGGACGACCGAGGTCAAGAAAAATTACATGACCCTGAAAGAGGAGATGTTCTCCAAGACCCGCGGCCTTGAAACCGAGGTCTCCATGATGCGCGTCCGGCTGAACCTGACCGAGGCGCGCGAATTCTTGAGCGCGGCCCGCGACGACGTGAAGGAGAAAAACTTCGGCGAGGCGGAGACGCAGGCGGGTAAAGCCAAGGAACGGATCGCCAAGGCGATCTCTCTCGCTTCCGAGACACAAAAGAAAAACCTCACCCCGATCCAATCGGAACTGGAATCGATCCAGGCGTCGATCAAGAAGTTGGACCCGAAGGTCGCCGGCAAAATCGAGGCGCTGGAAAAGGCGTTGGAAAAGGCGGGCTGAGCGGCCGCGCCTGAAACCCCCTCTCCGCTGATCCTCCGATAACGCTCCGCTTAAACCTTCGCCCTTAAACGGGAGAGCGCTTCTTTAACGGCCGCATTCTCGGGGGCCTTTATCAGCGCTTCTTCGTATGCCTTCATCGCGCTGTCGGTCTTCCCCTGCCGTTCGTAGACACGGGCCAATTCAATGCGATATTCAATCCGGCCCGGTTCGATGGCAACCGCACGGCGGAAAGCCAGCTCCGCCCGATGAAGCCGCTCCGGAACATAGAGGAGCGCTTTTCCAAGACAAGCGAAATAGGAGGAGTTGTTTGGCATCATCCGGGCCGCCGCCTCGAATAGTTCGACGGCCCGCTTATAATCTTTCGCCGCGTACGCTTTTCTTCCCTCATTGAAGGAACGCTCCGCGTGCTCGGCGATGCTGACCGGTGTGGCTGCGGGCTTCTCCGGTTTCGACAACCGCTCGTTATAAGCGGTCCGCTTCGAGTCGCTGCTTAAGACGTCGTACGCGTCTTTCACCTTTGCGAAAAGCGTTTCGAGCTCCTTCTTTAATTCCCGCATCGACGCTTCGAAGTGACGATCCGGATGGTAGATTTTCGCCAGACGATAGTAGGATCGCTTAATCTCCTCCCGGGTCGCCTGCATCCCCACGCCCAAAATCTCATAATAGTTCCGCGCGCCGATCTTTCGATAGGCGTCTCGGATCTCTTCAACAGTCGGCGCCGTGTCGGCTTCTTTTCTGTCGATCGTCGCCCGGATTTCTTCGGTAATAATCCGATGGGTCACCGAATACCGCTCTTCGAAGGAAGCGATCGATTCGGCGGTCTGCTCGGACAATTCGACCATCCCGGCCGAGACGAAAAAGTAAAGAAGCCGCAGGGTCTCAAACGCAGGCAGCGGGGACCCGATCAGGAGTTCCAGAATCGTCCGCCCGTTTAAACCGCCGAGCAACGCGACTTCATCGGACGCCAGATCGACCCTCTGAAAAAGGCCTCTCGGGTCTTTCGTCAGCAGCAGGGGGTGATCGAACGAGGGAAGGCGGCCGGCGAGCCAGGTCCAGTCTGAAATGCGGCGGATTCCCTGAAGAATCAAGGTCGCCGTGCTGATGTTCAAGGTGATCAACTCTCGGGAAGGAAGCGGGCCTTCGACAAACTGGTACTCTCCGTCGATCCAGGTAAAGAGACCGAGGATAATCTCTGTGACCTGGACAACCACGGCGTTGTAGAGTTCCTTCGGCGTGAGGAACCCTTGTTTGATCAGGATCGTTCCCTGGCGAAGTTTTGTTTTATCGGAACCCTGGAGCGAGGCCTCGTAAATCCGGACGACGGTTTCATATTGGGCATAGGTCAGCTTTCCGGTCTTTACCAACAGCATTCCCAGACGGTCGTCGGGATACCGGGAGGCGGCAAAGATGATCTCCCCCTCTTTGATATAAACCGATTTATCGAGATCGTTTAATCGAACCCGAAGAATCCCGGTCAGCTGCCTTCGCTGAAGCATGTAGAAAATCGACGAGAGGTGCGCTTCGCGAAGCCGTCCGGAAAAGGGAATCTCCCCAACCATACCGTCTCTTAAAAGGAACACGAGATGTTGAACAGAACCGTCTTCAGCGGGAGAGGGTCTCATCCCCCTGCGGTTTGTTTAACTCTAGCATGAAAAGGAAGGGGTTTCGGAAAATCAGGAATAATCTGACCTCAAAATCAGAAATTACCCGACCTCGTACATATCCTGGGTCAGGTCTTTGAAGAGGGTCGAGCGGTTTCGACCCGCCCGTTTTGAGGAATAGAGCGCCTTGTCGGCGCAGGCGATGAGCTCTTCGCGCTGGGCCGCATCGGCCGGCTGAGAGGCAACACCGATGCTGACGGTGATCTCGATCTTCTGCCCCTGCCAATCGATCGGGGCCGACTCGATCGTCTTGCGGATCCGCTCGGCCATCTGCCACGCCTGCATCGAATCGGTCTTCAGCAACAGGACCACAAACTCCTCTCCGCCGTAGCGGGCGACCACGTCGAGCTTCCGGACCATTTTGGCCAGGAGCTTGGCGATGACCTTCAGGACGGCGTCCCCCGCCGGATGCCCGAAGGTGTCGTTGATCTTTTTGAAAAAGTCGATGTCGATCATCAGAATCGAGAAGGGCTCGGGGTGGCGCGCATTGCGGACGAATTCCTCCTGGAGCCGCTCTTGAAAACGGCGGTGATTGTAGACGCCGGTCAAGCCGTCGGTGATCGCCAACCGCTCCACCTGCGCGTGGGCCTGCGCCTCGGCGATGGAGATCGCGACATGATTGCAGAGAATCGAGAGGACGTGCCGATCATAGGTGGTGAAGGCGTTTTCCTTTTCGGAGAGAAAGAGGACCACCCCCATCGCCCGGTCCTCGATGATCAACGGGAGCCCGAGGAACGATCGGCAATCGACGCTGATTTTACACCCGTCGGGAAAAATCTTGTGTTTGGCCCGCTGCGAAGGGAGCTGAGAGAAGAGGAGCACCTGCCGGTTCTTCACGATGATGCTGAGCAATCCGTTCGTGAGGGCGAAGTTATAATCGACGACGGCCGGATCATACCCCTTCACCGCCTTCACCGTCAGCCGCCGCTCTCCCGGCTCGACCAGGAAGATAAAGCAACGGTCGTAATCGATGATCTCTTTCGCCGAATCGGCCGTGATCTCCAGACGATGATCGAGATCGAGCCGGGAGCCGAGACTTTTGCTGATCTCCAGAAGGGCCGAGTAGACCCGCGTCCGCTGGCTCATCCGCTGCTGCTCCCGGTAATAGGTCAGCACCGTCACGATCTCCCGGGCCACCCCTTGAAGCACCTCCTCGTCCTGGATCGAGAAGGCATGGTCGGCAAGGCTATCGACGCAGAGAAGCCCTTCAAAGAGATCTTGATCGAGCACCGGAACGGCTAAAAGAGAATGCGGAACGACCGATCCGTCGTCGTAATCGAGCGGCTCCTTCTGATCCGGCAGATCGGCGACCGCAACGGCTCTCCTCTCCTTCGCGATCCAGCCGAGAATCCCCTCGCCGAGGGGGATCGTCCTTTGGAGATCGATGCCGAGCGGCGATTGTCGTCCCCTCGCCGCCCGGACCCAGAGGAGCTCTCCCTCCCGGTCGTATGACAGGAAAACGGCGCGATGCGCCTGCATCCGGCTCGCCAGAATCAGGCCGAGGAGATGCTCCAGATGCGCCTCCATCCGCTTCGCCAGCATCTGCGCCTCATCCTTCTCTTCTTCTTTCGAAAGACGCGCCAGCTCCGGCCGCTGCTTCATATCGGGGAGAGGCACGGCCGCCTCCATCTTTTTATTCTTCAGCTTCTTCATCAACATCTCCCGCTCCCGGTAGAACGCGCGGAGCCCCCACTTCACGGTGAGCGGGATGACGATCAAAGCGAGCGGGAAGAAGACCATCCATTGGGAAAGGGGATCGGCCGGGGGGGCGGCGGATAAACTCACCCCCTCCAGGAAAAAGATGCCGGAGACCAGGATCATGCTTCTGAAAAAGCTGAATTGGAAAGAGGCGATCAGGAGGACGACGGGATAAAGGTAGAGGAAGTAGGAATGGACGCCGCCGGTTTGCTGAACGACGGCGTTGACCGACAACAGGGAGAGGGCCGCCCCCTCCCATTTCATGGCGGCGGTCCGAGCCGGCGCCCGGGTCCACCGGTAAGCGAGAGAGGCGGCGAGATAAACGAAGAGGGTCAGCCAGACGATCCGCCCCGGGGAGAAAAAAAGATCGCTCGGCCTGGCATTTCCGGCGGAGAGAAGAAAGAGGATGAAAAGCGAGACGATCCTCAATCGTATCCCTCCGCGCCGTATCCCTCCAGGCGTTTTTTGAGGATGCAGAGGAAGGGATAGGTTTCTTCAGGCTGGTGGATGATCTGAACCAGCTCCCATCCCTGCGCCCCAAGAAAGTTGAGCTGGTTGTCGATCTGCACCCCGGCGAGTCGTTCCGCCTTATATTCCCATTTCGGCACGTCGGACTCCTTCAGAACGGGGGTGGAACGATAACAAGACCGTCCTCAGACTTTGATCATCAACAATTTCTTCATCTTCTTTTTCCAGAGAAGCCGCTTGAGCTCTTCGATCTTTTCCCGCGCGGCCTCCTCCCCTTTCCGGATCGCCTCGTCGGAACGCCAGAAGTCGGACCAGTGAAGCTGGCCGACATCCGGGCGAATGACCACATCGGCTTTCGCCAATTGGGAGCTGGATAAGGCCCGGCGGGTGATCTCGCTGGCGCGCAACACGATGTCGAGCCCGCTGGTAAACGCCCGGACCGTCCCGGTGCTCTCCGAAGCATCGATGGCGATGACGAAGTCGGCCCCCCGTTGGATGAGCGGGTCGACCGGCACCTGGTTTACCCATCCGCCGTCGATCAGCTTCGCATCCCCGATCGTGATCGGCGGGAAAACGCCCGGAATAGCGCAGCTGGCCGCGATCGCCCTTCGGATCGGACCCTCCGAGAGGACCACCTCTCTGCCGTGGGCCAGATCGGCCGCAACGGCCAGAAAGGGAATTACCGTCTCTTCAATCCCTTTGTCGTCAAAAAGCCGGCTGATGTGCGCGACATAATCTTGCTCGGAAATGAACGAGGAGCGCCGGAGGGAGATTCCCCAGAAGATTCCCTTCTGGAGATACGATTTGAGGTTTGTGATGAAGGTCGCGCGCTTTTCCTCTTCGTAATGTCTTTTGATGAAGAAGAGCTTGGTCCGGCGGAACGATTCGCTGCTTAAGTAGTCGCAGGCCCGCTGGCGGACCTGATCGGCGTTCGGGTGCTGCGCGTACATGGCGCCGGCGATGGCGCCGAAGCTGGTCCCGGCAATCAGATGGAGTTCGATCCCCTCCGACTCCAGGACTTTCAACACACCCAAATGAGCCAGCCCGCGCGCCCCTCCCCCGCCGAGCGCCAGGCCAACTTTAAAATACTTCTGCATCTTAAACAATCAAAAATTGTTTATGACCCAGGAAATGCAGGTCGCGGAATGCGGACATTGGGGAGACGCGCGCATCGCCCCGGCCGAATCCGCAATCCGCATTCCGCACTTGCCTTATGAAGCGGCCCCTTCGGCCTTCTTCTCTTTCTTTTTGCCCTTCGCCTCAATGAAGGCGATCCGGGTTTGAATCGTTTTCTTTCGCCGCTGCGCCCGCTTCAGCTTCTTGAGGGTCTCTCGAAACGAGGCGCGATCTCCCCCCGCGGACTCTTTCCGCTGCGCCGCCACTTTTGTCTTCAGCTTGCTGATCCGCTTCTCCAAATCTTTTACCTCTGCCACGCTCTTCTCCTTATATAATTTATACCACACCTTCTCTTCTTTACTACCACGTTTGCACTTTGGTTCCATCGAGCCCGACCTGGTCGCCGCGGCTGTAGACATCATAGACGTCTCTGTCGCATGAGATCGTTGAATCGGGCTCGTCTTCATAACAGCGGGTTCCCCATTCGGTCGAACGGGTGAAGGGATCGATGGGGATCCGCCGAAGATATTTCCGGATCTTTTTATCGTTCGGATCGGGCACCGGAACCCCCTCCACCAAAACCTCCAGGCTTCTCGGATAACCTGTCTCTTCGTTTGCGATATCCGATTCGGAGTGGGAAATCCGCTTCGAATCCCAGTCGTCCTTAAACCGATCGATCGCCGATCGGAGATCCCGCAACGCCTGACGCAATTCCATCTCTTTCGCCCGCCGCTCTCCCATCTTGGAAAGCGGCATCGCCGCCGAGGCGAGGATCAGAATAACGACCGCCGTCACGATTAACTCAAGGAGGGTCAGTCCCGACTGATCTTTTAGTTTTCCGCAAAAAAACGTCATCGAACATTAATGAGTCCGGGGAAAATATCGGCATTGATCGGGCCGCGCGAGGGATTCAGCAGGCGCACATTGCGGAAATCGACCCGGCTCGAAGCGCCGGCCCGCTGCCCCTCAAAAACGAGGGTGAAGAGGGTCCCCGAGCCGCTGATCCCCTTTTCATCGGTGACCCGGTTGATCTGGACATCGACGGCGCCTCCGTTCGGCGGCGTCGATGAGACCAACGATACATTCTTCCCGTCTTTTTTCATAAAGTCTCCCTCGACCACTTCCTTGAGGGTGAGGACGGTCGGATCGAACGCGATCGACAGGGTCGCCGAGGAGAGGTCTTTGGCGTTATCGACACGGACTTCGATATTCACCGGCCCGTTGACGGTCGTCGTCGATTCCCTCGGAAGGACGGAGAGGATCGGAACCAATCGGTTCTCCGCCTGCGGTTGGATCGGCGCCGTCCGCGACTGGCCCGAGGGAGGGAGCGGGGCCGAGGGAATAGAAGGTACCGGAGCCCCTTCCGGTTCGCCCCTGACCTCGCCGACGGTCGGAAACTCGGAGAAGAGCGGCCGCGTCGAGTAGGTCTCTTCGGTTCCCGACCAGAACGACTGCAGCGGCTTCTCCGGGGTCTCGAAGGTCCGAATGATCCGGGGGGTGATCGTCATGACGATATCGGTCTTCGCCTTGTTTTTTTCGACGTTGGAGAAGAGCCGGCCGATCAGCGGGATGTCCCCCAGTCCGGGAATCTTGTTCGTCGTCGTCCGCTCGTCGTCCCGGACCAAGCCGCTGATCACGACCGTCTCCCCGTCGCGGACATTCAAAACGGTCTCGGTATTCCGGTTGCCGAAACGGAACTGCTGCTGGCCGTTTCCCAAGTTGACCAGATCGCCGAGGGAGGTGACCTCCAGATTGAGCTTCATCGTGACATCATTGGTCAGATGGATGTTCGGCTCGATCGTCAGCTTGATGCCGACGTCCTTGAATTCAATCGAGGTGGTCGTGGTCGCTCCCCCGATCACCGTGGAGGTCGTCGGGTTCGAAGTGGTCGTCGAGAGGAGAATCGGAACCCGATCGCCGATGTTGATCTTCGCGCTTTTGTTGTCCATGACCCGGATGCGCGGATTCGCCAGGGTCTGCGCCTCCGACTCCTGCTTGAAGAAATCGACCAAGATCGAGGGAAGAATCAGGAAGATGGCGGAATCGTTGAGGTCCCGCAATTCTTGAAGGCTGAACGCCCCGGGCGTCTCGTCGTCGCTGATAAAACCGGAAATCCGGCCGTCGCTGAAGTTCCAGCCGATTCTCGAACCCTTCGTCCGGTTCATCTCCAGGATTTCGACCTCGAACATCACCTCAGCCACCTTCCGATCGTTCGCCTCGATGATCTTCTCCGCCAGCTTGACCTTTTCGGGGGTATCCCGAATGACGATGGTGTTCAATTCGTCGTTGACGAAAACGCGCCGGGTCTCCAGCATCGTCCGGAGCAGGTTGACCATCTCCTTCGCCCGGACGTTCGAGAGATAAAAGGTCCGGATGATCAGGTCCTGGTATTGATCGACCTTTTGTTTGGTCTTGGGAATGACCAGGATCGTCTCCTCGCTGATCCGCTTCATGAAGAGATTGTTGGTCGACAAAATCAGATTCAGCGCCTCTTTGAAGCTGGCATCTTTGACGAAAATGCTGATCGTTTCATCCCGGACGTCTTTGTCGAAAAGAATGTTGATCCCCGCCGATTTCGCCAAGAGCTCGAAAACCTCCTTCAGCCGCGCATTCTGGAACTTGAGCGTGATCGGCTGGGTCGATTTAAGAGAAAGCTCATCGACTTCATCCCCCACGGCCCGCTGTCCTTTTCTGGCCTGCGCCAAAATTTCCGCGCCTTGCGGGAGGGTCGGGTCGCGCTCCAGCGCCCGCTCGAGAAATTCGATCGCCTCGCCGAATCGCTCGGCCTTCAGCAGTTTTTGTCCGAGCGAGAAATGATCTTCCGCCTCTTTTTTCCGGAAGGTCTGGGCGAAAAGATCCTGGTACTCCGCCCGGCTCGGATCGAGGAGCATCGCCCGCTTGATTTCTTCCAGGGCGACGGGGAGATTTTTTTGGCTTAACAATACCTTGGCCCGGTCGGCATGGACGGCGGCCGCTTTCATCTTGGCCTCGTCCATCTTCTGCTTGAGCTTTTGATTGAAGGGATCTTTCTTGAGGGCGTCCGAGTAGACGTGATACGCCTCTTCCCAGCGCTTCTCGTTCGCAAACTCATCGCCGAGACGGACCTGCTTGGAGGTAAAACAACCGGAGAGAAGAAAAAAGAAAAGGGCCGCCCCAATGGTGATTGATACGCGAACACGACCCCGGTTTTCTTGCACAGGCCCTCCCTTACACAAATAAAGTGAGGAGTGAGGTGTTCGGAGTGAAGAGAGAAAATCTTCCGACTTTACGCCTCACTGCTCACTCCTTACTCCTCACCTGTTTTATATCCTTACTAGGCACTCTTAAAATAATCGACGGTCTTCATCAGACCCTCTTGGAGCGGAACGCGCGGCTCCCAATCGAGCACTTTATGAATTTTCTGGCAATCGAGGCAGCTCCGGACCTGCTCTCCCTTCTTCTCCGGACCGTGGATCTCTTTCGCCTCCGTCCCGGTGATGTCGAGGAGGTGGCGGAAGAGCTGGTTGACCGACGTCTCCTTGCCGGTTCCGACATTGAAGGTGTCGTTGATCTGACCGTGGATCACCGCCATGTTCGCCTCGATGACATCTTCCACAAAGACATAATCCCGGGTCTGCATTCCGTTTCCGTTGATGATCGGCTGCTCCCCCCGAAGCATCTTTTGGGTGAAGATCGCGACCACCCCCGCTTCCCCGAACGGGTCCTGCCTCGGGCCATAGACGTTGGCGTATCTCAGCGCGGAATAATCGAGGCCGCAGACCTTCTGATAATAATAGAGGTAATGCTCGCTCGACAGCTTGCTGACGCCGTAGGGCGAAAGCGGATGGGTCGGATGCTCCTCCGGCGCCGGAAAAACCTGTTGATCGCCGTAGATGGCCCCGCCGGAAGAAGCGAAGACGATCCGCCGGGCGCCGTTTCGAACGGCGCACTCCAGCAGATTCAAGAGGCCGATGATATTCGACTGGGCGTCAAAGGCCGGATCGGCCACCGACCGGCGGACGTCCATCTGCGCCGCATGATGGCTGACCACCTCGGGCTTTTCCTTCTGGAAAATCCGCTCCAGGCGATTGCTCAGGATATCGAGCTTGTAGAACTTCGCTTCTTTGTGGATGTTCTTTTTCTTTCCGGTCGAGAGATTATCGACCACCACCACCTCATGTCCCTCTTGGATCAGCCGATCGACCAGATGAGAACCGATAAACCCGGCCCCTCCCGTCACCAACACTTTCATCTGCGTCCTTCCTTTCTGTATGAGCAGGAGTTCACGAAGACGGCGTGAAATTGAAAAGATTTTTTGTTTTCATTCCCCATTCCGCGCTCCGAATTCCTCACGCGTCTGCTCTCCTGCCTCGGTCCTTCTAAAATATACCAGAAATTCGGCGTTTCCTTTTTGCCCAAGAATCGGCGAGGGAATCGACCCGCCGACCTGAAGTCCCCACCCCGCGGCCTGACTGTATATTCGATCCAACACGCTCCGGTGCTTTTCGGAGCTCCGAACAATTCCTCCCCGGCCGACCTCCCCCTTCCCGACCTCAAACTGCGGCTTGACCAATGCGACAATTTCGCCCCGCGTCTTCAGAAAAGGAATCACCGCGGGAATCACCTTCTCCAATGAGATGAACGAAACGTCGATGGTCGCCAGATCGACCGGCTCCGGAACCGACTCCGGAGGAAGGGTGCGGATGTTGCGGCGCTCCAAAACGATCACGCGGGGATCTTGCCGAAGCCGCCAGGCGAGCTGGCCGTAGCCGACATCGACCGCGTAGACGCGAGCCGCCCCCCGCTGTAAAAGACAGTCGGTAAAACCGCCGGTCGACGCGCCGACGTCGATCACCACCTTCCCGGAAGGATCCAGATGGAACGCGTTCAGGGCCCCCTCGAGCTTGATTCCACCCCGGCTGACGTAAGGAGAGACCGGACCGAGGAGAACGATCTCCGCGTCTTCCTTTACCTGGGCCCCCGCCTTTTCGATTTTTTTCCCGTCGACCAAAACCGATCCGCTCAGGATCAGGCTTCGCGCCCGTTCCCGGCTCTCGGCCAGTCCACGCGATTGCAATAGGAGATCGAGACGTTCTTTCGGTTTGGCCGACCGAGCCGACATCATTTCCCTAATCGAATCGCCCGATCTTCATTTTGAGGAGAGGCGACGATCCCGAGCTTAACGAAGTCGAGGACGGAGGCGGCGATGCGCTCTGCGTCGAGTCCGAGTTTCTCGCGAAGGATCCGCTGCGCCCCATGTTCGACGAACTGATCGGGAAGTCCGATCCGCCGAACATCGACCGCGGGAATCCGTCCGGTCCCCTTCTCCTCCTCGAGAAGGGCGAGAACCGACTCTCCGAACCCGCCCGCCAGGACATGCTCTTCCACCGTGACGATCCGGCGGCAGCGATGGGCAATCGAAACGAGAAGATCCCGATCGATCGGTTTAATGAAGCGGGCATTGACGACCGCGACGGAGACCCCCTCCCGCTCCAAAAGGGCGGCGGCCGCAAGCGAAGGATAGACCATATTGCCGAGCGCCACCAAGGCGACGTCGATCTCTCGGGCGGCCGCTTCATTTTCCAGGCCATCCGTCGTTAAATCGCCCCGGAGAAGTTCCCCTTTTCCGATTTGAAGCGGCATCGCCGGCTCTTCCAGCGGAACTCCGACCGCCTCCCCCCGCGGATAACGGATCGCCGACGGCCCGGGATGTTTGACCGCCGTGGCGAGCATCTGCTGAAGCTCATTTTCATCTTTCGGGGCCATCAGGACCATGTTCGGGATCCCTTTGAGGTAGGCGATGTCGAAGACGCCGTTGTGGGTCGGGCCGTCCTCGCCGACCAGTCCGGCCCGATCGAGACAAAAAACAACCGGCAGATTCTGGAGGGCGACATCGTGGACGATTTGATCGAAGGCGCGCTGCAAGAAGGTCGAGTAGATCGCCACCACCGGACGAAGACCGTCCGCCGCCATTCCGGCCGCCAGGGTAACCGCATGCTGCTCCGCGATGCCGACGTCGTAAAAGCGATCGGGGAATTCCTTCGCGAACTTGCTGAGGCCGGTCCCTTCCGGCATCGCCGCGGTGATCGCGACGATCCGGCGGTCTTCCTTCGCCAGCGCGATCAGCTGTTTTGCAAAGATCCCGGTGTAGCTCGGGGCCGAAGACTTCTTCTTGGCCACGCCGGTCGAAAGATCGAAGGCGGCGGTGCCGTGAAAGCCGGCCGGATCCCCTTCGGCCGGGGCGTACCCCTTCCCCTTCTTGGTGATCAGATGGACCAGCAGCGGCCCTTCCAGCTGCTTGACGTTCTCAAAGGTGGTCAACAGGTGATCGAGCCGGTGCCCGTCGATCGGGCCGATGTATCGAAAGCCCATCTCCTCGAAGAGAAGCCCGGGGGTGATCAATCCCTTCACCGATTCCTCGGCCCGGCGGGCCGCCTTGAGCATCGGCCGGCCGATCTTCGGGATGTTCTTCAAGAGCTCCGCCGTCTCGTTCCGGACTTTGGTATAAAGCGGACCGGTGATGATCCGCGCCAGATAGGCCGAGATCGCGCCGACATTTTTCGAGATCGACATTTCGTTGTCGTTGAGGACGACGATCATGTTGCGCCGGAGCGCCCCCGCGTGGTTGAGCGCCTCATAGGCCATTCCGGCGGTCATGGCGCCGTCGCCGATGATCGCGACGACATGATATTTTCCCTCTTGATGATCCCGCGCTTCCACCATGCCGAGGGCGGCGGAGATCGCCGTGCCGGCATGGCCGGCGCCGAAAGTATCATAGGGGCTCTCTGCCCGTGAGAGAAACCCGCTGATCCCCTGGTATTGACGGAGGGTGTGAAAGAGATCGCGCCTCCCGGTGAGAAGCTTGTGGGGATAAGCTTGATGACCGGTGTCCCAAACGAGCCGGTCCTGCGGCGGATCGAAGACCGCATGAAGGGCAATGGCCAACTCGACCGCGCCGAGGCTCGCCCCGAGATGGCCCCCCTTGTCGGCGATCACCGCCAGGATCTTTTCCCGAACCTCCTGCGCAAGCTGCGTGAGCGCCTCCCGCGGAACCGCCTTCAAATCCTTCGGACTGTTGATCTGATCCAAAAGCCCCATGCTTCTCCTCGATTCTAGAGTTTCCTAGCGTTTTACTTCTTCCGCTCGACCATGTAGAGCGCCAAGCCCCGAAGCGGATCGGCTTCCGGCCCGAATCCGTTTAACTCTCCCAACGCCTCTTCGACCAAAACATGAGCCTCTTTCTTCGCCCGCTCCAATCCGATGAGCCGAGGATAGGTCCACTTCTCCTTCGCCTGATCCTGGCCGACCGATTTCCCCATCTCCTTCTCTTCCCCTTCGACATCGAGGATGTCATCGGCGATCTGGAAGGCAAGACCGATCTTCTCCCCATATCGGGTCAGCGCGGTCAGCTTTTTGGACGAGGCGCCGCCGAGAACCCCGCCGATTCGAACCGAGGCCCGGATCAACGCCCCGGTCTTGTGGGTGTGGATATAGTGGAGTTCATCCTGGTCAATCGATTTTTTTCCCTCCGATTGGATATCGACCAGCTGCCCGCCGACCATCCCGGTGCTCCCGGCCGCCGATCCCAACTCGAGAATCACCGAGAGGATCTTCTTATGGGAGATCGTGCCGGCCAGCCCCTTCTCGGCCATCAGGGCGAAGGCGGCGGTCAGAAGGGCGTCTCCCGCCAGAATCGCCGTGCTCTCCCCGAACATCTTATGATTCGTCAATTTGCCGCGGCGGTAGGTATCGTTATCCATCGCCGGGAGATCGTCGTGGACGAGCGAGTAGGTATGGACCAGTTCGATCGCCGCCGCAAAGGGAAGGACGACCTCCCTTCTCCCGCCAACCGACTCCGCCGCCGCAAGACAAAGAATCGGCCGAAGCCGTTTTCCCCCTGCGAAAAGGGAATAGCGGATCGCCTCATGGATCAAGGGAGGGGGGCACTTCGGCCCGGGGAGGTACGAATGAAGAAGCTGATCGACCTCCGCCTGTCGATCGCGGAGATACTTCTTCAGCGGATCTTTATCCATGAGGCGGGCGCTCCTTCGTTCCGAATGAGGACGATTCGTCGGCCGCCGGCGCTTGCTTCATTTCGAAAGGCCGCGCTCGCCGCTTCCCATCTTTCTCTTGGACGAGGATCTCAACCTTCTTTTCAGCCTCCTCCAGCATCTTCAGACAATTCTTTGAGAGGCGAACCCCCTCTTCGAAGACCTTGAGAGATTCCTCCAACGGAAGGTCTCCTTTTTCGAGCGACTTCACCGCTTCTTCCAACCGAGAAAGAGCCTCTTCAAATTTCAAATTCGCCACACCGGTCCCGGTTCCATCTCCCCGCAAAATCAGCATATTTTGCGGGAAAGCGCTTATAAAATCGGTCGTCCCGAAAAACCATCTCCATTATACAAGAGAGCGGCGCAAGGTCAAGTTATTTTTCTTTTCTAATCGGCACTTTGATCATGTAGGGGTTCGACATGTCGAACCCTACATAAAACGGCCGCCGCCGATTCGCATCACCCGATCAGCTCACATCAACCCCAACAGCGGACAGAGAAGTCGAAGAGTTCCCCAGATGATCAGGAACCCGAGGAGGTCGAAGAAAACACCCGCCCGAACCATCCGGCCGATCGGGATCAAACCGGAGCCGTAGACGATCGCGTTCGGCGGGGTCGAGATGGGAAGCATAAAGCCGTAGCTCGCCCCCAATGTCGCGCCGAGCGCGGGAGGGATCGGACTGACCCCGGAGGCGAGCGCGAGCGCAATGATCACCGGGATGATCATGTTGGCCGAGGCGGTGTTCGAAGTCAACTCGCTGACGACGATGCCGAGACCGATCGCAAAGGCGGTGATCCCCCAAAGCGAATCGATTTCGAGGGAGGCGAGGAGCCCTTCGCCGACCGCTTGCGAGAGACCGGTCTTGAACATCAAATCCCCCAGGGCCAATCCCCCCCCAAAGAGGAGAATCGTTCCCCAATCGATCCCGGCGGCCTCCCGCCAGGAAAGGGTGTACTCCTGCCTGCCCCAGTTTGTCGGCAAAAGAAAGAGAAAGCTCGCCGCGACGATCGCCGCCGCTCCCTCGGGCAAGCGGCTGTTGAAGAGCTTGACCGGCGCCCCCTCCGGTCCGAAGATCAGCGCCAAAAATCCCGGGAAGGTCCAGAGCAACACGGCCAGGAGAAAGGCGAAAAGGGTGTTCTTCTGGCCGCGGGTCCAGGGGCCGATCGCCTCCCGCTGGGCCCGGATGAATTCTGAGACGCGTCCCGCACGCATCGACGGCCCGGCCGGATGGAGGAAGAGAAGCAGGAAGTAGAGGACGATGTACATCACGAGGAGGAGGGGAAGGGCCAGGAGCATCCAGTGAAAGAAGCTGATCTCTCTCCCCGTTTGCTTGGCGATCATCCCGATCCCGATCAGGTTCGGAGGGGTTCCGATCGGCGTCCCGACCCCGCCGATCGAAGCGGCATAAGCGATCATCAACATCACCCCGACCGCGTAGGGTTGCAGCGCCCCTTTCTCATCGGAGAATTCCTTCAAGGAAGAGAGGATCCCGAGGGCGATCGGAAACATCATGGCGGTCGACGCGGTGTTCGAAATCCACATCGAAAGGAAGGCGGTGATCGCCCCCAGCGTCCAGAGGATGCGGGTGGGACGATCCCCGACCCATCGAAAAGAAAGAAGCCAGAGCGAAAAGCGCCGGTCGAGGCGATGCCCCTCCATCGCGCGCGCGATCAGAAAACTTCCGATGAAGAGAAAAAGGATCGGGTTGCCGAACGAAGAGAGAACCGCATCGGCCTTCCCGATCCCTAAGACGATGGCGAGGACCGGACCGAGAAGCGCCGTGATCGGAATCGGAATCGGCTCTGTGACCCAGAAGATCACCACCCCCGCCAACAGCGCCGCGAGGCGATGCGCCTCCGGGGACAACGAAGAGGGGAGAAGAAAAATGATCAGCGCCGCCAGCGGCCCCGCGATCAACCCGACCCGCTTTCGCCACCGCTCGAAGCGGACTTCGGCCTCGGAGAGGATCTCTTTCGGTTCGGGATTGGAAGGGGCCGCCTCTACCTTCTCCTGAATCTCCTGCGTCACAGAATTCTATTCTCCCACGAGGTGAACCAAAACCGTCCGGGCGTGCCCCGCGCTGCGATGCTCGTACAGGTAGACCCCCTGCCAGGTGCCGAGGGCGAGCCGGCCCTGTCGGATCGGGATCGAGAGGGAAACGGCGGTGAGGGCGGCCCGGACGTGCGCCGGCATATCGTCCGGCCCTTCGGTCGTATGCCGGAAGAGGGGATCCCCCTGCGGGACGAGGCGGTTGAAGAAGCGCTCCAGATCGCGCAAGACCTCCGGATCGGCATTCTCCTGGATCAAAAGCGACGCCGACGTGTGTTGGATGTAGAGGGTCAAGAGGCCGTTCTGAATCGGGTGGCTCCGCAGCCACCGCTCCGTCTCCTCCGTGATTTCATAAAGCCCCCTTCCCGAGGTCTTAATTTGAATTTCACCGCTCTTCTGCTGAATCACCCCGGTCTCCTTCTGCTTGTATGTGGGACCGGCGCTGGAGGAAATCTTTGACTTCAGATCTCGCACACCAGGTGCGCCATGCCCCACACCCTATGAAACGTCCTCCGGCGTCGTCTTCTCCTCCACCGAACAGATCAGCTTTCCCCGATGAAGGGTGATCTCGATCTGGTCGCGGAGGGCGACCGCATCGGCCTCCCGGACCACCTCGCGCGAGGGGACTTTTCGGGTGATGCTATATCCTCGATCCAGGATATTCAGGGGACTGAGGATATTCAGCTGGACCATCTGCGATTGGAGCAGGCGCCGCCGCTGTAAGATCAGATCGCTTCCCTCTTGGGTCAGATTCAAATTCAGCTCCGTCAAACGGCGCCGGAGCGCCTGGAGTCGATCGATCGGGTTTAAGTGCGTCAGCCCCTGTTGATGGTGAACCAGTTTTGCCCGCCGCTCCGACAGCAGCCGCCCGAACGACTGCCGAAGACGGATCGCGAGGTGATCGACCCGATCGTGAAACTGCCCGATCCGTCGAACCGGATCGGCGAGGAGGCGGATCTCGTATTGGAGATGATTCCGATCGGCCTGAATCCGCGCCCGGATCGTTTCGACCAACGCGGCATTCAAAGAGTAGAATCGACCGAGCATCTCGCCGGCGTTTCGAACGACGATCTCGGCGGCAACCGAGGGGGTCGGCGCCCGCAGATCGGCGACAAAATCGGCGATCGTCGTATCGGTCTCATGCCCGACCGCCGAGAGAACCGGAATCTCCGACCGGGCGATGGCGCGCGCGACGATCTCTTCATTGAAGGCCCAGAGATCTTCGAGCGATCCGCCGCCGCGCGCCAGGATAAGAAGATCGACCCGCTCCCCCGAAGAACGGCGGCTCCTTTGGTTCAACCCATCGAGCGCCCGGGCTATTTCATCGGCCGCCCCCTCCCCCTGAACCGCCACCGGATAAATTAGAATCGAGAGAGGAAGCTCGGTCCGTTTGAGGACCTTCATCAGATCCTGAAGGGCGGCGCCGGTGGATGAAGTGATCAATCCGATCCGCCTCGGCAGAGGGGGGATCGGTCTCTTCCGGCCCGGATCGAAAAGCCCATCGCCGCGCAACTTTTCCTTGAGCGCCTCGAAGGCGGCCTGCAGCGCCCCCGCCCCCCGCGGCTCGATGTAATCGACAATGATCTGATACTCCCCCTTCGCCTCATAGAGGGTCAGGTGTCCGCGGATCAATACCAACTGTCCTTCTTTGGGGGTGAACCTAAGAAACCGCCCATGCGACCGGAAGATGACCCCCTTGATCTGGGAGGCGGCATCTTTGAGCGTAAAATAAACATGTCCCGAGGAGGGGATCTTCAGATTGGCGACCTCTCCCGCGACCCAAAGGTCGGAGAAGGTCCGCTCGAGATCAGAGCGGAGCCGCGCGGTCAACTCCTGAACCGTCAGGATCTTTCGCTCGGAAGGTTGGATCGGAGAAAATGCCATTCATCCCCTTCTTCTGTAGAGACGTCCCGACGGGACGTCTCTACGTTATTTATGATTCGGTTTGTTTCGGATCGCCCGCTGCTTCTCCCGCCAGAGCCGCAGCCGCTCGGCGATCCGCTTCTCTTCTCCTTGGTCGGAGGGGCGATAGAACGTCTTCTCCTCGGGAAGATAAAGCTGCGGAACGAAGTGGTCCGGATAATCGTGCGGATAAAGATATCCCTTCCCCCGTCCCAATCGCTTCGCCCCGCTGTAGTGGGTATCTCTCAACGGGGGGGGAACTTCCATCACGCGGCCCGATTCGATCTCCTCGAGCGCCGCATCGACCGCAAGATACGCGGCATTGCTCTTGGGGGCGGAGGCGATGTAGGTCGTCGCCTGAGCAAGCGGGATACGTCCCTCCGGCATCCCGATCGCCTCCAGCGCATGGAGGGCGGCAACCGCCACGACCAACGCGCGCGGATCGGCATTGCCGACATCTTCGGAAGCGGCAATGACCAGGCGCCGCGCGATGAAGAGGGGGTCTTCGCCGGCATAGATCATCTTCGCCAGCCAGTAGACCGCCGCGTCGGGATCGGAGCCGCGAAGACTTTTGATGAAGGCCGAGATCGTATCGTAGTGGCTGTCCCCGCTTTCGTAGATCAATCCCTTCTTCTGGACCGACTCCTCAGCGACCGTCAGATCGAACCGGATGATTCCTTCCGCATCGGGCGGCGTCGTAACGACGCCGATCTCAAGCGCGTTAAGAAGGCGGCGGGCGTCCCCTTCGGTCATCTCGATCAGATGCCGCTCCGCCTCTTCCGTCAACTGGACGTTTAATCTACCGAAGCCCCGCTCCGGATCGGAGAGGGCCCGTTTGATGAGAGAGCGAAGCCCTTCCGGCGGGAGCGGCTTCAACTCGACGATCTGCGAGCGGGAAGAGAGGGCCGGGATGATGGAGAAAAACGGATTCTGCGTGGAAGCGCCGACCAGGGTGATATTTCCCTTTTCGACGTCGGGGAGAAGGGCCGACTGCTGGACTTTATTGAAGCGGTGGATCTCATCGACCAGGAGAAGGGTCTTTTGCCCGGAGCGGTTTTTTTCTTCCTGCGCCTTTGCAATCACCTGGCGCACTTCGGCGACGCCGGCGGTGACGGCGTTGAGATCGACGAAGGCCGATTTGCTGTAGGCGGCGATGAGATGGGCCAGCGCCGTCTTGCCGCAACCGGGCGGTCCGAAAAGGATCAGGGAAAAGACCCGATCGGCCTCCACGGCGCGTCGGAGAAACTTCCCCGGCCCCACAAGGTGCTCCTGTCCGACGAATTCCGAAAAATCTCTCGGACGCATCCGCCAGGCCAAAGGGGGATTTTTATCGGTATTGTCTGTCTTCGCAGGGGATTGCGCCATACCTTGACACCGTGATGAAGCGCGCTGCTGGTCATGCCGGAGGTTGAGGTAGGATGAGAGGGGGGGGAAATGAAAAGCCCCCACGGTTGCCGTGGAGAAGGTTTCCTCAAACCGGAAACAACCAGGTGGGCACCGAGATGAAGACTTTAGGCTTTTCCGCCCGGGGCGGAACGTGCACACCGTCCTCCTGGACTCGGCTCCCTGGCAGCGATTGTTAGGTTTAGAGACGACCCATCCACGCACAACGCAGGGGCAATTTTTATTTCTAAAATTACCTTATCAAAGTTATTTTAAAAATACAAGAGGACAAAATTAATCCAATTTAAACTCTTCGAATTGCTCTTCGATGCTCTCGATGATATCACGCGTCTTGCCGCCGATGAGGGCGTCCCGCTCCTTCTGACGGCTCCGAAGTTGAAAGAGCTCATGGGCGATATTGATCGCCGCCAGGATGGCCAGCTTTGAGGAATTGATCCCCTTGGCATGGCCCGCCATCTCGGTCATTTTTTTATCGACGTAACCTGCAAGCTCCTTGGCATAGGCTTCATCCGCTTCGCCCCGAAGCGTATAGCGATGGCCGAAAATCTCGACATGAAGCTTATTCTTCACCGGCTTTCACCTTCACGGGAATCTCTGAATCTTCTTCAAGCGGCTCCTGGATTTCAAGATGATTCAGCGTCCCCAAAATGCGCTCGATCCGGAGCCGAACTTCGCCCCGCTCTTCCTGAAGCTGGCGAAACTCCCTCGCCTGCTCGTTGACCTTGGCCTCTAGTCCCTCTTTTTCCCGCTTCAGCTTTTTAATCAGCTCGATCATTTCCTGCACCCGCGCTTCCAATACTTCCAACTGCTCTTGCACCATGGTCCCCTCTATCCGGTTAAACAGACCCAATTAAATTTTCAATCAATCTACCGTTTCGATTTTTATTTGTCAATAAAATCTTCTGGCGTTCCGAATATGGGAAAGGGACCGATCTAGATCAAAACAAGCAACCGGCTTTGCCGGTTCGAGCGCGGGGTGTGGGGGCATCGGAGAAGCGCGTGCAACGCGAGCATCGCACGGGCCCCCACATAGGATAACCGCCCCACATATTATCGTAAATAGGTAATATGATTGTGATAGACAAAATGGCCGGTGATGGTGATATGGTCCTCGTTCCAAGAATCGGGCAAGGGAGCAAAAGGAGAGGCCTCTTTGATTGCGCGCACCGCCTCCAGATCGAGGACTTCATAACCCGACGTGGAGACGACCCTCACCTCGCTGACATATCCGTTTCGCTGAATCGTGAAGGTCAAAAGGAGGTTTCCCTGGATTCCCCTCTCCGCGGCGGCCTGCGGATACCTCCAGATATACTCAATCTTGTTCTTGAGCTTCAGCGTATAGGAGAAATATTTCAGATCGTCCGTGTTGATGGAGATCGTATCTTTCGGCGGAACCCGTTCCTGATCGGAAAAAACCTTCGCCAGCCGGTCGAGGCTCTTTGCATCGGCAAAAGGGAGACCGGGAAGACCGGGGACACCCGGCCGGGGTGGAGAATCGGTTCCGGCCTCTCCCTGTCCGTCTTGCCCGAAGGGAAGCGACGGAAGGGGTCTCTTTGCCTCTTCCGTGGCAAGCGGAGGGGAAGGGATCGGCGCGGGAAGGGCCCCCTCGGGTTCTGTAGAACGTTCCGGAAGAGCGGGGGACGGCGCGGGGACGATCGGCGCCGGAGGGACTTGCGGCTTCGCCGCCGGCGGCGCGATCGGCCCCGGCGCTTTTCCCGCTCTGGCCGTAGGAGGAAGACCCGGGCGCTCCGACTTTGGAATCGGCGGGAGGCGGGTCTCTTCCCCTCGCGGGATTGATTTTAGATCTTCTTCCCGATCGGTTCCAAACAAGAGACTTCTCGGCTTTGGCGTGGCGAGGACCTCCGGATCGACCAACTGAACGACTTGATCTTCCGGTTGACCTTCCGAGGGTATGCGAGCCGGCTCCCATCGCGCCCACTGCTGGATGATAAGGAGCATCGAGAGATGGACTAAAAATGAGAGGGAAATGAAGAGAACGTACGGAAAGCGGGATCTCTCTCTCCCTTCCGGGTATACTTCTTCGGCGATTTCATCGTAGAGGTGCATGGAACGGATTATAACATAACGGCAACACACATCAAAGGCGATGCCCGTCCCCGCACCTCGGTTGACAGAACCCTTTAATTTTCATAAGATAACCCCATGCGAAAACCGACTTTTATTGCGCTGCTCTTCCTTGCAACGGCCCTCTCCTGGAATTCGGCCTTTTCGGAAAAGCCGCCCGCCCGCCGCACCGTTATTTTTCCAAGCGGCACCCAGATCCATGCCGAAGTGGCCGATACCCCTGAAGCGAGGAATACCGGGCTGATGTTCCGTGATTCCCTTCCGTCCGGCGGCGGGATGCTTTTTGTTTTTCAAGAGGCGCGCCCTTATCTTTTCTGGATGAAGAACTGCAAATTCCCGATCGACATCATCTGGTTCAACGAACAGAAGGAAATCATCTTCATCTCCGAGAAAACCCCTCCCTGCAAAGAGGACCCCTGCCCGAATTACGGGCCGCTCGATAAAAATGCCCTCTATGTCATCGAGGTTGCATCGGGGTTTGCAGCAAAGGAAAAACTGAAATTGGGAATGAAGGTCCGATTTTAGCGGTTGCCCCGCCGCCGCGAGCTTGGAGCGGCCGGGTTGTCCTCGTTCTTGACAGTTCCTTTATTTGAATGATAAATTCCGGCTGTTTTTCCCACCCCCCACAAAAGGAGGAACCATGCGTCATAAAGCGAAATTCACCCTCATGGCAGCGGCCCTTTTTATGGCATCGGTGTCGACCGATGCATTGGCCGGCGGCGGACACGCAGCACCCGCCAGAGAACAATGCAACGCGATGGTCGCCGCGGGAGAAAGCGGTCTCGATCATGGCGGGCAAGGACATACCGACACCGCCGTGAAACATCTGAAACAGATGGTGAAGGCGGGACAAGAGTGTTTAAGTCACGGCCAGGAAGCGATCAAAGCAGCGGGCGGAGGCCCGATCAAGATGCATGGGGGAGAAGCGATGACGCATGTGAAAGAGGCGCTCACCCATGCCAAGGAGGCGGTCAGCCACGGCGAGGCCGGCCATAATGACGTCATGATGGATCACGCGAAGGAAGCGATGATGCATGCAAAGGAAGGCAACAAACATGCGCAGGAAATGAAATAGCCCTGGGATAATTAGACAACTGGGATAATTAGACAAATAGATGGGTTTGATAGAGAGGGATGACGCCGGAGGCGCTCATCCCTTTTTTCTTGCCGTCACCACGAAGTTGAAACCAAATCGATTGAAGGGGAAGGTCCCGGAAATCGCAAGGTCGAGCCTGCCGATCGCGAGGGCGAGCTTGCCGATCGGGCTTCGCTTTCCCTTCTCCAAAAGATAGCGATCTGGAATTAAAGAAGAGAGAATGTTATGGCCCCGGCAGGAGAGGATTTCGAATCCGTTTTTCTCCAGGAGCGATTTGAGCTCCCGCCAGGTAAACGTCTTAAAGCGCATCCCCTCCCAGACCCGCGTGGCATGTCCCTTCCCCGGAACACGGAGGGCATCGATCATTTCGGAGGGGTGATAGAAGATTCCGAAATTCCACTTGGTATCGGTTTCTATCGTCAAGATCGCCCCCGGCTTTGCGACCCGGCCCATCTCGGTCACCGCCTGCTCGTATCCATCGACGATGTGGCTTAAGACATCGCCATAGGAGATGAGAAAGTCGAAGCTCTTATCGGGAAAGGGAAGCGCACAGGCGTTCGCCACCTGGAATTTCACATTGGGATGGGCCTTGCATCGGTCTTTGGCCACTTCGATCAGCTCCTTCGAGAGGTCGATCCCGACCACCTCGTCGGCATACGGCGCCAAATGGATCGCCTGCAGGCCGCTCCCGCAGCCGACATCGAGGATGCGCGAGTAGCGCTTCCCCTTCGTCAACTCCGCGAGGCAGAGGTCGTAAAGGAGATAGCTGTTCATCAGGAAAGGGGTTTCGCTGACGAGATCGTCAAACCCCTTTCCCCAATCGTTGTAGACTTTCGCAATCGTTTCGCTGGATGGCTTGGACATGGTTTTTTCTTATATCACGATCAGGGGTGGGGCACAAGATATTTCTGACTCTTTCTCCCCTCCCCCTTCCGTCTCACCCTTCCCGTGTTTTCAGGTCTTCGGCCTTCTGAAGACCGTCCAGCAAGCCCTCCCGGTAGGTGGGGAAGCGGAGGGTAAGACCGAACTCTTTGAGCAGTTTTTCGTTCTGATACCGGACGGCAGGGGCAGCGGCCTGGAGATCGGCACTCGGAAGAATCAGCGGGGGCGCGCCGAGCATCGCCGCCATGTGGTTGTAATACTCGGCGGGTGTATGCGGCGCTTGATCGACCACGTTATACGCTTGGCCGGGCCTCCCCTTTTCCATCGCGGCGATCAAGATGTCGAGGTAGTCTTCCAGATAGATTCGGTGATACAACGCCGGCAGATCGGCCGGAAGCGAATAGACCCCTCTTCGGACCTGATCGAGGATGCCGGGGAGCGCCTGGTAAAGGGCGCCGGTTCTGAGGATGACTCCCGGAAACCCCTCCTCCGAAAACCGCGCCAGAATCTCCCGCTCCGCCTCCAGATGAATCCGGCCGGTCGCGCTCTTCGGGCGAGAGAAGACCTTCTCATCAATCCCCGCGGCCGGCAGATTCTGGCCTGGAACCACATTATCGTAGACCGCGAGACTGCTCTCATAGATATAGCGCTTGACCGTGCCGCGCGGGATCACCGAGAGGATATTCTGCAATGCCTTCAGATCGGTCGGCTCCGGCGCCGCCATCCCATGCTGCCGCCGGTTGGCAAGATGGAAGATCACATCGGCATTCGCCACCGCCATCTTCGCCAAAAAGGGCTCCGAGAGATCGGCCGCCAACGGATTGATTCCAAGCCGGGCGAAGCCGGGGGCCAGGCCGTCGGATGAAATCAGCGCCCAGACACTGTGATCGTGCTGCAGGAGGCGCACGCCGAGCTGCTTCGTCAGTTGTCCTTCGCCGATGAGCAGGATGGTCGTGAATTGTTTTGGCATGTCGTTTTCCTCCTATGCAAAGAGGATCAGGGAGGGGATGATTGCGTCGTCATCGCTTGGGAGAGCGCTTCATATTCGAGGGAGAGTTTCTCCCAGAGAGCCGTCTCCTGATCGATCTCGGACTTCAAACGGTTGTGCCGTTCCATCAGTTCGTAAAAACGAACCTTCTCTTGGTAGATGTTCGGATCGGCCAAAAGCGCCACACATTCCTGGTACGCTTTGTTTTTTTCATCGAGCGCCTTCTCAAGCGCTTCAATCTTTTTCTTCAGCGGCTGCGCTTCGCGGTAGAGCCGATTTCTCGCCTCGGCCTCTTTTCGCTTCTGCTCCTTCTGCTCCGCCTTGCTTAGCAGCGATTTTTCCTTCTCCTGGGATGTAGGGGCGTATTGCGATACGCCCTTACCCACCGACGCGGGCATCTCGGCCGTCTTTCCCTTCTTGTAGAGATAATAATCGTAATCGCCAGGATAAACAGTTACAAGCCCCTGGTCAACCTCGATGATATGATTCGCGACCCCTCGAATGACGTGCCGATCGTGCGTGATGAAGCAAATGGTGCCGGTATACTCCCTCAACGCTTCCTCAAGAACATCGCGGGAAGGGATATCAAGATGGTTCGTCGGCTCGTCGAGAAGAAGTAAGTTCGCCGGCTTGATCAACATCTTCGCCAGCGCCAACCGGCTCTTCTCCCCTCCGCTCAACACGGAGACCTGTTTGAAAACATCATCACCCGAGAAGAGAAAAGCGCCGAGGATCCCCCTCAGGAACGACTGCGCTCCTTCCGGATGGGCCTCTTGCATCTCCTGAAGGAGGGTGTAATTCGGATGCAGCGATTCAAGTTGATGCTGGCTGAAATAGCTGAGATTGACCTTCTGTCCGAGGGCGCGGCGCCCGCGATCGACCGGTAGAACCCCCGCCAGAATTTTGAGGAGGGTCGATTTTCCGGCGCCGTTCGGCCCCACCAGCGCCACCTTCTGTCCCCGCGTGATCGTCAGGTTGAGCCCTTGGTACACCTTGATCGCCCCATAAGACTTGTCGATCCCTTCCAGGGTGATCACCTCCTGGCCTCCCCGCTCCGGCTGAGGGAAGGTAAACCGCACCTTCTTGCGCTCCTGCGTCAGCTCCACCTTATCCATCTTCTCGAGCTGCTTGATCCGGCTCTGCACCTGACGCGCCTTGGTGGCCTGGGCGCGGAACCGGTCGATGAAACGCTTGGTTTCATCGATCTTTTTTTGCTGGTTCTCGTAAGTCGATTGCCGAATTTCCGCCGCCTCCTCCTTCGCGACAAGATAGCGATCGTAATTCCCGGTGTAATTGACCAGCTTTCCATTGTCGATTTCGACAATCCGGTCGGCCAGCGCATTAATAAAGGGACGGTCATGGGAGATAAACAGAATCGCTCCGGCATAGCTCTTCAAAAAGTTTTCAAGCCAGATCACCGACTCCAGATCGAGATGGTTGGTCGGCTCGTCGAGGAGAAGAATGTCGGGCTGGGAGAGGAGAAGCTTCGCCAGCGCAATCCGCATCAGCCATCCGCCGCTCAACGTGTCGGTCTTCTTTCCGAAGTTCGCCTCTTTGAAGCTCAATCCCGAGAGGATTTGCTTCGCCTGGTGTTCCAGGTCATACCCTCCCTTCGACTCGTACTGGATCTGCAGCTCCGCATAGTGGAGACCGAGACGCTCCTTTTCCTTCATGTCGTCGGTCTCGTGCATTTCGCGCTCGATCCGCTTGAGGGTCGCTTCGATCTGATTGATCGAATCGGAGGCCGAAAGAACCTCTTCCAGAATAGAGCGTCCCCGCAATTGGATAATCTCTTGAGGAAGATAACCGACCACGGAGCTCTTGGAAATGATGACCTCTCCCTCGTCGGGGTCGACCTTGCGGGAGATCATCTCCAGCAGCGTCGTTTTGCCGGCGCCGTTCGGGCCGATCAGGGCGATCCGATCCCCATACGCGACCTGCAAGGTCGCGTCGGCAAGCAGGGTCCTGGCCCCGAATCGTTTTGTGATGTTGAGAAGAGAGATCATTTCTTTGAATGATTAAACCGAGGCCGCTCCAGATCATGCTGCGGCGGAAGGTTTTCCCGGATGTTCGGTGTCGCGTGGATAAAAGAGTGGGCGCGGGCCTTTCGATGAATTTCCTGAAGCTGCGCCGTCGTCAGCCACTTCGAGAGCTTTTCGTTCTCCCGGATTTGATCGGTATTCGAAACGGTCGTGTTGTCGGTGCAGATGGCGATCGGAATCCCATACTCCAAAAAGGTAAATATCGGATGGGGCGCCCCCATCGGCACGGCGCCGGTCTGATAATTGGAGGTGTAACAGCATTCGACCAGAACCTGATCTTTCGCCAGCCTCCGCATCAACGCTTTGTCTTTGATCGCAGAGCAGCCGTGGCCGATTCGCCGCGCGCCGAGGATATCGACCGCCTCCCAGATCGCCTCCGGCCCTTCATCCTCTCCCGCATGAATCGTCAGCCCGAGGTTTCCCGAACGGGCGATGTCGAAAGCTTCTTTAAACAGCCGCGCCGGGTTTCCCCGCTCCGCCCCCGCCACATCGAAGCCGATCACCCCCGTCCGCTCATGGAACTGCTGCGCCTCGGCGATCGCCTGCCGGGCGAGGATCTTGGCGATATGGGGGCCTTGATGCCGCATGGCGATGACGATGAGTCCGGTCTCGATCGGATATTTTCGCTTGGCGCGGTTCAAGCCGGTCAACACCGAGCTGATCGTCTGCCGAAGGGTCAACCCCGCGAAAGTGTGGATGATCGGCGCATAACGAAGCTCCAGCAGCCGGACGCCGTTCTGATAGGCCTTTTTGACAATCGACTCGACGACATAGGAGATGTTTCCGTAAAACTGCGTGATCCAGGCCGGATAGTGAAACTTGTCGAGGTAGCGAAGCAGCGCCCCCTCTTCCCCCTCCTGAAGAACGAGAAGACGCTCCATCTCCTTCTTTGTGGCAACCGGGTTGAGCCGGTGCTCTTTCATCAGCTTCCAGGTGATGTCGACCGGAATCGACCCGTCGACATGCTGGTGAAGCTCGACCTTCTCGATTTTTCCGATTCCGTTTTTCGATGGTATCTGCTTTTTGTTGGAACGTCTCATCTGCCTGCTTCTTCTTGCCAGTAACGGTATGCCAGAAACGGATCCCACATCGCGCCGGTGGCGGTCATGACGGCATCGACCCCCACGCCGAGGAACTCCCGGACGTGCGCCGAGGTCATCACCCCGCCGACGCCGACGATCTCGAAATCATATTTCTCTTTCTGTTTTAAATCGACGATCCGCTTCGCCTGCGTCATCGCGCAGGACCGGATGGCGGCGCCGCAGACCCCCGACCGAAGCCGTCCTTTCCCGGGGAGCGCTTGGGTGCCGTCGGGATTTACCACCTCAAAGGAGAGGGTGTTGAGACCGGAGATCGCATCGACGTGCGGCGCGTTGGCGGCGACAACCTTCTCCAAACGGGAGGGATCGGAGATGTAGCCGATCTTGATGATCAACGGCACCGAGCCGATCGCCTGCTTCACCCGCCTCGAAATCTCCGAAGAGAAGACCGGATCGGTGTAGACGCTCCCTTCCCCCGTCACGACGTTCGGACAGGAGAGGTTGATCTCGACCACGGGCGCCCCCGCTTCGGCGGCCAGACGGGCCGCGCGGGCGTAATCTTCCGCCAGATCCTTTTCGCCCGGCGTGCCGACGACGCTGACGATCAGCAGCTGCCCGTCGCCGATCCCCCCTTTCGCCCGGCCGATATCTTCCTGCCAAATCTTCGGATCACGCGACGGCATTCCGAACGAATTGGTGATGCTGATCTCTTCCACGCTGGAGGGAGATTCCATCGAGGCGATCAAGCGCTTCCCGAAATCTTTCTCGGTCAACGGCCCCTTCCATTGAAGGAACATGCAATTCGGATCGGGATGGCTGGGGGTCGCCGCGGTTCGGACCGTCTTATAGACAAGGAGGTCGAAGCCAAGCTCCGCATAGGCGATGATCCAGCGCGAATTCAAAAGCGGTCCGGCCGGGATGCCGAGACGGGAATTGACATCGAATCCGAGGAATTTCACTTTCTTCCGAATCTGCCGGGCGGGGGGCTTTTCTTTGAGAAAGGGACCTTCTTGATAATTGGCTTCGTAGGAGCGGGTGATATCGTATGTCGGGCTTGGCTTCATCAAAAGAATGTTCCTGAAAAATCGAATTAATGCTTTTCATGCTAACACGGAGAGGTCACCGGGTCAACCTTCCGGCTGAGGGACGGAATAATCGGAGTTAGAAGGGATGGCCAAACGGTGGTGCTGGTGGGCCATAAACTGATGCCGGCTTCCGGAATAGGGACCTTCAAAACCGAGTTCACGCAGTCTGCGGATAAAATCACGCCGCTTACATGGAATCCATCGGCTCACGGGTGGGCTCCCTGTTTAGATCCACGCCGGCAATGACAGGTAAAGAGTGGCCCAGCTTGAGACCGACCAGAATCCAGTCCTCCAAGGTTGAGCGCAATTCATCTTCACACGCGCGCAATGTGGATCCGAACGCGACGACCCCTTTACAGGAGGGAATCCGACCCGTGAATGTGCCGTCCTCCAGCTTATCATAGACCGCCTGAGCCATTGCCTGGCTCACGTATTCGGTCAGGATATACTGTACGGCCACGTGCACCTCCCATTTAATCGATTCAGGCTTCGTTAACCGGCAGCCCCGTCTTTAGGTGGTCATTATAACATGCCCCTTCAAACGGGGCCAACTGAAAAACCGGCGCATTATCAAACTTTGCTCTGCATTTCCATCTTGATTGACGCCCCTCTCCTGGCTATTTGGTAGCAGCGATTCGGCCATCACGGAATTCCCGGCTTTTCTTATTTTAATCTGGCGGTTTAAATTGAAGCGTCCCCGCCGCAAGCAGCGGGGACGCTTCGACCCGAAGGAAAAACATCTATTTGTGTTGGCGCATCTAACCCGCGTCCAAGGAGCGGAAAAGCGACGCGCGTGCGTGTTCATAGCAAGACAGCCCAGGCAATATACCTGGGCTGTCTATAACACTCCTTATCGAGAAATTCAACCGGATCGATTAAACCTTTTCGATGACCAGCTTGAAATGGCCGTCCGGCAATTTTTCATTCTTTAAAATCTTATGCCCCTCGGCCTGAACGCTTCGTGGAACATTCCGGATCGGCTCCCCGTCGTCGATGATGACCTCGAGCAGCTGGCCGGCATCCATTTCTTCCAACTGCAGTTTCGTCTTCACAAAGTTCATGGGGCAAGCGACACCCGAAAGGTCCAGACTGGCATCGACTTCTTTTTGTACGCTCATATCCACCTCATTCTGTATCACGGACGAAATCGGCTCTCTCTTCCTTAACTTCAAGCCGGCATCGAGACGATCATATGCTTCATGACACTCCCGGACAAAGGCATCGGCCAGATCGAGAGTCTTCCGGACCGATTCGAGCTGCGGATCGAAGGAGACCCACTTTCCGAGATCCTCCGTGAAGTTTTCGAACCGTTCCGTGACGATCCCCTGCTCCACCAGCTTGTGCTGGAACTCCTTGAGGATCTGATCTTCATGCGGCAAATCGACGCCGAACGGAATCAACAAGGCGCGGCAGCAGACCATGATCGCCTGTTTGATGTCGGCGATCGCCTCGTCCGACTGCCCACGGGCGAGGGCGGCGGAGGCCTTCTCGATCGACTGGCTCCCCATCCGAAGATGGTGCTCGATCATATCGATCACTGTCCCGGCGCACTCCCCCGGACCGAGGTCGTCGAGCGAGAAATCCTGATCGCCGTTGTAATCTTGATAATACTCCGGCGCCTCCTGCGGCGTGGGGATCTGGATGAACTTCTCCAGCCGGGCGGAGAGGGCGTCGCGGCCGAAGCGCTCGATGAACTGGTTGAACGCTTCCTCCCCCTGCCGATTCTCGCGATAGGCCTTGATGAGCTCGATCACCGCCGAAGGAATGTTCTTGGCAGGGATCTTCAGCTTGGAGGCCCCGATCACCGAGCGCTCCGCGCTCACCCCCCCTCCCAAATGGAGTTGGTAGTGCGGCGCCAGCTTGCCGTGAACCTTTTTGCCGACCCCATGAAAACCGATCCCGGCGATATGGTGATGGCCGCACGAATTCGGACAGCCGGAGATCCGTATCCGAAGACCGTTGATGTCTTCGAATTCCGGAAGATCTTTCTCGAATCGGTCGACAATGGCCGCGCCCAATCCCATCGAGGAGGTCAATGCCAGCTGGCAGCTGTCGGCGCCCGGGCAGGCAATTACATCGACGGCGCGTTCCGCCCCCGCGCCGGCCAACCCGATTCGATCGAGCGCGGCGTAAAGCGCCGGAAGGTCCTGCCGGCGGACATGGTGAAGAATCAAGTTTTGCTGATGGGTCGTCCGGATCGCATCCGGGGAAAACCGATCGACGATATCGGCCATTCCGCGCAGCTGGGCGGCGGTGATGTCTCCGAGAATTAATTTGATCTGGACGGCGCAGATGCCGGGCATCGGCTGCGGGATGATATTCGTCCGAAACCACTTCTCATACGCCGCGTTTCCGTGGTGACCATTCCCCCCGTTCTGAACCAAGTCAAGCTCAAGGGAGGGAGCCTTCGGTTGCGGGGCCGGCAGAGCGGGATAGACTTTGCCCGATTCCTTAAGGAGGGCCAATTCTTCCGCCACCTTATTGTTGAATTGATCGCTCCCCCACTTTTCAATAATGAATTTCATCCGGGCCTTGCTCTTTGTTTTCCGGTCTCCGTTCGCATCGAAAATTTTGAGGATCGCTTCGCAGAAAGGCAAAACCTCTTCCATCGGCAAAAATTCGGTATAGAGCTTCGCCAGTTTCGGATGAGACCCCAACCCTCCTCCGACAAAAACTTTGAAGCCGTACTCCGTCCGGCCCTGAACGTCACGGCTCGTCGCGATGAACCCGATATCATGGATCGACGCCAAACCGCACTCGCTCTGGCACCCGGAGAAGGAGATTTTGAATTTGCGGGGAAGATCTTGGTTGATCGGATTCCGCAGCAGGTAGTAGGCGACCTTCTCTGAAATCGCGGTCACATCGAATAATTCAGTGGGGCAGACTCCTGCAAGATGACAGGCGGTCACGTTGCGGACGGTGTTGCCGCACGCCTCGCGGGTCGTTAATCCAGATTCGGCCAGCCGGGTCATCACGGCGGTGATGTCGTCCAATTTCACAAAATGGTACTGGATATCCTGCCGGGTGGTGACATGTCCCTTGCCGGTCGAATAATGCTCGGCGATTTCCGCCAAAGCGCGAAGCTTCCGACTATTCAGAACCCCCGACGGGATCTTGACCCGGACCATCTGAAACCCTTTTTGCCGTTGTCCATAGATCCCATGTTGGAGCCGGAAACGCTTGAACTTTTCTTCAGGAATCTCTTTTTTCTTCAGACGTTCCACCTGAAGACCAAAGTTCTCAATTTCCTTGACGATTTCTTCCGGAAGGGTGGTTTGAATTGGGCCCATTGAATCCTCTCATCGAACTTAAAAGATTTCACAAAGGATACACCAGATTCCCCAAACAATCAATATAAAACTCGCCGCCCCAAGCAATGAAATTCCCCTTTAAAACAACGAAGATAATAAAAAAGGGGAGCCGTGTCCGGCTCCCCTTTTTTAGCTGATTCGACCTACGGATTCTTTCCGCCGATCCGTTCCGGTCGATTCCTACTGCTGGCCACTCGTATCTTGTTGACCCATTTCAGGCTGGCCGCCTCCCATTCCAAACTCCTTCTGGAGGAGCTGTTGCGCTTTTTCGAAATGTTGATTGGCCTGTTGGGTCTTTCCCTGCCGATAGAGGGCGAGCGCGAGATTCAAATGAGCTTCCGGGATATCGGGATTGATTTTGGTCACGTTCTCAAAATGTTGCTGCGCATTCACATACTTTTCTTCGTTGTACGCATCAACGCCTTCGTTAAATTCATCTTGAACGGTTTCCGGTAAATTCCCCGGCGCCGCGGCTTGCGGTTGGCCGCCTCCGCCGTTAAAAATCTTACTGGTCGTTCCACACGCCGTCGTAAGGAACATCAACGCTATCGACAATACGATTACTTTTTTCATTCTATACCTCCTTCTGGTGAGCCTGGTGAGCATATTCCGTAGTCTTTATTGTAATAATCGCGGTTGCCCCGCATCAATTACCTCGAAGAGCTAATCCTGTCAGGTAGGCTTGCATCATCGGAATATCGATCGCGATGTCACTTTGAAAAAGAATTTGACAGGCAAATGAATTCGCGTAGAATACCGGCCATGATGAACCAATCTCTTTCAGTCCTCACGGTGATCTTCCTCTTCCTGGAAGCAGGTTGTGTCAAACCCGAACCGCCCCCGCCGAATCCTTTCCGAGAGCCGATCACCTACGCGGTTGGGCATAGCCCCTCGTTCGTCGGCGCCGCCGACCTGAATCAAGACGGCTTCCTCGATCTGGCGGTGGCCAATACCGAAGACAACAACGTCTTTCTTCTCATCAACAACAAAGACGGAAGCTTTCAAGATCCGGTCCAGCTCAAAACCGGACGGCAGCCCCGATCGATCGCCTTCGGGGATTTTAACGAAGACGGAAAGGTTGATCTGGCCGCCCTCAACAACGATGAAGATAACCTCTCTCTTTTTCTCAACCAAGGCCACGTCCTTTTTGCTCCTCCCGTTATTTATCAGGTCGGCCGCGCCCCCTTCATGGCGACGGTCGCCGACTTCAACGGAGATCGGCATCTGGATATGGCGGTCGTCTCGCGCTACGATCGTCTGATGATCCTGCTCGGGAAAGGAAATGGCACATTTGAGAATGGAATGGTCCTCGATCCGGGAGCGATCCCCACCGGAATCATCTCCGGGCTTTTCAACGGAGACGAGTTCCTCGATCTTGCCGTTGCGAACAACGGCCCCGGAAGCCATGAATTTATTTTTTTATGGGGACGGGGGGACGGCACCTTCGAGAAGGGAGAAAAAGGGACCGCCGGGATGAACCCGCTGAGCCTGATCTCGGAAGACTTCAATCAAGACGGCCTCCCCGATATTGTGGTCGTGAACGGCCTTGGAGATTCCCTCTCCCTTTTTCTTCAAGAGAAAGAGGGCCGCTACGGGAAAGCGCATCATTTCGGGGCGGAGGGAGGACCGGTCGCCGCCGTCGCGGCCGATTTCAGCGGAGACGGTCTCCTCGATCTGGTCGTCGCCAACAGCCGGAGTTCGAATATCTCCTTTTTAGCCGGAAAAGGGGACGGGACCTTCCATCACCCTCCTTTGAATATCCGCACCGGCGTCGGACCCTTTTCAATCGCGACTGGAGATTTTAACCAGGACGGTTTCCTCGACATCGTCGTCGCCAATAACGAAGATCAAAACCTTTCGCTCCTGATCGGAAAACAAAGAAAGAGGAGGGATTGACAAAGGGACCCGAAATCATTTATTAATAATCATTCTCATTATTAATAAGTGAATATCCAATGAGCCCTTTTTTTCGAAAAAGCCGCCAGCGGCAGATGATTCTCGATACCCTCTCCGACATGAAAACCCATCCGACCGCGCAAGAAATCTTCGCCCGGGTCCGGGAGGTCGACTCCCAGGTCGGGCAAGCCACCGTTTACCGAAATCTCCGGATCTTAAAAGAACAGGGTGAAATTATCGAGCTGAGTTTCGGAACCGGCGAGAAACGCTACGATCGAAACGTCAGCCGCCACGAGCATTTTACCTGCCGACGATGTGGAAAAATCGAAGATATTTACCCGAACTACCGCTCGCTGACCGGAAGTCTTTCGGAAAAAGGCTTCCAGATCGATGAGTGGAGAATAGAGGCCTTCGGCATCTGCCAAGGTTGCATTGAACCCAATCAACCGCATTGATTTGCGGTCTGACACAACAGACGAGAAAGGGGGAAGGAAAAAGATGGCAAAACCACTCAACGGAACCAAAACCCACGACAACCTGAAGCATGCGTTCGCCGGAGAATCCCAGGCGAACCGCCGGTATCTTTATTTTGCTCGGAAGGCCGATATCGAAGGCCAGCCCGACATCGCCGGCGTTTTTCGCGACACGGCGGAAGGCGAAACCGGCCACGCTTTCGGCCATTTTGATTTTCTAAAAGAGGTCGGCGATCCGGCCACCGGATCACCCGTCGGGGATACCGCCGTCAATCTTCAGTCGGCGATCGACGGCGAGACCTATGAGTACACACAGATGTACCCCGGCTTCGCCAAGATGGCGCGCGAGGAAGGATTCGATGAGATCGCCGCATGGTTTGAAACCCTCGCCCGCGCCGAAAAATCCCACGCGGGCCGGTTCCAGAAGGCCCTCGATTCGATCAAAGGGAAATAACCGCCTCTCTTATTGACTCCAAACCGGAGGGTGCGCCGGCGAGACCGCCGGCGCACCCCCATCTTTCAAAGATTAGGATCATCCATGTCGCCGGACCCCTTAAGCCTGATTTCAGAAAACAAGAGAACCCTCGATCAGGAATTCGCGCGCGTCGCCGACATCTGCAACGGATGCCGCCGCTGTTTTAATCTCTGCCCTTCGTTCGATCAGATGTTCATCCGGATAGACGATCGGACCGGCGAGGCCGACAGCCTCGCCAAAAAAGACCAGGACGACATCACCGATCTCTGCTACTATTGCAAGCTCTGTTATAACCACTGCCCCTACACTCCGCCGCATCACTTCAACCTCGACTTCCCTCGCTTGATGCTTCTCGGAAAAGCCGAGCGGGCCAAGACCCACCGCCCCACCTTTCGCGATCGGATTCTGGTCGACACCGATTGGGTCGGCCGATGGGGACGCCGGTTGGCGCCGCTTCTCAACTGGGCCAATTCGGTCCGCGCCGTCCGCCTCTTGATCCATCGATGGTTCGGCATTCACAAAGATCGCATTCTCCCCAAGATCGCGACCGAGACTTTCACCGAATGGCGGGCAAAAAATCAGCCCCCTCAATCGGCGCCGGCGACCAAAAAGGTCGCGCTGTTTCATACCTGCTATGTCAACTACAACGCCCCCGATATCGGGAAAGCGTCGGTGCAGGTGTTGGAGAAGAACGACATCGAAGTCATCACCCCCCCGCAGCGCTGCTGCGGGATGCCCTATTTCGATGTCGGCGATATCGAATCGGCCCGGGAAAAAGCCCGATTCAATATCCGGTCGCTCGAAGAGGTGATTCAGGCCGGCTACGACATCGTCGCCCCGATGCCGACTTGCAGCCTGATGTTAAAAAAAGAGTATCCCGCTTTATTGGGAGACGAAGCAAGGACCGTTTCCGAGCACACGTTCGACCTCTGCGAGTACCTGATGCGGCTCAACAGCGAGGGAAAGTTAAACAAGGAATTTAAAAACCCGATCGGAAAGATTTCCTATCAAATCCCCTGTCATCTGCGGGATCAGAACATCGGCTACAAATCGCGCGATCTGATGAAGCTGATTCCGGGAACCACTATCGATGTGATCGAGAAGTGCTCGGCGCACGACGGCACCTGGGGGATCAAGACCGAGTACTTCGACGAATCGATGAAGACGGCGAAGCCGCTCTTCCGCGCCATTGAGGAGGGGAATCCCGATATGGTTGCAACCGACTGCCCCCTGGCCGGAATGCAAATCCTCCAGGGGACCGGGAAAGAGCCGCTTCATCCGATTCAAATTGTGAAAAAGGCATACGGATTATGAGGGCGACGCACGCGTCGCCCCTACAACCTGGAGCAGAACGATGAAGAAAATCGACGCTGAAGAACTTCATTCACTGGCTGAGTACGAAAAAATAAGAGATTCCTATCGTCAAGGGATCATGGAGGAAAAGAAGAAGAGGCGGATCCAAGTCGGCCCTTACGTCTCTTTGACCTTCGAGAATCGGGAGACCATTCTCTTCCAGATACACGAGATGTTGCGCGTAGAGCGGGTCGAAGATCCCGCCAAGGTCCAGGAGGAGGTTGACGTCTATAATGATCTCATCCCGGACGAAGGGGAGCTCTCCGCGACCCTTTTTATCGAAATCACCGAGGAAGCCAAGATTAAAGAGGTTTTGGACCGGCTGATCGGAATCGACAAACCGAATGTCGTTTATTTCCAGATCGGGAAGAAAAAGGTCCCTGCTGTTTTTGAGGGGGGCCGAAGCACCGAGGAGAAGATCAGCGCGGTCCATTATGTCCGGTTCAAATGGAATCCGACGCTCATTGAAGCGTTCCGAAGCGAAAAGGAAAACTATCTGGTTGCGGAACACCCCCACTATAAAGAACGGGCGTCGATTTCGGAAGAGACGAAAAAAGCGCTGCTGGAAGATTTGGATCAGGCGGACGGATAAAAGAGGGCTGGGGCCGGTGAAGTCCTCCAGCCGGCCCCAGCTTTCAAAACTATTTCTTCTTGCGAATGTAGACCTTGAACACCTTTCCTTCCTGAATTAAATCCAAGAACTCGTTTCCGCTGCTCTTGCACCAGGCGGGCATATCTTTCTTGATCCCTTCATCGTCGGAGAGGATCTCCAGCACTTGGTCGATCTCCATCTGCTTGATCTTCTTTGAAGTCAAAATCACCGGAATCGGACAGAAGAGTCCCAGGGTGTCGAGTGTCTGATCCGCAACAATCATCCGTTCATCCCTAATCGTACTCCGCCCCCTTTATGTCCGAGGCGACAGGCTGGTGTAAATCGGCGAGACCTGCCGGATTTCTTCGACGCACCTTGGAAAAATGGAGAGGACCGTCTTGATCTCCTCCTCGGTCGTTCCCATCCCCAGGCTGAAGACGATCCCCCCCTGGGCCACGTTCGCCGGAAATCCGGTGGCCGTGAGGACAGGCGAGATCTTCAACGCCTCGGCGCTGCACGACGATCCGCTCGCCGCGAAGATCCCTTGTTTTTCCAAGAGTCGAATCAGCGCCTCCCCGTCGACAAACTCCACCGCAAAGCTGGCGATGTGAGGAAGCCGGTGGATCGGATCCCCGGTCAGGTGAATGAGGGGGACCCGCTCCGTCAGTCCGACGATCAGCCGATCCCGCAGCGCCGCCAATCGGGGCGCTTCGGAAGGGAGGCGCTTTCTCGCTTCGAGGGCCGCCACTCCCATTCCGACGATCGCCGCGACATTCTCGGTCCCGCTCCGCCGACCTCCCTCTTGGATTCCACCCTCGATCAGAGGATGAACGCGCGTTCCACGCCGAATATAGAGCGCCCCGGCCCCCTTCGGTCCGTAAAACGGCTGGGCCGAGAAGGAGGCCAGATCGATCCCGAGGGAATCGACACGGAACGGAATCATCCCGACGGTGGCGACGGCATCGGTGTGGAGGAGGACCCCCGCCGCCTGCGTGATCGAGGCGATCTCCTGAATCGGCTGCACCGTTCCGATTTCATTGTTCGCATGCATGATCGACACCAAGACCGTCTCATTTCGAAGCGCCGCCGCGACCTGTTCCGGGCGGACCCGCCCTTTTTGATCGACCGGAAGCCAGGTGACCGCCACCCCCTCGCGCTCCAGGTGCTTGAGGGGGTGAGCCACGGAGAAGTGCTCGATCACCGAGGTGATGATGTGGGTCTTTTTCTTCGGACGCGCGGCAAGAATGCCCTTGATCGCAAGGTTGTTCGCTTCGCTCCCCGAGGCGGTAAAAACGATCTCCCGCGCCTCGGCGCCGATCAGCTCCGCCACCCGCTTGCGCGCCTCTTCGATTCCCCTTCGGGGAATCTCCCCCGCCGCATGCCGACTCTGCGGGTTGCCGAAGTGCTCCGCCAGGAAGGGGAGCATGGCCTCGCGCGCCGCCGGCAGAAGCGGTGTGGCTGCGATATGATCGAGGTAGATTTTTTTCATAACGACGAATAATAAGCGGGATGGAAAGAGGTTGTCAAGGACCGGCGGAAGGATGGTCGGGGTTCAACATATTGAACCCCTGCACGGCCTTTAGACAAAGAAAATAAAAAACCGGCCCCCCCTTTTCGAAGGAGGGCCGGTTAAAAGAAAAACAGCCTAATTCGTTTCAGTACGATAGGAAAGATCTCTCGCCAAACCGACCATGTAGAGGCTGAAAATCAACCATTTGGAAGGATCGAAGTTGTACCACTTCGGGCCGTTCCGGTAATCGCGGGGGTAGGTGTGATGGTAGTTGTGATACCCCTCGCCGAAGGTGATCAAGGAGATCAACCAACTGTCCCGGCTGCTGTTTTGGGTGCCGTTCGGCTGGTCTCCCCACATATGGCAGATCGAATTGATGCAGAAGGTCGAATTCAACACCAGGAAGGTTCTGAACACACCGGCGAGAAGAAACCCGGAGAGCGCCCCGATCCAGCCGCGATGAAGAAAACCGATCACCGTCGGAATGACAAAACCGGAAAGAAGGACGAGGAGATAATTACGGTGCTGCCACATGATCAGCTTATCTTTTTTAAAGATGGCCGTATATTTATCATCCATCGAGAAGGGGGTTTTGATGAAGATCCAAAGAAGATGACTGTGCCAGAATCCTCGCTTCGCGTTGTAGGGGTCCGCATCCGTATCGACGTTGGCATGGTGACGGACGTGGTCGGAGCACCACTTCAGAGCGGAATTCTCCAGCGCCCAGCCCCCCGCGATCAGGAAAGCCACCTTCACCGCATCGGGAGCGTTAAAACTTCGATGAGAGATGAATCGGTGGTAGCCGACGGTGATCCCCATTCCGGACATCACATAGAATAACCCGAACATCGTCCAATCCAACCAGGAATAATCGAAAAAATAACCAAACAGGGGAACGCCGACGAACATGACCATCGAAAGCGCCGAAAAAACAACAATCGCCTTATAGTCTATGATCCGTCCATCCGCCACATCGGCGGTCATCATCTGCGCCATTCTTCTATCCTCGATTCGTAATAAAGTGAGTTGGTTTTAAGTATAACCGAAAAGGTGCGAAACAAGTCTGGCATTATACAGGAATGTCGATGGGGAAGCAAGCGCTTTGTGATCCGAGGAGCGCCCCCGGAGGGGATCAGCGGCCGGACTATTCTACCTAGGAATAGGATAAATAAACTCATTAGGTAGCTGTTCGGGAAGAAGGATCGTGAGGGTCGTCCCTCGGCCCAGGGCGCTGGCGACCTCGATCCTTCCGGCAAGCGCCGCCACCATTTTCTTCACGATCGCCAGCCCTAAACCGGTCCCCTCGGTATACTTCCCCTTTACCTCTTGCGCCACCACTCTCTGCTCATACTCCTCGAAGATCTTCCCCAGGTGCGCCGGCTCAATCCCTACCCCGGTGTCTGAAACCTCCAGCAACACTTCTTGCCGCTCCACCCGCCGCCCCAGACGGAGCCGAACTTCGCCTCGATGGGTAAATTTCACCGCATTGGAGAGGAGATTGGTCAGGATGCTTCTCACCTGCATCGGGTCGGTCAAAAAACATTCCGGGAAGCCGGGGTCGATCTCTTTCCGTAGATGAAGCCCTTTCTCTTGAAGGAGCGGCTCGAAGATCATCAACACTTTCTCTGTTAACTCCCTGAGGTTCACCTCCATCACTTGCAGCCCCTTCTTGCCCGATTCAAGCTTGGCCAAATCCAAGATGTTGTTGATGAGGTGAATCAGTTCATTGGCATTATGATGAATGCGGCCGACCGCGCCGGCCTGCTTGGGGGTGAGCTCTCCGTAGGCCCCCCTTCGAAGGAGTTGGGTAAAGCCGGAAATGCTATTGACCGGGGTCTTCAGCTCATGCGACATGTAGGAGAAGAAGAGATTTCGCGCGCGGCTCGCCTCCTCAACACTCACATTCTTCTGCTGGAGCATCAGATTCATCTCCTGAATCGCCTCTTCCCCCCGTTTCCGCTCGGCGATTTCCTTCTGCGCCGCCCGATAGAGGTTCGCGTTATCGACCGCCGCAGCAACGCGGCGCGCCAGATCTTCAGCCAAAACAAGCTCTTCTTCTCCATAACATCGATTGCTCTCCGCGGTCAAGAAGGAAAGCACTCCGAGCGGTCGCTCCCGCGCGATCAGCGGAACCATCATGGCCGATCTGAGTCCCAAGGAGCGGGCCATCCGGAGGTGCTCGGGATCTTTCGCGATCTCTTGCAGGAGACGATCGGAAATCTCGGGTAAAATGATCGATTTACCCGATTGTAGGACATGCAGAAGCGGATGGGGGCTCCCCGGCCGGGGGGGATAACGGCGCATCAGCTCCCACCCCAACCCCTCTTTGGAGGGATCGGCCGCCGCGACGGCGACCCGGCGGATCGTCCGATCTTCCTCCACAACATCGACCACACATCCATCGGCCATATACGGAACCACCAGGCGCGCCACGCGGGGCAAGCTCGCTTCGTAATCGAGGGAAGCGGCGAGAATCTCGCTGGCCTCCGCCAGGAAAGTGAGGCGCCACTGCATCCGCTCGGCATCCGCACGGGCCATCTGTTCTCGCTCGAAGAGTTGCGCCCGCTCTTCCTCGACCTGTTTTCGAAGGGTGATATCGCTGATCACCGTCCGGCAAACCGCCCCCCTCGAGGCATCTTCGATGAGGATGCTCTCCATCTGCGCATAAAAGGGAATACCGCTCTTGGTTTGTAGCCGGATCTCGCAGATTTGCCGCTTCCCCCCCTTAAAGAGGCTCCTCCGATGGGCATGGAAAAGGGGCCGGTCTCTTTTGAAGACATAGAAATAAAAGGGCTTCTTCAGCAAAAATTCGCGATCGACCCCTAACAGATCCGCTCCCTTGAGGTTCGCTTCCGTAATCAATCCGCTTCGGCTGAGGGTGAAGTAGCCGACCGGCGCAAAATCATAAAGGTCGGAATAGCGATTCCGGGAGGCCTCCAGTTCCGTTTGGGCCCGTCGCAGTTCCTCATTCTGTGATTCGAGTTCATGTTGATGGAGCCGGAGTTGGTCGATGACCTTCTGAACCTCACTCGGAGAGCGGGGGGCCGCGTCGCCGTTATCGTAGGTTTGCTCTTGGCCGGCGCCGAAAAGGAAGGTTTTCTTGTTTGATTTCCGCTTCTGTTGAGCTTTGGGAGGGATCTCCATGGGGGCCCCTGAAACGCCTTTAAAACCGTTGAATGTTTCCTTACGGATGCGATTGTTCTTCGAATAACAGGAGGAACAACTCTTCTTCCTCCATGACGACTTTCTCTTTTAATTTGATTTTGTGAATTCCGATTTTCAGCCGCTTTCTCCCGAGCGCGGGGAAGGCATGCTCCGCTTCAACCGTTCGTTCTGTTGAATCGCGCTCGATCATTTCCTCAAGCGCGCTCCTCAACAACGGAATATTCATCCGCCCCCCTGCCAAATTAATCAGAGCTTGCCCGTCGCTCTCCTCTCTCTGAATCTGGAACACCCGATAGAGCGCCTCGTTCGCCGATAAGACGCGCAGCCGTTTGTTGAGCACCACCAAGGGCTGCTCTATCGCCTCGATCAGGCGGTTCGTGTAATCGAGGAGCGCCTCTTGGGCCAGGCGCGATTTTTTAAGATCGCTGATGTTCATGAAAGTGATGATGACCCCGTCGATTCGGTTCTCCATCGTCCGGTAAGGGAAGACCTTCATCAAATACCAATCCCCCTCCCGGGTTTGAAGCTCCCTCTGTTTGAAAATCAGCGTCCGCATGACCTCCTCGATATCCCGGACGAGCTTCTCATAAACGAGGTTTCCGGTGAGATGGCCGATCGGCCGGCCGATGTCGCCGGGAATAAGATGTATGATTTTCGCGACGGCTGGCGTGAAACGCTTGATCCGAAGGGCGCTGTCGAGGAAAATCGTCCCGACTTCGGTGCTGCTCAGCAGGTTCGTCATATCATTGTTCGCCTGGGAGAGCTCATCGAGCTTGTTCTGCAGCTCGGAATTCACCGTCACCAACTCCTCATTGATCGACTGCAGCTCCTCCTTGGATGTTTCCATCTCTTCGTTGGCGCTTTGCAGCTCTTCGTTCGTCGACTGCAGCTCTTCGTTCGTTGATTTCAGCTCCTCGTTCGATGTCTCCAGCTCTTCGATCGTCGTTTGCAGCGACTCCTTGGTCGTATTTAATTCATGCTCCAGGTCCAGAAGGCGCTGATCGATCTGCGGCGTTCCCTTCCCCTTTTTTTGTCCGGAATCGGCCGGCGCGTGCGGCGTCACCTCCTGAAAGATCACCATCGCAAGACCATCCATCCCTTTCTGCTGGAACGGTTGAACCGTGAGACAAATGGTGCGGATCTCTCCATTCCCTTCGAGACGGATCTCGGGACGGACGACCCGCTCCTGTCTCGTAAACGCCTTGTGAATAGCCCCCCGCAATTCGAGCCGGAGCCCTTCGCGCACCATCTTCAAGATATTGAAGGTCGCCTCTCCCGTCGTGTGCTCCAGATAGGGCCCGGTCCGCCCCCGGAAGTGCACGATCTCAAACCGCTCATTGACGATGACGGAAGGAGGGGCATAGTCGTCCAGCAACATCTTCTCGGCAATACTAACGACGCCGGATTCGGAGTGAAGCTTCAACGCTCTTTTCTGAAGCCCCTCCGGCTCTTTGACCGCGGGGGCCGTCGGAAACTCCACGGCAATCCGCGGAGAGCTCTTCCGGTGAAAGATCTTCCACCTTTTATCGATCAGGGAAAAGAGATTCGCGAACTCTCCGATCGTCTCCGAAGGCCCGAGCATCAGATAACCGTCTGGATTCAACGTATAGTGGAAGAGGGGAAGAATCCTCTTCTGCAACAGCCCGCTGAGATAAATCAGGAGGTTCCTGCAGACGACCAGGTCCAATTTGGAAAAGGGGGGATCTTTGATCAGATCTTGTTTGGCAAAAATAATCATTTCCCGGATCTGTTTCTTGATCCGATAGCTGTTCCCCTCTTTTTCGAAGAAGCGGCGCAGCCGCTGCGGAGAGACATCGACCGCGATCGCCTCCGGATAAAGACCCGTCCTCGCGAATTCGAGCGCCGCTTCGTCGATGTCGGTCGCGAAGATCTGAACCTTGTAATAATGGCCGAGACGCTCCATCTCTTCCAGCAGCAGGATCGCGATCGAATAGGCCTCCTCCCCGGTCGAGCAGCCGGCGTCCCAGATCCGGAGCGGCTGCTCGGCTTCCCTTTTTTCGAAAAGATGCGGGACGACTTTTTTCCGAAGCGCTTCGAACGCCTCCGGATCTCTGAAAAAATTGGTCACCCCGATCAGCAGCTCCTGGAAAAGCGCTTCCACCTCCGGCTTGGTTTGTTGCAGATATTTGAGATAGTCGCCGATCTTTTTAAATTGGTGAACCGCCATCCGCCGCTCGATCCGACGGTTGATCGTGTTTCTTTTATAGAGGGAAAAATCGTGGCCGGTCTGCGAGCGAAGGATCATGAAGACCTTGTCCAATCGATCGACAAAGGTCGGCTCGGCCGTCTCCGGCGGAGGGGCCGCGGAGATATACGGATGACGAACGTATCGGAGCAGCTCCTGGGGCATCTCTTCGACCCGCAAGACATGGTCGACGCTTCCGGTCGCGACGGCGCTCCGGAGCATGCCGCCATACTTTGCCGAAGCCTCGTCCTGGACCATCGTCATGCCGCCGGCCGCTTTGATCGCCTTGAGACCGAGCGTCCCGTCGGTCCCCCCGCCGGAGAGGATGATACAGACCGCCCGATGTCCTTTGTCCTCCGCGAGAGAGCACAGAAAGAGATCAATCGGAAAGCGGACGTCGTGGTCTTTATCGGGGTCGCTCAGGTAAAGCGCGCCATGAAAAATGGTGAGGTATTTGGCGGGTGGAATCACATAAACGGTATTCGGCCTGACCTGCGCCCGATCCTCCGCCATACGAACCGCCATACGGGTATGGCGGCTTAATAATTCGGGCATGGCGGTCTTGTAGTGAGGATCCATATGCTGAACTACTACAAAGGCCATACCGCTATCGGGCGGAATATGACCGAAGAACTTATCAAGCGGTTCCAGCCCCCCGGCCGACGCGCCGATCCCGACCACACACAACGCTTCAAAGGAGGGGGGCTGTTCGGACGGCGTTTTCCTCTTGAGCGCGCCCGCGGGTCGGTTTTTTTGGGGGACCGTTTTCTTTCCTTTTTTCTCTTTTTTCATTCCCTTTGGAAAAGTGAATGCCGCCCGTCGATAAAAGAGCCGACGCGAAAAGACTATCCCGCCGATTGCGCCTGACGCAGATTAGCATAAAACCGTCGAACATTCTACAAAGGACCGAAGATAAGCGGCGTGAGGAAAATGGAAGATCCTTTTACTTCCTTTTTTTTCTCACCAAGCGGTTCTCTTTGACGGTCTCCGCGGACGAAAGCATCCAATCCCCCCCGAGAAGCATCTTTTGGAGCAGTTGCGCATGCGTCCTCATCCCCTCGGCCTTTTCCACAAGACGGGCTGCAAGCTTTCGGTCGGATCGTGAGGCCATCCGGCGCGCCAACTCCTCGCTCTCTTCGAGGGCGCGCACCCCGGCCCATAGCGCCGCTTCCAGCTCTTCGGCCTGGGCCGCCGCCATTCCATCCGTTGAAAAGACATGTCCGACGTGGCATTCGAATTGAATCAAGCCCCCTCTTTCAGACTCCACCATGGAACCGTTGCACTCCGGGCAGGTAAACACCGATCTTTTTTTTATCGGTTTGGTTTCCATCGCCACCACCTCCCTTCCAACCGGCTCCCGCGCCAATTTGGCGAGAAGGGACGAAATCTTCGCGAGGGGAAGAATATGATCGACCCTGACGTGCTTGATGGCATTTTGAGGCATTTCGGGACTGAGGGCTTCATTCGGATCTTGAACGATCGCCACGCCGCCGCGGGCCTTGATCGACATCAAGCCGGCCGTTCCGCAGTCGAGCGCCCCCGTTAAAACAACGCCGACCGACCGCGGGCCGTAAGCGCGCGCCGCGGCGCGAAAGAGGGGATCGACCGCCGGCCGATGCCCGTTCTCGCGCGGTCCCCGCACGGTCCGGATAAACCCCGGCTCCAGCGTAAGATGGTGATCGGGCGGCGCCACGTAGATTCGGCCGGGTAGAATGGCGTCGCCGTTTCTGGCATGAACGGCGGGAAGAGGCCCGAATCGCGTCAAAATATCGGGCAATACGCTGGGGTAAAAAGGAGACACGTGGAGGACGACAAAAATGGAGGCGGCCAAATCGGGAGAAAAACCGCTCACCAAGGTCTTCAACGCCTCCACGCCCCCCGCGGACGCGCCGATGGCAATGATATCGCGCGTCTGTTGCTTTCCAGAAACCTTCCCGTTACCCCGCGGGCCTTTTTTCCTAATCATGGCGCTTTTCTCCTTTTGTACCTCATTACATTTATCGTGGCACAAAAGAACAGTTTAATACAATAGAAGCTTTGCACCGATCGATCGAATTCATCAGAGGGCGAGGAGATCTTATGTTGCCGTCGACGCTTCGGGGATAAAAACGGTGAAGACGGCCCCTTCTCCGGGAGCGCTGGCAACCTCAATCCGACCCCCCAGAAGATCGACCATTTTTTTTACGATCGCAAGCCCCAATCCGCTTCCGCCGATGTAATTCCCTTTCGCCTCCCGCGCCACCCCCCTCTGCTCATATTCTTCGAAGATCCTCCCCAAATACTCCTCCGAGATACCGGCCCCCGTGTCCGACACCTGCAGCAGCATCCCCCCCTGCGTCGGCCGCTCCAAACGGAGCCGAACCTCCCCCCGTTCGGTGAATTTCACCGCATTGGAAAGAAGGTTCATCAGGATGCTCCTCACCTGCATCGGGTCGGTCAAAAAATGCTCCGGGAAGTCCGGATCGATCTCCTTCCGGAAACGCAGCCCCTTCTCCTGCAGCAGCGGATCGAAACTGAGGAGGACCTTGTCGACAAGCTCTCTGAGGTTGACCTCCACCGCCTGCAGCCCGATCTTTCCCGTCTCCAGCTTCGCTAAATCCAAAATATTGTTGATAAGATGGATGAGCTCTCTGGCATTGTTATTGATCCGGCCGACGGCCGCCGCCTGCTCGGGGGCGAGGGCCCCGTAGTTGCCGTTTCGAAGCAGCTGCGCAAAGCCGACGATGCTGTTGACCGGGGTCTTCAGCTCGTGCGACATATATGAGAAGAAGCGGTTGCGCGCGCGGCTCGCCTCCTCAATCCGCAAGTTTTTCTCCCCGATCGCCTCCTCCGCCTCCTTCCGGTCGGTGATATCGCGGTAATTGACGACGATGGCATGGACCCCCGGCTCCCGAAGCAGATTGCTCCCGATTCCCTCCACCCAGCGCCACACGCCGCTCTTGTGCCGAAAACGGAGCTCGGCCGTCGCCTCTCCCTCCGACCGCTTGGCGAGATCCGAGAAAAGATGTTTCATCCTTCCCCGATCCTCGGGGTGGATCAGTTCGAGCGCCGTTTTTCCGATCAGCTTTTCCGGGACGTAGCCGAAGATTCGCAAAGTGGAGGGGCTCGCGTAGAAAATTTTCCCGCTCGCATCCAACAGGGCAATGGCATCGGAGCTGTTCTCAATCAACGCGCGGAACCGCCGCTCGCTCTGCCGCAACGCCGACTGGGCCCGATTGCGCTCGGTGACGTTGTTCGCAATCACCAGTTGGGCGTTCCTTCCGGAGAAAAAGATCCGCTGCCCGGTGATCTCCACATCGATGACGGCGCCGTCCTTTTTCCGATGCTGCCACACCCCCGCGCGAACGGGCCTCCCGGACGATTTCGCAAGCCCCTCCGTCAGGAGGGAGACCTCTTCCGCCGGGCGGATGTCTTGAATGGTCATGGAGAGAAACTCCTCCCGGCTGTAGCCGTAATGATCGATCGCCGCCTCGTTCACCGCCAAAAAGGCAAACGACTCGGTATCGACGACCCACATCGGGTGGGGATTGCTCTCGAACAGCAGGCGATATCTTTCCTCCGAATCCCGCAGCGCCTCCTCCGCTTGAACGCGGTCGCTGATATCGATCAGGATCGATCGAGAGACCCGCCCCTGCTCGCGGTCCTTGACGACCACACTCTCAATCCGGGCCGCAAAGAGCATCCCGCGGCCCGGACGCAGCCGCACCTCGCATCTCTCCGGATGCCCTTCCTGGAACAATCGCTTCAGATAAGTGATAAAGGACGATCGACTCCCCTTATCGAGATGAACTGAGAAGGAGGTCTTCACCAAACCGGCGCGATCGGCGCCCAACAGTTTGGCCCCTTTCAAATTCACATCCAAGATGAGGCCGCTCCGGCTGAAGATGAAGTAACCGACCGGAGCGAAGTCGTACAGAGAGGAAAAGCGGTCGCAGGAGAGCTCCAGATTGGACTGCGCCTGCCGGAGTTCTTCGTTCTGGACCTCCAACTCGCGCTGATAAATCTCCAGTTCGCGAACGAGTTTCTCAATTCCGACCACGCGCGGCTTGTTCCTTCCCTTCGCTCCCCTTCCCTGGCTTATTTTTCCTGATTCTTGCATCGATCCGTCCGCTTATGTTCCGGTAAAAGCCAGGATCATCATAGTCCCCTCTCCGCCCCCTTTCCGTAAGGGGGATGACGGTTCTACGCGCTTATTGATCAAGGATGCCGATCCACAAAAAAATATCAAGACAAATATGGGAGTACACCTAGGCAACATTCACAAGATATCGCGTCTCTTTCGGAGAGTTCAAGGCAAATTTTCCACGACCGGCTCAGGACATCCGCCCGCTTTTCAACCGAAAGATTCCTTGCCGGAATGACGTCAAAGTTGACAACGCGGTTTTGCAGGTGTTAAAGTCGGCCGATGGAAAAAAAGAAGTTGGGCATTCTCTTATCAACCCCCCCGGAAGACAAAAACCTGGCCACCGTCGCCTCTCTCGCAAACGAGGCCCTTCGACAGGGGGTCGACACCTATCTCTACCTGATCGACGAGGGGGTGCGGAATGTAGACCGTCCCGAGATGGAGCGGCTGAAGCAGAATGGGGTGAAACTCTTTCTCTGCGCCTACGGCGCGCGGCGCCGCGGCATTCCGACGAGCGACAAGGCGGTCTTCTGCGGGCTGGTCGTTCTCTCCGATCTGGTGAAAGGATGTGACCGTTTCGTCACATTTAATTGACCGAATGACACGCAGCGTCGTCGTCCTGATTCGAAGCGATCCCGAGACAAGTCACCGCGCCGTCGAAGGGGTCCGGATCGCCCTCGGTCTCGCCTCCGGAGAACATGCGGTGGAGGTGATCCTCACCGGCCGCGCGCCGCTGCTCTTGACTCCCGATACCGACACGTTGGTCGACGGCGAGATGGCGGAGAAGTTCCTCTCCACCCTTCAGGAATTCATCCCCCCCTTTTATATCGATCAGGAAAGCGCCAAAGAAGTCGATCTCTCCGAGAGCGATTACAAGACGGTCCCCCTCTCAAAAAAAGAGATCGCCGAAAAAATTGCGGCCGCCCAACGCTTCGCCCTTTTTTAGAAAGAGCCGATGAAAAGGATTTTGCACATTTTAAGGCGGAAGGATGATCCGGCCCCCCTGGAAATCATCCGGAGGCAGTCCGAATCGAACGAGCTGGTCATTATCCTGATCCAGGATGCGGTCGGTCTTGAATTAAAAGGGATCAAGGGGGAGGTCTTCGCCTTGGCGGATGATCTGAAGGGGGGAGAGACGCCGGCCCATCCTCCGATCGGCTATAAAGAAATGCTGGGATATATCCTCGATTCGGAGAGCGTCGTAACATGGTAAGTATCCGAAGCCGTTAACCCTGGGCGTCCTGATATTCCTCATGCCAGGCCATCTGGATCGCCTCCAAGATCGCCTCGTTCGACTTCTTCGGGTCGTCTTCGAAGCCGGGAAGCTCGGTCACCATCTTGTGCAGATCGGTAAACCGGACCGTGAGAGGATCGAGATTCGGATGTTTCTCCAAGAGCAAAATCGCAATTTCCTCGGAATCGTGCCAGCCCATTTTCATCGAATCTCCCTCCGTTAGGACAAACGCCCTTCGCGTCAGTGCTGCTCGGCTTTTCGGAACGTTTGCGTGTTCTTCGGAATCTCGACCACCACATCTCCTTTGATCCGGGCCTGACACCCGAGCCGGGAGGTGAGCGTCAACCCCTCCGCCGTATCGAGACGGTCTTCTTCGTCTTCATCCATTTCGGAGAGATGTTTCTCCGTTCCTTCCCGGACGATCACATGACAGGTGGTGCAGGCGCAGTTTCCCCCGCAGTTGTGCTCCAGGTCGATATGATTGTCGAGCGCCACGTCGAGGATCGACTGCCCCTCTTTCGCCTCGACGGTCACGTCCTGTCCCACATCTCCTAATTTAAAAGTCACTTTCGGCATGGTCTCTTTCTATAAATCAGAGAGCTTCTTTTCCTGAAGCGCCTCTTTCAATGTTTGATTCATCAGCATTTCGGCAAGCTGCTTCGTCGACTGATCGAGCCGGTCGAGCGCTTCGCGGACGCGATGATGATCATTTCCGTTCATCGCCTCTTTTAAACCGGCCATGCTTTTTTCGATTTCCGCTTTTTCGGCCGGATCGATCAAGGCCGCCCCCTGGGAGAGGGCCTTCTCGGCGTGACGCAGCACCGACTCCGCTTCGTTTCGCGCTTCGATGAACATCCGTTCGTTGAGATCCGCACGGGCGTGCTCGATCGAATCGGAGATCATCTTTTCGACTTCTCCATCGGTCAATCCATAAGTCGGCTTCACCTCGATCGACTGCGCCTTCCCGCTCCTTAACTCCTTGGCGGTCACATTGAGGATGCCGTTCGCGTCGATCATGAAGGTCACCTCAATCCTCGGAATGCCGGCCGGCATCGGATCGATCTCGGTCAGATTGAATTTCGCAAGGCTTCGGCAATCTTTCACCAACTCCCGCTCCCCCTGGACGACATGAATCGAGACCGACTTCTGCCCGTCCACAAAAGTCGTGAACGACTCCTTTGCGCTCGTCGGGATCGTGGTATTTCTCGGAATCAGCCGACTGACGACCCCTCCCATCGTCTCAATCCCCAGCGAGAGCGGGGTCACATCGAGCAGGAGCATGTTCGTAATGCCGCCGGCCAAGATGTCGGCCTGGACCGCGGCGCCCAGCGCCACCACCTCATCGGGGTTCAGCTCGCTGTGAGGGGTCTTCTTGAAGAGATCGGCGACCTTTTCTCGCACCAGCGGAATCCGGGTCGATCCGCCGACCAGAATCACCTCATCGACCTGTTCCGGTTTGAGCTGCGCATCGGCCAGCGCCTGACGGCACGGCCCCAAGGTCTTCTCGACGAAGCCGTTGATCAGTGCATCGAACTCGGTCCGTGAAATCGTCCGGCGATAGTCGATCTTCTTATCTGGAAAAGAGAGCGCAATCTCCGCCTTCTCTTCAAATGAGAGCCGGCACTTGGCTTCCTCCGACGCCAACCGGATCTCCTGAAGAACATCGGGCGAGTTGGAAAGATCGGTTCCGCTCTGAGCCGTGATCTCGCGAGCGATCAGGAGCATCAGCTGTCGATCGACATCATCTCCCCCCAGATGGGTATCGCCGTTGGTCGAAAGAACCTCGAAGATGCCGTTTTTGATCTTCAGGATAGAAACATCGAACGTTCCCCCGCCCAGATCGTAGACGACGATCGTTCCCTCTTTCTTCTTCTGGAGTCCATAAGCGAGCGATGCAGCGGTCGGCTCATTGACGATTCGAAGGACTTCAAGCCCGGCGATCTTCCCGGCGTCTTTGGTCGCCTGCCGCTGGCTGTCGTTGAAATAGGCCGGAACGGTGATGACCGCCTGGCGCACCGGCTCTTTGAAGAACGCCTCCGCCCGCTGCTTCAGCTCTCTCAAGATAAAGGCGGAGATCTCCGGGGGGGTATAAAGCTTCCCGGCGACGGAAATCCGGACGACCTCCTGCTGCCCTCCCGAGAGCGCGTACGGAACGAAGGATCGATCGCCGCCGACATCTTCCATCCCCTTTCCCATGAAACGCTTGATCGAATAAATCGTTCGATCCGGGTGGGTGATCAGATGTTTCTTCGCCTCTTCCCCGACGATCACGCCGTCCGGCCGGCCCTCCCATCCAAACGAGACAACGGAGGGGAGAATGACCCTCCCTTGCGCGTCCGAAATAACCCGAGGAGTCCCGTTCTCCATGTAACCCACCAGGCTGTTTGTGGTTCCCAGATCGATTCCAACCACTCTCGGCATTTAATTCCCTTTCTCCAACTTTTCAATTCCGGTTTGAATGTCGTTCAACACCCGTTCCAAATAGGCGCGGCGCGACAGAATCTGTTTCATCTCGGAGAGAAGCCGCCGCTGCGCTTGCGTGATTTCCTCTTCTTTCGATTCCTCTTGAAGTCGGTCCCACTCCGTAGCGAGCTTCTCCAGCGCCCGCTCTCCCTCACTCTGAATCTGTCCAAAACGGGCTTGCTCGCGCTCGAGGGCATCGACGAGTCCCCCTCTTTGGGCCGAATCACCCGGCGCTTCTTTGACCCCCTCCAATAACTCTTGCAGCTCTAAAATCTCATCGAAAAGATCGGCCGGCGCCTCCGTTGAAACGGCGCTCCCCCCGTCGACCCGCCCGATCAGATATTCCGTCCTTTGAATCGGATCTCTGAGCGTTCGATAAGCTTTGTTCACCAGCGCCGAGTTCTCAAGACTGATCGCCTGCTCTTCCGAAGATTTCTTTTGATAGAAATCGGGATGAAACTTGCGGCTCAATTCATAAAATGTCGCTTCGAGCCGGGCAAGATCGATCTTCAAACGAGGCCCGATCCCGAACAAGGTGAAATAGTCGATTGTTTCCGGAAATCGTTGCAGAACCGCGCATCGGTCGCAGGCATAAAGCGACTCGACCGGGGCGCCGCAACTCCAGCAGGGTCTTCTTGTCGTCACTTCGGACGTTCTGGACAACTTCAATTAGAAAATCCCAGATCCATAAAATAGAACGGCCCCTCACGGGGCCTTTGTCAAGTTCACAATCACGCCTTTTCACGGCCGCTGCCTGATACTTCAGACCTCAGACCGTCGAGCGCGCCGCTCCGGCTCTGCTCCGTTCTCCTGGTTTCATATGATTCTTAGGCGGAAAAGGATTCGCCACATCCACAGCTGCGCTTCGCATTCGGATTGAGGAATTTGAAGCCGCCCCCGACCAACTCTTTGCTGAAATCGAGCGTCGTTCCGGCAAGGTAAATGGCGCTCTTCTGATCGACGATCACCCGAAGGCCGTCCACCTCGAAAGAAGTATCGTGGGGGGTCGCCTCCGTTTCAAAATTCAGGTTATACGAGAGACCAGAACAGCCGCCCCCTTGCACGCCGACCCGCAAACCGACCTGACCGAGGTTTTTTTTCTCTATAATCTCTTTGACCGCCGCCACCGCATTCGGCGTAAGCGCAATTACCTGTTCCTGATTCGTTGTCGATTCCATCTTGCCTCCGTCTCTTAAGCCAGACTGTTTTTCTTCTTGTAATCGGCAATGGCGGCTTTGATCGCATCTTCCGCCAACACCGAGCAATGAATCTTGACCGGGGGCAGATTCAGTTCGTTGACGATGTCGGTATTCTTGATTTGCGTCGCCTGATCCAGCGTCTTTCCCTTGATCATCTCCGTCGCCAAGCTCGAACTGGCGATGGCGCTGCCGCAGCCAAATGTCTTGAATTTGGCATCTTCGATGACGCCGTTGTTCACTTTCAGCTGAAGCTTCATCACATCTCCGCACTCCGGCGCGCCGACAACCCCCGTTCCGACTTCAGGATCGGTTTTATCCAACGATCCGACATTCCGAGGGTTATTGTAATGGTCGATCACTTTATTGCTGTATGCCATTTCGAATCTCCTCCACCGTTGGAAATAGATTTAATGTTGTGTCCACTGAACATTCTTGAGATCGATCCCCTCTTTTGCCATTTCATAGAGAGGAGACATCTCTCGAAGCCGTCGAACCGTCTCGACCACGCGTTGAACGACGTAGTCGACTTCTTCGTTCGTATTGAAACGTCCCAATCCAAACCGGAGAGAAGAATGGGCCAAATCGCTTCCAACCCCCAAGGAGCGTAGAACATAGGACGGCTCCAACGTGGCGGTGGTGCAGGCCGAGCCTGAGGAAAGGGCGATCTCTTTCAAGCCCATCAAAAGCGACTCTCCTTCGACATACGCAAAACTCATATTGAGATTACCCGGCAGCCTTTGACTCGGATCTCCATTCAAATAAACCTCATCCAATCCCTTGAGAATCCCCTCTCTGAGTCGTTCCCGCAGCTGGGTGAGGCGGGCCGATTCTTCAACCATCTCTTTGTCGGAAAGCTCGCACGCTTTTCCAAAACCGACGATCCCGGGAACATTGAGCGTACCCGATCGCATCCCCCGTTCATGCCCTCCGCCGTCGATAATCGGCGCGATTCGGACACGCGGATTTTTCTTTCTCACGTAAAGCGCGCCGATTCCCTTGGGACCATACATCTTGTGGGCCGACAAGGCCATCACATCGATTCCCATCGCCTGAACATCCACCGGAATTTTGCCGACCCCCTGGGCCGCATCGCAATGAAAAATAACCCCTCGCTCCTTGGCAATTTTGCCGATTTCGGCCACCGGCTGGATCACGCCGATTTCATTGTTTGCCATCATCACCGAGATCAGGATCGTCTTTTCGGTGATGGCCGCTTTGAGCAGATCGAGATCGACCATCCCATCGGCCTTGACCGGAAGATAAGTGACTTCATATCCCATCTTCTCTAGACGTTTGCAGCTGTCCAAAACCGCCTTGTGTTCGGTGACCACCGTAATAATGTGGTTCCCCTTCTCCCGATACATCTCGGCGACCCCTTTGAGGGCCAGATTGTCCGACTCGGTTGCGCCGCTGGTGAAGATAATTTCTTTCGGATCACAATGAATCAGATGAGCGATCTGTTCGCGTGCCTGATCGACCGCTTTTTCGGCTTCCCAGCCAAACGCATGATTTCGACTGGCGGCATTACCGAACTTTTCGACAAAATAGGGAAGCATCGCTTCCAGAACACGGGGGTCCATCGGCGTGGTCGAATGATTATCCATGAAAATAGGGAATTTCAACATAAACTCCTCTAGTAAACGGTCAGCGAACCGTAATTTCTTCGATGACTTCCTCTCGATACATCTGATCGAGGGTCGTCTTATCTAAAAGCTCGATAATTTTGCTCTCAATCCTACGAAGTGGGCTTCGGACAGTACACCGTTCCGTTTGTAAACACGTATTCTCACCATCATGGCAACGGATAATTTGGACGGGACCCTCAATTGCCCGGATCACCTCGCCCACGGTGATCAACGCGGGTTCTTTGGCAAGTATATACCCTCCCTTCGGTCCATTCTGGCTGAGGATGATTCCTTTTTTTGCAAGCCTCTGTAGTATTTTTGCTAACAATTCCAATGGAATATTATATATTTCCGAGATCGTTCGGGTATTTGCGATGAACTCTTCTCCTTGACAGGACATATAATTGATTGCCATGAGCGCATAGTCTGTTTTTTTTGTTAGTTTTAACATACTGCTCTCTGAAAGGAGAATCGCCGACCGTTTTAATCGGCGACTGGTTTTGTCGGATATAAACATAACATAGCACTTTACCCATGTCAACCGAAAATTCATGGCCGGTTTACAAAATTAGGGATGGAGTTTTTCGATTTCCGCTTTTGCGATTTTATTAATTGGATCTCTTTTGAGGGCTTCTGAGAAGGAAGTCATCGCCTTCTGTGTCAACCCGGTCTTGCTGTAGATCAGACCTAACTCGACATGGAATTCCGTCCTGGTGGGATCCAAGGCGACCCCTTTTTTTAGAATTTCTGCTGCATCGCGCAGCTTGCCTGGAATGCGCGCCATTGCTTGACCGTATCGCAAGTAATAGACGGCTTTATCGATTCTTTCCGGCATCTTATTAATCGCTTCCTGGAAGAAGTAGCAGGCATCCCGAAGATCCCCTTTCTCGAGCGCGGCCTCTCCACGCGCAAAAAAATCGCGATGCGTCGGCTCCGCCTGTTTCTGATTTTGTTTTCCATTTGCCAGCTCGGAATCGTAGGCCTTCCTCTTCTTTTCTACCAAGAGCGTGTCGTAGGCCTGGGTGATCCGGACGAAGAGGCTTTCCAATTCTTTTTTTACCTGACCCATTTCGGCTTCAAAGTGACGATCCGGATGGTATTCCTTTGCCAGCCTAAAATAAGCCTTCTTAATCTCGTCTCGACCCGCCGAGGGGGTCACCTTTAATATTTCGTAATAATTCTGATTCTCCATCTGCAGGTAAGCTTCACGAATCTTTTGGACGGTCGCCTCTTTCTCCTCGTCGAAAAAAGCTTGCTTTAGAACTTCTTCTTCGGCGGCAGGAGGCGCCTCTTCCGTTTCTTTTTGATGATCTTGATGATGGTCCTGCCAATCGACTTTTTCGGCCCCTTCCGTTTTCTGGAAAGCCGGCGATAAAATCCCCGCCGTGATAAAAAAATAGAGCACCCGGGCGCAGTCCATGGATGACATCGTTGATTCGCAAAGAACGTCACGCAGAGTCCGCTCC